>CAVVMY010000036.1:0-14148 GCA_963749405.1 Candidatus Altarchaeales archaeon | reverse complement strand
TTGAACGCGGGATCAAATTAACTTCATTACTCCTACCAGAAACGGGCAGGAACGGCCAGGCGTTCACGTCAAAAGGCAAGGTAAACATTAAAAACGCCGATTATATAAAAGACTTCAGGCCGCTTGATCCTGAGTGCGATTGCCCCACCTGCAAAGGATATTCAAGGGCGCTATCTGAACCACCTGTTCAGGGCTCAGGAGATACTCGGCCTACGGCTTTTATCTTTACATAACATTTATTTTATGATAAGATTACTCTCCAAAATCAGAGAATCTTTGAAAAATGACAACTTCAAAGAGACCAAAACCAAATTCTTGGCGGAATACACATCCGGCAAATAATATTGTCCTAAAGGAAGGTTGACATGAAAAGTATTTTAAAATCAGCATTGTTTTTAAGTTTTATGCTTGCCTCGAAACTTCACGCGGCCAACGTGGGCGCGATTAGTTTGGCAACGTCTCCTCTCTTTCCTTTTATGCGGACCCTTTTGCTGAGCAGTATCCGGTCGTCTATCCCGCCGATCTTTACGAAACTTACGAATCCTTTCTCGTTGATGTTCTTCACCATCAGGCCTATTTCGTCCATGTGGGCTGCCAGCATTATCTTTGCCTTGCCTTTTCCTTTCTGCCCTGTCACGTTCCCGAAACTGTCTACTTCCACAAGCTCGCAGCTTTTCTTCATCTCACGCTTCATTATTTCGGCAACGTCTTTTTCGAATCCCGATATTCCGTCGGCCATGCATAGCTCTTTTAGGAGTTCCATTTTATTTTTTCTTTGAATGATACATATTCCATACTGTTAAATCTAATATGTCTTATCTGATTTATATATGACCGATACTTAAGTATTAGTGGTGGGTTGGTTGGCAGACATACTTAAGGTGCTGACTTGAAAATAGGAAAGATTACCTCCTCCACCGGCGATGAGATCGTGGCCGTGATCCATCTGACGAAAAAACCCCTGGAACTTTCCAATGCAAAAAAACTTTGCGGAAAACCTGTCTTTCTCGAAGATTCCAAGAACGCGACCCTTGTCGGCCGAATCACAAACGTTATCGGGCGCACCGACGAGCCATATGCCGTCATAGCCTTGGACAAGAGGAAAAAGAACCGGTCCGCAGGCAAGCTTCTGGACAGACTGGTGTTCACGCCTTTTAAGATAGACCTGTAAATGGCTCATCCATCCAAAAAATCCAAATCAAAAAAATCAAAAAAAATGGTTGAAAAACTTAAACCCTTCGATACGGACGCAAATGAGGAGATTGCAAATGCCTGCCCGTCGTGCGGCGGCGGAAACCTGGTGACCGATTACGCCCACGGCGAACTGGTCTGCAAAAAATGCGGGCTCGTCATAAGCGATGAACTGCTTGATTTCGGGCCTGAGTGGAGGGCCTTCGACGAAGAACAGAGAAGCAAGCGGTCAAGGACCGGCGGCCCTGTAAAATACGCCAAGCTCGACAAAGGGCTTACCACAGAGATAGACAAATACGACAGAGACATACGCGGAGGAGCCATCCAGCCAGAAAGAAAGGCGCAGCTATACCGTCTGCGGAAATGGCAGAGGCGCTCGCGCATGTCAGACTCATTCCAGAGAAATCTTTCCATAGCACTCCCCGAACTCGACAGGATGTGCGCATACCTGTCCATCCCGGGAAACATAAAAGAGGAATGCGCCATGTGGTACCGAAAAGCGGTATCAAAAGGCCTTGTAAGAGGCAGATCGATCGAAAGCGTCGTCGCAGCTGTCATATACCTGATATCAAGGCAGCACCAGTTGCCTAAGACACTTGACGAACTGGAGGAAGCATCAGGCGTGAAGAGAAAAGACATAGGCAGCAGCTACAGGTTCCTGTGCAGGAAGCTTGACATAAAGATGCCGATTGCAACGCCAATGGACTACGTTCCAAGGTTCGCGTCAGAACTCGGCCTCTCAGGAGAGACCGAGGCAAAGGCGATAGAGATACTGGAAGAAGCACGGGAGAAGGGCATAATATCCGGGAGAGGGCCGACAGGTGTGGCAGCGGCTGCCATATATCTTGCGGCCAAGATAACCAACGACAAACAGACCCAGAAAGGAATAGCGGGAAAACTCATCGGCGTAACCGAGGTCACCATAAGGAACCGCTATGAGGAGCTTGCAAGGGCTCTGGGCATGAATACCTAAAATATGAATCCAAACCTCCTGTTCCTCTGCCAGATAAGCCGGTCAATGAAGTCAAAAAAGGAGATAATCGCCATCCCCTCAAAGGAACTCGGGGAACTGGCAGGCATATCACAGCAAAGCGCATCCCGCCGCCTCAAAGACCTGGAAGACGACGGCCTCATAAGGCGCATAAAGACAGGACGAGGCCAAGGCATAATAATTACTGAGGAAGGAATCATCGAATTATATGAGCTATACTTCGGACTAAAAGCATTCTTCGAAGAAGAGACACCCAAGACAAAGATCACAGGAACGATACTAAGAGGCCTCGGAGAAGGCGCATACTACGTCAGCGAATACTCGGAAGAGATAAAAAAGAAGCTCGGCTACAAACCCTTCCCGGGAACCCTGAACGTCAAAATAAGCGAGCAGACTGAACCTCGACAGACTGATGACTGGGACGATTAAAGGATTCAAGAAGAAGAACAGGACATTCGGATCGATCAGGTATGCGCCTGTCCGTGTGTCTGCAAAAGGAGAGAGCGTCGACTGCCATCTTATAGTCCCTGCGAGAACGCATCACAAGGACGTGCTGGAGATCATCTGCCAGACTAATCTGAGAGAGAGACTCGGAGTGGGAGACGGGGATGCGGTGGGTGTGGAGTTCGTTGGAGAATAAACGACTTATTTTTTTGTTTTTTTTGGTTGCTCTTTTTAGAGCGTGTTTGCGCATAAATCGCCAGATTTAAGCCCCTGTTTCTTATTCTATATCATGGCTTACACCGGCAGTGTTACGGCGGTTTTGGGGAAAGACCTTGCGCATGATCTTGGCAAGAAGGGGACCGTAAGCGATGTCACATTGTATAACCATAAGCAGGGCGAGGCTGTTCTTGCTTTCGTCGAGCCCACGACTTATCCTGAGAAGGTGCAGTCTCTGATCTCTGCTCTTCAGATGTCTGATCAGGTCATTTTGAAGGTTTCTGAGCTTAATGCGAATTTTGCTGAGACTTTGGTTGCATTGGATTGTGCCGGGATGAAGAACGGCTTTATCATTTTCGGACCGGACGTGCAGGCAGATTCCTTGAAGAAATTGTTTGAGGGAACGCCTGTTGCGAATTACTCTGTTATCGATGAGCAGGTCGTTCCTATTCGGGAGAAGCTTTCGGAATACAAAACCGACAGTTCCGGAGAAGTTGTTTTGCAGATAGATCATTCCTTTTCTGTGAAGGGCGTCGGCACCGTTGCTTTGGGCGTTGTGAAGAGGGGTGTTCTGCGCAGGCATGATGAGCTTACTATTTATCCTGATCGTTTGAAGGCTTTGGTGAAGTCTGTCCAGGTAAGCGACGTGGACGTGGAGGAAGCGGGTGTCGGCGTGCGTGTTGGAATCGGTGTGAAGAATCTGCGTCCTGAGGAGATAGACCGTGGGTGTGTTCTTTCCAGGGGGGATGTGCTTACCACCGATACGCTGGAGCTCTCTGCGAAGATTTCCAAGTATTCGCCCCGCTCTCTTGCGGTAGGCGATGTGTTCCTTGTGTCTTCTGCTTTGAATTATGTTCCCGCGACTGTCGTAGACGGCGCAGTTTCTCAGGGAGGCGTGGGAAAGATAAAATTAAAGCTTGAGAAGGCGGTTCCTGTCATAGCAGACAGGGTTTTGTTCCTTGATCCCGGCATGAAGATGCCCCGCGTTTTCGGGTATGGCTTGGTTTGATTGGCATGGCTGTTGAGCTTTTGTCTCCTGCCGGCGGGTGGGATTCTCTTAGGGCTGCGGTTTTGAATGGGGCGGATGCCGTCTATTTCGGAGCCGGGGTCTTTAATGCCCGCAGAAGGGCTGGGAATTTTTCTTTGAAGGAGTTGTCGGACGTTGTTTCATTCTGTCACTCAAACGGCGTCCGGGCTTATCTTGCGGCAAATATTCTTGTGAAGAATAGCGAGCTTGCGGATTATTTTGCCCTTATCGGCTGCGCCTATTCTGCGGGAGCCGATGCGGTGATCATACAGGACGTCTCTTTTATCTCTATAATAAAAGAGCATTTTCCGGGTTTGCGAGTTCATGTGTCCACGCAGGCTGCGATTTTTAATTCCTTCCATAAAGGCCTGCTCTGCGGCGCTGACCGCATCATTTTGCCCAGGGAATTTACCTTGAAGCAGGTGAAGGAATTCCGGGAAAAGACCGGCATGGATGTTGAAATATTCGTCCAGGGTGCTCTGTGTTTTTCCATAAGCGGGCAATGCCTTTTCTCAAGTTTCCTGGGCGGGCGGAGCGGTAACCGAGGGTTATGCGCGCAGCCGTGCAGGAAAAAATACAACGGAGAATACCTGCTTTCTACAAGAGACCTTTGCCTGGCAGAGAAACTTCCGCAGATCGTTTCCGCAGGCGTTTCGTCTTTGAAGATCGAGGGCAGGCTTCGGAGCCCGGATTATGTGGCCGCAGCGACTGCTTTGTATCGGTCGGCTTTGGATTCCCTGGAGAGGGGCGGGTATGTCTTCGACCCTGATGCCTTTCTGGATATGGAGCTTGCGTTTAACCGGGAATATACTCAGGGGATGCTTATGCGTGTGAGCGACGTTGTTACTCCCGGTTCAGGCGGGAAGAGGGGCGTTCCTCTGGGGGTTATGGGCCGGAACGGGGCCATAAGTCTTAATGCGGCCCTGTGCGTTGGCGATGGTGTCGGTATAGTCTCCGCCGGAGGCATGCACGGGGACGTTGTGAAACGCATCGAATACAAAGGCAGAAAAGTAACTCATGCTGATATTGGTCAGACTGTGCGGCTGGAAATAAATGCCCATGCCGGCGACGGGATAATCCTTTCTTCGGGTGTGATGCGCAGGAAGCCCTGCAAGTTTAAGTCCGGGAAGACTATCTTTTTGGAAAGAGGCGCCCCCAGAGAGGTTGTCTTAGAGCCCTGCTCTTTCGGATTCTCTGACATTCGACTGCTGGCTAAAGTATATTCCCTGGAGGATGCAAATGCGGCAAAAAATGCGGGCGCCGACAGGGTCTACTATAACGTTTTTTCACAGGACTACCCAACCGGTGATGTCAGCATATCTCCTTATATCCCAAGGTGCCTTTCCGAATGGAATGCTGAAAAAGCCTTGCTGCTCGTCAAAGAGAACAAGTCAAACTCTGTTCTATGCGGCGATCCAGGCGTCGCAGTCGGCATCAGGGGAGCCGAGGTTTATCTGGACATTTCAGGTAACGTCTTCAACGACATATCAGTAGGGTTTTACAACAGGAGAGGCGTTGTACCCGTAATATCCCCTGAGCTTTCTTTCAGTGAGATTGCAGGGTTTACAGACAAGCGTTTTGCGGCATATGTCCACGGCAGGCTTCCATTGATGTCCACGAAATACTGCCTTAGAGAAAACAAATTAGAGGACTTAAAAGGATACGTCTTTTGCGTGCGCTCGGAAGGCGAATACCGGCAGGTCTTAAACAGCATTCCTTTAGGCCTGTTCAACCAAATCGCCAAACTGAAAGACGCAGGGGTTAATCACTATCTTTTAGACCTTGAAAAAGACGCTGCCGAAACCATAAAGACCTACCGCAGGATCCTGTCCGGCGAGATGATAAAGAAACCGACGGGTGAATACACTCTGGGCAATTACAGAGAGGGAGTGCAATGACCTCGGCCAAGTCGGCTCCCAGCCTTGCCGATATGAACCCGCAGAAAAACTGCGACTTGCTCTCAGAAGAGGACGGGAGCATCAGGCACAGCAGCCTGGCAGCCTTAAGAGAATACGACCAGGGCTACAGCAAACCCAAGACCGATGCATTGCATTATGTAAAAACATTGCTGTCACTCTCAGTCATCTACTTGCTATGGGTGGCATTCCATGAATCCCTCCATTACGCATCCTGCTCAATTCTCGGAAACACAGCCTACATAATGTCTATCCTGCCCACCCCGGCTATCGCCTGCGTGCTCGGAAATACCCTCGGCCCATACGAAGCATTTATCTATTACATGTCCCCCTACCTCGCAGCGATATTCGTTATGGTGCTCTTCGCCAGGACAGAAAGAAGCATGCTGCGGCTAATCCCATATACTGCGTTCTTCGATCTCCAGTACAATCTTGCAGCAACAAGCCTCCTCGGCGGAGGGCTGAACGGAAGAGAGAATGACGCATTATCCCTCATGCAGCAGCTCAACAAGAATAATCCTCTGTACAGCGTCTACGCAGTATTGGATGCAACAGCGGTGGGCTTCCTCATAAGTCTGTGCCTTATCGTCTTCTATTACGGCTACAGAGACGATTTATCTGATCCTGAGCACAGGAATCTTTTCATCGCAGCTTTCCTCTTCTACACGGTTTTCTATGCTGCCGGGACTCTGTCTCTATATTATTAGCATTTATCCGCTTGCCTGTATGTTTGTGGGGAAGTTTCCTTTGTAGTGCAGTACTCCGTTATCTATTGAGAGGTCTTCTATGTTCAGGCCGGGCATCCTGGAAAGCTGGCGGTTTATTACGTTTTCCAGTTCCTGGGCTCCGCGTTGCGTATATTCGCCTGGCACGGGTATC
This sequence comes from Candidatus Altarchaeales archaeon, assembly GCA_963749405.1. Lineage (GTDB taxonomy): Archaea > Altiarchaeota > Altiarchaeia > IMC4 > QMZM01 > CAIYYO01. Next base: position 7,484 of record CAVVMY010000036.1, on the reverse strand, counting down.
AGCCCGGCATCCGCTTGGGATACATCTATTTTGATTGCGTTATTGCCGTCCGCAGCGACAGTTCCCTTGGCGTATATCGGGCCTTTGTAGTCGTAGCCGTATTTCGTCAGGTCAAGGTTCGCGCTCATCTCCATCCCGTTATTGTCTCCGAGCTTTACCTGCACGTCTTTCAGGGTCCCGTCCAGGTCGTTTGTTGCCCTTATCATCGAAGAAAGTTCTGAACTGGTCACCGATATGTCCATGGGCTTCATGTCTGAATAGGTTATGTAACAGTCAAGGCAGTATCTGTCGTATGAGCCGTCTACGTTTATTGCCTGCTTGCTTACCATGTCCTGGAAATAGGATGGATCGGTCCTGACTCCCAGGTCTCTTGGCTTGTCGGTTCCCAGAAGCGATGTTAGCAGTGGTATCTTTATAAAGCCTGTTGCCGCTACGAGCGTTATTCCGCAGAGTATTATAATAAACACTATCAGTAGGAGTCCGAGAAGTATCTTTGTTATACCTTTCATATTTTTTTTTCTATTTATTTTTAAGCTCTCTTAGCACTTTTTTGACTATTTCCTCGTTTGTTGCGACTTTTGCTTTGTTTTCCTCGAAGCGTGGCTCGATTATGGTTATCCCGTTCTTTTCCAGTTTTTTTATGTTCTCGGCGACGAAGGGGTTTCTGTACATGGAGTAGTGCATGGCCGGCGCTATTATCACCTTTTTTCCCGAGCCTATGGCTGTTGCTGCGAAGGTGGTGACTGCGGTATCGTCTATTCCATTGGCTATCTTGGATATTGTGTTGGAAGTCGCAGGGCATATAAGCAGCATGGCGGCTTCGCCTTCTACGCCGCATAGCCTCACATGCTCGATCTTGCCGGTTATCTCGGTTATCACGCTGTTTTCCGAGGCCCATTCGAGTACCTGGGGGTTTATCATCTTTTTGGCAGCTTCGGACATAACGCATTCCACGTCCACGTTCCGCCTGCGCAGTTCCCGCACAAGCTTTGGCGACTCGATGGCTGCAACGCTTCCACACACTGCGAGCACTATCTTTGTGTGTTCCATTTTTTTACCTTTTTATGAGGTTGTTTATCTATGTTATTGCTGTTATATTAGTCATGGATTATCGTGAATCCGTTTATGCTGTTGTCATGCAGGTACCCCGGGGCAGGGTTACAACCTATAAACTGGTAGCTGCGGCCTTGGGGAACCCTAGGGGATGCCGGGCTGTTGGCAATGCACTGAACAGAAATTCGGACCCTGAGAAGGTGCCTTGTTATAGGGTGGTAAAGTCCGACGGCAGGTTGGGCGGATATGCTGGAGGGCTTTCTGAGAAGATCCGCAGGCTGCGCGCAGACGGCATAGAGGTTAGAGACGGCATGGTTTTAGGCCTTGACAGGATACTGTTTACTCCGGTGCCTATCAAACGTTTCTGAGATGCTCTGCAGAGACCTTTGGGATGTTTATCAGTAGTCCTTCTGATGATGTGACGTCCAGCATCTGTATGTCTGATTCTCCTGCCAGCTCTTCTATCAGGCGTTTTCCGATTACTAGTTTTTTGAGTTTCTTTTCTCTTGTGTAGGTGCCTGCGTATTCTCCTATCACGTCTCCGAAGCTCATTCCTGCAAGTATTATAAGCCCCGCCCGGAAGTGCTCTGCCAGGTAGACGCATCTGTCGCCGTCTGTGAATCCTCCGAAGTTGTGAAGCCCTCCAAAGGGCGTAACCTGCGTGGTCCCGATTGGGTTTTTGAGTTTGGGCACGAGTTCTTTCATCTGTTTTATGTTGCCAGCGTGGGCGTGGACGAGCGTTATTGAGCCTTTTTTGTTTGCTTCTAGGAGGTTATCCGGGTAGCCGTCGAGGTCTGTTATATAGATTTCCGGGATTATCCCCTCTTCCATGAGGGCCTTTGCGGCCCCGTCTGCGGCGATGGCTACGTATTTTTTTTCCCGGTGCAGATGGGCTGCCTTTATTGCTTTTATGTCCTGCTTCAGCGTGGGCCCTGCGCCGTAGACAAAGACGTATCTCCCTTTTATGGCTCTCTCAAGGCGCGTGCTATCCTCTGATTTCTCTTTTTTGGGCAGGAGAGAGTTTAATATCTGCGCAGCTTCCCTGTCCTTTTCTTCGTCCAGGCCTAATTCTGCCGCTATTTCCCTGTATTTTTGGAGATAGTCCATCTCTTATATGATATTTCGGTTGATTACAAATATTTGACTGAATGATTATGAAAGGAAAAAAGCCCGCTGCCAACCTGATGACAGATGAATCCCTTATCAGGAGGATATGCGATTACGCAGATTTGAAGAAAACGGACCGTGTCCTTGAGATCGGCGCAGGCACCGGTAATCTGTCGGCCGAGCTTGCGAAGCGTGCGGGTCATGTTTATGCTGTGGAGAAGGATGCGCGTCTTTTCAGGGTTCTGCGCAAGAGGCTTAAAGGTTTTGGCAATGTGGAACTGGTATGCGCCGATGCCTTGAAGATCGCGCTTCCTGGGTGCGATATAGTCGTTTCCAATATGCCTTATGAGATTTCGCGCAAAGCCGTTGAGCATTTGCTGCGGATCGATTACCGGCTGGCTGTGCTTGTTTTTCAGAAGGAGTATGCCGAAAAATTGGTTGCTTCGCCCGGGCATGGTAATTATCGTTTCATCTCGGCTTTGGCGCAGTCTTGTTCGGATATTGAGCTCTTAGAGGAGGTACCTCCTGAGTCTTTCGATCCTGTGCCTCCTGTTTTGTCGGAAGTCGTGCGCATGCGCCAGAAGTGCATACCAAAAGAGGGGTATGTTGCGTTCCTGCACAGGGTCTTCGACCACCGAAACAAGCGGATAGGCGGCTTGTTCAAGGGAAAGGACTTGGGCGAGTATAAAGACAAACGGGGTTTCGAATTGTCCGCAGATGAGCTTTTTTCGGCTTATTCTCTGATTGCCTGTCCCTGATCTATCCCTGATTTATTATAATTTAATCTGATATATGTATGTTTTAATAAAAAATGGGCTCTGCATCCAGAACAGGTACGGAAACTTTGAAGACCGGGTTTGCCAAGATGGTGAAGCACGGCGTGGTCATGGACGTTACGAACGCCGAACAGGCTGTCATAGCCGAGCAGTCGGGTGCCGTTGCTGTCATGGCTTTGGAGAGGGTCCCTGCCGACATACGCGCTGCGGGCGGCGTTGCTCGTATGGCGAATGTTGAGAAGATCCAGGAGATAATGGCTGCCGTTACCATTCCTGTCATGGCCAAGTGCCGTATCGGTCACTTTGTGGAGGCGCAGATATTGCAGGAGATAGGCGTGGACATGGTGGACGAGTCTGAGGTCCTTACGCCTGCTGATGAGGCTAATCACGTAAATAAGAAGAATTTCACTATCCCATTCGTATGCGGCGCGCGTAATCTGGGCGAGGCTTTGCGCAGGATAAGCGAGGGCGCGGCTATGATCCGCACCAAGGGCGAGGCCGGGACTGGCAACGTTGTCGAGGCTGTGAGGCATATGCGTTTGATTAATTCCGAGATGAAGAAGATACAGGGCATGGATGCCGATGAATTGTATCAGGAGGCTAAGAATTTGCAGGCGCCCATCTACCTCGTCGAGGAAGTAAAGAAACTGGGCAGGCTGCCTGTCGTCAATTTCGCGGCTGGGGGGATTGCAACTCCTGCAGACGCAGCCTTGATGATGCAGCTTGGCGCGGACGGGAATTTTGTTGGCTCCGGCATATTCAAATCCGCAGACCCGTTGACTATGGCAAAAGCCATCGTTGAGGCGACTGCGCATTATGATGATCCGAGTCTTTTGCTTAAGGCTTCTCTTGGGCTTTCGGAGGCTATGAAGGGCCTTGATATAAGGGATCTTACTGAGAATCAGAAGCTTCAGACTCGGGGCGTATAATCTTTTTTTTGTTTTTTTTTGCGGTGATGGACGGGGGAAGCTGGCATGCGAAGGAGGTTGGTTGCGTATTTGCTGAGCTTGGTTCCTCTGAGTCGGGTCTTTCGGAAGGTGATGCTGAAAAACGCCTGGAAGAGTATGGCGTAAACGAGCTTTCCGAGGCAAAAAGGCAGTCTGCATGGAGTATGTTTTTGGAGCAGTTCAAGAATGTTCTTGTTATTATCCTGATCCTTGCAGCTTTAGTATCTGTTGTTATCGGTTTAGTCGAGGGGAACGGCGAGGATATCTATGAGGCTGCTGCCATACTTGTTGTCGTGGTTTTCATAACAGTTGTGGGTTTTTTCCAGGAGTACCGGGCTGAGAAAGAGATTCTTGCCTTGAAGCGGATGGTGTCTGTCGAGGCGGCCGTTCTTCGAAGCGGGGAGATGCGTCGTATTCCTTCGCGTTGTGTCGTGCCCGGGGACGTGGTTTTTCTGGAAGCCGGGGACAGAATACCTGCGGACGCCCGCCTGTTCGAGGTCATAGATTTTCGGGTAGATGAGTCTTCTCTGACAGGGGAGTCTGTTCCAGTCGGCAAGGTTGTTTCCTGTTTGGGGGATGAAGCATGTCTCGCGGACCGCACGAACATGGTCTATCTAGGAACCCATGCAGTCTATGGGAAGGCTAAGGCTTTGGTTGTGGGAACCGGGATGCGCACCGAGCTTGGGAAGATCGCGAATGAGATCTCTTCCATGGAGAAGGAGAAGACGCCTCTCCAGGAGAAACTTGACGTGGTAGGCGGACAGATAGGCCTTGTGGTCCTGGTTCTATGCGCCGCTATTTTCGCGGTTGGCCTCTGGCGCGAGGGCGCAGTCACTCTCGATTCTGTTATTTACATGTTCCTTGTAGCTGTGGCGCTTGCCGTGGCTGCTATCCCCGAGGGTCTTCCCGCCGTTGTTACTGTGGCCTTGGCCAAGGGCATGCGTAGCATGGTAAAGGAGAATGCTCTTGTAAAAAAGCTTTCAGCTGTTGAGACTCTTGGTTCAACGTCCGTCATCTGCTCTGACAAGACCGGGACGCTTACCAAAAATGAGATGACTGTGCGCAGGATATACCTGGGCGGAAAAACGCTTGACCTGTCAGGCCAGGGATATTCGCCTGAGGGAAAATTCTCAACCGGGGGCGCGCCTTTTTCTGCGGAAGATGCGGATCTGCAGCTTCTGCTCAGAATTGCCGCTCTCTCAAATAATGCATCTCTTGAGAAAGGATTTGATCGATGGAACATTATAGGAGACCCTACCGAGGCTGCTTTGCTGGTGGCTGCTTCCAAAGCCGGGATAAGCCAGGGTGTGATTGAAAAAGAGTACTTGCGCCTTGCTGAGATCCCTTTTTCCTCGGAACGCAAGAGGATGACTACTGTTCACAGGACGCCTTCCGGAGAAATTCTGGCTTATGTGAAGGGTGCGCCTGACGTCATACTGGGCTTGTGCAGCAGCGTCCTGATCGATGGAAAAGAGATGCCGTTGACAGATGCTGAACGAAAAAAAGTCCTTGCAGCGAATGATGCCTATGCCAAAAGCGCGCTCAGGGTTCTGGGAACGGCTTACAGGCGCATACTGCCTAATGAGAAACATGATGCGGACCTGGAGCGCGACCTAGTCTTTGTCGGCCTGGTGGGAATGACAGACCCCCCAAGAGACGACGCTACGAAGGCAGTGCACGTAGCCCAGAAAGCAGGGATAAAGATCGTCATAATCACAGGCGATCATCTGCTTACTGCTTTGTCCGTTGCTGAGGAGATGGGTATCTACAGACAGGGCGATAAGATGCTTACAGGCGCGGAACTGGATAAGCTCTCAGATGATGAGTTCTATCGTATCGTGGATGACGTGGTCGTATATGCCCGCGTTTCTCCTGAGCATAAATTGCGCATAGTAAGCGCTTTGAAAAAGAAGGGACACGTAGTTGCCATGACAGGCGACGGCGTGAATGATGCGCCTGCACTGAAAAAAGCAGACATCGGCATAGCAATGGGCATGAGCGGAACAGACGTCGCCAAGGAGGCCGCGGACATGATCCTTGTGGATGACGATTTTGCATCCATCGTTGCCGCAATAGGTGAAGGCCGGGGCATATATGCGAATATCCGGTTATTTATCAAGTATCTTATCTCCTGCAACATCGGAGAAGTCCTGACAATATTTGTTGGGATGGTTGCTTTGGCCAGGCTGCCCCTGAACCCCCTGCAGATACTATGGATGAACCTTTTAACCGATGCCGCCCCAGCTATCGCCTTAGCATGGAACCCGCAGGATCCGGGCATCATGGAGCATAAGCCCCGGGACCGTAAAGAGAATATAATAAACCTGCATACGCTTGTCAAGTTTTTTTTGGTGGGCGGTTGCTCGCCACGAGAACCGCCCCGCTGGGCGACTATTGGATGACCACCGGCGCACCACTTCCTGTAGGAGACAGGAAGGCGGGGGGCGACGGTGCTCAAGGCGATCCGGCGAGGGAACCTGCTCGAAGATATGACTTCAGCCGGCGAGCACAAGCTGGCAATCACCACAATCCGCGCTTGCTTGGATTCCGGAGTTGCAGAACATGTCAAATACACGGGTGGCGACGACGAAGAAGAACAGAAGGAGTTCAATAAGCCCAGCTCAGTTTCACAAGTAAAAAGCCCAAAGCGCCACGTCGCTCGCAATGATCCGTGCCCGTGCAGGAGCGGCAAGAAGTACAAACGCTGTTGCTTGGGCAAATGACCGGGGCCTTCCAAGCGATAACGATTACCTCTTAAGAAGAGTTACCATGTAGACTCAGTAGAGGGGTGCTTATGAGACACCGAAGCGATCGTCGTGAATTCATCAAAATCATCGGTGGCGCGGTCGTGGCGCCTTGCATGCTGCGGGCCGCAGACGCGGGGACCTTGGGAATGGCACCGCCCTCTACGACGCCCCGCGAACCACTGGCGCTGGCCAGCGACCCTGTTCCGAACCAGCCGGTTGGCGTCGCCCAAGGTCTTCATCCGGGGCGCGTCGCTCTGGGCACACGACCCCAAGCGACCGACTGGGCGGGGCCAGGACAGGGGACATGGTGGGAGAGCGATCACACCAATCAGGCGGTGGTCGACAGCATGATGTCTGGCGTGGTCCGCCCCTCAGCGGCAAGGCCAACGATGAGAAACATGGGATGCCTCGATCAAACACTTCAACCAAACCCACGGCAACGGTAACGTCGGATATAGGAAGGGGGAGAAGGTCACCATCAAAGTGAACCTGTGGGTTGCATCACCGGCTGGGGAGGCATTGAAAGTCTTACGACCTGGTGCGCGACCTGGATTACATGAACACTTCGCCCCAGATGATCCTGGCTCTGCTGCGCCAACTCGTCCACGCTGGCCGGCGTGCATCCGCAAGACATTTCCGTGGGAGATCCGCTTGCTCTTGTTCCCCAATCAGTATTATGACCTCCTCCACAACGAGTTCCCCGAAGTCCACTATTTGGACCATGACGGAGGGAGTGCAAGCCCATCCCCGACCTCTGTGTGCAGTACTCTTCCATCCCTTTCTATTGGAGTTCTTGTCCCAAAGGGACGACCCCGGACTACGTGCCTGTTCCCTACGCGGAAGCGAAATCACCA
>CAVVMY010000035.1:0-13201 GCA_963749405.1 Candidatus Altarchaeales archaeon | reverse complement strand
CTTTAATGTGACTGTGCGTGATACTACTGGGCCGGTTACAAGCATATCCGTCGGAGATCCTGAGTACAACGCTCTACTCTTTATGTTACGTCTGCGACGCAGTTTACTTTGAGCGCAACCGATGGTGCTTCTGGGGTTAATCAAACGATGTATCGGTTTGGGAGCGGTGTGAAGATGATTGATTATACGATCTATTCCGGTCCATTTAATGCGTCTTCTGCAGGGGCTGGCAGTCATATTCTGTACTACAGAAGCACGGATAATGCATCCAACTTGGAGACATCTCATTCCTTGTCGATATTTGTCGATGATACTGTTCCGTCCGGCTCGGTAACGATTAACAGCGGGCTGGCTTATACGAGCTCTGCGTCTGTGAGTCTTGCGTTGACCTATGCGGATAACGACTCAGGGGTTTATGAAGTAAGGTACAGCAACGACGGCTCATCCTGGACTGATTGGGAGGCTGCATCTGCGACCAAGGCCTGGACGTTAACCGACGGGGATGGTTTGAAGACCGTCTATTACGAAGTAGAGGATAATGTAGGGAACATTGCGGAATTCAGCAGTACCATAACCCTTTACACGCCGACTCCGACGACCTTAGCGACGACCACTACAAGCACTACGTCGTCCTCGACAAGCTCTTCGACAAGTACTTCGTCCACGTCCTCGACGACGAGCAGCACTACCTCCACGTCCACGACGACCACCAGTTCTACTACGAGCACGACTTTTGTGACCGTGGTCAATGAGTCCCTGGTAGAGAACCAGACGACGACCATTGATGTGACCAATGCCAGCCTGTCGATAGATATAACGGCGAATTCGACGGTTGATAATGGTACGATAACGATTACGTATTCGACTGGCAGCAGTCCGGTGAATGGAAGTCTTGGCGTGCCCGGTTTGGATAAATACGAGCGGATAGAGGCCAGCCCGGGGCTGAGCAGTTCGATAAGTTCAATCGTCATAAAGATATACTACACCGATGATGAGATCGCTGCGGCTGGGTTGAATGAGAGTTCCCTTGGGGTATACTGGTTCAATGTCTCAGACAGCTCATGGGTCAGGCTGTCGGAAAACATAAGTTGGGTTTATGACACAGGATTCGGAAGCGACATTAACGGGAAATATGTATGGGCGAAAGTAAGCCACTTCTCCTACTACACGGTGGGTGGAGAATCCCTGTCATGCATCCTTGCAGGAAATTATGCACCCTGCGGAGAAGTAACCCTACAAGAAATAGTGGACTTCATAAACAAGTGGGCTGATAACCAGGCATCGCTATCCGACGTGATGAATTTGATAACTGCATGGGCTGACCCGGCGACATATCCGCCGCAGTAAATGGGTCTGCGTTATCTTTTTTTTCTTTTTCTTTAATTTTTAATTTTTTTTCTTCAGCATATACTCCCCAGCTGCCTGTATCTATACCCTGTCTGATATATCTCCGTGCGGCACAGTTGGCCCGCATTTTAGGTCAAGGCATCGCAAAGTGTCCGATATATCGGACACTTTATACCTAATTATGTCCGATATATAAGACGTATTTAAGGGTAAACGGCCTAATTGTTACTGATGAATAAAGAGGAGCTTATTGAAGTATTAAGTGCGTGGAATTATTGGAAAAAAGACCTGGAATCAGGGGTGATCAGAGAAGAATATCTGGACAAGCTGTCAGAGCTTGTGAAAACCGGGCAGGTCGTTGCAATTACCGGTGTCAGGAGGAGCGGGAAATCCACCTTGATGAAACAGTTCATCCAGAAGAGCATAAACCTGGGAAAGAAACGGACCGCGTTTTTGTATGTGAATTTCGAGGAGCCGCAGTTTACGGGCATGCTGTCGGCCGAATTTCTGCAAAGGATATATGAGGCGTACAAGGAAATAGTCGGAACTCCCGGTGAAAGACCCTGCATCCTGCTTGACGAGATCCAGAACATTCCCGAATGGGAGCGTTTCGTAAGAGGGCTGAACGAAAAAAATGAAGCAGACATAATAATATCCGGATCGAGTTCAAAGATTTTCAGTAAAGAGCTTGGAAACATCCTGACCGGCAGGTGGATCGAGCTGCGGATGTATCCTCTTTCTTTCCGGGAGTTTCTATCCTTCAGGGGCCTCAAAATATCGGGCCGTCTTGAAATTCTATCCGAAAAGGCGCTGATAAAAAAGCATCTGAGAGAATACCTTGAAGCGGGGGGTTTTCCTCTTGTGGCATTGAAAGGAATGGCTGAAGAGATACTGCCAAGGTATCTTGATGACATAATCACAAGAGACATAGGCGAGCGCTACCGGATAAGGGATACGGCGAAATTGCGGGCCCTTGCAAGGTACTACCTCACAAATTTTGCATCCCCCGTCTCATACCGAAAGGCCGCAGCATACGCGAATCTTTCACCGGACAGTGTAGAGCGCCTGACTGGGTACATGGAGGAATCATTGCTTTTTTATTTCGTGCCCAGGTTTTCGTATTCGCTAAAAGAACAGCAGGCCAACCCCCGCAAGGTCTATGCTGCGGACTGCGGCATCATAAACACCGCAGGATTCCGTTTCTCCGAAAACATCGGGCGATTATATGAAAACGCCGTGTTCCTCCAACTGAAAAAACAGGGAAAAGAGATTTATTACCATAAAGGACGAAACGAATGCGACTACCTGGTAATGGAAGAACGGAAAATAAAGCAGGCCATACAAGTCTCATACACCATCGATCCGGGCCGGGAGAGAGAAATCAAAGGGCTCATGGAGGCAATGAACGAGCACGATCTTGCGGAAGGAATCATCTTGACAGACGACTATGAAGAAACGCATGAAAAGGATGGAAAAACCATAACGTTCCGCCCGCTGTGGAAATGGCTTACAGACGCCTTATAAAAAGCCGAACAGGGCCGGATTCGCAAATAGCAGGAAGAAAGGGAATAACACTGAAGTTGGCCTGTAAAGGACTGCAAATTGGAGAATTATCACTTTTCCTCTGCTCTCGCATCATCTCTTTATAAGCCTTTCCCCTAATCCCGTAACATGATAAAGGGTAAGGAAGGCTACCTCAGAAAGCTCACTGCCAACATGCGTATGCCCTCTGTTGAGGTGGGGCGCGAACTGGAAGGAAGCAGCCCTCCGTCGGTGTTCATAGGGAGCTGGAACTACCCCAAGGTCTACGCCGGCCCGATGCTGGCGCCCGTGCACGGAGACACGGCCATCATGGATGCACCTGAGGACTGGATCCCGGCTGAAAAGACGCAGGAGGACATAATCAATTACCGCCTGAACCTTGTCAGGGGAAAAAAGACAGTCGAAGTAACCGATCTGGGTAATAAGCTCGTGGAAAAACTGCAGGGGATATCCCTTGCGCAGGGCTCCATAGAGAGCGAAGCAGAATTTGTCAAAGCACCTCGCGGCGAGACGTTTTCCGACGAGCATATGCCCTACGGACCAAGTGCCGAGATATGCAAATTCGACGTAGGAAATGCTAGATGGGATAGTTCCCTTGAAAAGGTCTACTACGACACAGACCTAAAAGCCGCTGATGCCGTGACAGGCCTGCATGAGAAAGGCATCCCCTTCTCAAGCATACAGAAGGCCTTCTCGGTGGGCACGATGGGCGCAAAACGTAGGAGAAAGCTTGTCCCGACAAGGTGGTCTATCACTGCCTGCGACAGCGCCATAGGAGACAACCTGCTGGAGGAGGTTAGGCACTACAGCATACTTGATACTTTTAGAGTACATGAGTTCTCCAGCCTCAACAACCACTACGCTGTGATGCTTATGCCCACCTTCTGGCAGTATGAATGGATGGAAGCTTTCCTGCACATAATGGGAAGAGAGGAGATGATATTCTCGGACTACGAATACAATTCCGGGAAAAAAGGATACTCGCAGGTCGGCGGATGCTATTACTCCTGCAAGATGGCGGTACTCGAAGCACTCGCCAGGGAAAAGAAACAGGCAGGCGCTATCATCCTAAGGGAGGCCTATACCGGCTACGTGCCCCTCGGGGTATTCAACGTCCGCGAGAACGTTAGAAACGCCATGAAACAGAAGGGAACAGAATTCGAGGATATGAAGACCGCTCTAAGCTACATCGGAACAAAACTGCGCCTGCCGGTCGGCAGATTCATACAGGAAAGCAGCCTCCTAAGTGAACTCCTGAGATGCAGGCAGACGACGCTGAACTGCTTCTGAGCCCTCCCTCAGCAGATTATTTAAACAACATAAGCATATATTAAAACATGGAATTCACGGTCGTGATCCGAAAAGAAGGCAACTGGTACACTGCATGGGCCGCTGAAATAGACATTGTCTCTCAGGGTAAGAGTATTGAGGAAGCAATGAAGAACATCAAGGAGGCTGTAGAGTTGTACATGGAGGATGAGGATGCGAAAATAAAAGCAGAAGACATTATAATCTACCCTCTTAGAGTAAAAAATGCCAAAGCTTCCCCATCCGTCTGCTGAAGACGTGATAAAACTGCTGACGAAAATCCAATAACTAAATCATGGAATCAGGTATCTGCGATATCTGCGGATCAGAGGCGAACCTGACGACCTGCGTCCTATGCGAAAACCGGGTCTGCTCCAAATGCTATCTCCCGAACAAGTGCATATGCAAAGCCTGCAAGGAAGGGGGAGACACTGATCTTGGGAACCGGAGCGCGGAAGGGAAGTACTGAAGGTTCTTCTGATTTATCTTTTTCCCTTGTAATATCTATTTATGGAATCAGCTGGTTTATGCGATGTCTGCGGTAAGACTGGGTATCTTTCAAGCTGCGTCCTGTGCGGGAAACGCGTATGCCCGCATTGCATCGATCCTATGAAGGGTGTGTGCATCGCCTGTAAGAGGGGGCGGGATATTAACCTGTCGGGTGAGGGTATTAAGGAGTTGGATTAGCTTTTCTTTGGTTTTTTTGCGTTTTTTTATCTTAAATAGTTAATATTACTTTTAACATGAAGGTGTGTCTCTACTTGGAGCTTGAGTCTATGATGGGCGTGTCCGGCATAGGTTCGGCTATTAATCATCAGCGCAGGGCTTTGGAGCTTAACGGCGTGCCTTATACGAGCGATCTGAAGGATGATTTTGACATAATACATCTGAATGTGGTGGGTCCGAGGTCGTTGTATCTGGCTAGGAAGCTGAAGGGCAAGGGCAAAAAAGTCGTTTTGCATGCTCATATGACTGCCGATGATTTCAGGGACAGTTATAGGTTCAGTAATTCGGTTGCTCCTTATCTGAAAAAATACCTCACGTTTTACTATAATCAGGCGGATCTTATTCTGTGTCCTTCGCAGTATACAAAGGATGTTCTTATCGGTTACGGCGTCAGTAGGCCGATGACTGTCATAAGCAACGGGGTGGACATAGATCAGTTCAAGGAGTCTGATAAGAAGAGGGAGGTGTTCCGGGAGGAGAATTATCTGGAGGGTGTCGTTCCATTTATGGTGGGGCATCTGTTCATAAGGAAGGGTCTGGAAACATTTGTTTCCGCGGCCCGGGACATGCCTGATACTAAGTTTCTGTGGATAGGCAAGAGGTATTCCCAGGTCGAAGACCCGCGCGTGAAGCATATCATCGACGAGGCGCCGAAGAACATACGTTTTCTCATAGACTGCGTTGACGACATAACAGCGGCGTATTCCGGAGGCGACGTATTCTTTTTTCCCAGTTTCTGCGAAAATCAGGGTATCGTCCTATTGGAGGCCGGGGCATGTCGTAGGCCGCTTCTTGTGCGGGACAATACTACTTATGATGGCTGGTTGGTAGATGGAGAAAACTGCCTCAAGGCGTCCACGGATGCGCAGTTTGAGGAAAAGCTGTTGCTTCTTTTGGGGGATGCCACGCTTCGCAAAAGGCTTGCCGACAATGCTTACATTATGTCCCGGGAGCATTCCCTGCAGAAGGTAGGCGCGAAATTGAAGGGGATATATGAGGATCTATTGAAAACGTAATCTTACTATGAAAATAGGCATGTTCACGGATACGTATTTTCCGCAGGTGAATGGGGTAACGTTTACCATAAGCATGTGGAAGGAGAAGTTGGAGGAGCGGGGTTATGATGTGTCGGTTTATTATCCTGCCGGAAGGTACAAGCCGGGGGATGGTGAGTATCCCTTCAGGTCTTTTGAGTTCAGGTTCTATAAGGAGTATCGGGTGGCTGCTCCCATCGACATAGTTCGCAAGGCAAGGGACCTTGACATCGTGCACATACATGGTTTGTTCTCCATGGCCATCGCCGGCATGCATGTTTCTCAGAAATACAGCCTTCCCAGGATGCTCACATATCATACGCCTGCAGACGAGTACATAACCTACCTGACAAGGAATGAGGCAGCGAGAAAGACGCTGATGCGGATATACAATTACTGGGAGAAGAAGCTGCTCAACTCCTGCGACATAGTCACGTGCCCGTCGAATGAGATAAGAGAGCGGCTTATTGCCAAGGGCGTGAATGAACCAATGGTTCTTTCGAACGGCGTAGACCTTGGCTTCTTCAAGCCTGTAGCATCGGAGGATTTTAAGAAAAGATACGAGATAAAGGATGAGGCAACAATCGGCTTCTGCGGCCGCTTCGGCTACGAAAAACACCTGGAAGACCTCATTGGCATAGCCGACAGCTTCGACGGCCAGATACTCATGGCAGGGAAAGGGCCTGCAGAAGAATATTACCGGAAGCTTGCGGCCGGGCATAAGAACGTGAAATTCTTAGGCTTCCTCTCACGAGACGACCTTTTGGCATTGTATTCCTGTATGGACCTTTTCATCTTCCCATCCACAGCCGAGACCCAGGGACTGGTAGCCTTGGAATCAATGGCATGCGGAACGCCGGTGGTAGGTGCAAATGCTCTTGCGTTGAAGGACACCATACAGGACGGATTGAACGGCTACCTCTATGCAAGCGGAGACAAAAAAGACCTGCTGCACAAAATAAAAGAAGCATACCGGAACCGGGAAAAACTCTCCAAGAACTGCAAAGAATACATCCAAGACCACTCAGTCGAAAGATCAATAGACCGGCTCGAACACATGTACAAGAGTCTATCTATGGAGTAAAGATGCAGGCATGGACAAATACTTCGTCGCTGGCACAAAGAAGATCTTCTCGCTTGTCAGAACGAAGATCCGCCTTGCCGTGGAAGCCGATACTCTGGAGTGCAGGCCTCATCCTCTGCCATTGGTGAAGCGATTGTCAGGTGTTGATATATCCTCGGTGGAAGAAGCGGCTGCGTACCGGGAGGGATTGCTCAAGGATACCTGCTTCTCGGATGAGAAGAGCATTGCTTCGGCTGTGTTCCAGTGCATGGACATCGTCGAGGGCGTAAAATATAGATATGAGCCGCCCCAGTATATGTCCGACATCGATGAGGGGATGATGCAGGGCATCGAAAAGGAGGCAAGAGAAAAAGCCCTCCCAGTGAACCTGCTCCTCATGACCCAGGCAGCGCCTGATGATGGCATCAATCTGTTCATAGGCGAAAACCCACCTACAGGGGCATTGTTCGTGAGCGGAGTTCCCACATCCCTTGCCCCTTTCATTGAATATGCGTTCGGCTCGGAGTATTTTTCAGGGAACGGGAGGCTAAAAAATATCCGTTCGATCGCAGGACATCGGACGCTGATCATCAACGCAATACATCATTCACTGGGCGTGTACGGCGCAGACCTTTCGGAGGAGCGGTGAAAGGCGCATACGTTTTATACGTCCAGGTGGCCGGAAGCCGGGATATTACGATCGGCATGCTTGGTCGGATGCGTTTTCGCAGGGGTTATTATGCCTATGTGGGCTCGGCTTTGAACGGGATCGAGTCGCGCATCCTGCGTCATCTGCGCAAGGAAAAAAAGACGCACTGGCACATAGATTATCTGTTGCAGAACGCCGAAATAGTGGGAGTCCTCTGCCTGCGTTCTGATAAGAGGGAAGAGTGCTGTATTGCGGAAAAATTCGGAAAAGATTTTGTCTGTGTCCCGGGTTTCGGCTGCAGTGATTGCAGGTGTCCCAGTCACTTGTTCTACTCCCCAAGGCTTGCCTGATTTAAGAGCCGGATGCTAAATATAGTACAGGAGATAACTTTTCTGACATTTTTAAAAGAAATCTTATCTCCTGTACTAGTTTCGAGGGCAGAAATTTCTGAAAAATTTGTGCCCTCGACTATATTTTATTGGCATGGACTATTCAAGGCTTGTAGAAGTCTATGAGGAGCTGGAGAAGACCAGCAGCCGCCTGGAGATGACCTCCATAGTCGCGTCATTCCTTAAAGAGGTTCCTGAAGGCGACCTGCCAGTGATCATGCTTTTCCTCTATGGGAGAGTGTTTCCTTTGTGGAGCGAGAAGGAGTTGGGTGTAGGCTACAAGGTCGCAGTAAAAGCAATATCCTCTGTTTCCGGTGTGCCGGAGGCCAGGATAGAGGATGCCATACGCGAGACCGGCGACACAGGCCTTGCGGCTGAAAGAGTCCTGGTCAAAAAGGCGCAGACCACGCTTTCTTCGGGAGAGCTGAAAGTCAAAAAAGTATACGGGAACCTTGAGAAACTGGCATCTCTCAGCGGCAAAGGCTCGCAGGACAAAAAGATTTCATACATCGCTGAACTCCTATCGTTTGCAAGCCCCATTGAGGGACGCTACATAGTCAGGACGATTCTCGAAGAGCTTCGCCTGGGCGTAGGCAGCGGGATACTGCGGGACGCAATAGCTGAAGCCTATAACGTGGATGCAAAGCATGTGGAGCGTGCCTATTCATTATGCTCGGACTACGGGGAAGTTGCCCGCGTAGCCAAGATCGAAGGGAACGCAGGCCTCGAGAGGATAGACATAATACCCGGCCGCCCGATCGAGTCGATGCTGGCCCAGAAAGTAAACAGCGTAGAAGATGCGCTGAAAGAGTTCGGCACCGCAGCATTCGAGATAAAATACGACGGCGCAAGGGTGCAGATACACAAGACAAAGGATGGGATCGAATTATTCACCCGGCGCCTTGAGAACATAACCCGCCAGTTCCCCGAGATGGTGAAATACGCAAAAGAGCATGTCAAGACCGACTCTGCCGTCGTGGAAGGGGAGATGGTGGCGCTGACCAGCATGAGCGATAGGCGGCCTCGGCCCTTCCAGGACCTTTCCCGCAGGCTGAAACGGAAATATGACATAGCGGACATGGAAAAGGAAATACCTGTGGAGATGAACCTATTTGACATAATGTACTATCAGGGAAAAAACACCATAGACATAAAATTTGCAGACAGGCGACGCCTGCTCTCCGAGATCATCCGGCAGACTGACACGTTCAAGCTGGCCGAGCAGCTCGTGACAAGCGATCCGAAAGAAGCCGGGAGATTCTACAAGCATGCTCTGGACATGGGGCACGAAGGCGTCATGGCTAAGAGCCTTTCAGCGCCTTATCAACCCGGGTCAAGGGTGGGCTACATGTACAAGATAAAGCCCATAATGGAGACACTGGACCTCGTAATAACTGGCGCCACGTGGGGCGAAGGAAGGCGTGCGCACTGGCTCGCATCTTTCCTCCTCGCGACGAGAGACCCTGATACAGGAGACCTCTTAACCATCGGGCGCATGGGCACGGGTTTTACTGACGAACTATTCAAGGAACTGACCGAGACACTGAAGCCTGAGATATCCGAAGAAATAGGAAAAGAAGTGAAACTGAAACCAAGGATCGTAGTGGAGGTCGCATATGAAGAGATACAGAAATCCCCCACGTATACATCAGGCTATGCTCTGCGGTTTCCAAGGCTTGTGCGCATACGCACAGACAAAGGAACAGAAGACGCAGACACCCTTACAAGGATTGAGGAGCTCTCGGCAAAGGATAAGAGATAAATACTCCCTTGCACTAATCTATAATTGATTGGGACATGAAAATTCCCTATGTATATTGTCTGGGAGTGCTGGTAGTTTTCGCGCTCCTCCTGGGCGGCTGCACCAGCGAATCGTCAAGCGCGGAAGAGCAGAACAATAGCAATACATCTGTTGCTGCTTCCGGCAACGGGACTGATATTTCATCGAAGATATTCTCACTGGGGGAATCGGCAACCCTAGACGGCATGACAATCACCGTTTACTCCGTTAGATATACTGGCGTCATAGACGAGAAAGGCATCAAGTATCTGAAAGCAACCGCTTCTGACGGGAAGAAGTATCTCATACTGAACATGTCTTTAGAAAATAATGATCCCAGCAGGGTCAATATGATCAATATGATGTTAAACAGCGAGGTATCCGATTCGGCAGGCTATAACTACAAGCCCACTATAGCGATTATGGGCGCACTACAAAGAGCTTTGATGGATGGGAGTATTAATCCCGGGGCAAGGAGGAGCGGAGAGGTGGGATATGAGGTTATGGCGGATTCGAATGATTTTATCTTCTCCTATAAACTCGACCCTGCCAGCCCGTCAGTGCAATATAACTTGAACCCTCTAAAGTAATTCCGATTCCTTGAATGCCTGTACCTGGTAATGCGATATCTTCATCCCTTTTTCTTTCCAAGCACCCGGTGTAAGCCCTGCTTTCATGCACAGGCTGTCCAGGAATTCCTCCTTCCTGGGAAGCTGCTCCCAGACCTGCGGCAGATATGTTGCGCCTCTACCCCTATGTTCAAGGATTATCCCGTCTATTTTCGGCCTGATCTTTTCCAGATATTCCTGGGAGTTCTTTGCCTCTATGACTTCAGGAGTTGTCAATACGGATATCTCTATTTCTATCTTGTCCAATTCCTCTTCGACCACGTGCCGGAACCTTCGATCTTCAGTAGCCGCGCTTATGGCGTTGTCCCTTACGTCAAGATAAAGAGGCTCCACAGGCAATATGTGGCCGATGCAACCCCTCAGATTCCCTTTCTTTTCCAGTGTCACGAACGCCCCGCGCATCTCCTTCAGTTTCGGATCGTCTGTGTGCGGCTCGGTTACTTCGCCGGACTTGACGTAGTTCTCGATAGTCTCCCTTGCCAGGCTCAGGAGATATTTCTTTTCCGCATCGTTTAAATCGCCTGACGAGGCAGGGGCGCTTATCTTATTTGCCTCCCTTTTTCCGCCGTAAAACGCTATTGCGGCGTATCCCACTACGCCGGAGGTGTCGCCTGTTGCGTCCCCGGAGTTTGCATATTTCAGCAGATGCGTGTTCCAGCCATGCTTCTTTGCTATGTGCATGAGGACAAGGACAGGGTTCATCCCGCACATCTCGCAGCCTGCGGCTTTAACCAGATCAAGGTCTGTTATGGCCTCCGCGCATTCGGTATCCATGGATACGGCAGTATCATAGGGATAATAATGGGAAAGATCGGTGCTGGCAACTATCAATGTGTCGTCGTCGAGATGTTTTGCTATCACTTCGGCAAGTTCTGTCCTATCCGGTTCCGATAAGTCGCCGACTACTATGGGGACTATCTCGAAGTCTGCGGCCAGCGCCTTTTGCAGGAATGGGAGCTGTATCTCCAGGGAATGCTCTTTTTCCTCGATGATTTGGATCGACTGTATCAGTTTTGATTCTTTTTTCATCTCTCCTGCGCTGCCGGATATCGGCACGTCGCCCAGTGGGGTGCGAAAGTGTGTGTATTCCGGGATGGATGCGCCTCTGAAGCCGACGTGGTGGCTTGGTGCGAGGATTATCACTTTTTTGTATTTCTTTCCTTCTATCTGTTTGTATGCGTGCGCAGCTACCTGTCCCGAGTATGCGTAGCCTGCGTGGGGTGCGATGAGGGCTTTTATGTCTTTGAGTCCTGCGTTGTCTGCGTTCCTGAGAAACGAGTCTATTAATTTGGAGAGCTCTTCCTTTTTGCCGGGATACCATGAGCCTGCTATAACTGATTCTCTGACGCTTTTTTTCTCCTGTGCCATGGTTTAAGGATTAAGTGGAAGAATATAACGTTCCATTTTTTTATTTCTGTGACTCAATGAGTTTGATCGAGCGATTCAATTGTAATAAGAGGATTGCTTGTATCCCTTTTGGAGTTATATAAAAGTGGTTGTTTATCTTAACCAAAAACTGTAGCTCACAGGCATAATTTGAAAAAATATATGTCGCAGTCTCTTTAGCTTTTTCCTCTCTCCAAGTATGAACCTTTCCTACTGATTTAACAAAGTAGTCCTTAACAGCATCTTTCGGCACCGGATAAGTGTTCTTTGATAAAACAAAAACCGTCTCAACGAGGGCAAGGACGGTGTACGTTATCGAAGAATAGAACGGATTCTCCTTTACAAACTCAGATAATAACTGTATTTGACTCTCGTTAAACCTATCGTCAATTTCACTACTATTAGTTTCTATTAATTTTTCCCCGAAGTCAGTCAAAAAGTACCCTTGTTTAGATTTTACCACAAGGTTTAACAACTCCGCCAATGATAAACGGTTTCTTAATGTTTTTTCTGATTTGCCCTCCAGTCCACAAATTTCTTCGAAAGTTTTACCTAAAGATAAATAATGCAATACGGGTTTAATCAAACCAAGCCTTACTACCCCATAATCAGCAGACTGGATTTTCAGGAAGTAAGAAAGTTCCTTAAAGTTCTCATAGTATTTTGATAGCACAAACTGAGGTTCATAAGTTAAAACCTGAATTGATTCCTCTTTACACCTTTCAATATCCTTAGGTTTAGCCCCCGTTACTAGTAAGACTTTATTTATTTCTGAATCAATTAGTTTGTGTTTCGCCTGTAACTCCTTTAAGTCGTCGTGATAGCCGTTAACTTGGTGAATCATATCGTCACAAAAATCTACTACTTTTAACTCTATTAAAAGCAGTTCATCTTTGTATAAACAAAGTAAATCAAGTTTTCCTGATTTTAAATTCTTTTGTCTGGCAACAAGGCTTAGATCGTTTGGAGTTACGCCTAAAAGTTCTGATAGAATTGACTTATCTGAGCTTAGGATATCCTCAATGATTCTCTCTGAAAGCGGATCGGGCATTTTAACTCTCTCCATCATAATTTGACTTTGAGTCACATTCAATACAGACAAAATCCCCTTCTACAAATTTAAGGTTGTTTCCAACTCTTGTAGGAATATCATTTAAATCGGGAACCCGATTAACAAAAAGTCCGCTACCTAGTGAAACACTTTGTCCACAATGATTGCATATTTCGATTATTTTTTTCATCTTAATTTAAATGCATGTCAGGAACCCCAGCTACAAGTTCTTTTATAGTTTACGTCTAACTTGTTTTTATGAATTTTTGCCTCATTTGCTATTTTAACTAATTCTGT
>CAVVMY010000034.1:0-16981 GCA_963749405.1 Candidatus Altarchaeales archaeon | reverse complement strand
TGTTATGTGTGCTACCTGGTAGATTTTTCCTGTCTCGTCTCTCATCGCGCCTTCTATGAGCATTTCCCATGCGTCTCTGTATTCTTCTTTGTCTGCGTTTGCGGCAAGAATCTCGGGGGTTGTCTTTTTGTCCAGAAGCGAAGATGCTCCGCCGTCGAATAGCAGGGTCTTGTCGAATTTTCCAAGGAGGTATGCAAGCTCTCCGTCCATCGAGCCAAGAGAGGTGTAGCCTGCTCCGCCGGTTGTCCCTCCTATGCCGTCTATTATCTGTCCCTTCTCCACGGCAATCGCCGAGGTGTAGCCGAAGCCTATCTCAAGCAGTATAAACGACGTATCGCCGTATCCTATGCCTGCTCTCCTTGCTTGGTCGACTATTCCTACGACTGCGCAGCACAGCTTATCTGCAGTCCCCATGTCTATTTTGTTGGTTTTCCGGTATCCTGGCACTGTCGGAAGATGTATCACTGCAGGTATGAAATACATTGGCAGGTCTTCTTTTAGGAGGATAGCGAAAGATTTTTGCATGCCTGCGAGGACCGGCACTTTGTCAAGTTCCTCAGGCTTTACCAGCGTCAGGAGGAAGAGGTCTCCCCTATCCAGTTCGCTTAGTTTTTTTATCGGGATACCATAGCCGGAAGGCCCTACTATAAAGTCTGCATCCATGGATTTTATCGTTTCGACAAACTTTGCAGGGCAGTTTGCAATATCGCTGGACAGTATTGATTTATTCAGTATCACCCTGTCGTCTTCCATACCGCAGAAATCAAAGCTCTTCGTCCCAGGGTCTATGCCTATCACTTTTGTCATATTATCGAGTCCTCATTATATATCCGTCTCTGTGCATATATTAAAGTGTATTTTTTTTATTGATTACAATGACTTTGCGAAGCGGCAGACCCGTTAAAAAAGAGGAGGCAGGAGGTGTAAGCAGCGGGAAGATATTGTTGGTTCTCGTGGTTTTTGCATGTCTTCTGCTTACGGTTGCTACTATCGCTCTGATTTTGGGCGGCATTAAACTAGGGCAATTGCCTCTTATGAGTCAGAAGATAGCGATCATCCCAATCAAGGGCGATATCACTGCCGATGGCTGCAGTGCTACCTTGTTTAGTTCTGAGTCTTGCGCCGATGTTTCGTCCATTAAGGAGATGCTGGAGGCTGCGGACAAGGATAATTCCATAGGGGCCGTGGTCTTGGACATTGATAGCGGCGGAGGCTCTGTCGTTCCTTCGCAGGACCTTGCCCGCACGGTTAAGGAGATGAGAAAGCCCGTTGTCGCCTATATCGGGGAGACGGGTGCTTCGGGTGCTTATTATGTGGCTTCGGCTGCGGATTACATAGTTGCGGCCAGGGACTCTATGACCGGCAGCATCGGTGTCATAATGACTATCCAGCAGATGTATGGCTTATATGGTACGCTGGGGTTGAATGTTACTGTCATCAAGGCCGGGAAGGTCAAGGACATCGGCAGCCCTTATAGGGAGATGACTCCCGAGGAGAATCAGGAGCTTACGAATATGGTTGATGAGATATATGCTGATTTTGTCTCTGACGTGGCTGCTAATCGTAACCTGTCTGTGGATTACGTAAAGAGCATCGCCGACGGGAGCATATACCTTGGCAAGGATGCGAAGAATATGGGCTTGGTTGACTCGCTTGGGAACCTGGATGATGCTGTGCAGATAGCAGCGAAGCTTGGTAACGTCAGTGGTAAGCCTGCTGTGCAGAAGACGCAGTCCAAGACTCTCAGCATATGGGATTTTTTTCAGGGTACCAGGGTCTGTTTTGATATAAAAAGGTCAAATTCCAAGGGATACACTATGGGAAGAATTAAGCAGACCTATCTGAAGAGGGTGGCTAAGAACCTGATGGCTGTATATCCTGACGCCTTCACAGCGGATTTTGAGAACAATAAAAAGAAGGTGCAGGAGTTGACAACCGTGCAGAGCAAATCCATCAGGAACAAGATAGCAGGCTACCTCTGCAGAGTCATGAGGCAAAAAGCAGTTTTGCCTGATTAAGATAAAGATTTTCTATATCTCATAGCATCTCTTTGAGTATCCGCAGGACTCGCATTTCCTCCCATTCCCATGGGGACATATGTCCGGAGTATATCCTTCCAGGATTTTGAATACTCTCTCTCGAATCTCGCACACATTCTTTCTCAGGATATCAGTATTCATGACTGGACGCATCTCCGGGACCCGCGTATATTCGACAAAGCCGTAAGGTATCTTTTTCTCTGCCTGCAAATCCTCTTCAAGAAGCAGGGCATAGGCGCATACCTGTATCCTATCCCCCTCCCAGACGCTCTCAGGCGGGCTGCAGGTCTTAATCTCCACCGGATAATAAAAAGATTCCTTCATGACCTTATCAATCCTCCCAGACAGCCTCAACTTACCGGATGACACAGGATAATCCACCCTCCAAGGACTCATCCTGCGCAGAGCAGCATCAAAACCGATGTCTTCTGCTATGTAGGACAGCCTCTCAGATAATGCGCCCAAGTCGGCAAGGACCTCGGATCTCACAGCCGCAGCATCCTCTCCCCTAATAAATGAATAGTTCTTCAAGATATCCTCAAAAGAGCATTCAAGCTCGTCTCTCAAAGCAGAAACCAGACCCGCTGCATCATCTACCTCTCCCAAAAGCGACATCTGCCTAGCAATCAGCTTCTTTCTCAACTCATGATCAAACAAACCCCTCTCCAAATCAGCCACAGAATCAGGCTCAAGACCCAGGACCTCGGAAAGATAAACGCTCCGAGGACAAAAACAATAAGAACACAGAACTGAGACAGCAACTTTCATGAAACAATCCTCACAGAATCCCCGCTACCAGGCTTAATCTCCAGCTTCCCCTTATACTCGTCCAACTCACCTATGATATCGGCGGACTCGCCCTTCGATATCCTGGAGGTGGAATTCGCCAAATAATAGCTCACAAAGACATCAACAACGCCAGTACTATCATTCAACGAAAAAGAAATACTGCCACCCTTATACTTGTAAACACTGGAAATTCTGCCCTGAACATGAACCTGCTTACCAATAGAATTAGAATCAAGAGCACCAATCCTCGAAACAGGAGGCTCCAACACCAAAGAAACATAAGTCAAAAGAAATAAACCAAGCACCGAAAGCCCCAAGGCAACATAGACGATCCTGCCACTCATCGTAAAATGCCCAACCGGGGTGCTTAAACAGATGCTTTAGCTGCTTTCTTCTTATGCTTCCTGCGGATCTTATTAGTCTTCCCGCATCTCCTGCACTTCGTCGCCCCAACAGGGTTCTTAGCATTGCAGTTCATGCAGATACCCTTAAAGATCCTCTGCTTCAGCCTCTAAAAACTTAGCCATCGTATATGAAAATTGAGTAGTAATTTATGATTCAGGGCATTTAAATAGCGAAAAGGGTAACGTCAGACCCATCGAGCGAAGCGAGCATGGGTTCCCTTCTTTGACCCTATGGGGCATGCCTGCGGCACTTTTCCGTAAACGTCCCTAAAAGGGAGGTTTAGCGGGGAGTAGATTTGAACTACTGACCTTCGGGTTATGAGCCCGACGAGCACTCCTGGCTGCTCAACCCCGCTGTATCGGCATTTATTAGGATATATATAGCGAATCAAGGAGTTAAATAGCAGCCGGTTTTTAGCGTTGTATGTCGATTTATTTATGGTGTAGTTGGTTTATGGTGCGGGCAAAAAAGTCTTGGAAGGAGAAGCTTGCAGACGATAAGGGCCTTCCCCGAGTTGAGAGGATAACGGATAAGTTGAGTCCTCGCTGGGGCACAGGCACAGTGGTCATTCCTGCGCCTAGTGAGGTTGACGAATACATGAGGAAAGTCCCCAAAGGCAAAGTCACGACGATCAACGAGATACGCGAGGCTCTGGCTAAGAGGCATCATGCGTCCATAGGCTGCCCCATCACTACAGGGATCTTTGCATGGATCGCTGCCAATGCGGCTGCTGAGGACGCTGCGGCCGGTGCCGATGGCATTACTCCGTATTGGCGGACTTTGAAGTCTGGAGGGGTTGTGAATGAGAAGTATCCTGGGGGCTCTGAAGCGCAGAAGAAAATTTTGGAGGGCGAGGGCCTGAAGGTTTTGAAGAAGGGGAGTAAATATGTTGTAGAAGATTATGAAAAGTATTTGATCAAGTTTCTAAAGTGAAATCCTTTTTTATATTAGGGGTGCTGGTTGCTGCATTGTTTTTATTTGGCGGGTGTTTGTCTGCGCCTGCGGAGAATAATCGGACGAGTGTTGGAAATGTTTCAGAGGCTTCGGCATCTCCCTCTGTCGGAAGTGTCGTTAGTTACGTTACCTATGAGGATCCCACTTATAAGATAAAGATGCAGTATCCGTCTTATCTTACGAAGCAGGAAGAGTCATCGGGCGACGTCGTATTTTTCCTCTCTCCCCAGAACAGCACGACTGATGCTTTTCCTGCGAATGTCAACATACTGGTCGTCCAGAATATATCGGATCAACCTGTGTCGTTGGATGATTTCACGAACCAGTCCATCGAGCAGATCGAGGAGCTTGTCCCTGATTATGCGTTCACGGATTCCCGGAAGGCCACTCTGGCGAAAGAGGATGCTTACCTCCTTGCTTATACTGGGACGCAGGGTTTGCTTAAGCTGAAGTGGATGTCGGTTTATACGATAAAGAACAATACATTGTATCTGATCACGTACACTGCGGACGTCGATAGGTTTCCTGTTTACCTGTCTGCGGTAAGCAGGATGCTTGATTCGTTTGAGATTACGGGGTAGGCGATGATGCTAACGTCCCGCGGTTACGAAGTTCCAAGCCAGCGGGCAAGAGTAAAAATGGGTCGCAGTAAAATTAGAAAAGTGTATTATAATTTTTCCAGGATTTGCAGCATTTCCTGGTCTTCTTTGAGTTGGGTCTTAATTTTTTTATCCACCTCTTTCTTTGACACTTTGACTTCTTCTATTCTGCCGTCTTTGTGGATGATCTTTCTTGTATAGTTTTCCATTTTTTTATTTGCAATAGAAAGCATGGCTTTCTATTGGCTGAAAAACTCTTTTGCGAGTTTTTCATGCCTTCTCAAGACGTTTTTGGACTACAGTAGTCAGCGCTTCTAGGGTTATGTCATTGTTGGCTATCTTGAGGGACAAGTATATTATACCGTTTGGCGGCATATTAAGCTTATAATCATTGGTTTTGACGAGGAATAAGGCAGACTCGGCAGCAGTCCTTTTGTTTCCGTCGCAGAAAGGATGATTCCTGATGATCTCATACCACAGGATAGAAGCCGCCTTTGCCAAATCCTTGGAAAAGTCTCCTGAAAGCTTGAGCGATATGAGTTTCGAATCAATGAAATCAAGAGGACCTTTGTTCAATACAGAATAGCCAAGACTGCTGTTGATCTCGACTATTTCATCGACTGAAAGTAAAGTCAAACTCATAAAAGACACCTAATGTAATATAATCCTGGTTTGATGTTAAATAACTCGAATTTTGTCGAGCGATTTGAAGGGGTGTTTATCGTTTAATCGAACTATCGTACAGGTTCTTCATCTTGTGTATGAAGAATGGGCATATCGCTGTTATTTCTGAGATCTGTTCGACTGTCATCCCGTTTGCGAATGCGTCGTAGATGTAGTATAATCGTTTGTCTGTTGGATGCGCAAGGTTGTCTTTTATGATCTCCATATTTGTTTCTCCCATGCCGCAGAATCCAGATTTTCCGATGTCCAGTGATCGTATGGCTTTTTGGAGTGCTTCTTCGAATGTTCGTCCGATGGCCATGACTTCGCCTGTGGATTTCATCTGGGTTCCTATGTGTTTGTCTGCGTCTTTGAATTTATCGAATGGCCAGCGGGGTATCTTTACTACGACGTAGTCGATGCTTGGCTCGAATGATGCGGGTGTCTTCTTTGTTATCGAGTTGGGTATTTCGTCGAGCGTTTTTCCGATGGCTATCTTTGCCGAGACCCGGGCTATCGGGTATCCTGTTGCCTTGGATGCGAGGGCTGATGATCTTGATACCCGCG
Organism: Candidatus Altarchaeales archaeon; assembly: GCA_963749405.1. Taxonomy (GTDB): domain Archaea; phylum Altiarchaeota; class Altiarchaeia; order IMC4; family QMZM01; genus CAIYYO01. Next base: position 10,965 of record CAVVMY010000034.1, on the reverse strand, counting down.
GGTTTACTTCGATTACTGCGTATTCGCGGGTTTCCGGGTGCATGGCGAATTGTATGTTGCATCCTCCTTCTATGCCGAGCGCGCGTATTATCTTTACTGACGCGTTTTTCAGGATGGAATTGTCTATGTCGCTTAGGGTCTGCGCGGGCGCGACGACTATGCTTTCCCCGGTGTGTATGCCTATGGGGTCTACGTTTTCCATGCTGCAGATTATGATGCAGTTATCCAGCCTGTCGCGTATGACTTCGTATTCGAGTTCGTACCATCCTGCGACCGATTTCTCGATTAGGACTTGGTGTATCATGGATAGCTGCATGCCGTGGCTTGCGATCCTCTCAAGTTCTTCGTCATTGTTGGCTATTCCTCCGCCTCCTCCTCCGAGTGTGTATGCAGGTCTTATTATTACCGGGTAGCCTATTTTGCGGCCGGCTTCTACTGCTTCTGATATGGATGTTGCGGCTTTGCTTGGCGGGATCGGTTCGTTTATCTCCTTCATTAGGCCTGCGAATGCGTCCCGGTCTTCGCCTTTTTGTATGGTTTCGATGGGTGTTCCAAGGACTTTGACGTCGTATTCCTTGAATACTCCCATGACTGCGAGGGCTGAGGCAAGGTTCAGGCCGGTCTGGCCTCCCATGGTTGGGAGTATTGCATCAGGCCTTTCCCGTTCTATTATCTTCTTGACTATTTCCGGGGTCAGGGGCTCCATGTATGAGATGTCTGCGATGTCCGGGTCGGTCATTATGGTCGCAGGGTTGGAGTTTACGAGAACCGTCTTTATCCCTTCCTCCCTGAGTGAGAGGCATGCCTGGCTTCCGCTGTAGTCGAATTCCGCGGCTTGGCCTATCTGTATGGGGCCTGAGCCGATGATTAGTACTTTCTCTATCTTCTGCATCGAAAAATATTAGAACTGGGCGGATTTAAATCACTGGAATGTTTTTTTTGTGTTTTTATAGTTCTCTAAATCAATATTAATCAATTGACCATTAATCAATAAATCAAGGAAATGAAACGAATGATTCTTTTCGCAGCCGTTGTCTTATTTCTGTCGGCCTATTTTTCCTTGGCTCTGCCTGGGAAAGATTATGCAGGCGATCAGTCGATTAAAAAGCTTGGGGGCGGCGTTAATGTAAGTGGTATGTATTTTTCCGGAAAGAAATTGGCTGACGGGATTTACATGAATGCATATATGACGATTTATGAAGATATCGTTTCCGGTGGGGGCAAATATACCGCCGGTGAATTGTCGGACTTGATTGACTATTATGTTTCGAGTGAGGATTTGGCTGCTAATCTGAGTTTCAGGGGGAGCCGGTCTAATGAGTCGATAGGTGACATACTGAAAAAAGCGGGCGTAGATATGGGAGAGGGAGGGGATTTCTGCTACATGTCTTTTTCTGTGGATTCCGGGGTATGCTGTGTCGATGCTACCAGCAATGCCGGCGAGTGCTACGGTGATTCAGCTTGTCAGGTCGGCAGATGCGTGCCGAACAGCGGAAGCGGCTGTTATATGGCGTCGTCGGCATACGGAGAACAATGCTGCGTAGATTACACTACGCCGTCAGGCCACTGCTATACTGGCAGCGTCTGCCAGGGCGACTTATGCGTTGATCAGATTCCTAGTGGCACTGCTACGACAATTCCGAGTCCTGCGTCGGGTTGCAGTGTATTTGTTTGTGGGGACGGTATATGTGATGCCTCTTCTCCTTATGATCCCTCTTTTGATGAGGCTAATCCTGTCAGTTCTTGTTGTTGTGAGCGGGATTGCGGGATTACCTGTTTTTCTAATGTCACTGTGACTTCTTCTGCTCCTTCAACGACTTTGCCTCCAAGCCCTACTTCGACCATTAGTCCTTCTACCGGCTGCGGGCCTCTTGTATGCGGTAATTTAGTATGTGAGTATGTTTTCCAGTATAATTCCTCTTATGATGAGTCTGATCCGAATAATCCTTGTTGTTGTGAGCAGGATTGTGGGATTCCCTGTAACCCTAATCCTAGTCCGTCTCCTACTACTATGCTCAGTCCTGCTGTTAATCAGTCTTGTTCAATGGTTTCTTCGATTTACGGCGGGTCTTGTTGCGTGGATGCCAGCGTGCCTTCGGGTTTTTGCTATCTGGACAGTGTCTGCCAGAATGATTGGTGCGTTGATCAGCAGAGGACTTGTCATATGACTTCTTCGATTTATGGGGTGCCTTGTTGTGTTGATTCCTCTGTGCCTTTGGGTTATTGTTATCTTGGCAGTGCCTGCAAGGGTGGTGTTTGTGCTAGTTGAGGTGTGATGGATGAGAAAGGTTCGCAGCAGGAAAAGATATGGGGCGTTGTTGTTCTCTTCTTTAGCCTTAATTGTTTTCTTATTCTTAGGCTTTGGCGTTGTTTCGGCGAAGGAGCTGGTGCAGGAGGCGAATGGGACTGTTGTTCCCTCGGTTTCAGGTGATAACATAGTACTTGCAGCCTCAGCGGGTCAGACGCCTGTTACTGCGGAGATAAAGATGTATTCAAGGGATAAAGCTGCTCCGAGGTTGGTACTCTCCTCGTCGGAGATAGATGCCTTGAAGACGAAATTGGTCAATCTTCCCAAGTCTTCCAAGATAGATGTCCCTGACTGGGGCTATGTGGTGGTTTGGAACTATAACAACTCCGAGCTTCCTTACAGCGCCATTTATGCGTTGAATAACCGGGTGATCTTGGTGGATGCAAAAGGGGAGCGCAGCTACTATGTGGACACGAAGAAGGTAGGTGACTGGCTGCTCCTGCTTGGAGGCAAAAATGCCCAGTCTGTCTCTCAGAGGCCGGAGTGGGCTGGGAACATCTTAGTATCCCAGTCCGGTGAGGAAACAACGCTGGAGGGTGGTGCCGGCGCGGGCGAAGTGAGAAACCAGAACCTGATGGAATATGCGCCTTACATAGTCGTGGTATTGATATTGATCCTTTTTGCATTATTTGCTTTCAGGAAGCCCAAGACTGAAGGAGCTTGATTTTTTTTATATTATCATCCCCAGGCCGAAGCCCAGTAATAGTCCCAAGGTTATGGGTGGCAGGGCTGGTAGGACTACGTCTTTTTTGTTTAGGATATAGAAGAATAATGCTGCAAGGCCGAGTAGTCCTCCGAGGCTTGTTGTAACTGCCTGTGTGAGGGTGTAGTCTCTCAGCACGGAAACCGAGAAGACGAGTGGTATGGCCAGGTCCCCGGTTCCGAGGCCGAGGATTCTTTTTCCTACTGGTATTCCGAACATGAGGGGTAGTTTTCCTTTGGCGCCTTCTGCCAGTGTTACCATGTGCTTTGTGCCGAAGACGGCGATGAGGTCGTATATTGCAAGGCCTATGAGGAGTATCAGTGAGGGTATGAATGCCAGTGATGCGCCCATCCAGGAGCCTATGCCTGGCAGGGAGAGTATTAGCAGGGCGTTCATGACTGTCAGGTTCTGTCTTTTCCAGTAGGCTGCTATGAAGACAGGTATTGCCAGGAGCGCGCCTGTGTCTCCTAAGAGGCCCCAGAGGGTTATGCCCAGGCCCCAGAAGAGGCCTAGGTATATGATGAGTTTTATTACTAGGTCGAATTTGTATTTCATGAGTATCAGTAGTATGGCTGTGGATATGAGTATGTATGCGAATATCTGCAGCGACGAAGTGGGGTCTTCTGGGTTTTCAACCACTGGCGGAAGAACGGTTCCGTTTTCTACATTGTTTATTATCCCGCTGCTTCCGTTCGGGCCGGTCCTGCTGATATAGAGTCCTATTCCCTGGACCAGGAGGTATATTGCTACGGCCATGAGGAGCGGCTTAAACTGTTTGGTCTTCAATTTAGGCATCCTCCGTGAACTGGTATCTGTCGTATCTGGGCTCGAATATAACTCCTTTGCTTTTCAGTTCGTTTATTATTTTCTCCACTTCGCTGCGCTCTATCTTCTTCTCTGCTGTTGCAGTCAGTATGTCCTGCATTCCTGCGCTCTTGTCAGGGCTGTTTGCTATGATGCTTCTGATAGTGTCTTCAACCATCCTTATCCTGTCTCTTTTGGACTGGGAGTAGTCGGTTGCTATCCTGTCTATGTCTATCTTTCCGGTCGTCTTGTCGGTTGCGACCTCGCGTAAGACGAAGTTTGTGAGATTGATGACTCGTTCCGTATCTTCCACGGTTACCTCGCTGCTGAGCCGAATCTTTGCCGAAGCCTCTGCGAGCCTGACCAATGCCTCAAGCTGTCTTGCGGTCGCCCGCACAGTTTCCCGGTCTCCTCCTCTGAGTTCTACGTAGTAGTCTCTCAGTTTTTCTCCTGCCTCCTCACTGAGCAGGGGCTGCACGTTCTTTCTGGCGTAGGCGATGTATTTTCTGAAAAGGTCTATTGGAATAGCGGGCTCCAGATCTTTTTGGTCCTCGCCTACCTTGTGCATCTTAAGCATGTGCTCTGCTATCTTTCTGTCCGTGTCCCGGTCTACGATGTCCTGTATGGGAAATATCAGGTCAAATCTGGATATCAGGGTCGGCGGGATGTCGAACTGCTCTCCAAGGGGCTTGTATGAATCGAATCTGCTGAATTTCGGGTTCGACGCAGCCAGTATAGCAGTGTTGCATTTAAACCTTGCGACTATCCCGGCCTTTGCGACGCTTATCGTTTGCTGCTCCATTGCTTCATGCATCGCCCCACGGTCCTCTTTGTCCATCTTGTCGAATTCGTCGATGCAGGCGATCCCGCCTCCGGCAAGTACGAGCGCTCCTGCTTTCAGTGTCCAGGCGCCTTCTGCAAGCTCGTCTTTCTCGGCTGTGGCAGTAAGGCCTGCTCCAGTCGTCCCCTTGCCCGAGACATAGATACTCTTAGGAGCGATCTGGTCAACGTATTTGAGTAGACGGGATTTGGCAACGCCGGGGTCGCCTATGAGAAGCAAATGTATGTCCGCCCTTACCTTTCCTCCGTCAGGCAGTGTCTTCCCCTGCCTTCCGCCGAACATCTGCAAGGCTATTGCTTCCTTTACTTCCCGGTATCCGTAGATGGACGGAGCGATCGAATCTATTATCTTCCGGTATACCTCAGGGTCGCGGGAGAGCTTCTGTATCTCTTTTTCCTCCTTCTTTGTTATCTCGATATCCTCGAATTCCTTCTCCACAGGCTCGATATAATTAGCCTCTATGAATTTGTAATACACCGACCCCTTTTTCTGCGGAGGCTGCAGGCGTATAACCCCTGACAAAACAACCTTGTCCCCGGCAGTGACTTTATCTGTGAGGTCGTCCTCCACCCAGACCTTGATCTTCCTGGCCTGCTCTCCCCCTTTTATGTATTCCAGGGGCTCCTGCACCTCCAGTATCTGGAAATCAAGCCACTGCGAATCCTCTGGAAGGAACTGGAAATCCATCTTCCCGCAGTCCCGACACCGTATAGGCGTTATTATCTGTCCCCTGAGACGGTCTTCCCTGTCCTGCGGCATCTCCATGACCTGTCCGCAGCCCCTGCATTTGAATTTCGCGACATACAGCTTAGGCAGAACCTCGCTTATCCTGTTCACAATGCCTTCCGTGGATAAGTAATGAGCAATGGTCTCAGAATCAATGAACCTCACCATCAGAGAATAAGGCTTCTCCTTAGGCAGATTAGTGAAACGCACATGAAACTCAGGAGTACCGGCTCCGGCCTCAAGAACCGGGACATTCCTCTCATGCAACGCCTGCTCAAAAATATCTATGACGCCAGTCGGGGTCTTCTTTCCCTGGCTGTCATACGTCACGCCAAAAGGATTAGTCAAAAGCGCCTCAGCGATCTCAGAATCAAATTTCTCCAGCTCCTGCCAGTCAAGAACAAGGCTTTTCTCGTCGGGATACTTCTCGGCAAGCTTGTTGATCGCTTCCTCTTTTCGGTCTAAGAATTTCTCGATGCGGTCCTTCATTTTCTTTTTCTCACTATCTCTACGTTATTGGCTTCGATGAATTTTCCACAACTTAGACTATTTTCTTTATTCGTTTTTACTCTAACAAAGCCAGTAACTATAACCTCATCCCCCTTACTTGATTTGTCGATTAAGTCATCCTCAAGCCATACCTCAATTACTCCTATTTCACCCACACCAATTTCTTCTTCCTTCTCCTGAATTTCAATTATTTGGAAATCAATATAATCCGATTTTTGATCATCCAGGCGAAAATTCTTTTTTCCACGAGAATTCATTTTTCCGCAATCTGGGCATCTTAAAGGTTCCACTGGTAGACCCTTTATCCTGTCTTCCCTATCCTGCAAAATTTTAATTGTTTGGTTGCAGGACAAGCATGTGAACAAACCGATATGCAATTTGCATAATGGTTCTTTTGCTTTTATTACCCTCCCTTGAGTGGAAAGAAAGTTAGATATTTTATTTGAATCAATTTCATTTATTTCAACTGAATAGGGCTTTTCTTTAGGTAGATTTTTGAATCGCACATGAAACTCAGGAGTGTCGGTCACAAGAATCGGTATGTTCCTCTCGTGTAGCACCTGCTCGAATATATCAATTATGCCTGTTGGGGTCTTTTTCCAGGAGCCGTCATAAGTCACACCGTAAGGATTAGTTAGCAGCGCCTCAGCGATTTCAGAATCAAATTTCTCCAACTCCTGCCAGTCCAAAACCAGGCTCTTCTCATCGGGATACTTCTCGGCAAGCTTGTTAATCGCTTCCCTCTTTTCGGTCTAAGAATTTCTCGATGCGGTCCTTCATTTTCTTTCTTGGGGGTTACAATTAAGTAATTGAATCAAAAGAATTGGTTTAAACGGGATAAACCGTATCCCTGTCCATAATGGGTTTAACTATAAAGAAGGAGCAAATAAAAAAGGGGCTTCTAAAAAGAAACTACCGATATATTTTGTCATGGTGATCCAAGTCGTCAAAGAATATCTTTTTGAGGTTTTTGTCTACCCTGAAGGTCAATACAAAATGCGTGTCGATGTGCCCTCTCTTAAGGTCTTTCATGTTATGCCTTAAGTTCTTATAATGATCGAGGTCTTCGCAGCTTATTACCTCATCTATCTTTTTTATGGCTGCTTCATAGCGTACCCTGTCTTTTTTGTGTATCCTTTTCAGGGTTTTCTTTAGATTTTCACTTATTTCATAATCAGTCATTCTCCACTTCCTTCCTAAGTTCCTTTATGCTGGAGAATTTCGTGTACGTTCCCTTCTGTATCTTTGAAAGTTTTTCCAGATATTCAGGCCTTACCTCAGGCTCAAGGAACGTTTCCTCGAATTTGTTTACTATAAGGCTGATTGCCTCAGACTTGTTCTTCAAGCCATATTTCCCTTTAACGATGTTTACGATCCTTCCTTCGTGTTCCCCTAAGTCTATTACTGCCTGAACCATTCTAGACCTCAAATAACAAAATGTTATATTATATTATGAAATATGATAATAAATAATGGATAGATCATGACAGAGTGATCTCCTGCCCCCCAGCTATCGCATTCTGCAGCATCCGGCCTTCCTGGCTGCTCCTTTTGATCTTGATAGTCCCGTTCTTATAGGTTCTGGCATTGAAGAGGTCTTCTCCGTCTGCGCAGACGGTTACCATCTCATCCCTGCGGCCTGAGCGGATTATTATCGCCTTCTTTGTGTTGGCAATGCTTATCTCATCCCTTGTGCGCTCTTCTTTCTGCGCCGCCTTCTGCCTGACAGGTATGACAACGACCTCTTCCCCAAAGGAATACATCTCATACTGCGGTTGGCCGCTCTCAAAATCCCTTACCTCAATGACCGGCCGGGAAAGATCGCCGTCGCGCATCCCATAAGGAACCTTCACAGTCATCCGAAGCTCATACACCTGGCTGATCTGTCCTGCCTCTATGAATAAGATGGTGTCTACTACGTGGGGTATTATCCCAAGTTCCACGCGGTTGATGAGCCTCTGCACCGCATCTATTGCTTTGTTAGCATGGCAGACCCCTACAAGTCCGACCCCTGCGAGCCGCATGTCTGCGAATATCTGGAAATCCTTAGTCTTCCTCACCTCATCGTATATGGTATAATCCGGACGTACGAGCAGCAGCACATCCGCGGTTGCCTCCATAGACCCTTCAAGACCGGTGTACTGGGTTACGACGTCAGGGACCTGCAAATCCCTTGGAGACTCCATAGTCTTTATGACCTTTCCCTTGGACAAATAAAACTCTGCAAGAGCCTGCGCAAAAGTGCTCTTACCCTGGCCGGGCGCACCTGCGATAAACACCCCCTCAGCCCTCGACGCAAGACGGTCCAGAAGCTTCTTTGACAACTTATAGTCCTCAAGCCGGGTCTTCACAATAGGCCTGACAGCGGTTATCTCCAAGCCATCGGAAAAAGGAGGCCGTGCGATAACGATACGATACTCCCTAAGCTGTACGACAGAAACACCCCGCTTCTCCAACTCCATATAACCCTTGGAATCAGACCGGGCGCAGGCAACGATCTCCTTAGCATATTCCTCAAGTTCTTCCCTTGAAACATGAGGCTTGATCTCCACAAGGGCAAACCTGCCCACACAGCCTTTCTTGGCATAAGCAGGGGTATTCTCTTTGAGATGCACAGACGCGGTCTCATGGTCGAACAATTTGAATATCCCCGGCTCCACAGTCTTTACCTTCGGGCCGATATACACCACCCTGAGCCCCTTTGCTTCAGACACAAGAGCCTGCGTCTTGTCGCTGGTAACAAGAGTAGCATCATTTTCCTCGGCAGTCTTCCTTATGAGTTCGTCAATAGCACCCGCCCTGGCAAATTTTATGCCCGACTCAGTAGGCGGCTTACCATGGAACCGAATCTTTATCCTCCCACCGGATTCGTCTGCGACTTTCCGCAGCTCCTTTAATTCGTTCAACCCGTCGAATCCTGTTTCCCGGCCCATGTTGGCCTGATTCTCAAGCTCAGCCACCGCAGCTTCCGGTATTATGACTTCTACGTCGCCAGCTTCTTTTTTCAGTGCTTCGGTGATGCGTCCGTCTATTATGGCAGAAGTATCCGGCACAATCCTGCTATCCATTTCGTCAAATGTCGATTTATATATGTTGAGGCTTTTATTTAGTTGGAGAATATTAAATACTAGGCTTTGAGGCAGAAATAACAGGAAATGAGAGAAAAAAACACCCAAGAAGACATTCTTGCAAAGACCATAGCAGGGGAAATAACCCTGTCAGAAAACCCGGGCAGGGCTCTTCGAAAATGGCGCGTGATGTTCAACATAAGCCAAAAAGACCAGGCAAAGAACCTGAAAATATCCCCCTCAGTTATCTCAGACTATGAATCAGGACGACGCAAATCCCCAGGCGTTGCATTCATAAGAAAATACATCCATGTGCTGGTCGCACAAGACCGCAGAACCGCCGGAGGCATAAGCGGCAAAATCCCGGTATCAGTGAAATCAGGAGCAGTCCTGGACCTAAGAGAATTCATAAAACCCCAAAGCGGAAGAGACTTCATAAAATACGTCAACGGAAAGATAATAACAGACGCAGGCGACCTAGACAAAAAAATATACGGATACACGGTGATAGACAGCATAAAAGCCATACTCGAACTATCAGACACGCAGTTCCCGCAGATATACGGCATAAACAACCAAAGAGCCCTCATATTCACAAAAGTGCACATGGGCCGCTCACCCATGATAGCAATAAAAGTCACCCAACCAAAGCCCGCAATGGTCATATTCCACGGAGTCCTGCCCGGAGAACTCGACAGGCTTGCAGTAAAAATAGCAGAAGCAGAGAAGATCCCGCTAATAATATCCATGACGGAAAACGAAGAAAAACTGGTAGCCGACCTAAAAAAAATCGAAGCATAAACTTTAAATAATCCAAAGACCTAATCACCATAATCCAAAGAAGATTCGGAAAAGAAAATGTCTGTAGGAATAGTCGGATACGGCGTATACGTGCCCAAATACCGGATAAAAGCAGAAGAGATAGCCGCAGTCTGGGGGGAAGACGCAGAGAAGATAAAGAGCGGCCTCAACGTCCGGGAAAAATCCGTGCCCTCAATAGACGAAGACACTGCGACAATAGCCGTAACATGCGCAAGGAACGCGCTCGAACAGGCCAGGATAAACCCAACAGATATAGGCGCAGTATATGTAGGCTCAGAGTCCCATCCATACGCCGTGAAGACCACGTCAAGCATGGTAGCAGAAGCCATAGAAGCAACCCCACATCTAACTGCCGCAGACTACCAGTTCGCCTGCAAGGCAGGGACCGCAGCGATGCAGACAGTAATGGGGATGGTCGCATCCAAGATGATAAGATACGGCGTCGCAATAGGCGCAGACACCTCCCAGGGAAAGCCCGGCGACGCGCTTGAATACACTGCCAGCGCAGGAGGAGCGGCATACATAATCGGCGCAGAGAACCTGCTTGCAATAATACACGACACATACTCCTACACGACCGATACTCCGGACTTCTGGAGACGGGAAGGAGCCGAATTCCCGAGCCACGGCTCCAGATTCACGGCAGAACCCGCATACTTCAGACACGTTCTAGCAGCGGCAAAAGGCATACTTGAGAGAAACAAGATGCAGCCAAAAGACTTTAAGTACGCTGTTTTTCACCAGCCAAACGGAAAATTCCCGCTCAACGCTGCAAAGAAACTCGGCTTCACAAACGAACAAATAGCAACCGGCCTGCTCACCCCGGTCATCGGAAACACATACTCAGGGGCAACGCCGCTGGGCCTTGCAGCGATACTCGATGAAGCATGCGCAGGAGACAAGATACTTGCGGTATCATACGGGTCGGGAGCGGGAAGCGACGCATTCATAATCGAAGTCACAAAAGAAAACGAGAAAAGAAGGAACAAAAAAACAGTGAAATCCTACATCAACCGAAAAGAATACCTGACCTATGCGATATATTCAAAATTCAAAGGGAAAATAAAAGGCGTCTCACTGGAGAAATAAATGATAAAAATAAAATGACCGGAAAGAAAGTCGCAATAGTCGGCGTCGGGCTTACAAAATTCGGAGAGTCTGGGAGAAGAGCTACCGCGACCTC
>CAVVMY010000033.1:0-4368 GCA_963749405.1 Candidatus Altarchaeales archaeon | reverse complement strand
CAGGGATACCCTCCAGAGGTTCGATGTCGTCGACAAAAAGTACGGAAAGATCGCTCTGAACCTGGAACGGATCCTCGAAGAAATGAAAGAAGAGCGGCTGGAAGCGCGCAAGTCTACTGAGAGGATAATAGGCATGATCGCCGGAATGAAATCCGGGGGCGTTGTCAGGGAGAGGAAAGCGGTTTACGGAGATGGAAAGAAGGGGTAGCTTTCTTTTTAGGATCCCGTTTTCGTGTCTTTTTGCAGGAGCCGTTTCCACAACCCGGTTTTCACAAGCTATGACCGCTTGTTCAGATATTCTTCCCGGATCACTCCCAATTCCAGGGTATCAAAAACAGAGAGATGGTATCCTGGTTTGTTATTTTTCCTGCAAATAGACGCGGGTGGCCTGAATATGCTTCCTTAAGCGTCTATGGGAAATGGATTATGCCGGACGTTTCCATGCAGCCCGCCGGTACTGGGCATTAAACTTACTTTTTCTCTACTGCCTTCTCGGCAAGCTTCTGCAGGATGAGCTGGCGGAGTGCTTCTTTCTGCTGCTCTTTTAGTTTCAGAGCCTCCTGGTTGGAAGAATTTTGTTTCTCAGTTTCTTCGATCTTTTGCTCTTCTGCTTCCGTCCTGACAGCCGGGATATTGAGTGCGACCTCTTTTTTCTGGTTTCTTTGCTTGTACTTCCTGATCACGAAAATGGCAGCCGCAACCGCTACAAATAGGGAGATCAGGAACACCGGAATGTATGGCGCGTATTCTTGCGGGATCAGGACAGAATTTCCAGTGAGCATCGTCTGATTGCCTGTGTTGTTGCTCGAATTTATCTTCTGGCTCATCAGAGACAGAACTGTATCTTTTTCCTCTATCTGATTTTGCGCATCCTCCAGCTCATTTTTTATCTTCTCCAGTTCGGCTGCCAACTGGTCGCCTGCACTATTGTTGTTTTGGGTTTTGTTGCCTGCCTGCCTTGACTGGTTGAGGAGGAGTGAATAATTCGCCTCAAGTGAGAGCAGTCGCTTGCGGATGCTTTCATAGGTTTCCGGGAGGGTTGCATTGGTTGAGTAGTTCGTACTATTCAGGGCAGAAATGCTGTAGTTCCCGAAATATAACGTGTAATTATGCAAAAGGCTTGAGTACGTCTTGTTCAGGACCTCGTATGCGTATCCATACACGCTTTCTTGATTGTATGCGTCCTGCAGTAGTTGGTGTTGCTCGTTTAGTTGATCGTATTTGATTTTCCATTCGCTGTCCCAGTTGCATTGCAGCGAGACGGTTATTTCTTCATGTACGCTTCCAGGCCTTGCGCCATCTGCAGTTATGGCTATCGTCGTGTCCCTGTTCTTCAGGTCAAGGTGATCAGTGTATGTGTTTACGCAGATTTCCAGGTGTTTGACGTCTCCGACCCTAAAGTCCGAATCGGCTATGTCGCTCATCTCCACCCAGTTGCGATTCGAGGAATTTTCATCGCCGATGTAATTCAGTTCCGCCGTCGTGAAATCGGCCTTGATATTGTACAGATCGACGTTTCCTGAATTGTTTATGTCTACTGTGTAGCATTCTGACATGTTTGCCTGGTCTATTTCGAATGCCACCCCAGTTTTGCTTAGTGTTATCTCCTCATCCGTTCCGCTTCCGACGGTCAGGCGGGTTGGTATTTGCAGGTCGTCGCCGTTGTCATCCGTTATGTCTATTTCTCCCCTGTTTGTTCCCAGGTCTACGTTCCTTGCGTCCGTCAGCATCCCTACTCTGTATGTGTCTCCGTCTTGGTCTATGATCATTCTTGTTTTTTCGCTGAGGTTTCCTATATAGTCTGCTGCAAGGCCTTCCGCGTCGGAACACTTTATCTCTCCGTACGCCCAGTTGCCGGCGTCTACGCGGAAGTTGAGGTTTTTTTTGTCGCAGCTTATTGCGGATGCGTTGATTGCTGCTATGAGCAGCAGCGGAATTATGAAGAAGACGTATTTTGCCAGTGTTCTGCTGTCCATGTTTATAGACCTGAATTTATGGTGAATAAATAAGGCCTACTTAATGTATATAGAATATATAGGGGAATTTTATGCGGCTCTGCCTGGTTATGGTTCGGCAGGCCCGGTTCAGCGTTATTGTAATTGTCGTTTATGCTGTGATCGATGCTTTCCGCTTTGGGTGTTGATATCAGGATAAGCAACCCCACGGTTATGAAAACGAGTATTCGCTGGTATCCCATTTTGTCTATTTTCCCATCTCCAGTATCTTTTCCCAGCTTGTGGGCCTTATTTTTCCCATTGTCTCCAGGTTTGTCAGGCTTCTCTCTATTGTTTTCACGTCGGTCTTAAGTCTTTTTGCCAGCATCTCCGGCGTGACGTCGCCGGCCTTTCTGTTTATGGTCTTCAGGATAGATGTTTCCATCTCCATCTCCTTTTGGTCTGTGTCCATTTTCGTCCTCCTTTCTCTTTTTTTGAATCTGAGCTTGAGCAGTTTGCATCTCTGGATGTATCTTACTTTCACGTACCTATCTTTGTATTCCGGCATTATCAATATCCTGCTAATAAAATATATAGTCTATATAGAAAACAGAGCATTTATTTATATGGGCTATATGTATATACTTATACTATATACGAACAAAATGCCGAAAATGGAATACCGAAAAATACAGTTAACCGGCGACAGCACTTATATCATCTCTCTGCCGAAGGTCTGGGTAAAGAAAAACAAGCTGGTCAAAGGAGACGTTATCTCGGTTATAGAGCGTGGCGACGAGGTCTTGCTCCGTCTGAAAGATGAGAAAGAAAAAGACGCGGAGATAAAGATCAAGACGAATGACCAGGAATTCCTTGCAAGGCTTCTTATAACAAAATACATACAGGGCTATGATACGATCACTTTCTCGGCGAAAGAGCACATTGACTCTAAGATACGGTCTCACCTTATCAAGACTTCGTCTTATCTCATAGGGCTTGAACCGTTCGGGGAGACAAAGGATACGATAACTTTCAGGATGCTTATGAAGGGGAACCGTAACCTCATGGAATCCGTGGAGAGGATGCATGATCTGTCGATGCTGTCGCTTAAAGAGCTCATAGATGAGATGGATTCGCGGCAGAATAATGAGACTATCCTTGACGAGATAATACAGAGAGACGATGAGATTGACAAGTTCTATTTTCTGATACTCCGGCAGCTTTCTTTGATGAGCGGGTTTGAGGCTATAATCTGGGCTCAGATAGCAAAGAGCATCGAGAGGGTATCAGACCATGTTGAGACGATAGCGCAGCTTGTCAAAGATGGTCTGGGGATGAAGAAGGAGGACATTACTCTATTCAAGCAGCTTGTGGATCTCTACGGGGACGTTATGCTTACTTTGAAGAATAGCGATCTTTCCCTGGCTGAGGAGATACTTATCAAAGTCCAGAGAATACGGGCTGCAAGTTCGGATCTTAAGAAGAACCTTGACGGAGACGAGCGAAAAAACATTCTGGTTTATGCCAGTTTCAGGCGTGTCGGCGAGTATATCTCGGATTTGGCCGAGTCGGCTATCAATCTGTCGTAGTAGCTTCTTTTTTCTTTTGTTTTTTTCTGGTCTTTGTTTTATATTTTATCCCATCTATATAGATTATATACTCCGTCATTACGCATTTTATGCATTTCTTGGAGTCTATCACATACTTCGTCTTCAATTTACCTGATATGGCTGCGACCGGGCATATCCTTGCGCAGTTGCCGCAGCCGACGCACCTATCGGTTATGAGATATGTTATCATGTTCTTGCATACGCCCGCAGCACACGTCTTCTGCTTCCGCTGCTAGACATGTTTGTCATTCCCTGAAATACTTCATAGTGGAAAGAACAGGATTAGGCGCATTCTGCCCAAGGCCGCACAGCGCAGAGTCCCCGTTATGAAAATGGCAAGCCGATTAGCAAGCTCTATATCCTCTCTCTTACCGCTTCCATCCGTCAGCCTCTCAAGTATTTCCAGAAGACGCAGCGTGCCTTCACGGCAGGGAGTACATTTACCGCAGGACTCTTTCTGGGTGAAAGACATAAAATATCTGGCCACATCCACAATGCAGTCCCCAATCCGTCAAGACCACAACCCCGCCAGAACCATTATGGCCCCGGCAGCAGTCAAAGGCTCATAATCAAGAGGCAAACCCAACAACTCAACAGGAATACAACCACCGGCAGGGCCACCCATCTGCACAGCCTTAAATTTAGTACCCTCAGGAGTGCCACCGCCCGATGTCGTAGACAATCTCCTTAAGTGATATACCAAAAGGGACTTCTATCACGCCTGGCCTTTTCACGTTCCCTGTGAGGCAGACAAGTCTTTGTGCCGCGGCTCTTCTCAGTCCCTATCTTCTTATATCTGTCAAGGCCTATCTTCATCACAGTGG
>CAVVMY010000032.1:0-11148 GCA_963749405.1 Candidatus Altarchaeales archaeon | reverse complement strand
ATGAATTGCCCTGGTTGCCATGACGGCAGTGATATGCTCTGCACTAATAGTCTTCGGCCTCCTGGCTTTTCCAAGAGCAGTATACTCCTCTCTCCCAGGCCTCCCCGAACTGTATATAATGCCCGAGTCTTCAGGCATTTATTTATATCCTGTAGTGCTAGCCGCACAGATACTCATAGGAGGATTATTCCCCGGGCTCATGAGCCGCACAAGTGGAAAACACGCAGACTACGCACTAACCAGAGAATGCACCGCCGAAGCAGTAGTCATCTCATCAGCCGTTCTGTCTCTGATAGGACTCATAGTATCCAAAGGGGAATACGCACTCATAGATACGATCCTTGGCATCGCAGCAAGCGTCCTGATATACGTCCTGGTGATGCGGGAGCTGTTCAAAACCACAAAACAGAAAGCCGCAATCCTTTCTGTGGCAGCCTATGTAATCAACTATGCCCTTGCAGTAGCAGTATTGCTTTTCCTAATTATACTTCTGGGACTAAATACATAACAGACAATCGATCCTATAATATGGCACTCAGGATACCTCACAAGAAGCATGGGGCGTTTTCCTTTGCTTCTTATACCGACAAAGACCTTTCGCTGGAGAGGGGAAGAGACCTTGAGTGGCTGCTGCCCAACGGCTTGGGCGGCTATTCATCTTCCACCATACTGGGCCTCAACACCAGAAAATACCACGGCCTCCTCGTATCCTCTGATAAAGACCTGCGCAGGTTCGTTTACCTGCAGAAACTCGAGGAAGAGCTCAGGAGCAAAGACGGCATAAAAAGGCTTTCCTGCAACGAATACTCAGACAGGACCGTAACCGAGGGATGGAAGCAGCTTACGCGCTTTGACTACAACTACGACTCAGTATCGTTTTCCTACAATACATGGTCTGCGGACGTGGTCAAAACAGTTTCCGCTATCGACGGCAGGAATGGGGTGGCCGTTTCCTATGAAGTGAGAAACAAGCTGTTTGAAAAGCTGGAATTCCGCGTAAACCTGATAGCAAACTCAAGGAACATATACGATACGACAAAGCAGGGCACAAAAAACTTCGAGGCAAAACTGTTCGCAAAAAACGTCCTGGGCCTAAAATCAGACAAAGGATACCTTACAGTATATTCCGACAAGGCAGAATGCATTGAAAGCCCAAGCGAAGCACGCTGGCTAAAAAATCTGTTCTACTCCGCAGACGCAGACAGGAAAGACACATGCATCGAAGACGCGTACTTCCCTGCATATTTCTCGGTATCCATAGAACCCGGCATGAAAGAGAAATTCGGCATAGCGGCGCTGGGATACGCAAACGAAGACCTGACCGCGCAGGCATTCAAGGAACTGCAGGACGCATCCGAAACGACAGGGCGCATCCTCTCAAGCGGAATGGCATCCAGCGTACTCTCCCTCCTTTCAAACGCGGAAAGCTTCATAGTAAAAAGAGATGAAAAAAAGACGGTCATAGCCGGCTACCACTGGTTCGGAGAATGGGGCCGCGACGCCATGATATCCCTGCCGGGACTTACGCTCATAAGAGGGCAACCGGACGACGCCCGCCTGATACTGGAACACTTCCTGGACTACGCAGGAATAAAAGGCATACCAAACAGCTTCATAGACGGAAAACCAATCTACTCCGACGTGGACAGCAGCCTATGGCTCATAGACAGGGTACACGAATACATGAAATACTCAGGGGAACAAAAAGCCAGAGAATTCCTGAACGACTACTGGCCGAAAATGAAAGCGATAATCGCAGGCTACTCAGTCATGGAAAAAGGAGGCCTCCTAGCCCACGAATCAGGCACATGGATGGACACCCTAAAGAGAAGCAACGCAGTAGAGATACAGGCGCTCTGGTACAACGCCCTGCGCATAATGGAACGCATCGCAGAAATAGCTGAAGACAAAAAATTCTACGTAAGGCCGCAGATAGAAGCATTCGAAAAAAACTACATAAAATCCTACTGGAACGGAAAATACCTCGACGACTGCTTCGGAGACGCAACGCTTCGGCCAAACCAGATCATCGCAGCATCGCTGGACTACAACATGCTGGACGAGGAAAAGACAAAAAACATCCTTGCCATCATAGAAAAGGAACTACTGACCCCATACGGCCTACGCACCCTAAGCCCCCAGGACGCAAGATACAAGGGAAAATACGCAGGCGACTTTACGGAAAGAGAACAAGCCTACCACAACGGAACAGTCTGGCCCTGGCTCCTCGGCCCATACATAAGAACCTACATGCGGGTCTACGACGACAAGGAAAAAATGCAGAAACTACTGGAACCGTTATTCGAAAAACACATAAAAGAAGCAGGGATCGGAACGATCTCCGAGATATTCGACGCAAACCCGCCGCACAAGCCCAGAGGATGCATCTCGCAGGCATGGTCGGTCGCGGAGCCGCTGCGGGCGTATTACGAAGACGTCATGGGAAGAAAGCCAGAGTATATAGTTTGATGCTAATCGGCCTGCATGGAGGCTATATCAATTCCTTGAATTCGTCCACGCTTATGTTTGCAGCTTTCAGAATGGCGTTGAGCGTTCCTTTCTTGATCACGTCGTGGTTTGGAACTGTAAGCGGTGGTTTGGTTGGGTGTCTTAGGTGTACATGACTTCCTCTTTGGTCGCGCACGTAGTAGCCTGATCTCACTAGCGCTTTTATCGTGTCTTTTCCAGAAACAAGAGGGAGCTTAGACATTTACCTAAATCACAGAGAGACTGAGACTACTGATTCTCTTATCTTCTTGCCTGTAGTTTTTATTAATGGCTGGCCGTCGGCTGCCAAGGACTCCATATGCAGGCTAATGGCCTCCTTTATGTTCGCCAAGGCTTCTTCCTCTGTTTCTCCCTGGGAAACGCAGCCTGGAAGAGACGGAACCGTGGCAACAAAGCCGCCTTCTACATCCTTCTCAAGAACGATCTTGAATTTCATACAAGTATATATACCGATTAAGTCTAAAAAAATCGAAAAGTTCGAGAAAGATATGCAGTAGGCAACTAGTTACCCGTTCTCAAGTTCTTTCAGGAAATCCTTGCCTTCGATTTCCTTGAACTTGCCCCCGTCATACCTATTCAGAGCCGCCAGGGTCTTTTTGCGAAAAATGACGTCTTCCTCTTTGAGTCTTCGAATTTCTCCTTTATTTTGTCGCCCAGGATATTTCATTGCTTAGTTCCCTGCCTATCTTTTCCCATTCACCTTCAAAAACGCATCGGCCTCCTGACGCGTGGGATACTTCTCTGTCCCATAACCCCTCGTCTTCAGTGCCGCGGCCGCGCTTGCGAACGTTCCGCACTTTTTCAGATCCCATCCGCGTGAGTGGGCGTATGTGAATCCTGCGGCGAATACGTCTCCTGTTCCTGTGGTATCGACTGCCTTTACCCTGAACGCAGGTATGAATGTTTTTTCTTTTTCTGTTGCGATCCATGCGCCTTTTGAGCCCATCTTCAGCGCGATGATCGAGGGTCCTAGGGATAGTAGTTCGTCGATGACTTCTTCTTCCTTTTTTGCTTTGGTGATCGCTTGGGCTTCTGCGAGGTTTGGGAAGAATATGTCCACGTCTTTTAGGGTCTTTCTGACAAGGGAGACGTCTTCTTTTGTCCAGCCCATGGGGTCGTATCCTGTGTCGAAGCTGGCGGTCATCTCTTTTCCGTGGGCGTAGTTTAGTATTTTTTTGGTGTCTGTGCGCAGGCCTTGCAGAAAGAAGCTGGCTATGTGCACGTATCTTCCTTCTATCAGGTCGTAGTCTATGTCTTTTGCTGAGAATTCGGAATTTGCGCCGGGGAATGTCAGGAATGATCTGGTTTTGTCTTTGAACGTGATTGCCAGGGTGGTTGCGGTCCTGCCTTCGCATGTGAGGCATAGGTCGAGGTTTGGGTTCTGGCCTAGGCTTTTTCTTATGAGGCTGCCGAATAGGTCGTCTCCGGTTTTGGCTATGAGCCTGGTCTTCATGCCGAGTTCTGCTGAGGCCTTGGCGTAGTTTGCGGCGCATCCGCCGGTTGAAAGATGCAGATCGTCGAGGAGTATCTGCGCATCCCTTGGTGGGAACTCTTTTATGTTTGATGTTATTATGTCTATGTTGATATCGCCTATGGATGTAACGTCTGTCATCAACTAAATTAATAGTAGAGAGGGAATATAAACAGAAAGAGAAAAAGATAAAAAAATATATAAAATAAATATCCCCGCAGCAAGCTGCGGGGTATTTACGACGTAAACGTGGTAAGCTTCATTTGAGCGTAATCTTCTTTCTCTTCAGGGGAGCCTTGCTGCTCAACATATCTTCTGATTATGTCCTCTGTTACGCCGTCTCCAACAGTTCCTACGTATCCGCCATCACTCCAAAACTCTGCTCCCCAAAGCGTTTTCCTAACCTCTGGAAAACGCTCAAAGAGCAGGCGGGCAGATACGCTTTTCATCACCTGCATCACCCTGGCAGGGGCATACCTGGGAGCAGCCCCAACAAAGGCGTGCACGTGATTACCGTCGCAACCAACGGCATCCAACTCAAACTCATACCTATCGCCAATACCCTTCAAAACTTCACAGAGATACGATTCCAACTCCCCCCTAATCAGCCCCTTGCGATACTTCACACACAAAACCATATGATACCTAATCTTATACACACAATGCGAAGCCCTACCTAAATCCACACAATTATTTACACACAAAACCTATTTACTTGCAAGGGGAACGACCCCGCTGCAAGCAGCGGGGTATTACGATAAAAATAAAAAAGAAATAGGTTGTTTTTTAGGTTCCGCATCCGCCGCTGCTGCTAGATGCTGTGTCTCCTGCGGTGTATCCGAATCCTGTGGACGGCGCTGTGGATGACAGGGTCTGGCTGCATTCGGCTGGCTTGGTCTTGAATGTTCCGCATATTGCAGTCAGTAGGCTCTCAGGGTCCCTGCCCACGCCGTCGACTACCACGCCGTTTAGAACAAACGTCGGGGAGCCTTGTACGCCGTATTTGGTGTTCAGGTCTTCGTATACGTTGAATGGCGGGAACTGGCCGGATACCCATTTCGACTTGTCGTTGTAGTCTGCGGTTACGTTGTATTCGGCATCTGTTGCCGCTACGCATGCGTTTACCTTTGCAGTGTCGACGTTTGCGGATTTCAGGCAGCCTGCTGAGTCGCTGGCGTTCAGGAAGCATGACAGATAGGGTAGGTAGTGTGTGTTGTCCACGTTTTGTATGCAGACTTGCAGCAGGTTCTCAACTACTTCTTTTTGGCCGTGCATTGAGTAGTCGCAGAACTTTATTGAGAAGTTTATCTTGTTTCCGAGCAGTTCTGCAACGGGTATCAGGCCTTTCTCTATCTGCGTTCCGTATGGACAGTATGACATCACGAATGCCTCGACCAAGGGTTTGTCGGTTTTGGCCATGCAGTCTACTCCTTTGGCGCATTCGGGCTTGGAGCAGTCCGTTGTTCCATCGGCTTTGTAGCATGTCGGGTTATACTTTGATCCCACTCTCAGGTTAAGGTATGGGCCTGCCGGGTCAAGGAACTGCTGTATTCCTCCTGCTCCGCTGTATCCGTCTGCGTTCTTCACGTCCTGGGTGAACAGGAACGCTGGCAGCATTGTTATATTGGAGTCAGTATATAATTTTTCGCCTTCAGGGGTTGAGTAATCATATTGTGTTGAGACTATTCCGGGGAATACGTCTTTTAGCTGTGTCAGTATTGAGTCGACACGGGAGGCGCAGTCTGAGCATCGCTTGTCGCTTAGTATCATCACTGATACCGGCTGGGGATTTGATACGTCCACTACTTTAACCCAGAATACGAGTGTCTGGTTGGCGAGCGGTCCTGTGGTGTAGCCCTGTCCTGCAGGTATGGTTATGGTCTTTTCATCTCCGACTTTCATGCCCATGACTCCTTGGTCGAAGGCGTCCAGCATCTGTCCTGCTCCGGCTACGTATCTGAGGGGCTCATATACTTTTGAGGGGTTTGTCATGCCTGCATTGTCTGCTTCGGACTGGATCGATGTGTCGAAAAGCGTTCCGTTTAGGAATTTACCGATGTAGTCGACTTTGACTATTTTTCCTGCGGTTACGGTCAATCCGCTGGTTGACGGCATATTGGTAGCGGTGGACTGTGTAGTCACTTGGGTCCCTTGGCCTGTGCTTGTCGTGGTGTATGATAATGGGTTTGCGTTGGAAAGCTTTGTGTTCAGGTCGTTTATGGATATTATGAAATAGACATTGGCTAGCAGAGAGATTATAAGCAGAATGGCCAGTATGTTTTGGGTGTTGTTTGTAGTTGACGGTTCAGAATGTTCATGTCCTGATTTTTCGGAGCGGTTCAGGCCATGTTGTTCAGGGGTTGTATGTGTTCCATGCGCATGTCCATGTGCATGTCCTTCATGCGTTGCATGTCCTTCGTGTTCCTTTACATTGTGCGTTTTTGGCTTTTCATCCATTTTTAGGCTTCACCTTCGGGTGACAGAAAATATCTATATAATATGCGCTGTAAAGTATATAAAGTAGTACTGAAGAATTAAAAAATCAGGGAGAGTATCAGATTTTTCCAAGGGTTATCTCGATGGAAGATACGCGCAGGCTTCCTCCTTCGCGTTCCATCTCTTCGGTTCCTATCTGTATGTTTTTCACTTCCACGTCTTTTAGGAATCTCTGCCTGGATATCTCGGCTACGTCGACTGCTGTGGAGATGGATACTGCCTCTTGCTTTTATCACTACTTCTGGTTCGCCTTTGTTGAACTGGGTGACAACTGCCATTACGTAGCTCATCACTGGTTTCTTGCCTATAAATACAAAGTTGTCTTTGCTGTTTTCTTCCATGGTAATCCCTCTGTTGCTTTTTGTTTTTATTGCTTAATTGATTGTCTGTTTTGTTGCTTGGGATTATACTTGGGAGATGTTAAATAAAAAGGATGAACACAGTCCGGCTCGGAAGTTTTGTAAGTATCTCGTAAGTATTTATTCAGCCTCGCACTATTAGTTATTAAAATAATCAGGTGCTAAATATGAAAGAATCTGTGAATACTGGCGTTTCCGGCCTAGATGAACTGCTTGACGGAGGCCTTCCTAAAGGCTCAGTAACTGTTCTATCAGGTCCTCCGGGCGTGGGTAAGAGCACTATCGCCATGCAATACCTTTATGAGGGGATTAGTAATGGCGAGTCTGCGATGTTCCTTTCAATTGAGAGCAATACGTCGGATGCTCTTTCATATGCCCGTGCGTTCAACTGGGACTTTGACAAGTACGTGAGAGAAGGGAAGCTTGTGATGCTTGACAGGAGCATATTCGAGGAAAGCGAGATGCAGCTATCCCACGACTTTGGAGCTCTCCGGGACATCATGGAAGAAATCAGACCTGTGCGGTTTGTAGTTGATTCGGTGACGTTCTTTGATTTTCTCTTCAGGGATGAGATAGCCAAGAAGATGAATATCATGCATTTCATAGACCTGATGAAGACTAATGACTGCACTACGGTTATGACTTTGAAGCAGTCTGAGAATTTTCCCCGTATCCAGTACAGTGAATGGCATTTTCTCTCGGACGGCCTACTGGCCATGTTCTGGAACAGGAATGGCGCCAAGAATGAGCGATGCATCTGGGCGGTTAAGATGAGGGGGAGGAATATCGAAACTAATATTCACCCTATAAAGATAACCGAGAAGGGGGTAGTGGTCTACACAAACGACATACCTTCTATAACCACTCCCTGATTTGCACGGTTTATATTTCTACTATGCTGAGGCATGTTTCAGAGAGCAGTTTCCTTATTTTTTCCTTTTCTGCGCCAAGGCCTTTTTTCTCCACTAGAGCATATTGCGGCTTAGGCACTGTTCTTTCTATCATCTGTGCAACCATCCCGGAATCAAGGTTGCACAGGTTGTACCTGGGGCATATGTGGCCGATTGCGTAATCTGTTACATGCGAGAATTTTCTGCAGTAGTGGCCTCCTCCGAACCCAATGGCAACCTTGGCCTCATCTGGTTCGGCTGATGCAAGGTCCGAGATTATGCCTGCGGCAGCGGCGCATGCGGAATGGTCATTCCACTCCTTTACACTGCTTCCAACCTCTACAAATATCATAGGAAAAGTAAAGCCTGTTGGTCCGTGGTGCGTTGCCTCCAGGCAGGATTCGTAGCTTGTTATTTTGTTTTTTTGCAGGAGTATCGCGGCCTTGCGCAGGTAGTATGCCGGCGCGTATCCGAGTTCTCTGTCTCTGCCCCCTGCTTGCGCTGTTCCGTAGTTGCCGGGCGAGTGTGCGGTGAGGGAAGGTGTGCCTGATTCGGATTTGTGTCTGGAGGCAACTATGCATAGGGAGGTATCCCGTAGATTGATGGAGTCGTCCATGTACAGTATCTCTTTGTCGTATTCCAGGGCCTTCAGTTTGTATTTGTCTTGAAGGATGCCTGCAATATTTGTGCCTGCCTTATCTTTGTTTGAGAATATAACTGTTTTTGGCATCTTCGAGCATTTTTTCTGTTTCCAAGCGTTCTTCTATTGCCTTCACTGCATCGTCTTTGGCCTCTGTGGATGGCTTGTCTGGCACATATGCGCATCTGCCTCCTTTGGCGTATTCGAATGTCCCTATCTCTCTTGCCACCTTTATTATGTCTTCTTTGTCAAGGGCTATCAGGGGCCTGTAGACAGGCATGCTCACACAGTTTATCTGCTTCAGGTTGGCAAGGGTCTGGCTGGCGACCTGTCCCATGTTTTCGCCTGAGACTATCCCTAAGGCGTTTTCCTGCTGCGCAACTTTCTCTGCCAGGCGGTGCATGAATCTCTTGCATAACACGCAGGTATATTTGCCTGCATAGGGAGCTATTTTTTCCAGTATCTCGTCTTTTGGAACGCAGTATACCGGCAGTTCTGCGCCTGCGTAGGATGCGAGTTTTTCCACGACATCTTTTATCTCCTCCCTGTTCCCGAAGTGCAGGAATATTATCCTGCAGCCTCGCCGCATCATCATCCAGGAAGAGACCGGCGAGTCTATGCCTGTTGAGAGAAGCGAGACAAGAGAGCCCTGGCTTCCATAGGGGAGGCCGCCTAAGCCGTCTATTTTCCTGTCAAAGACGTATGCTACGTCGTCGCGTATTTCTGCATATATTGTCTTTTCCGGGTCGTCCAATATCTACCCTGACATTGAGAGCGGCGATTATCCGGCTGCCTGCATCTGCTTCCAAATCTCTGCTTCTGTAATCCTGTTTTCCTGTTCTCTGCACCCTCACCGCAAAGCTTTCAGCAGGTTTTATAGTCTCCCTCGCCAGTTCCAGGCAGGCCTTAGCCACCTTGTCCTTAGAAGAGCCCACCTCCTTTGCAGGGCTTACGGATACCACGCCAAAGGTGCTCTTCAGGATGTCGCATACTGCACCTGTCTCGGAGGTCTTCACATAAAGCCTGTGCCTCTTGCGGTATACCCTATAAGAAATGGCTTCTTTGCGCATCTTGGCCTCCATGTTCTGCACAAGCAAGTCCTCAAAGTGCTTCCTCACATATTCGCTCTTCAAAAATATCTCTCCATACCTGACAATGACAGTATCGTACATCCTACCGAAAAATATTTATATTTTAAGATACACATTAAAGATTAATTATATAAGCAAAAACTAAGATGAACCTGATAGAATTCACTGAATTCCTGCTGAAAAGCGTCAAATACATAGTTTCGACGCTGATAGAAGTAATAAAACTCATCAACCCCGCAAACATCGACGGCGTTTTCAAGAACATGAAAGTAGGAACCGTTGGGATGCTCTTTACATATCTTGCAATCATAAACATACCCCTTTTCCTAGGCTATTACTTATACCTCTTATACTTCCAGCAACACCCCTACGCCACATGGGACGCAGTTAAAGTAGCCGCACGATACTACCTAATAGGCTTGCTTATGCCGCTTTCAATGGCCTACGTCTTATACCTCTTCGACGTCCGCCTGCTCAAAAGAAAAGTAACCCACGCAGAGGCACTTACATTGTTCGCATACGCCCTAAGCCCAGGAATCCTCGGCGGCGCCTTCAGAGTCATCGACCAAACATTCATCCTGCACCTGCTGCTGATAATGTACAGCATATACCTAGTATACGCCGGGATGTCTGCCAGGTTCGGCGAAGAGCATATAACCATGCCCTTCATATTCCTGATACTCGTAGGTATCATGGTAGCAATTGCCATCCACATGTCATTCACGGCAATCGCAGGCATACCCCAAGGCTACTACTGAAATATAGTACAGGAGATAACTCCTGACATTTTTAAAAGAAATCTTATCTCCTGTACTAGTTTCGAGGGCAGAAATTCTGGAAATTTATGCCCTCGACTATACTTTACTTCTCGATAGAAAGATACTCCTCTATCTCCTTCCAAGAAATAGCGCAGCCAGAGAACTTCAAAGCATACAGCGTAGCCATCAGAGCCTCTTTCCCGCAATTCCCAAGATTCCTGCCAAGTATCCCCTTCTCATAAGCAACAGCCGCTATCTCAGAAGACCTTATTATACGCACATCAGGGACAATATCTCTGAAAGACTCAAACCTCTGACGATCCATATCAACTTGCCTGCCTAACTGACTGGAAAGAACGCCCCGGAGTCCCTCGGCATCCTCTATAAGCATCCGGGTCGTACGCTCGTCGATGAGCAGGGCAGACGCCTCGATCCCTGCCAGAAGTGCGAGAGCTGCAGCTTCTCCCTCATGGATGAGACGGAGCGGATGCTTGTTTACAGAATAAATAGAATTGGAGATATTCAACAACTCCTGGGTTATTAGAGGCTCAGGATTCATTATGGAGACCACCCCATCAGAAAAAAGCTTCTTTATCCTCATAGACTCAAGGGCATATCTCTTGCTCCCCATCGGACGCAGGATTATCTCCTTATGAGATCTCATCGGTTACGAGGATCCTTGCACCCAGTTCTCCCAAGGCTGAAGACATGCAGTTTATGGCCAGGGAGATAATGGCTGATGAATCGGCTACGATGGTTCTGTCTGATGCCATCTTCAACCTATGACCTGGACTCCTCCATGAACCATTGGATAGATATTGCAGTGATAGGTGTAGTTCCCAGCCCTCTGAAAACGATAACTATAAGTCGAACCCCTGAATAAACGAGGGGATTTCAGGTCAAACAGCTGCCTGGAAAAGCCCCCAGCAATACAT
>CAVVMY010000031.1:0-53103 GCA_963749405.1 Candidatus Altarchaeales archaeon | reverse complement strand
CAGGGAAGCCCAGATAACCTTGAACCTATCGCTGTGCGCCACCTGAAGAGACCTCTTGAAAACCACCAGATCCATGGCCTTGTCCTCTATCCGCGTGGTAGTCGCCCCAAGGCCGAAATCTATAAAATAGACCAATCCGCCGACGTAAAGCATGTTGGACGACGTAAGGTCGTTATGTATGATATTAGCATCATGCATGACCGAAAGAGCCCTGCCGATCTTTCCTGAGACCTCCATCACTTCCAGTTCATCAGCATTATCCAATACATCCTTCAAAGGCCTTCCAAGGATATACTCCATATAGATTTTGTAATTCCTCATATCAGTCCTAAACACCCTCGGAACCGGCATCCCAGCCCTTTTGGCGTTCTCCAGGAGCTTAGCCTCCCTCTGGGTGCGGATCTTGCGCAGACGCAAATCCAGCTCAGGGATCCGGTATTTCTTGCTTATACGCTCTTTCACAAGCCGGCCATCCTCCAGGTAGAGGTTGGCCTCCGCGCCCTTAGCCAATAGTTCCATAAGGATATAGAATTTTTATTGCTGGAGTTATATATTAATAAATCTCGGATTTATCTATTTCTAGACGAGAAACGCAGAAGAGAAAAAATGGAATTAGAGGCTGTTTTAGGGAAGATAGATGAGACCACCCAGGATTATTCTATGCCAAGAAGGGTTAAAGTCGTGCTCAAAAAGGTAGGAGACGACCTGAAAAAGAAAGACCAGGACAGGTCCATGCGAATAACCACCGCCATATACGGAATAGAAGAGGTCGCAGGAGACATAAACATACCCATGCACGCGAAAACACAGCTATGGGACATAATAAGCGACCTAGAAGCCCTGAAAAGATGATAGACGCAAATCTCGTAAGGAGAAACGCCGCCGAAACAGTAACAGTAGAAGAACTCGACTCGCTCCTAAAAGAAAAAAAGGAGCTAACGACATACTGCGGCTACGAAACAAGCGGACCAGTACACATAGGCACAATGGTCGCAGTGATGAAACAAATAGACTACGCCAAAGCCGGCCTAAAAGTGAAAGTGCTATTCGCCGACCTGCACACACTTCTCAACAGGAAAGGAACCGAAGACTGGATAGACGAAATGGTAGTCTACTGGCGCAACTGCTTCGAAGGCCTCGGCCTAAAAAATGCTGAATACGTCCGAGGAACAGAATTCGAATACGACAAAGAATACATACACGACATCCTGCAACTGGGCCTCCTCACAACAGTCAACAGAGCAATGAGAAGCATGCAGGAAGTCGCCCGCGACCTCGAAAACGCCCACGTATCACAGATGATCTACCCCCTCATGCAAATCGCCGACATAAAAGCACTAAACGTAGACATCGCACACGGAGGAATGGAACAGAGAAAAATACACATGCTCGCACGCGAACTACTACCTGAAATCGGATACAAAAAGCCAGTCTGCATGCACACGCCGCTCCTTGTGTCTTTGCAGGGACCTGGCTGCAAGATGTCCTCCTCGAAACCAGAGACGATGATAAAAGTCGACGAAAAGCCGCAGGACATCAAGGAAAAAATAAACAAAGCATACTGCCCGCTGGAAAAAGAAGGAAACCCAGTCCTCCAGATGTACGAGTACATAATATTCCCAAAAATGGGCAGCGTTGACGTCAAAAGGCCGGAGAAATTCGGGGGGGATGTGACGTATACGTCGTACTCCGAGCTTGAAACCGCTTACTTGGGGAAGAAGCTGCATGCGATGGATCTGAAGAACACGGCTGCTGAGAAGCTGGCGGAGATACTGGAGCCTGTGAGGGAGAAGGTTGGGAAGTAACATTTAAGGATATTTTCTGTCTTCGAATCTGTCTTTCTCCTCGAAAGGAGGAAAATCAGGGTTTGATCCGAACACTAAGACGTATAGAAGTTTCCATAAGTATTTACAGGAATTTCCCCAATCTTGTCTGTGCGAATTCTATGTATTTTTCTGCGTTGAAGTTTTTGAATTTCGGAAGGTATTCGGGTGCTGTGTATATACAGAGGGTTTGTTTTTCCTGGTCTGATTTTTCAAGGGTTTTTGCGAGGGTTGATACTTCGTCTATGCGTTTTAGGCCTTCTTCTGTTTCGACGAGTGTGCGGAATTCCGGCATCCTGGTTTCGGGTATGTCGAGTATGATGTTGCCTTTTTTTATCCCGTGGTCTTTGGCTATTTTTTCTTCTATTTTTTCTTTGTTTTTTGCCAGGTCTGCGCGGAATGCTTCTTCTACCATCATTATCCTTTCCTGGAAGACTGTCTTGAATAGCCTGCGCGTATCTATCCTTTTGATTATCTCCTGGGCGTATCCTCCCGCATGCCTCATACTGTAGACGAGGTCTATGTCGTCCATTTTTGTGTAGTCGTCGTAGCGCAGTTTCTTTTTGAGCATGACTGCGATCGCGGCCTGGAACATGGACTCTGCTATTCTTTTTGTGTGGTGTCTGTAGACTGTTTCATACATTAGGTTTCGGGATATTAGGAGGAATTCCACTGCTTCGAGGCTTCCTTTTTTTATTACGAGGTCGTCTCCTCGCAGTTTTGTCCCGTATATTATCCTTTCGAGGTCGATTGTTCCGTATGCTACGCCTGCGTAGTAGGAGTCTCTTACGAGGTAGTCCATCTTGTCTACGTCTATTTCCGAGCATAGTATCTTGGCTAGTCGTCCTTCTCCTTTGACGAGGCCTGCTATTTCTCTTGGGTTTATGCCTTCTTCGTTCAGGATGTCGGCTATGTCTGTTTTTTGTATTATCTTGGATGATAGTTCTTCGTGGCTTTCTCCTCTGGCTGCGAAGGCTTCGTCGGATGTGTGCGAGAATGGGCCGTGGCCTATGTCGTGTAGTAGTGATGCTGCGCGGAGTTTTTCCTTGTCTTTTTCTGCTATGTCGAGGTGGTCTGCCATGAGCCCGGCTAGGTGCATGACTCCGAGGGAGTGTTCGAATCGCGTAGAATTCATTGCCGGGTAAACCAGGTAGCAGAGGCCGTTTTGTTTTATGTGCCTTATCCTCTGCATGTAGGATGAGTCTATCAGCCGTTTTTCCGGCTTTGTGATGTATATGGTTCCGTGTATTGGGTCGCGGACGTTTTTTACGTATTCCATATATTAGAATAATGGGCAGAGAGAAATATAAGAAGGAGTTTTCTTAGGCGGTTTTAGATGCTGCCTGCGTTCCCGGCGTCCTAAGCCGTAGCTGCCATATTATTAGACTCAGCAACGTCACTGCGCCGAGTGTGGCAAGTGTGGTGCCGGAGTTTACAGGTATTATCAAGTTCTCGTTATTGAAGTACAGAATGGCCGGCACGAGCATTCCCAGGAAAGTTGAGAGGCCGAGCCTTTCCGCGAAGTTTATGTCGCTTTTTCTTGGGAAGATGGCAAGGCTTACTGCCAGACCGGGGATCAATAGATATAGGCATATTCCGATTGTGCCTAATACGATTGCCTGGAAATCCATGTAATATGACTGGTATTCTGTTTTTATATAATAGGTCACAACTGGTCAAGCAGGTAAGAGGGAGTTTGTAGTATGAATTTGGCCATAAAGGAGGGGTTCCCCAGGAAGCCTTTTAGCAGTTGCGAAGCCATGTCCATGTCTCCTTTTTTTTCTATCAGGTCTTTGTTTTCCGAGAGCAGGCGTATCAATTTATCGGTGTTCTTCTCTGAGAGGTTATTTAGGAATCTGCGTGCTCGCAGGTGCAGGTAGAGGCTCCTTTCCTATTTCTTTTCTCCAGATGCTTTCGTATCCGTCTTTTCCCGCGTTTTTGGCTGCAAGACCTCCAAGTATCACCCCGCCTCCGGTAGTTGCTTTGACGTGGCCTGCTGCATCCCCTACAAGAGAGACTTTTGGGTACTCGGTCCTGAGATGGGGATCGTATATTGGTATTATGCCGTAGTTTTTTTCCCTTACCTCTGAGTCTGTTATCCTTTTTTCTTTCTTTAGCTTTTTTATGTAGTCCTCCAGATAGGGGGTGGGGTTATTCAGCGCGCATAGGCCGATTCTGGCGTAGTCGTCTGTTGGTATTATCCAGGAAAAGAATCCAGGGATGTCCAGGTGCATTTCTACGTAATCCGGTTCGCATTCGATCTTCATCTCGTATTGTGCGCCGTATAGGAATTCGTATGGGGCGTTTATGTTCAGGGCTTTGTGCAGGTTATAGTTCGTCCCGGTCGCAAGTATTATCTTGTCTGCCTTGGACCTTATCTCTCCGAGATTTTTTTTGTCTATATTGGTGTTTTGGAATTCTGCGCCGGCATCTATGGCCTTTTCGAGGAGGTGGTTGTCGAAGGCTTTGCGGTCTGTCACGTAGGCTTTGTCCGTGCCTCCGTCTATTTCAAGCAGGCTTCCTCTGGGGGAATATATCTTTGCCCCCCGGATGCTGTTTTGTATGAATGCTTTTGCAGAATCGGCCTTCGGGTTTATGCCCAGTCTCTGTAGACCGCTTTTGCTGAGCAGGCCGGAGCACTGCACTCTGCGGCTTTCTTTCTTCTGCGGCTCAAACAGGATCGTTTTGTGTTCTTTTGCGCAGTATCTTGCGGCGATGCATCCTGCCGGCCCTCCGCCGACTACGGCTATCATGTTTTGGCGTATTTTTTTTATCCGCGCAGGTCTATCATGTCTTCGGCTTTCGGCCCGGTGGATACCATCGTTACCTTTACGCCGATTTCTTTTTCTATTCCGGCTATGTGTTCTCTGGCCCTGGCCGATAATTTATCGTATGAGGTTACGTTCCTGCATTCCGGGAACATCTTGTCTAGGCATGTTACGCATATCTGCGTCGCTCCGTTGACCATGGCCGAGTACTTGGCTAGCCGGTAATCAAAAGCGCCTATCCTGCGGGCTCTTCCAGTCACCGTCCCGCGTTCGCCCAGTTGTTTTGAGAGTATCTCATTGACCGTGCCTGTGAGGCCTTTCGCCTTGGCCTCTTTCAATATTTCCTGCCATACTGGAAAATCCTTTATGTTTTCCTCGTCTATTAGATTCTCCATCGGTCCCGCTCCAACGCGCGTAGTGTAGGCTTTATAGATCACTATCACGTCTTTTATCCGGGTGGGGCCTACGCCGATATCGCATGCAGCCATAGACGCTGAAGTGTCCTTGGATGTGACGAATGGGTAAGTCCCGTAGAAAAGAGAGAGCCCGAAGCCCTGGCTGGCTTCTATTAGAACCTTTTTTCCGGAGGAGATCGCAGTATTCACTTCAAGCGGGACGTCGGCAAGGTAGTTTTTCAGTTCCGGTATGTCTTGTGCCAGTTTTATCGTTCTGCCTGCGCGTTCGGCGTTTGCCGGGCCGCAGCCGCTGCCCGTGGTGCCGACTTTTTCTTTCAGGTATTTGCTGCTGGAATCCTGTTCTTTGTGCTTTTGCTCGATGATCGCGCAGCGCTTGTCCAGAAAAATCCTTCCCTGCGTCTTTGTGATATTCACTTCATCCAGGAAGCATTTAGGGTCTACCAGCACCCCTGCGCCGATGAAGAGCCTCACTTTCGGGTTTACGAAGCCGCATGGCACCATTCTCAGACCGTATTCTTTCCCGTCCTTGTAGATGGTATGGCCCGCGTTTGGGCCGACACCGGCTCTTGCAACGATGTCCGGCAGGTCTTTCTGCGCCAGATAAGAAATAACCTTTCCTTTTCCTTCATCTCCGAAATGCCCTCCAACCACGATAGTTGTCTTATTTCCTTCCATAATCGTCCTCCAGTCTTACTACGTCATCCAGTTCCGGCGTGCTTACTTCGATCAGAACGAGGTCTTTTACTGCGCATAGCCGGTGTTTGTCGCCGGGTTTGATAGTTATGGACTCGCCTTTTTTCAGGATGCGTTCTCCGTTTGGGTATTGTATCTTCAATTCGCCGGATAGCACATATATGCTCTCCTTTTTTTTGTTGTGATATTGCAGGCTGGTCCGGCAGCCCTTTTTTATCTCCAGTATCTTCCCTGCGTATTCTTTTTCCACGCAGAGCCATGTCTCCCGGCCCCAGGGCTTCTCAACGACTTTTACAGGCTTGTATTCCATCTCAGCTAACGGTCTAAATTTATTGATCCTGCATCCGCGGGTATGTCTGTGCGGAGCGCCTCCATGCCTTTTTCGGTTATGCGGTAATCCATGCGTATGTTCTCAGGCAGGAATTTGTGCTTCTTTAGTATCGCAGTCCTTACGTTGTCTCTCTTGTCCAGTTCCAGGCTTATCTTGGCCCAGTACCTTATCACGTCCCCGCCTATCGGGACGCTTACTCCAGTCTCTATGTCCGTGTATATCTGATTGGTTATGAGTATAGGGATGTCGTATTTTCTTGCTATGCGCAGAAGCTTGGCCATCTGCCGGCCCAGCTCCTTTATGTCTTTTTCTTCTTCCAGACGGTAGAGGACTGCAATAGAATCCACGATGACCAGCTTCGCCGAAGAATTCGGGACAATCTCATTCAGCCGATTAATGCCCACCTTCTGCTCGTCGAATTCCGTAGGCTCGATAAGTATCAGGTTCTTCAAGACATCCTCCGCAGCGTCGCCTGCGATCTGCTTAAGCCTCTCAAAAGAAAAACCGCCCTCGGCATCTATGAATACGACCTTCCCGCCATCTTTAGCCGCGCTAACCGCAGCCATCAATGCTATGTTGGTCTTACCGGCACCCGGAGCACCATAGATATGAGTGATCGTCCGGGGCTGCAGGCCGCCGCCAAGCAGCACATCAAGGTCTTTCTGGACTTTTACCATGTTATTTACCCTTATCTATCTCAGACTACAGAAATAAATTAGAACTTTAGCAGCCGTACCTCTCATAGAACTTCACGCACGCATCCAGCAGGTCTTTTCTTGCGCTCATGCCTTTTTTTTCAAAGTATTCCTCTATGATAGTGGACTCGATCTGTGTCTTCTCGATTTTTATGACTGTGTCTTTTATTTTATGCAGGACGCTTACCGCGAGTATCACGTAGCTGGGGTATTCTTTTTCCCAGTCTGTTCTTATGCTGAACGTGTCTCCGGAAACGTCTGCTTCGAGTGTTATCTGGAGGCAGCGTACGTCGGAGTTTGTCTCTATGAGTTTCTTTATGTGTTCGTTGATCTCTTCTGGGGTCTTTTTTCCTATGTCTTCTTTTATCCTTCGCATTGGAACTGCTTTTGTTTCCACATATATGGGGTTGTCGAAATCAAAGTCTTTGAAGACAAGAAAACCGGTAGCGTTCTCGGATTCGTTGAAGCTGGTTCTCTCGGTTGCTCCCATATAGTATGCGGGGCAGCATGCTTCCCTGATTCGCTGGTATTTGTGCACATGGCCTACGAGCACGAGGTCGTATTTGTGTGATGCTTCTTTGAAGGCCCTCATGCTTATCTCAAACGGCGTAAGGTATCCCTCTATTGCCTGATGCAGGCACAGGATGTTTTTGCCGGATTTTCCCTTCGCAGGCAACTCCGCTGTGGTCTTCTTTAATTCCTCTTCGGCAGCGTCCCTCCCGCGCAGGTATTGGAAACCGTGTATCGTCACCTCCTCTCCAGTTATCTCCAATTTTACGTGGGGGTTGTCAGTCGACAGAACATGTATGTTTCCGTGCAGGTCTGAAAAAAGAGGCTGATACGCTGTCTTCAGTTGGCCGTCAAGCTCGTGGTTTCCGATGGAGACGATGACCTGCGTCTGGCTTGCGACCTGCATCAAAGTATTTAGCAGGAGTTTCAGGCTTCTTGGGTCGGGCCTAGTGTGGTGTAACAGGTCTCCGCCGAATATCAGAAGCTCTGGCTTGTATTCCATGGCCTTGGCCACTGCTTCGCTGAATGCTTTCTCATAGTCTTCCAGCCGCTCTTTTTTGAGCCTGTGCATATAGCCGAGATGGCAGTCGGATATGCAGCAGATGACGCTCATTTTTTCTTTAGATGGGAGATAACCGCGTCTTCCATGACTTTTATCGGCGCATCGATTCCCAGCCATATCTTCAAAGACTCCGCGCCTTGGCGTGCCAGCATCCCTACGCCGTTAATGGTCTTGCATCCCCGGCTCCTGGCCGCGGAAAGAAACTTTGTCTCCAGAGGATTATAGACCAGGTCCATAACCACTATTTTCTCAGGTATCAGATATGATGGAAGCAACTCTTCATCCTCATGCGGATACATGCCCGCCGAAGTTGCATTTATAAGGATGTCTACGCCCTTCAACTCCGATAAAAGCATATCAGGCGACAAGTCACTAGCAGCCACTTTCCCACCTACGCCACCTTCTATATTAGCAGCAAGACACTCCGCCTTTTGCATAGTACGATTCGCAATAGAAAGAGAAGCACCTTCAATCGCGCACTGGAAAGCAATCGCCCTCGCCGCACCCCCTGCACCGAGCACAACAACCCGCTTACCCTTCACAGAAACTCCGGCATCTTTCAACGCCTTCGTACACCCTATGCCATCTGTGTTATAACCGTAAATGGTATCTCCTACGAACTTGACAGTGTTAACAGCGCCGATCAATTTTGTCTCCGGGCTGGCCTTGTCGATGTATTTGAGTATGTCCACCTTGTAGGGTATTGTGACATTCAGCCCGATGAAGCCGTTGCAAACTGTTACATCCATGAAATAGTCCAAGTCTGCAGGTCTGACATCAAAGGATTCATAGGCATAGTCTAGTTGAAGCTTCTCAAAGACGGAATTATGCATTACCGCGGAAAGCGAATGCTCTACCGGGTGCCCAACCAGGCCAATTTTATTCCTTTTCATCTCATCCCTATGCTTGAATATTTAGTATTTTTCGTATATATCCCCCACAAAAAATCGATTCCTCAGGGGACTAAAACCTGATATTTGGCAGCAAATTCAATATAAAGGACGCCAGGCCAATCCCAGCCCCAAGAGATGCGCCTATGTTCGCAAAACCCATAACAAGCAAAACTCGGGTGACCCGGTTTTTCCACAGGTCCGTTATCGAATTGATCTTCATCAGATCCTCGAAATCTTTTACAAGAGGTTTTCTCACCTTTGCCTCGACCCAGCCGGCAAACCAGCCTGCTGCAAGGAACGGATGCAGGGTAGTTATCGGAGCAACGAGAAAAGCCGTGATTATGGAAAGAGGATGACCCAGTGCGAATACCACCCCCAGCGCCGCAAGTAAGCCGGTCGTAAGAATCCATTTAAGCGCGGAGTCCATTAGAAAATTAGGATCCTTAGGGCCCCAAAAGAAGCCTGCTACAACCAGGCCGATAACGGTCAGAGGAAACGCATATTTAACATACTTAAACCTTGCTTTAGCTTCTGGGACCGATTCCAGATTCGCAAGTTCGCTTCTGACCGTGTCCTCTGAAAATTTGTTAGCCTCAAGTATATCCTTTATCCCGCTTACATGGCCTGCTCCCACGACTGCGACTATCTTTTTAGCGTCCAGGCTCGCTATCTTGTCCGCTATGTACTGGTTTCTCTCGTCGAGCAGCGTCTCTTTGACAGAAGGTATCTCTCTTCCGAGTTCCTCCATCATCTCTGTGAGGACGTCCATTTCTTTGAGCTTCTCAACCATCTCCTCCGTAACTTTTTCTTCCTCGAATATCCCGGATACAAGGCCGAAAAGAACCCTTGCCTTTTCCTTGAGACTCATACGGTTCAAAGCCCGCTTAAGGGTGACGCCGATGTCCCTGTCGACAAGGGCAATTGGAATATTCCTCTCCTTGGCCATCTCCAAAGCCTTGACCATCTCGGACCCCGGCTTTACGCCCAATTCGTCGCCGACCTTCCTCTGGAAATTCGTAAGCATAAGCTGCGTCAGAAACAGATACCCCTTGCCCTCCTTGATCACCTTGGATATGTCGGTCTCGTCCCATTTCTTCTTTTCGGAGATCGCATGATGCCGCTGGGCGCAGAGCTCGACAGCTACCATGTCTGGATTCTCCTTATCTATCGTTTCCCGGACAAGCTCCACGCTCTCCTTGGAAACGTGCGCAGTGCCGATGAGAAGAATCTCTTTGCCGTCCAGGTTTACCCTGATGACCTGATTGAGCATAGTAAGTATATTAGGGCTGTGGGTAGAAATATCTGATGGGATATTGCTGGTAATGTGGAAAGGCTTTCATGATTTCTCCTCTGTTCTATTTTTTTGAACAAATGTTCTGATTTTTTGAACAAAAATCTCTGCCTCAGCCAGGACTTTGAATGCACTGTCCTCCGAAACCGAATAACGCTTATCTCGCAGTCACAATCGTCAGCACGTCCCCGTCCTGTAATATGTGGCCGAGGCCTACTACTTGTTCGTCGAATTTCACGGATTTGCCGGTTATGGTTGCGAATTTGAATTTGCTTATGATGTCCCTGTGCACGAACAGGCATGCATCGCGCACGGTGGAGCCTTTTTTCATGATCATCGGCTCCGGCGAGTGGCCTTTTTCTCCCACTTTCTTAGTGTATATGCGTATGACGTCGAGTTTTTGGAAGATTTTTTTCTTTAGTTCGTCTATGTTTGAGCGTTTTTCTGCGGAGATTTCTATTGCCTGGCCTTTTAGTTCTTCTCTTACCTTTTTGAGGTCTTGCGGGTTTAGCATGTCTATCTTGTTTAGGAGTATAAGGGATTTTGCGTATATCCTGTTCTTTTGTATTACGTCTATCATCTGGTCGTCTGTTATGTCTTCATGTAGTGCGACTGTTGCATTGTGTATGCCGTAGACGTTTAGTATCTCGCGTATGGTTCGTTTGTCTATCTTTGTCAGTTTTACGTTGGCCACGACGGATACTCCGCCTTTGTCTGTCTTCTGGATGCTCACTCTTGGAGGGGACTGGTTTAGGCGTATCCCGACCGAGTATAGTTCTTTTTCCAAGGCCGGGAGGTGTTTTATGTTGGTTGCGTCCAAAAGGATTAGTATGAGTTCGGCGTTGCGCACGATTGCAAGGACTTCTCTTCCCCGGCCTTTTCCTGCGGATGCGCCTACGATGATCCCTGGTATGTCTAGTATCTGTATCTTTGCGCCTTCGTATTCCATCATTCCCGGGACGACGTTCAGTGTCGTGAACTCGTATGCTGCTACGCGCGAGTCTGCGTCTGTGAGTGCGTTGAGGAGGGTTGATTTGCCTACCGATGGAAAGCCTACAAGCACTGCGGTTGCGTCTCCGGATTTTTTGACTGCGAATCCTTCTCCTTTCTTGCCTGAGGATTTTCGTTTTATCTCTTCTTCTTTTAGTTGAGCGAGCTTGGCTTTGAGTTTTCCTATGTGAAATTGTGTGGCCTTGTTGTATTTGGTCGTATTCAACTCTTCTTCTATTTCCTGTATCCTTTCTGCGCCGGTCATAGAATTAACCTATTAAATACTGAAATGGAATTATTTAGTATTTTATTCCAAAGAGGCAGATTAATAGCGCAATACGGGGTTTTTTATGGAAATCGTTTCAATGATAATCACGGTGCTGGGCTTGTGCCTGTTTGAGACTATCAGCAGCATAGACAATGCCATCATCAATGCGGATGTCCTTTCTACCATGAAGGGAGGGCCCGCAAGTGGTTTCTTTTATGGGGCCTGCTCTTCGCAGTCTTTGTCATACGGGGCCTTCTTCCCTGGGCTATTGTGTGGGTAGCTACGCCGTCTCTTGGCCCCATGGGAGCCTTGATGAGCACGTTTTCTTCCGACCCGAAAATCCTTGAAGCAATAGATGCTTCGGCCCCCATTCTATTGATAGGGGGCGGCACTTTCCTTATTTTTCTGTTCTTTCACTGGCTTTTCCTTGAGCCTAAAGAGTTCGGCCTGCACGCTGAGAGGTTCATAGCTTCCCAGGGAGTGTGGTTCTATGCCGTTGTTTCCGTCCTGCTCACGTTACTTGTCTGGATGTCGCTAAACCATAATTCCATGATGGCCTTGGGCGCAGTCGTCGGGTCCACGGCGTTTTTCATAGTCCATGGCTTCAAGCAGAATGCCGAAGAAAACGAGGGAAAACTCATGGAAGGCAGTATGTCAGACATCAGCAAGCTTCTTTATCTGGAAGTAATAGACGCTACGTTTTCCATAGACGGAGTGGTAGGCGCATTTGCTTTCACATTATCTGTGCCCCTTATACTGCTTGGGAACGGCTTGGGTGCTTTCATAGTCAGAGAGATAACCGTGGGAAATATTGACAGGATAAAGAGATACAAATACCTGAAAAACGGGGCCATGTATTCGATCCTGTGCCTGGGCGTAATAATGGTTGCAGACAGCTTCGGAATTGGGATACCAACCTGGCTTTCGCCTGTCATCACCTTCGTCGTGGTCGGCTTCTTCTTTTATAAATCCGCCAAAGAGGCCAAATGAGGTCAAATAATCGCTCTCTTATTTTTCTTTGGAATCTGAATAGATACTGAAATTATTTGGACCTGACTATGTGGACTGAGAAATACAAACCCCTCCTGACAGGGGATGTCTTGGGCAACCCAAAGGTCGCAGAAGACCTGAAAAAATACAACTGGAAAGCGCCGGCCATATTATACGGCCCCACCGGCTGCGGCAAGACCGTCCTTGCAAAGGCGCTGGCAAACGAATCCGGCTACGACCTGGTCGAGATAAACGACGACAACATAAAGAACGGGAAAACGATCGCGGAGAGCAGCAGCCTTTTCGGGAACAGAAAGCTTGTCGTATTCGACAACGTAGACCAGATAGATGATATAGGAGAAGTTGCGGAGATTCTGAAGGGGACGAAAAATCCTACGCTGCTTATCACTTCTGATTTTGAGTCCAAGCGCCTGGCAACTGTTAAAAAGCTCTGCGAGAAGTTCCAGATGCGCCGCCCAAGTCCGGTGTCTGTGGCAAAACTTTTGGAGGGAATAGCTGCAGCGGAGGGATTGGAAACGGACAAGGAAATCCTCAAAGAGGTAGCAGAAAAATCAGAAGGCGATTATCGGGCCGCAGTAAACGATCTGGAAACCCTGGCCAGCGGAAAGAAAAAAATAACCAAAGAAGACCTGGCCATACTTGAAGGCAGGGATCGCGTGTCTGACATCTATAAGGCGCTTAGCACCATATTCATCAAAAGGGACATACAGGAGTCTATTAGGTCTACCTATGATTTGGATGAGCAGCCTCAGAATGTTCTGTTGTGGATAGACGAGAATCTTCCGTCTCTGGTGAAGGGGCCTCATGAGATAAGCCGCTGCTATGATTATCTTTCGCGTTCCGATGTTTTTCTTGGGAGGATTAGTAGCAGGCAGTATTGGGGTTTTCTGCGCTATGCCGGCACCCTTATGACTGCCGGGGTAACGGCCTCGAAAGGCGATAAGATAAGCTTTGCCCGTTACCAGTTTCCGTTTTACATAATAAGGATGGGGCAGACTAAGAAGGAGAGGAACCTGAAAAAGAGCATAGGCTTGAAGATCGGCCCGCATCTGCATTGTTCCGGAAAGGAGGCTGCGAATACGTATATACCGCTTTATCGGGTTTTGATAAAAGCGAAAAAAATAGATTTAGGAGTTGCCGGGAAAGAATTTAAACTGGAGAAGGAGGAGATGGAGTATCTCCTTGCATGAGGTTTTTTAGACTGTTCCTCCTGCTCTTTCTTTTTCCTGTTTCCATTTCTCGAATTCCTCTTTTTCTTTCTCTATTTTCTTTTCGTCCTTCTTCTTTTTTATTATGAACAGCACTGCAAGCAGTAGCACTATGAGGACTATGTAGGGCAGATAGTCCGTTAATCCGCCGCCTGTTTTAGTGCTTCCGGGGATTGTTGTGGTGGTCTCTGGCATGGTTGTCGGCTCGGATGGCTGGGTGGTTTCTTCAGGTGTTGTGGATGTTTCCTGCGGCTGCGTTGTTGCCTGGGTTGAGAGTGTCGTAGCTATTGGGGGTGTTGTTATTTCTTCGAGAGTTGTGGTTATCTCACCCATCGTCGTGGTCGTGGCCGGGCAGTCCTGGGGGCAGTTGTCATGCGTTTCGCCGAGTGTGCATGCTCCGTCGCCGCATGAGCCTTCTCGTAGGCTTAGGTTCATCAGGCTTGTAACTTCTGCGGTCGTTCCATCGGGCAGTACGCATAGGAGGCACTGTGCGAGCAGGTCTTCTGAGCCGCATTCTGCGCCGCTGGTTCCGTTCTTCTGCTGGTAGCCCATTTTTGCGCAGTAGCTGTATTGTGCTCCGCATTTGCCGTTCATGAAATCCCCTGCGTTACAATCAAGGTTTCCTGTGTTCCCCGGGAAATCGCATATTCCTACCTCGTTCCCGTTTTCATCCATTTTTTCCTCGTAGTTGTATCCAAGTGCGCCGCAATATACGGCAACAGGGTTCTTCAGTGCATAAGCCGATGATGCGATGAATGCTATCATCAGGCAGATAAGGCATATTTTTGTTTTTATCATTTTTGGACCTCTTTATTATGGCGCTGTTATCCCGACAGGCCCGAAAGTAGGGTATTGGCCTCCGACTATGTCGCTGTATTTAAAGCCAGTGTATGGGATGTAGCCGTATCCTCCCTCATGGTATACATTATCGAAGGTGCCTGAGATTGCCCCCCAGCTGTTCTTGATTATCCAGCAACCGGGTTTTCCATAGTGTGACTGGCATATCGAGCTGTTGTCGTCATAGCCTGCAAGTGTGATGGCATGGCTCCATGCATACGATGCCACTGAAAGAGGCCCGTGACATATCAGGTATGCCTTTACGGCATCAATCGTGGAACCTGCATTTACGTGGCTGTTCAGCTTCCATGCTGGGGGGGGTGAACATTTGCCGGAGCATGAAACATCAGCCGCTTGGTAGGGGAAACAGGTCTCCTGGCATATGCCATTCGATTGAACCCAGGTGAATGCATTATCCGTTAATCCACCATTACAACCTTCAAGAGTTTGACCATTATATGCGCACGAAACCAGATCCTGTTCTGCCATATTGTTTTCGCCGGGCTTGCATTGTTCTACGTTGTAGGTGCCTTCCATGGAACCGCAGACTGAATGCGCCCAGCATGAGCCGCATTGTCCCTGGTCTCTTATTCCTGTCATGTAGTTTTGGCCGTTGACGTTCCTCCAGTCGAATGCTGTTGGGAGCGTGTGAGTCGTCTG
The DNA here is from genome assembly GCA_963749405.1 of Candidatus Altarchaeales archaeon. GTDB lineage: Archaea > Altiarchaeota > Altiarchaeia > IMC4 > QMZM01 > CAIYYO01. Next base: position 38,147 of record CAVVMY010000031.1, on the reverse strand, counting down.
GTACTCCTCGCAGGGCCCTAAGCATCCCAGCGTGGTGCTGGTTGTAGAGGTGGTCGTGGATTTCGTAGTAGTAGTGCCGTTTCTTACGACAGTTGTTGGAACGCCTTGGGTCGTCTGGATGAAGGGTTGAGTAGTTACATTTCCTATGTGAGGCAGTGTGGGCGGAACACCTGGGTTAAGGGTCATCATCTCATAGCATTGGCAGGAGGACTGGAAGGGGGTGATATTTGTATTGACGATTAGGTAGTCGACTGCCGGGCAGGCAACAAGGGAGATCAGTAGCCCGACTAATGCGTATGCTACTGTGTTTCGCGCTTTTATCCTTTTAACGGGGTCTTCTTCTGTAGTCATGTAATGGGCGCCGGCCCACATTATGATGAGCGCCGCAATTGCGGGTATCACTATCCATAGGAGGTTGAGGACGTAGCAGAGGTTGTAGTTAACTGAGTCTGTGATCTCCTTTAGGGATGTTGTGAGGGCTGGTCTCTGGTTCCTGTTTGGTGCCGTGGTTGTGGTTTCGTTGGTTGTATTTCTTATGACGCATGGGCAGGGGTATATGCAGGGGTGGGGGGAGTCTCCTCCGTAGTGGTAGTCGCAGCAGGCGGAGCACCAGCACAGCTCCAGGTTTTTCTCGGCATCCGGGTCGTATGCTGTGGAGTTTATCTGGATTGTGCTCCTTCTTAGTATGGCGTCCAGGACAGTGTTTACGTCTATGTAGTTGTTGATGTATCCTTCGCAGTCGCTCATGCATGACTGGCAGTTGGTTATGTTGGAGCAATGGCTTTTGCATCCTGGAGGCAGGGGGTCGAATGCATTGGCTTGCATGGATAATGCTATCACATAGGACAGTATCAATAATGCCGTTGCTGCTTTTTTCATTTTTATTTTTAGAGGAGGGTTAAGTTGTGAAGGATATCCACACGTATTCTATGAATTTTACTGCTATTAATATTATTAGCAGGGACAGGGCTACATAGGCTATTCCCTTCTTTGCGTTGCTTCGTGCCAGTGCGTCTTCAGCAGTCATGATCTGGATTGCGTTTATTGCCAGCAGCAGGACTGCAAGGCCTGCGGCTGTGCCGTATATTATGTTCTCTATGCTGTTTACGCTTCTGCGTAGTTCGCAGTCCCCCTGGCATTGCAGGCACATCTGCCTAAGAAGCGCGCATTCATTCTGTCTTTCAAGATCTGCGGAGGCTTCGGACAGTTCCTGGCATTTTTCGTCTGTTTTCTTGCATACACTATCGACCTTGTCGCAGGAGGCTGGGTCCGCAAGGTTGTATGAGAAACCGTGTTCGGTGTAGACGTTTCTGCAGTAGTCCTGCGTGGAGACCGAGAAATGCACGCATTCTCCGTCGGCCATACATTTATAAGAAAAGGCGCATCCTTTTGTCTTGCAGTTTGATTGGCTTATGCCAGTGCTCAGACAGGCATCCATGATCCATTGACATGTGCTTGAAATGCTGCAGGCATTTGCCTGACATGCTTCTTCGCTCCCGTACTGCTCGCATGCCGTCACGGCCTTGCTCCCCGTGCAGCTCCAGCAATTCGCGCCGTCGAACCAGCATCCTCCAAAGACTGGAGACAGCATCTGGCACTTCAGGGCGTCGCAAGGCGCAGTGCATTGGTCTTGGCAGTCGTCTCCGTAAGAGATGTATGCCAGGCAAACCAGTAATAGAATGCCTGCTAAAAGCGTCAGTCTCCTTTTTTCAGCCATCGTTTTTTGTAAGCGATTATGATTATCAAAACCAGGATGAAGAGCGCAGTTATGATCAGGCCCATGCTGCTTGGCCCGCCGTCTTTTTCATTTGGGGGGCAGTCTTGCGGGCAGTTTGAGTAATTTTCTTCAGGGTTGTTGCAGATTTTGTCGCCGCATCGGTATTTGAGAGTTGTGGGGGTCACGTTGGCCATGGGTGTGGTCGTAGTTACACAATCCGGGTCTTCTCCTGCTTTGCAGTCCGGGTCGCATATGCCATCTCTTATGGGATTACATAAACCGTCCGGTTTATCGGGCGAGCAGTCCTGGGGGCATGTGAGTGCGTTTTCGTCCAGGTTTGGCTCGCATATCTTGTTCTGGTTGCATTCTACAGACACTGTCAGGGGGTTGGAGAGGATTTTTCCTGTAGAGGTTAGTACTTCGGTTTCGGGTATCATGTAGGGGCCGTAGTATAGTGGTTTTATCTCGTAGGTGACTACGGTCTGGGAATTTTTCGGCAGGTTTACGGATTTTTGGTAGACCGGAGGCAAAGGCGAGCCCATGGGGGTGTTTCTCTTGAAGCTGGACAGGTTTATTTCCTCAGCGCCTCCGAAATATTCATTTAGGCTGACAGACATATCGGTCGGATAACTGTTGGTTATCGTTATGGAAACCTTCAGAGTATCTCCTTTTACTATCTTTTCAGGGGCTGTTTTTTCAACTGTTATATTGCCTGCATGCATGCTTGACACATGGTTTACGCTTATGTCTGTAGGGTCTGTGCTCATGTTTCCCCCGCATGTAGGACATGTATCGTTCGCAGCGTAGGCTGCCGCAGCTAAACAGATGATTAATGTGATGGTCCAGATTTTCTTTTTCATTTTTTTAGCAGCCCCATACGTCTGCGTTTGCCGGGCATGTGAATGTTCCGGCATCGTTTCGGCAGTTATAGTAGCTGCAATAAGTCGTGTAGGTCGGGAAACCGGATATCCCGTATGGGGTGTAGGGTGTTTTCCAGTTGCCTGTGACCTCGATTATGTTGTATTTGGGCGAGTCCGGGAATTTTACCAGGGTATAGCAGTGGCTTGGTCCGGTGGCTGCGTAGACTTCGTCTGGGCCGTATCCTATTATGCGCAGCATCGTGGTCAGAGCGTTGGTGTAGTCGCAGCATGTGCCGGTATTTATGACGTCCATGCTTGCGTATGCCGGGAGGTCTGCGAACATGCAGGTATTGAGGTTCATGGCGATGTCGCTTTTCCATCCTTCAGAGCTTGTGGAAACATAGCCGGTGCATGGTAGAGAGTATGCGTTTGGGCTGTACGCATGGTAGCCGCAGTTGCATGTCCCTAGGTCGCCCGGGCAGCAGTTCCCATTCGTCCCAGTGGAACAAAGTGAGATGCCGGCACAACATAGCTCTGGGAAATAGTAGTCTGTCATGTATTTTTCTCCTGGTCCGAATCCGTATATGAGATACAGTCCTGCGCATTTTTTGACTCCGTCCGGTGTGAGCATGCCGTTTGATTGAACCAGGTTCTTGCTGTAATTGTAAGCCAGCTTGCATTCATCAATGCATCCTGCAGAGCAGTCGTTTTCGCAGCAGTATATTGCTTCCCGGGCCTGCTCCCATAGAGTCGGCTGGCAGACTTCGTATATGTCGCATGAATTGCTGTTCTCATTACCGGTATCCACAATCGGTCCGTCCCGTCCGGGCCAATACTTGTGGCATGGCGTCATGGGGGCGCAGCACCATGGTATTTGTGCCTCGGCCCATGTGTCCCCGGCTGACAAGCCCAACTGGTCTTGGGCGTAGAAAGATATGTTATGTGTTCCGTTGGAGAGCGGAGGCGCCATCGGCGGAGTGCTGATGTAATCGTACACCCCCGGGTCGCTGGCGAGCGTGAAGCGGTTTATTACTCCGTCCCCGCTGGATACCCATCTGACATCATACGGCGGAAGTCCTCCTGTAACCGTTGCGCTGAAATTCATCAGGCATTTATCCACCGGATACTGCACGGGCCGGTTAACAGAGCACAGGGACCCGATTGTTAGCATCGAAGTTCCGGTATCGACTCCCAAGCCATTAAAAGCCCAGTTCATGGCGGCAAAGAAGACCTGCATGTTGTCTGAGAATATGTAATGCACTTTTTTCCCGGTATTACTGTTAGTGGCAATTACCTCGGTATAGCCGTTAACCGTGCCGATCATCCGTGTTGGCTGGCTTATGTTGTCTGCGCCGCATATCAGGATCTGGGAGGTGAGGGGTATGAAGTCGTCAAGGAATGCGTTGCAGACGTTTTTGCACCAGTCTCCGGGAACATTTGGCATGCCGCCCATGAAGCTGTCTTCGCCTATTAGGAAATAATATTCTCCGGTGCTGTTATCAAAGGCTATGGTGTAGAAGCTTTTGGGAGTGCATCCGTTTTCATTGCACTTGTCCGGGAAAAGAACTGTTATGTTGGGCTGTGTTATTTCATATAGCAGGCTGCCGTCGTATGTTAGGTATAGCATGCTGCCTGCTGGTGTTTGTGTCCTGTTGTAGGAGTATTCTTTTCCGTCGGAGTAATCGTCTGTGGCGTTTCTTTCGCCTTCCGGGTTGCAGGCGCTTATGTTGCATGCCGGATTTGTGCAGTTGATACTCTGGATAACTATTCCTCCGGCCTGTATGCTGTTTATCTTTACTTTTAGGCTGTCTGCCAGGTAGAGGCTTTTATTGTCTGTGGCTGTCCTGTTCATGCAGTCTGTGACTTTTACTGTGAGTGTGTAGTTGCCTGTTGGGAAATCCGTAAGATTCCTTGAGAACTCTTCAGAGGTGCCTATAAGAGTGCTATTCAGGTACCAGGCATACTGATAATAAGGCGGCGAAAAGCAGGGCGTGCCGTATTTGGCATAGGCTTGGAAGGTTGCGTTGAATCCGCTGTCTCTTATCACATAATTCTTTGGCCAGTAGATGATGCCTGTAGAGTTAGTGCCTGCCGCCCAAACACCTGCTATCGTAAAATAGAGCATAGCCAGTGAAAGTAAGAAGGGGATTTTGTTTTTCATTATCATCCGTTTAACATATCTACAAATAACATAATATACTTCGACACCTGAAACCAGGTCAGGTCACTGTCTCATACACAGGCCGCGCTACTTCAGAGGTTACCTCAAGAGGCGGGTTCACAATCACTCTTACAGAACTTGGAACAAGGCTCAAAGCCCCCTTGTCGTCCTTGACCCACAATTGCGCATAGTATTCGCCGGAGGAGTTGTAGACGTGATCTGTGTAGAAGCCTTGTCCGAAATTTCCGTCCCCGTAGTCCCAGATATAGTCCACAATGACTCCATCAGGGTCGTATGACATGTTTGCGTCAAAATATGCAGTATCGCCCGCGGTTATCTCCACGCTTTTCTCGGAAGGATTGGGGTCGTAGCTTACCCGCGCCTCTGCGACAGGCGGCTGGTTCTCCGCTTCCGGCAGAACGCCGAAACATACCATAACATCCACACCCGGAAGAGCAAGATAGACAAAAAAAATCAGGCAAAGCATTATCACCAGGGACACGGAAGCGTTCCTGATCATCTTCTTGCCGGTGCCTCTGCTGGAGGCGTTTCCTGTGAGGAGCAGAAAGCCTCCTGCTGCGAAGAATAGCAGTATGATGAAGGGCATCACCCATAGAAGCAGGCATATGAGGTTGCGTACCAGGCTTTGGGTGTTTTTGATGGCTGCGTCCTGGGAGAAAACGCTTGTGGACAGGGACAGGAGGAGCAGGAGTATGAGAAGGACGTGGTGCCGTTTAGCGTTTGCTTTTTCCATTCTCTGCTAACTCGCGATTATCTGAATTGATTTTATTACAAACTGGCAGAATACTGCGGCCTTTAGGCCGCAGATGAATGCCTAATATTTGCCAGTTTGTAAGTGCCCTTCAGGGCATGCCCTGCTGGGCACATACCGCACCCTTCAGGGTGCGGTATTTGATTTTTGAATTGATAAAGTATTTATTAAACTATAATAAATAGGAGTAGAATATATAATTACTAAAATGAAAGAACCTTTGCCGGTCTCCGAGAATACTGTCCTGCTTAAGTTCTCATGCTTTCTTTTCGTAATGCTTGCTGCTTCCCTGGCATGCGCCGCTGATTCTCCGCCGTCTGTGTCCATTAGCCTGAATCCCGCGTATGCAGCTCCGGGCGATACCATCACCATTCAGGCTGATGCAAGCGACGACTACGGAGTCATGGGGATATATTTCTATTTTCCTAATTCGAGTTCTTTTACGTTCCAGAACTGCAGTAATGCGCTTACATGCACCAGGAGCGTGTCAGCCCAGGTAACTCAACTTGGAGACGCCACCTTCTGTGTGAGGGCCATTGACAATGCAAGCCAGCTGTCAGACCTTGTATGCGGCGTAGTCGGGATAAGCGTTGACAGACCGCCCATCATAGAATATTTTCAGTCTGAGCAGAAAGAGGGGGATGTTCCCAGTGTGAGCGTCGGCGGCACGATCAAATTTGAAATCGTTGCCGAAGACGATAATGCGGTTGCCACGCTTTACATAGAAGACGTTAGCGCCGGGACTACTGAAGAGCATGACTGCGGCAATCTGAAGACCTGTGACTATGAGTATAAGCGGTTTTTTACTGACGAGGGGGTTTATAGTTTCTGCGTGTATGCAGTAGACAATATAGGCCAGAATTCTACAAAAAAATGCATCCAGGTTAACGCAGTCAAAAAAGAGACATGCGAGCCCATAACCCTGAACGACGGGACCTCGGATCAGGTGGTGGCCCTTACGGTGACCTCGAAGAGGCTTTATCTGGACAGGGACGGCCTGCTGGGGTATAGTGCGCAGTGCTGCGAAGATCAGGGTTTCTGTGATGATCTGCAGATAAACTCGGGCTCCTGTCAAAAGGTGGGCGGCAGTCTTCCGGACAAGGGATATGTGGTGGTGAAGTGGGATCCGAAGTATGGGTCCATCGAGGATCTTCTCCAGGGGTATAAGTATCCGCAGGTGCTTTGTACCACGGTCATGGACAATAGCACATATGTCGGGGTCGTGGATAACTATAATTATAAAATAGTCGGTCAGACTCAGAATCTTGAAGAGAATCTTATGACTTATTGGCTTATGGGAGAGCTTAAGAATGTACCGCCTGAGCCTACGCCGACTGTTTCAAGGGTATTGATTTATACGACTGGGACCGTTGCTGGAGAAACTATGGATCCTGGCGCCCTTAAAGGTATCCTTGAGAAGGATGGATACCAAACGGATTTAGCGAGTAGGCCGGATAAATTGACGCCGGATCTCCTTTCGAAGTATGGTCTGGTCTGGATAATGGAGACAACTGAGGGCACGCACGCAAGCCAGGATGAGATAGATGCGGTAATAGCTTACCGCAATAATGACGGAGGCTTGGTTCTCTCAGGCGAGGGCGACTCTGATCTCTCCTTAACTAACAAGTATGTGGATTTCGTCAATGACATAGCAAACGGGGTTGGTGTCACATTTAGCAGCCCTCTGGTGCTCAACAATAACTGGGTGTCTTGCGCTCAACTGACTCCTGTTGGCTCCCATCCCGTAATAAGTGGTGTCTCTTCTTTGAGTTCTACGGGCAGCGATGCTTATCTTACGACAAATAACAGCGACGTAAAAGTCGTTGCCACGTTTGACGGCAAAAACGGGGTCATGGCTTTGGATGGTACCGGCGGACAGGGACGCATTGTTTTCGACAGCTCGGAGGTTAGATTCTTAACGACCGGTGTGCCGCTTGCAGATGGCCCGAATTCATGTGACAACGCCAAATATATAGCCAACATAGTGAATTGGGTTGGTGTGAAACAGGTATCTTCGTCTGCTGCAACGGCAAGCCTCCCTGGGGCGACCTTATCCGACGGCACTGAGGTTGATAAATATTTTTTTGCTGAGCAGCTTCAGAAGGAGGATAACGAAACCAAGGTCTCTGTAATAGTCGACGACGTAGCCTATTCCGATGCCATGAACCGCCTGTTGCAGAAAGAATGCATGGACAAACAGACTGGAGTCGGTCGAATGCCAGTTTGACTGCCAGGATACGGAATGCAATCCGACAGCGCCTTGCGGCTCAGGCAACTGCCTGGGCTGCCCTGACAAGCCTCGATGCGAATGCTGCGCTCAGTGCCAAAAACTCCTAAACTACCAGGAATGCGAATACCAGAAATACCAGTCCATGTATGGAAGACCCGAAACAGATTACCTCTTCTGCTGGAGGGTGCCCGGCCTCGAGGATACCGCATGGTGCCATCAGAAATCAGACCAGCCCACGTCGGCAGTAAACTACCCCTGGTATGGGATGACCAGAACGTCCACCGGATACTACCGCTCCCTTGACAAGATAACAGACGAATACATAAACGACCAGCAAATATGGAACGCCAACGTGACAGTAGATGAAATACCTGACGCCGCAGGCATAAAGGAGGAATCATGGGTGCCCGAGGTTTACTGCCACCACGAATTCGACAACAAACTACTGAGAAACATCTGGACCAAGATATTCACGGTAACCCCCAGACTAAACGACCTAAGAAACAACCTGACCTGGACCAGAACAGGAAACGGAGCACTATACGCCGGAGGAGGATTCAGAAGAGAACCCGCCTGCTGGTGGGAATGCTGCCGCAGATGCGCACCCTTCTGCGACTGCGCATGCACCCAGGGATGCGCAAGCCAGATATGCTGCCTACAGGCCGACTTCGACCCCCCAAGCGTGAATAACGTAATAGAGATAACAATCCCCTACACCACAGTCGCGGAGGGAGCCATGCAGATCACATATAACAGCGACCAGACGGTTGCCACGGCAGACAACGGAGCGGTAAAGATAGTAAGCACCGGCAACATGCCTTTCGAATTGTCTGCGTCCTTCTCAAAAAAGGAATCCAGCGGCGTGTACACCGTTACCCTGGTATATACGCCCATCGGCGGATATTCCGGCCATATGAGCTACGTTGCGAATTATGACCAGTTCGACGTAGCGCAGGACATAGTCCTAAACTACACCCTCAAAGAGGATGCTTCCGACTTCCAGACAGGCATAAAGGAAACCTTTTCTACGACGCTCGTAGACCACGTATGCCGCTGCGTATGCCCAATACGTGATCCAATAACCTTGATGTGTATTTGTCCGCCGGGGTGCGGCGCAAGCGCCGACTGCTGCTGCTGCCCCAGTGAAGCGGTGTCCATAACAACGGACCAATCTGTCGAGGATTCGGATGTGATCAAAGTCAACCTCGATATGAGAAAAATAGATGCATTAAAGCTTGCGGCTAATAGTTTCGTGGACCTGGCCATGGCCAAGAACATGCAGGTCGGATTAGTTGCGTTCAGCAGTCCTCCAACCTGCCCGGGCGGGATTTGTTCCTCGCATGTGTTATCGACGAACGCAGCCGATCTCCACCTGCAAATCGATGCGTATCAGCCTAGTGACGGAACTTGTACCTCCTGTGGAATACATGAGGGGATCTCGCTTCTCAGCGGCGCTAGCGGCGCGAAATATGAAATAGTCATGTCCGACGGTAAACCGAACTTCTGTCTTAACGGGGGCCAATGCCAGGAGCCCACGGCAAAAGCCGAGGCATTAGCCCAGGCCACAGCGGCCAAGGCCGCAGGTATAACCGTTGACACGATAGCTTTAGGCAACGACGCAGACTATCCTTTTATGGAATCCCTTGCAGAGGCAGGCGGAGGCAAATACTACAGCGTAACATGCGAGTGCCCGCTTGACTGCATATATAACAAGCTCGCCAACGAGGATACCAGCGACAACGTGGTCCTGGTCAGTGATATTTCAGGCAGCATGAGTGACAAGATAAATCTAAACTGCCAGGGGACGGGTACTCCCATAATCCACAAATTCGGAGCAATCAACATCACAGTCAACGGAAACATCGATAACTACATGGACAGCGACCTGACCACAGGCATCCGGTCCGAGGGCCACCTGGATATAGACGGAACACCGGATATCATAAACGAGCTAAGCCTCAACGTAGCAGAGTCCAGCATTGACTTCTATTCAATGGTGTATCCCATCAAGCACATGGACTGGCGCAAAGCGTACTCCCAAGGATACTGGGAACCCGGCTACCCCTACGCCGTAGGCGAAGCAGTCCTCTACAACCCAAAGGAAGCAGTCAGAAACTACTTCTTCGACCAAGCATATGGATACGAATCATTCAACTACAACTACCCCCAACAATGCCAAAAAATATGCCCGGAAGACTGCACCTGCAACGACTACGACATAACAGACACCACATGCACGGACGCCAGCGGAAACACATACAAAAGAGACGACTGCGTCTGCCTACCACCCCAGGGCCAGACATACCAGACCTTCTGCACCTCGGACCGGACCTTCCACGAAGAAGAGAACTACTATTTTGACTTTGTGGAGATGGAAACAAGGGAGGTCACAGGAGACATAAACGTCATAGCAGGCCAGTCCGGAACAAATCCCCAGTTCACAGGCAACCTACGCGGAGAAGTACAACACAACCTGAACAATACGGTTACCCCACCAACCAGCGGGTGCCAGGAGAACCTGCCCGAAATCTGGGATATCCCAAGCAACGCAGTCCTGCTCCCAACAGACCCCGCAGACGCCGGAGCAGACGACCAACAAAAAGAACCCCTCCTAGTCCACGGACTGGCATGGAGGCTAGCCGAATGCGCCTCAGACCTGGCAACATGCGGAATCAACAATGCCGACGGCCTAAAAATAGGAAGAGCCATAGGACCGATAGAAATAGCCGGGAAGAAATACAACGCAGGACCGTATATCGTTGTCTGCCCAAACAGTAACCCAAGCGACATCGTCGCCGAAATGATGAATAAAAGGCCCGAGTTTGCGAATGTCGACTACAACGTAATAGGCACCGCCACCACAATAAATACCGTCGAAGTTGAGCCGGTCAGCTTCTGCATATCCGACGGACCATACGACCAACCCACCAAACTCTTCGACGCCATGCACATACCCTACGCGACCTGGACCCAAAGCTGCCTGAATAACTCAAACGTATTAATCTTCGGATGCGACTCCACACCCACAGGAGTAGCAACCAACGAACAGATACAGAACTTCGTATCCAACTGCGGAACTTACATCGCCACAGACCTCTCATACTTCGGAGGAATAGACCAGATATTCCCAGGCAAGATAAACGGCGACGCAGCAGGCGACGGAACCGCCACCATCTGGGAAGGAACCACCAAAGGCTCATATGACCTGCCAGACAACCTGAAAAGATTCTTCCAAACATCCTATGAAACAGTCAGCGGCTGGAACCTCCTATCAGGAACAATGGTAATAAACAGCCTCGGCTCAGGAGTCGACACACTCGCCACCGGAGATTACACAGTCGGAGGCACCAACAAACCAATGGCAGTTACATTCAAAGAAGGCAACGGAAGAGTATTCTACTACCCAATACACATCGAAGGATCAACACAGATGAGCCAACAAGCCTTCATGTCATCGATCTATTCCTCGGCTTCCATGGCTTCAAAGAATATCGGAAACAGCAGCAGCGGATCCGGAAACTATGTCATAGACTTCGAAGCGCTCAATTTCCCAAACCCCCTGCTGGCATACGAGAACGAGACATGGAACAGCATCACTCCAAATATTAACTGTAACGACTACTGCAGACAAAAAGGCCTCTTCTCTGCGGCGGTATGCGCCTGCCCGCAGGATCCCACACAGAAAGGCTGCGTCTACGCCAACAACACAGGCGGAGGCTACCAATACTGCCAACCAGACTGCACAGAAACCTTCGGCGCAGACTATGCAACGCAATGCTGCTGCGCAAAACCGCATTTCAAGACAGACGATGCCAACCTCACAGTATACATACACTTCAGAAACAATGCATCAGACCAGACCTTTAACCTTTTCCCTAATCACGAGGAAACCAAGCCATACGCCCATGTAAAAATCAACGTCACAATAAGAGAGCCCTCAAGGATAAGTTGCACAGTAAACGATTCCATCAAGTCCGGAGACAACGTAGACATCAGCGCAAGCCTCATCGACCCCCTGACAGGCCAGGGCATAGCCGATGAACCAGTCACCATAGAAGTAGAAGCCTACGGACTCAAAAAAGACATCAGAACCGACGGCTCAGGAAATGTAAAGTTCCCCACATTCATAGCAGGAGACCAAAGCACAAAAATCACCTGCTCCTACGCCGGAGGCAAGAAATATACGGAAAGCAGCAGCTCCACATACATGAACATATACTCGCTAAACAGGGTATGGTGGTTCGTATCCCCGGAAGTCCTGCTCCTGCTCATAGTACTGATAGTGCTGGCTTTTTCATACAAATGGTTCAGAGGCGGAGGCTTTGACCTCTACAGCCTATGGGATGAGTTAAGAGGTAAGAAATGAAAAACAAAACATCAGACATCATAAGGATGATAATATTTACGCTCTTAGTCGCCTCCACAGCCTACGCAGGCTGCTCCGGATGCGGAAACATAAGCACAACGCCACCCACAATAGACCTGACGCCGCGAGCAGAAATACTGATGCCCGGAGACAGCAATTACACCTACGGAGACGACATAACCTTCGCAGGCATCTACACAGGCAAAGACATCTGCGGCAGCACCTGCTCCTACACCTGGTCCTCCAGCCGGGACGGCCCGATAGGAACCGGAGTTTCCATCACCCTAAACAATCTATCAGTAGGCACACACACAATAGAATTCCGCTTCTCAGACAGGAGAGGCACAACAATGACAGCCACGAAAAACATAGTAATCAATCCCGCACCCCTACAAGCAACGATAAATCTACCCAAACCGGAAACATTCTACAACGAAAACGACACCATAGCCCTCAACGCATCCATAAGCGGCGGAGTCCCCCCCTATACATATTTATGGCGCCTGGACGACACAGTCATAGGCAGCGAGGAATACATGGAAATAAAAACAGCCACTGTGGGAACACATAACGTGCACTTCGAAGTCAAAGACGCAGCAGACTCCTACACAAGCATGGACAGGACAGTCTGGGTAAACACACCCGCAGACATAACGATGCTACCATTAACGGCTTCGATAAAATCGCCTAAAAAGATAACCCACGGAAACGAACAGATAATCAAAGAAGGATCCACCGTGGAATTCGAAGCAGACGTTGCAGGAGGAAAAGAACCATACACCTACAGCTGGATATCGGACGTAAACGGTCTAATAGGCAAAGACGAAGAATTCGCTTACAGCAACCTATCAGGAAACGCAAACGGCACAAACACGATAAGCCTCACAATAACAGACTCCGCCGGATTCTCAGTATCAGACAAAACAACGCTAACAATAAACCCGATATGCAAACACGACGGAACATGCCACACAGAAGAAAACTACTACAACTGCCCCGACGACTGCCCCTCAGGCGGAAAAGACGGATACTGCGACAAAGTCAAAGACGGAATATGCGACCCGGACTGCGCCCCAGGAGAAGACCCGGACTGCACATGCGATCACAACGGCTTCTGCGACATCGGACGGGAGAACTACTACAACTGCCCAGCCGACTGCCCTTCAGGTTCTGCAGACGGCGTATGCGACAAAGTCAAAGACGGAATATGCGACCCGGACTGCGCCCCAGGAGCCGATCCGGACTGCGCCAAAACGGACGACAGCAAATATTTACTTCTCCTGATACTGGTTGCCGCTTTAATCTATGCATACATGCGATTCATACGCAGGAGGTAAGCTTGCGAGGACGTAATATCATGTCTGTCACACAAAAAACACATTCCAGGAAAGCCGCACTCATGGCGGCCACCGCCGCGGCCATCACAACCCTCACATACAGCGCCCATGCTTTCGCAGGAGAGTCCGCAGCAGTAAACGAGCTGATGGATTTCCTAATGAATAAAGACTTCATGAGAGCGGGGGAGGCACTCGTCTACGAACTGATGGGACTATGCCAAAGACAATTCATGAACCTGCTACTCCTAAACCCCAACCCAATGAGCCCAGGAGTGATGAGCATAACAAGATACTTCATAGCCATACTGGAACCCATCTTCGTCCTGGCAATAATAGGCAGCGCAATATACATGATATTCCTCTCCGGCTCACCCAGCATAAGATCCAAGATAAAAGAAATCATCCCAGGAGTGATAGCCGCAATGCTCCTAGCCATGCTGTCCCCCCACATACTAAACATCCTATTCTATATCTCAGAACAACTATTCCAAGGAATCATAGCCCAAGGACCACATAATCCAATGAGCGTCCTACTACCGGACAAAGCAGAGATAAACCCGGTAAACTACTTCATGTCAACATTCGACAAAATCACCTGGTACTCAGGAGAAGGCGCAGCACCCTTCCTATACATATCCCTACTCATCGTAGCACTACTACTAATGGTAGTGATAGCACGATACCTGGTAATATCGCTCTTCGTGATGATCTTCCCTCTGACGCTGTTCCTCTACCTTTTCCCCCCGACCAGAAGAACAGGGAAAAGAATAATGGAACAAACACTCATATGGACATTCCTCCAAGTCATAGAAGCAATAACCATGATCTCCGCAGTTACCATAATCATCATATTCTCACCATTCCTCGTACAGGACGCAGTCGTGGTCCTGGACCTGGGCGCAATCCTGGCACTGGTAGTGATACCTATCGCTGCCGTGCTGTCATTCAAGGATTTTTTACCGGGCTAACCTAAAAAAAGTAACATAATAAACAGAAACATGAAAAAACAGACCATCGCGGTCGCGTGCCTCATGGCACTGCTGCTGTCATCAGGCATCGCAGCAGGGGTTGCATGGTTCGGCGAGGTGTCAGCTCAGAGGAATACAGTCAACTTAGAATTCCGCGGCACCTTCGTACAGATAATATATTACCTCCTATACGGCACCTTCAACGGAAATCAGACTGGCTCCGGCCTATTGAGGATATACCAGAACCTGGAAGGCATGATCCTGATGAACCCGCCCATAGCATATAAGATGATATACCAGACGATAAGATACTTCATAATAACACTGGAGCCCCTCTATGTCACGGCTTTTCTCTGCGTCTGCATATACCTGATATTCCTCTCAGGCTCGCCTCAGGGACGCACCAAGGCAAAGAACCTCCTGCCGGTCCTGATAGCAAGCATCATCGCAATATCACTGTCTTATCAGATACTAATGGTCATGTTCAATGCATCAAACGAACTATGCACAGGCATAATAGACGCCGGAAAAGTGGATATGAGCAATTTATTCCTGGACACCATAGCCGACCTGGTAAGGCTCTTCTCAGCCGCCACATTAACCTCATTCGACGGAGGGTTTATCTTCCTCATCCTAATATTCACGCTCACACTGGGCCTGATAACCATGCTCACGCTAAGATACATAATACTCCTATTCTTCACAATGATATTCCCGGTAGGCATATTCTTCTACACCATAAACGGAACCAGAAGCCTGGGCAGAGTCATAATAGAACAGAGCGTGCTATGGACATTCGTACAGGTAGTAATAACCCTCATAATAGTTACGACATCCATAGGAGTAGACCTGCTGGGCATAACTGGAGACCTTAAAACGATTCTTGGCATAACTGCATTCATAGCATCCATAAGTTCCCCTATAATATTATTGACGATGATAAAGCGGTTCCTCCCATGAAAGGAAAAAAGGCAAAAACAGCCAAAAGAAAGCAAATGCTGGCGGCAGCGGCGGTAATACTAGTATTGACCCTGTCCTATAGCGTATCTGCTATCATCCATCCGCTTGACGAAGAATCCATAGAAGCATTCTTCAGGGCGAAAACTGCCGAGAACTATCAAAGACTGGTTGCAGACGCGATAGATTCCATAAAGAACATAAACGGGCTCATACTCGACAACCCATCGCTTTACCAGCAGGACACAGAAAACATCATAGGCTATTTCATCTCCATACTCCAGCCGCTATACGTAACAATCATAATAGTGGTGGGCATTTACCTTATGTTCTTTTCAGGCTCGCCCTCCGGAAGAGCTAAGGCAAAGAATTCCCTCTGGATATCCATACTCGCAATAGGCCTGATAACCGCATCACCCTATATCCTCATGCTGTTTTTCAGCATATCAAAATCCCTTGCCCTGATGGTAATGTCCCTGGCGCCAGACGATACAGAAGCGCCTTTCGTCAATGCAGCAGACTACATGATGGAAAAAGGCACATACGCAATATCCCACAGCGGACAAGACTACTCCATGGGAGACGAAGCAGGAGGCATCCCCATATTAGTCGCAACATATGCCCTGCTTGAAGGAATCCTCATACTACTCAAACTCAGATTCTACATGGTAGCGGTCCTGGCCATGATAATACCCCTCACCATAACCCTCTACGCCTTCATCCCGACAAGAGGCATAGGAAAACTCCTAACAGAACAGACCATACTATGGACACTCGCCCAGGTAGCAATGGCCGCAACCCTGGTAGTGGTAGCCATCGGAATCCAGCTAACAGACTCCATAACCAGTTTCACCGTAACAGACTACCTGAAATTCATAATGGAGATAGCAGGCCTCATAATGCTGGTAATCACGCCGCTGTATTTCGTAAAGAACTTCCGGGGGTTCATATAAACAGTATGAAACCAGAAAACAAAAAAAGCAGTTGGCAGAAAGCCGCAGTAATACTCCTGATAGCAACCGCCCTGCTCTTACCAACACTCAAAGTCGCAGCACAGGAAACCCCAAATGACAAAATAGCAGAATACATAGCAGAACAACCCCTTGAACCCGACCTCCTAGCCCACCTGAAAAAAGTATTAGGCGACGTCGCAGGAGGCGACTCCAAACTATACATGGAGATAAGCAGGAGAATAGACTTCTACTTCTACGCATCAGACGAAGTCGACAACATAATGAAGACATTCAAAGAATCCCTCATACCATTCATGTACCAAAAAGACCTGTTCCAAGCAAACCCCATGAAAAACACGCCAGAATTAATCAGGTCCCCGCAAATTCTCGCCCCGCTCAACCTATTCATACAAGTACTCCAGCCATTCTACGCAATCGCCATACTTATAACAGGAATATACCTGCTGTTCCTCTCAGGCTCCCCCACAGGAAGGGCCAAAGCCAAAGGAAGCCTCATAAAACTAATAATAGGCCTCGGCATCATCACACTCACCCTCCCCATAATCGAGCTGCTGCTGGAATCATCCCACTACTTCACGTCACTGATAATGACCATACCCGACATGCCGACGATCTCCTCCCCTATAAGCACCGACATGTTCATGGCAGTAAAAGAATTCTTCGCCAGATACTTCCTCAGAATAGCATTCTTCGACACCTCATCAGCGCTGCCATTCCTCGCGGCAATGATACTGCTGCCAATCGGCGTACTACTAACCCTGGCCATAAGATACTACATGGTCCTGCTACTAACCATACTCTTCCCATTCACAATATTCCTATACTCATTCATAGCCACCAAAAGAATAGGCGCCTCACTACTACGCCAAATGTTCGTATGGATCTACATCCAGGTAATAGACGGCCTAATCCTCCTAGCCACCTGGACAGCATACTCCAGCGTCCAATACATACCAGAGGTGCTGCCCGAAACCGCAGGCAATGTCCAGGCATTCATCGCCATATCCGGATTACTCCTCCTGATAGCGGCACCGATAATAGGGCTATGGATAGTGAACTGGATATCCGCCCTCGGCCTCATGTCTTATGTCCTGATAAGGCCTATATCCATGGCCGAAGAATATTTGGAGGGAACAGAAGTACGCGAGGAAGACATGGAAGAAACCGAGTATGAGCGCCTGAAAGAGGAGGTGGATAAATGAAACGCACAAGCCTTATTCTGCTGACGGCAATAATAATCCTCTGCTCCTCTGCCTACGCAATCCCGATAAGATATGACTACTTTCTCACCTCCGCAGCCGACACTATAGGCCAATTCGTATCAGAACTCTCAGGAAGATTAGTATACATGGGGATGATATGGACCAAGATAAGCAACATAAAATACGAGATCTACGACAACCTCCCATATTTCCTGCTAAGCGACCCAAACGCAGGAAGCCCTGTAATCGCCGGCATCTCCACCTACTTCATAAGCATCCTGGAACCCCTTTATGTTACAGCCATCCTGCTAACAGGCATATACCTCCTATTCTTCTCCGGAACACCCCAAGGCAGGATGAAAGCCAAATCCACGCTCATCAGCCTCGTAATCGGCATGGTAATCATATCGGTATCCACCTACCTTATAGAGCTCCTCTTCGGCGTCTCAAACACCCTGACAAAAAACATCCTGGGACAAGGCCCACTCGACATAGGCTTCACATACAGAAGAGCAGTAGACTACCTCGACTACCGGGCCATAGACTTCATGTGGACCAACATACTGCTGGGACTACCATTCCTGACACTATCCCTACTTGCAACAGCCGGCATATTCATAATGCTCGCAGCAAGATATTTCTTCCTCATCTTCCTCACAATCTTCTTCCCAACAGCGATATTCCTCACACTCTTCCCACCCACCAAAAACATAGGAAACACGCTCCTAAGACAACTCATATTCTGGACATTCCTCCCATCAGCATACGCCCTCATGCTCGTAACAGTAGGCGTCAGCACCCAGAACCTGAGCGGCATAGTACCGGAAATATACGACATCATAAGCCTCACAGGAACCATGATAATCATAGCCTCCCCACTGATAATCTACGGAATAATGGACTGGATAGGCGTATTCGTAACATACACCCTACAATTCGTAAGACTGACCGCGCCAATCACCGCATCCGCACAAACAGCAGCAGAACAAGCAGAGGACAAGAAAAAATCCAAATACACCAAATCAGCAGTGGGAATGAAAGGCTACGCAACAGTCGAAGAAACGGAAGCGGAAAAAAACAAAGAAGCCGGAGGATCAGCACTTGGCCTGGGAGGATACAGAACAACCAAGACAAGCCTGGAAGAAGCCTCCGCAGGGACGCAGGGAACATCGCCTCTGAAACGGAAAAAATCCGAATATTCATCAATGTACGACGATGAAAACAGCGTAGTGCCCTCCCACATCGATGAGAACGCCGGCCAAAATAAGACCGACTCCGCCTACGGATACGCAGACGAGATAGTACCTGGAGGGGGAGGAGAAAGCCGCGGAGTAGGAGGCAGTATGCCCATGCCCGCAACCTACAAAGAGCCGCAAAAGAAAGAAAACACGATCCGGATGAAGATAGGCCCCAAATTTATCACATCCTACGAAGTGGAAATAGCGCCAGGACAAAACGTTACAGTAAATGTAGTGCTTGTCAACGACGAAAAGACACCATTCTACCGCATCACAGTATACGACGAAAACCTCACAGACTCGGGCTTTGACATCACATACAGCATACGCACATTCGCATTAAAGCCCGGAGAAGAAAAAGCAGTCAAGATAAAGATAGCAGCAGACGAAAACATGCCACAGAAGACCTACGAAGGGGAGATCATATTCAAGACCGAGAAACAGGAAGTAAAAAGCATCCTGGAAATGAAAGTAAAGACCAGCGAAGAAAAAGAAAAGATATTCCAGAAAGAGGAAGAAAAAGAAACAGACCTGGGATTCACCCACTCCAAAGAAGCAGAAGAGAAAAAAGAAAAACTCAAAGAGACAAACATATTCGGAGAAGAAAAGGAAGCACCGGCAAAAAAGAAAGAAAAAGGGAAAGAATCATCCAATGCGAAAGAAAGCGGAAAAGGATCATCCGAAGAGAAAGAAGGCGGAAAAGAACAAACCAGCGCAGGAGGCAAAGCCACAGAGAGAGAAACAGAGCACAGAGCCCCCCTGATGAGGACCGCAGCGCAGCCGGAGATGGAAGAAGAAACAAGAAACATACCCCCGATGCTGAAAACAAGACAGCCGCTAACCGCTCAGAAGAGAATGCCCAAGCCGGCCAAACTGCTGAAAGACAAAGACAAGAAGGAGGAATAAAGACTCAGACGTTCCATCAGGGACGTCTCCGACCATTCTATATATAACAAGAAGCGATATAGCTGATTTGAAGCCTCAGATATATGCACAGCACCGCTGTGTCGGCCACCATGCTATTGGCATCAGGCCATGCTCCCGCAGGCGGACATGGATTCTTAATATCACGATGCCTGCAAGGATGCCTAACGGCAAGTTATGTCCTCCACTATAATTTCTGTCCGTAGGTGTCCTGCAGGGGAATCCTTATCAGCAGACTATTTAGCTCATCGCAAACTTGTCGTCTAATGGAGGCCATATGCGGAAACGTTATTATAGTACAGGAGATAACTTTCCTGATATTTTTAAAAGAAATCTTATCTCCTGTACTGGTTTCGAGGGTAGAAATTTCTGGAAATTTATGCCCTCGACTATACATAAATTGAACGCATACTGCAGCCAATGAGGTCATTTATCTCTGTATGCAGGACATTTGCTTTTGCTGACACATGCTATTAGGTATCAGGGCCAGGTACCCACGACTTTCAGGATGCTGTGACTCCTGTGGGGGGGCCATCCACATCAGTAGACTGTTTATCCCATCGCAAACTGTTATCTGGTTAAGATTTACAACAACATAGGGGCTGACTGTGCTTTTCTGTACACCAGTCGTCACCTGTTGCCATTGCGACTTGTCCGGCGGCGCATCCTTGGGAGGAGGGGACGCATAGGAAATTGTTGTTGCACAACTCATCACAGCCCGGGTTCTCGACATCTACCTTCACAGGCTTCGGAGTATATGTGTCCGAGGCATCCGCGCTGGCAACATAACACGGCGCATACGTCGCCGTAGCTATCAGTGTCTGATTGCCCGCAGGCTTGGCAGCTACGAGGCTAGTCTGCGCTGTTCCGCTTGCATCCGTCACCTTCGTACCGGTCGCCGTACCCAGAGTAAAGACCACGGTAGCGCCCTGAACAGGGGATGCAGGAGTGCCGTCATCCTTTACGACAGCCGTCACAGTAACCGTGCCGCCTACTTTGACCGAGGCAGGAGTCGCAGTCAGCGAGGTTATCACCAGCTTCACAGGTTCGACGGTAAGGACAACATTGGGTGGTTCAGCGGCATCCGTGTAGCAGGTGGCGGCTTTCGCAGTAACGTCCACTGTATAGGTCGCCTCTGCGGAAGTCACTGCAGGAGCTTTGCCGTCTACGGTACAGCATTGAGTGCCGGCCTTTATAGTGCATGTGGCTGTCGTGGGCGTTGGGGCATTGATTTTGAAAGTTACCGTTACGTCGCTTGTAACCAGATCAGGTGGGCTGTCAGAATCTGTTACACATGCACTGAAAGTTATGGCCTCACAGGATTTCACCTTGTTCTGATGGGTCGCCTTGGAGTAGACGTATAGGTTATAGGTCAGGTCCGGAGACAAGACCAGCTTGTTTGGTTTGATAGTTACGCCCTGGCTGCCGGTCGCATCCTGGAAGTTGCCTGCCTTGTCATGCCCGCTTGCCGTGATAGTAAGCGTTTCCTCGGCATTGACTTTCGGAGCGGTGAAGCCGAAGTAGGCCACGCCATTGGAATCAGTGTCCGCTGGATTGCTTAGTAGGAATGTCCCCTGATCAGGCGATGAAGACATGGTCATGGTTATAGGATTCGAAAGAATGTTCACACGGGCTCCGATAGAGTTATCGTATTGGGCGGTTACCGTGATGTAATTATAGTTTTTACATGACAGCATAAAGTCGAGAGGGCCTCCTTTTTTGCCGTGGCTCTTAGCATCTACTACGATATACATCGGTTTGGGTACGTTGACTGTCGCACACGCGCGGCTCACGGTATCAGGTGCAACGGGAGTCTGCGCATTGGCCTGAGGTGCATTTTGTTCCGGTGTTTATCTGGCATGTACCCGTACCGCTGCAAGCATAATGATACTCAAAGGCAACCCCGCTGGCAGGGTCTATCGCGCAGTAGTCTTCCGAGCCGCTCGGATGCGCGGCATCAGTGCATACACTTATACCATTTGCGTTAATAACGGTCTGGCAGGATGCGCCGTTCGCACAGCAACATTTGGCGCTTGGATAGGTTGTTGACTGGCAGTTGTAGTTGGCTGCGGCACCAGCATCATTCGGACAAGACGCAGTAGTAGGATTACCCTGACAAGCACCACTCGCATAACCAGCAGATACACAAGCCGCATTACAATTACTGACTGGATTTTGCGTTGTACAGCAACACTTAGCGCTTGGATAGGTAGGTGATTCACAGTTGTAGTTAGCCGTGGCACCAGCATCATTCGGACAAGACGCAGTAGTAGGATTAGACTGACATGCACCACTGGGATAACTAGCACTCACACAAGCCGCATTACAATCGCTAAGCGTAGTGGTAGTAGTTGTGCTGGGCGTCAGAGTTGTACTTGTACCGGGCGTCAGAGTGGTAGTTGTACCAGGCGTCAGAGTGGTAGTCGTCGATCCTCCGCATGTTCCACCTGCTGTGCAACTTGGATCCATCTGGAAGTAGGGCAGATTTGACTGTGCTGGGTTGTATACACAGCATAGCTGCGGGACGCCAGGTGAGCATTGCCCTACCGGGGTTCCGTCGTAGCATGTCTGGAGAGTGGTTGATGTTGTGCTGGTTGTCGGAGTTATAGTGGTGCTTGTCGGCGTTATAGTGGTTGTCGTAGTTGCAGAGGTGGTTGTTGTGGAGGTGGTAGATACAGTCGTGGTGGAAGTAGATACTGGCGTGGAGGTAGTTGTTGATGTTCCTGATGAGCATGCTCCGTTTACGCAACTTGACTGTTGTGTGTTTGTACCACATTGCAGAGTTATCGTCTGCCCATCATACTGACAACTGGTAATCGACGGGCTACAACTTAAACTGTTTGTTCCTCCCTGACACTGTACCGTGCACCCTGTCTGCCCTACAGAGCAACAGTTAGTACATATATCTCCCCCTACAGTGGTCGTGGACGTGGTAGACACAGACGTAGTCGTAGTGGAAATAGTCGTAGTGGAAGTAGTTCCTGGGGGAATGCAGCAGCCATTCACATCGCATGCCCAATTAACGTTGGGATTGTATCTATTCTTGCAGTCCTGAGCGGTCGCGCATATTACTTGGTTCGTACAATTGCCCCCAACAGCAGGGCAAACCCAGCAGGGACCATACTTGGCATAGCAATTCCCGTCGTTTTGGCAGTTGTCTACCGGGAGAGTTGTTGTAGTCGTTGAAGTGGTAGACACAGACGTGGTCGTAGTAATAGATGATGTTGTTGATGTCCCTGAGTAGCAGGTTCCGCTTATACAAGTTGATTGCTGCGTGTTTGAGCCACATTGCAACATTATCGTCTGCCCATCATACTGACAACTGGTAATCGACGGACTACAACTTAGACTATTTAAACCCCCCTGACATTGCACCGTGCACCCTGTTTGCCCTATGGCGCAGCAGTTTGTACATATATCCCCCCCTATTAGAGTAGTTGTGGACGTGGTAGACACAGACGTAGTCGTTGATCCAACAAAGGTCGTAGTAGTTGAAGTGGCAGATGTGATTGTGGTCGTTGATCCATTAACAAACGTTGTGGTCGTCTCATCCGGGCTCTTACAACATTGGTCTCTGCAGCAGCCATACGTGCACTGCCAGAGCTGCGCCCAGGAGTAGCTTTGAATGCCTACGACCTCGGCACCAACGCATTCATATACTATGGGTATAAGACCTGTCCGGTATATGCAGCATTTCACACCTATCGAATAGGCATCACAGGTACCGCAGTCGAAGTCGACGCCGTTTTCTGCAAGGATTGACCCTATCATCTCATGCGAGCGCGTCCCCACATGGTTAAGTCCTGAGGAAATATCAGGCGCACTCAGGTAGTAATCTATGACGTCAAGCAACTTGTCTTTGGTATTGTTCACTGTCTCATTCCCAGAGGATATATAACTTTTATAAAGATTGAAATAAGCCTTAGAGAAGCCGTCATCTGAAATTATCGGAGTTCCTTGAGCATAAGCAAAACAGCATAGCAGAAAAAACAGCATCAAAGCAATTAAGAGGCCATATATCCTTTCCCGGTTTTTCATTTTTTTAAGGAGGTGAACGGAAATTCATGCATTCCCGAAATACAAAAATACAATACATTATTTATTATTGCTACTCTATATAAAAACTTGCATTAAACACGTTTTTTAATCAGGTAATCCATTAATCTAATCGGTGAACTAGGCCGGGGGGATGGGCGTCCTCTGTAACCTTCAATCGTCCTCATGGAGGGGCTGAAGTCCGGGAGGCGGCTCACTGATCGATCAGTCGGTCCAGGTTTCTAACTATGATTTCTCGTCTCATCGGATCGCTTATGGCAGGAACCGGGTCAGGTCCGGAAGGAAGCAGCCCTAACTACTATATGTGATGCTGTTGAGGCAGCGGGACTGAGGAAGTAGCCAGGGCAGCCGGCTGCCGTGAAGTAAGGCAATTCCCGGACGCGTTCACCACTTTCGCCCTACTTACCCTTCTTCCGCTTCCACAGGAATAAAACAACCACGCATAAGACGATCAAGGCTATCAGCAGGTAAGGCAGGGTTCCGTATATGCCTTGGTTGGCGCAGTCCGGGTCTACGCCTGCATAGCAATCAGGGTCGCATACGCCGTCCTTGTCTTTGACGCATATGCCGTCCTTGGTTCCGGGAGGGCAGTCTGAGGGGCAGCTTATCGTGGTTTCATAGTCTGTCTCGCATACTCCGTCATTATTGCATAGATCGATGTCCTTGGCGGCGAGCAGCGAGCCTTTTTTGTATATCCCGACCCGGGCCATTCTGGAGTCATAAGGAACCCGCGCCTCCATCGGATTATAGTCTGTTTGAACCGGCGGATCGCTTAGTATGAGGAATTTGATCGGCAGGGAAGAGTTGTAAATCAGGGTACCGGCCGTGTCGGTCACCCTGAGCTCGATAATCCCCCAGGTTGCCGCTTTCGTCGCCGTAGTCGAAGTATGTCGGGTTGTTGTCCACGAGCCTGATCTGATTTATGATAGCGGAATCATTCATATAGACTACTGCGTCGATCGACAGGACTTTTTCGGCCTGCACCTGGACGCAGAGCCACGCGATCAGGACGACCGCCAACGTGATCTTGTTCATTTTTTGGTTACCTCAACAATTTGCCTGCGGAACGGTGCTCAAATGCGCCAGGCAGTCTGGGCAGAATCCGAACTTGGTCGGATCTGCGGAATACCCTGCCATTATGCATCTGCCTCCTTTTGAATTTAGGTTTCCTAGGCATGTCGGCTGAGCCCATTGTCCGCATTGGGTGCCTCCGCCGCAGTAGTCCGACGTAAAATTTCCGTAGGGGTCGCTGCCGCCGTTGGACGTACTCAGGCAGTTTGCAGTGCCCTGTTTATAACTTGAGAAGCAGCGGCACACGTCGAAGTATTCATCGTTCAGCCCCCATTGGTGGCCCAGTTCGTGCACGATCACTTCGTTTGGAAAATTAGGGTCGTCTGCACAGAAAGTTTCGGGGTCCGGGACCATGCTCCAGGCGGCTCCTCCCCCTCCGCACAACGCATAATTAAAGACACCGATTATGTAGTCATATTTTTCCCCGGAATTATCGGCGCACTGCTTAAGCGTCGCAGCATAGTTGGCTGCATCCTGACTGCATGTATCATGGTCGGTAGACATTTGGATCTGGCATTTTTGGCTCAGTTTTGTTACATTTAATTCGCCCGCGCAGTTGTTCAAGCCGGTATATGCGATCACGCCGCTCACCTGATTGTCCACAAAGGAGTTGAAAGTGTTGAGGTCTATGGTAGTGCTTCCGGAATCTACGGGTATGAAGAGAAGGGTCAGTACTATTTTGTTGGAGGGAGTGGTAGTGGTCGTGCTTGCAGAGGTTGTAGTAGTGGATGCTTGTGTCGTTGTTGTTCCGCTTGTTGTCGTGGTGGTGCCCAGGGTTGTAGTTGTCGTGCTTATGGTCGTGGTCGTCGTAGACCAACAAGTAGGATCGTTCACAAGAACGGGTGTGCCTGTTGTAGGGTCTATCTCGCATCTCTGCTGGGTCCAGATTGAGCAGTCGCCTACGGCTGTGCCATCGGAGCAGGTGCCCACAGGCACGGTGGTCGTCGTTGTAGGTGAGGAGGTGGTCGGCGAAGAGGTCGTTGGCGAGGAGGTCGTTGGCGAACTAGTGGTTGTCGGCCCAGTCGTCGTGGTTTGATTGCCATTAATATTACAGTTATCAAAATAACCATGACCATAATACCCAGTACAGATACACCTATCCCCCTGACTATTCCTACGCCAACAATAAGTCCCATCACTACACTGATCACATATCAGTTCACATTCGCGGAAACCTCTCCTACCATATGACCGGGACAGACACCTACACAAGTCTCCATTAGAGTTCGTGTCTCCGCACTGCGTCCCATCACTGCAGGAGTCGCACTGTATCAGGCAGTGCAAGTAGGAGCCATCTTGCTGTTGACCATAACACTTGCATTTGTCTCCGTTCGAGTTCGTCTGACCGCAACTTGTCCCATCCTGACAGGCAGTACACGTCTGCCAACGATACGTCTGATTAACAGGCTGAGCTAGACCCTCAAGATAGCAGTATTCATTATTGTTGTCATTGTTTATGTCCTTGCAAGTACACACCTGACCTGCAGGATTCGTGTCTCCGCAGGTCGTTCCATCCGGGCATATGCCGCATGCAGGCCAAACAGGGATAACGGGCGCCAGATGACAGAACTCCGACCGACCATCTCCGTCAATGTCCATGCACTTACATGTCTGTTCCCTGTCATTTGCCCCTCCGCAGGCGGTCCCGTCTGCGCAGGCATCGCATTTTTGGAGGTTGCAGTTGCTGCCTGAACATTTGAGCGCTAACAGGACCTCGTCGGGTATCCCTTCATCAGCTTCGGAAACCATGGAAGATATATTCCCCTGCGAACAATCTGCATCGGTTATCGTAGAATGACTCAGATAAAAATCCAACATCCTTATCAAATCCGCCTTTTGTATCACACTACCCTGAGGATTCTCAAGATAGCTTATCAACGCCTTCTGCAAAACGAACTTATAATCCACATCATAAGGACAAGTAGCATCATCCGCCAACACGACAGGAACTACCACTATAAACATCATTAAAAAAATCCCCAACGCCAATGTTTTTGCTGTTTTTGTATCCATTTTCCTTCATCAGCAGCACTTGCCCATCACCAATTCGCTCTACTTACTCCTCTTCCGCTTCCACAGGAACAAAACAACCAAGCATAGGACGATCAAGGTTATCAGCAGGTAAGGCAGGGTTCCGTATATGCCTTGGTTGGCGCAGTCCGGGTCTTCGCCTGGTTTGCAGTTTGGATCGCATATTCCGTCTCTTTGTTTGTTGCAGGTGGTTTCGTTCTTCGGAGGAGGACAGTCCTGAGGACAGTTCTGACTGTTTTCTCCCAAGACGCATACGCCGTCTCCGCATACCCCTTCCCTGAAGCTTAAATTCAATGAGCTGCGTTACTTCCTGGGTGCTTCCATCCGGGAGGATGCATACGAGGCATTCAGCATTTTCATTGTCTTCCCCGCATTCTTCTCCTCTTCCGACCCGCTGCCCAAGGCCCTGCCTAGCACAGTAACTATAATTTGTCCCGGATTTACCCCAGAGGAAATCCCACGCATTATAATCCGCCGAGTCGGAAACTTTACAGTATCCAACCTGCCCCGCAGGAGTATCCGTTATCTCGTAGGTGTAGCCGAGGGCTTGGCAATAGACGGCAGACGGATTCCTCAACGCATGTACTGGAATCACACATATAGTGAATGACAGGAACAAAGCCAATAAAAAAAATCCATTTGTTTTCATTTTTTTAAGGAGATACGACACCTACCGGGCCCGCCGGAGGATCGGAGCTCGAAAGCATGTCACTTCCGGGCCCGCCGGTGTAGGGTAGGTATGCGTATCCGTTTAGATGATATATGTTGTCAGATACTCCAGTGAAAACACCCCAGCTGTTCTTTAATATCCAGCAGCCTGCCTGATGGTAGTTAGTCTGACATATACTGCTCTGATCATCGTAGCCAATGAGTGTAAGGGCATGCTCCAATGAGTCCGAGCCAACCGCCATTGGGCCTCCGCATACCAAGCGAGCTTTAACCGCAGTAATAGTATTCGCTGTTTCATAGGATGCTATCGCCCAGCCTTTCTTATTCCAGGCGCACTTATTCGAGCATGAAATATCGGCGTCCTTGTACGGGAAACAGGTCTCATCGCATACAGTCGCCGACTTAAGATAGTCATAGGTCAAAGTGCCGTATCCTCCACCATTGCATCCACCAGTTTGCTGGTTTTTCTCGCAAGAAACGAGGTCCTGCTCAGACATATCAACGTCTGCGTACTTGCCCTGCTCGAAATTATACGTCCCTTCCAAGGCGCCGACCGCCGCGAACGCCCAGCAATCACCGCAATTACCCTGATTCTTGACAGGGGTTATATAGTTCACGCCGTTAACGTTCCTCAAATCCCATGACGCAGGAAGCGTGCCTGTTTGATGGTATTCGTCGCAAGCGCTCAGAGTTGTGGTTGTCGTAGTGGTAGTTGTGGTTGTTGTCACTTCAGTGGTCGTAGTTGACGATGTAGTTGATGTACTAGTCGCGGATGAAGATGACGTTGTCGTGGTTATGGTTGTGGTTGTCGTAGACCAACAGGTAGAATCGTTCACGAGAACTGGTGTGCCTGTTGTAGGGTCTATCACGCATCTCTGCTGGGTCCAGATTGAGCAGTCGCCTACGGCTGTGCCGTCGGAGCAGGTGCCTGTCGGCGTAGTTGTGGTGGTGACGGAGGAGGTCGTAGTAGCTGCTGACGTAGTAGTGGCAGCCGTAGTGGTCGTAGCCAATGTGGTCGTGGTCGTAGGGCGACGCCTACAACAGGAAAAATCAAAATCAAAAATATTCATCTGAAAATAAGGATCATAGACGCACCTAAAACAGCGAAGCCATTTCAAGCATTGACCAACAGGCGTTCCAAAACACCAATCATCCCAATTAGGAATAGTCGTAGTCGTCCAAGAGATAGTCGTAGTCGGATTAAGAATAGTAGTAGTCGGCATATTGAAGGTCGTCGGGGTAAAAGACGAAGTAGTCACACCCCCGACACACTGCCCACCCACACAACTAACCTGCTCAGTACCAGACCCGGTATCAATAAAAACAGTCTGACCATCATAGATACAGCTGGTAATCGCAGGATAAGCACTGATTGACATAGAGCCACCGCCCTGACAGACAAAAGAACAGCCAGTATCCCCTACATTGCAGCAGTCCGTGCAGACAGTGCCTGAAGCGGTTAATTTAGCGTATGCAGAATTATTAGTGGTATATGAAAGATTCAACACCGGTTCGTTAAGCCCCCCAGCCCCAAAACCCAAATCCTGCTGGCTCCAACCATACGACGGCCCACAGGAGGACTTCCCAGAAACGTCCCACTCATTCTCCAACCCCCGAAGCTGCACCGACAGCGTTTTTCCGCCAGAAGAATATATCTCCTTAACCGCATCAGTCACATCAAAGGAAACCTCACCATTGGAATCTACAGACTTGGAAGACAACAAAGAAACTGAAGAATCAAAGAGAGGCTTGCATTCCCCGCAATAAGACTGAGCACATGTATCACTACCAGCCTCACAGGAAACCGGACTCCAAGAAGAGGATACCAGGTAAAGACCCAGCTCCTGAGCCTTCCGTACATCAGTCACAAAGACATTAATACTGGCAGAAGACAACTGCATAGACTGAACAGGCAAATCAAAGCTCAGGAGAACCCTCTCCTTAGAAGAGGAATAAAACTGATCCCCGAGGTTATAACACTCATAGCCCGCAGCATACTTCCCATCCTTATCGGGCCCGGAACACGTATAATAGAAATTCTCGCAATCACCATGCACATCGATGCGATTCACCTGCGTTGAAGCAGACGGATAAACCTCCAGTACGGCAGACAACGCAGAAACGCCTACCGAAAGGAGAGACAAAACAAGACATAAAAAGAATATTCTATGTTTCATTACAGATATTAATTAATATAAAAGGGGTATAAATAGCCTACCCCCTATCCAGGCAGCAGTTTTTCTATAATCCGGAAGTATTCATCAACAGTGAGGAGATTATTTCCAGTGCGATTAGTGCTACGACCACGCCCACGACCAGTTTTGGGTCCATTTTTGGGCCGCCTTCGTCTACGTCGAAGTATCTTATAAGCCCTGCTCCTCCGGCCGGGGCGGAAACGTTTTGTTTTTTCATGGGAAGTACTTAATCTATAACGCATTTAGTGCTTAATAATTTAAATTTTCCGGACATATTGCTCAAAAATGCTCTTAATACCCAAGAAAAAGGCTCATGGCATAATACTAGCGGTTATCCTATTAAATTTATTATCTTATTCTCATGCCTTTGTCCTGGACGAAGAAAACAGCTCAAAGATTCTAGCTGACCTCATGCTAAAAATAGAGAATTACAGTGCGCAGGCCACTATCCCAGTCATCGTAACTCTTAAGAGAGGGGATTCTGACCCGGGTATCGGAGGAAACGGATACGTCAAGAGGAGGTATGACCTTATAAATGCCGTGTCTGCGGAGGTCAGTTCTGAGGGTATTAAGAAGCTGGAAAATAATCCTGATGTTGAAAAAATATATTATGATGACGTATTGTATCCCCTCCCGGTAGAAGACTCGACTAATAGTCTTATGGGTGTAAACTCGGATGCGATAGGAGCAACATATGCAAACAACGTCTTGAACTATACCGGAAGGAACGTCACAATCGCCATAGTAGATACTGGAATAGACTACACACACCCGGACCTTGGAGGATGCAGCCAGGTCGGCCCGTCATGTAAAGTGCGTGGAGGCTACGACTTCGTCAACTCTGACCCAGACCCCATGGACGACCTCGGCCACGGAACCCACTGCGCAGGCATAGCCGCTGCAAACGGAACAATAAAGGGAGTAGCCCCGGATGCCAGCCTGCTTGCAGTGAAAGTCTGCAGCCCAAGTACCTGCCTGGACAGTGACACAATGGCAGGAATAGACTGGGCGGTAGCCAACGGCGCAAACATAATATCTCTGTCTCTGGGAAGCAGCGAGCAGCCCAGCGAAGGCAATGACCCATTGCAGATGCTCTGCGACGCTGCAGTAAGCAGGGGCGTGACAATCGTCGCCGCCGCCGGAAACGAAGGCCCTGGCACAGGCACAATAGCCGACATCGCAGCTTCGCAAAACGTGATAGCAGTAGGGGCCGACGACTACAAAGGCACGGCATCGGCAGCCGACGATACGGTAGCGAGCTTCAGTTCCCGAGGCCCCATGCCCTGGGGCAGACTCAAACCAGAGATAGTAGCGCCGGGAGTAAACATATACTCAACAGTTCCAAACGGGTCATGTCTTCTTTGCGATAAAAGCGGATATAAAACCCTTTCAGGTACTTCGATGGCGACACCGCATGCAGCGGGGGCAGCAGCGCTTCTCTTGGAATACAACAGAAGCCTTACTCCAGCACAGATAAAGTCCATGCTCATGGAATCTGCGGACAACATCGCAGGCCACCCATTCGAAACCGGCGCAGGGCTGATAAACGTATCAAGAGCCATCACATCCCGCATCGAAGCATCGATAAACGAAAACCCGGCATGGGAAGAATCCATTCCCGAGGGGATGAATACAACCGCCTTGCTCAAAATAAAAAACGAAAACCCTTACGCAATCAACGCTTCATTAACCGCAAACGACCTGTCGGATATCAAAGGAGACAATACTCTTAGCACTTCAAGCCTTTCCTTCCCAGCCCAGATAAGCCTCAACGCCTTTGAAGAGAGGATAATCCCCATAAATTTCTCAGCCGCAAAAGACACTCCAGCAGGAACATACGCAACCATCCTGGATATCAGTACCGAAAATGAAAGCATCCACATACCTGTTTCACTGACCATCCCGCTATCAGGAGAAGGAACTATCTATGGCTCAGTGAACGATGCCTGCTCGCTGGAAACACAAGATGGATGCGGCATGGAACCATCGGACGTGGAGTACTGGGGCGACTGGAGATTTTATCAGTTGACTAACTACAACGGCACAGCTCTTAGCATAAACCTCACATGGGCCGCAGCAACCAGCGACCTGGACCTATACCTCTTCGGACCCGACGGAGGATTGTACGGCATATCCGGCCAGGCAAATACAAGCAACGAATACATAGAACTCACAAACCTGATATATCCGGAATACTGGGCAGCAGTATATGCTTACGGCATAGCGGGAACAAAACTCGAATACAGCATCGATGTATCATACGCCTCATCCATAAGAGTAGAACCTGCAACCATGCAGGAAACGATAAACAAAGGAGATGCTGCCCTGCTAAACTTCACACTAACAAACGACGGAGCATCCGAGACCGACCTTGGAATAGACGCAGTCACGCAGAAGAACATAGCAAACAAACAGGTAAGCGGAAACATTGCCCACACAGGCGCCGACTACTATAATTTCATATGGAAGAAGAGCACATCAGGCCTTAACCTGACAGATACCCAATACATGAACGCAACCCTTACATGGAACACACCGTCAAACGACCTCGACATGTACTTTTTATACAAAAACGGAACAACATGGACTGAGTCAAGATACAGTTCAACCCACAGAAACGACCTACTGGGAATAGGGCAGGAAGAAATCCTCGGCGCAGACATAAAATACTACCTCGAAACATTCTCCGACATAGGCATCGGGGTAAGCAACCCAGGAAGCACCCAAAGCTACAAGCTCACATTGAATTTCACAGGAGAAAGATCATGCGACTACGCACAGCCCAGTCCAGCGCTTATAAGCAGCTTAGCGCCTGCAGAGAACAGAACAATCCAGGTAATGGTAAACACCACCAACCTAACGGCAGGAAACACCTACGATTTCCAGCTTATAGTGAAAAAAAGCGGAGAAGAGATAACAAGAGTCCCGGTAAGGCTTACAGTAACCGATTCTACGCAGGAAACCACGACAACAACCACATCCACCACCTCGACCACAACAACATCCTCCTCTACGACTACGACAACAACTACAACGCCAACCAGCACGAGCACGACAGCTAACACCACTACCACAACGCCAACTACGACAACCACTATAACACCGACAAGCAGCACAACAACGACAACAACCAGTACGACAAGCACAACAACGACGATGGCAACCTGCCCAATCACAGGAGACTACCCGCCATGCGGAACAGTCTCCCTGCAAGAAGTGATAAACCTCATAAACGAATGGGTCGATGACAATGCAACGCTAAACGACGTCATAGCATTGATCAACGCCTGGGCGTCTCAATAGGTCTTTGCAGCACGTATTGCTTTTCCGGTTTTCCCGCAGACAACGCATACTCCGGGCTCGTCGGACACTGAGAGAATGGATGCGATCTCCTCTATCTTTCCTGCGCATTTCTTCCCGCCGCACCAGCCTGTGGATACTATGCCCCTGCCCAAGGCCGCCTCAAACTCTTTGTAATCCTTTGCCTTGAATTGAGCGGCATCTAGCTTCTGCTTGGCCTTTCTTCGCAGGTTGCCGGCAATGTCTTCGAATATTTCATGCACACGAGATAAGTCGCCGTAGGACAGTCTCTTTTTCTCTCCGGTATCCCTCCGAGCATAAACTATTTTTTTCGCAGCAAGGTCGCGCGGGCCCACTTCCATCCTCAGCGGCACTCCCTTCATCTCCCAATAATAATATTTATCCCCCGGACGCTTGTCGCTGGAGTCTATCTCTACGCGCAGGCCCATTGCCGACAGTTTATCCCTTATGTTCTCCGCATATCTCATTATCTGCGAAACTTCTCCTTCGCTCTTCTTGAAGATTATAGGGACGATAACGACCTGTATGGGCGCAACCTTGGGCGGAAGCACAAGCCCTTTCTCATCCCCATGTATGCCGATAAGCGCGGCAAGAAGCCTGCCGAAACTTGGGCCATAAGAACTCTGATACACATACTCCTTTTTGCCGTCCGCAGTCTCGAACTGGATATTGAAGACCTTCGAGAAATTCTGACCAAGATTATGAGCCGTCGCTATCTGCAATGTTTTCCCGTCAGGCATCAAAGTATCAAATGCGTTGGTCTCATTGGCGCCTGGAAACTTGTCCCACTCAGGCCGCCTATCTATGACATAAGGAATGCAAAGAAATTCGCTGATAAGTTCGCCGTATATTTTCTTTATCTCCTCTACATTCTCTGCTGCCCCCTCCGCGGTTGCATGGGCTGCATGCCCCTCGTTCCACAAAAACTCCCGACCCCGTATAAGAGGCCGGGTATGCTTGGTCTCATACCGATACACTGCGACGCTCTGATGAACCTTGAGCGGCAGATCAGTGTGGGACCTTACCCAAAGCGAGAAACTCTCATACATCGGAGTCTCGGACGTAGGCCGCAATGCAAGCCTTCTCTCCAATGGGTTCTTCCCGGCATGAGTCACCCAGAATACCTGCTCCTCGAACCCTGCGATGTGCTCGGTCTCTTTCCCAAGGACTTCCTCAGATATCAGGACAGGGAATAGACAGGGCTCGTGGCCGACTTCCTCAAGCCTTTTTTCAAGGAAGCGCTGCATCTCTCTGACGATGAAAAGACCCCATCTGCGATAGATGACCATGCCCTTTATAGGATACCGCATGTCCAATATGCCAGCATCCTCCAGGACCTTATGGTACCAATCCGAAAAATCATCCTCCTTCATTAGCTCCATCTTACCCAATTATAATGGATTGAGGACAAAAAAGTATTACAACTGCGGATGAAATGGACCCGATCATTGAAATAGACAACGCATCGGTTGCAAAAGACGGCCAGAACATCCTGGAAAACGTCTCTCTGAAGGTGTTTTCAGGAGAGAACATCGCAATCCTTGGACCGAACGGCGCAGGAAAATCCTCTCTGATAAAGCTCATAACAAAGGAGTACTACCCTATCTGCGTAGAAAGCACATCACCTATAATAAAAATATACGGGAAAACTTCCTGGGACATCTTCGAATTACGCGACCGCTTCGGGATCGTTACGCCTGACCTGCAGGCCGCTTATGGACGGGAAATCAGTGGACTGGACGCTGTACTGTCTGGTTTTTTCGGAAGCATCGGGGTATATGAACACCAGGACATAACGCCGCAGATGAGAGAAGAAGCCGCATCCGTCATCGGCTTCCTGGGAATAAAAGGATTATCCGGCAAATGCATGTCCAAAATGTCTCCCGGAGAGGCTAGAAAGTTTCTCATAGCCCGTGCGCTGGTAAACGACCCAGAAGTACTGATCCTAGACGAACCGGCAAACGGCCTGGACATAAAGGCAGTGCATGAGTTTCTGGGCATCCTGCGAAAGATCGCATCAGCCGGTAAAAGCATATTCCTTATAACCCACCGAATAAACGAGATATTCCCGGAAATACGCCGGGTGGTGCTTGTAAAAGACGGAAGGATATTCATGGACGGGGCAAAAGAAGACGTACTCACGAGCAAGAATATTTCAGAACTCTACGACATGGACATAGCGGTCAAGGAATCGGACGGCTTTTACTGGATAACCTACAAATAGGATAATATATAATACAAGAAAATACAGGAAAATATGAAACCCAAAAATCACGTAAGCGCACATGTATTTGTCTACGGCTACATACAGGGCGTTTCCTTCAGGGCCAACGCCTGGAGAGAGGCCAAAAAACACGGAGTCACAGGGTGGATCAGGAACCTGAGAGACGGACGCGTTGAGGCAGTTTTTCAGGGAGAAGAGGATAAAATAAAAGAGGTCATCGAGTGGTGTCGTAGAGGTCCTCCAGCTGCAAAAGTTGAAAAATTAGATGTCTCCTATGAAGCAGGCGCCGAGGTCTTTACGCGCTTCGATATACGGTGATGTGGGTCGCGCCTGATTATTTTTAAATATGCAATGGATATTATATCCTAAGTGTCTCGCTTGAAGACATCTGCATAAAAAAAATATATAAAATGGACAAAAGAGGAGGTTTTGGGCCGAAAGAAATGCATAAGGTAACGTGCGCCGACTGCGGAAAAGAAACCGAAGTGCCCTTTAAACCCGACGCCGACAGACCTGTTTATTGCAGGGAGTGTTACCAGAAGAGAAGGCCTCCGAGAAGAGAGTAAGAGAAATATGCGCATATTCACGCGGATATTCTCTTGAGGACTTAATTATTTTTTGTTTGTTTTTTGTTTCTAAAAATTTTTTATGTTAATTCTATTTCTAGGTGAAGGACATGTCCAAGTGGAACCCTGAAGACTATGAGCGGAATTCATCGGCGCAGCAGAAATGGGCGGATGAAGTCCTGGCAAAGCTTGCGCTGAGAGGGGATGAAAGAGTCCTTGACATAGGCTGCGGAAACGGTAAAATAACTGCTGAACTTGCCGCCAGAGTTTCAAGGGGTTCGGTCTTGGGCTTGGACCTCTCAGAGGATATGGTATTATACGCCAGCGCAAAGTATAAAAACCACCCAAACCTATCCTTCCGGCAGGGAGACGCGGGGCGAATGTCTTTTCAGAGAGAATTCGACTTGGTGGTTTCTTTTGCCTGCCTGCACTGGATAAAAGACCATGCCCCGGTACTCGCAGGAATCCGGCGCAGCCTACGGCCCGGCGGCAGGGTTGTTTTGCAGTTCGGCGGCAGGGGCAACGCAGCTGAAGTATCCAGTGCAGTGGATGAAGTGGTATCATCAGAAGGCGGTACGTGGGGGAAATATTTCAAGGATTTCACAGAGCCGTATAATTTCATGGGCCCTGATGAATACCAAAGTCTATTGAAGCAGGCAGGCCTGAAAATAAAAAGGCGGGATCTTGTTCCAAAGGACATGATACAGGCCGGAAGAGAAGGCGTTGCAGGATGGTTTCGGACGACATGGCATTCCCACATAGAAAGAGTGCCGGAAGACCTCAGAAAAGAATTCATAGACCAGGTAGTGGAAACAGTCATCCTCAGAAATCCTCCGGACTCCAAAGGATGCGTCCATATAAAAATGATGAGACTGGAAGTAGAAAGCTTTCCTGCCGGACCACTAGTAACCCCCCAGGTCAAGCTCCGGGAGCTGCAACGAGTCTACGGGTATGTGAGTAACTATCAAGAGCTGTCCTTCTCCTGCTATCCGGTTCAGTGATTCTCCGAGCGCTTCCCTGTGGTCTTTGTCCAGGCTGCCGAATGGTTCGTCCAGTATGAGTAGGCGCATCGGTGAGAGCAGTTCCAGAAGCGCCATCCTAAGGGCGAGTGCTATCTGCACCTTTTCTCCGCCCGATAGTTGATCGATTGAAAAGCCGCCGTCTGCGCCTCTTATTTCCAGCTCGTAGTCCTGGTCGAATACAATGTCTTTGTATTTTGGGTTCTGGTTTATCCTGCGGAAATGCTCTGTGAGCAGTATGCCAAACTGCCTTATGTATTTTTCGCGCAGGTATTTCACAACTCCCTTGTCTGTGTGGAAGATGTCTCTCGCTTCTCTCAGGAGGCTTAATTCTGCCAATAGCTCTTTTTCCTTTGCTTTCAGGTCGGACAATTCTTTTCTGCTGGCAGACAAATCCGCCTCCTTCGCCAGAATCTCACGCATAAGAGAAGAAGATTTTTCCATCTCCAAAGACGCAGCCGACCTCTGAGAAACAAAAACATCCCTGCGCCTTCTCAGAATCTTCCAGCAGCGCGTCATCATAGCTGAGCTTCTCCGACTCCCGGGAAAGAAGTTTCTCCCCGGCAGAAAGCTTTGACAATGTTTCCTCTTTGACAGTAAGTTCTTTTACATATTTATCCTCTTCTCTGATCTCTTCTCTATAGACGCCGATCCTTGCTTCCATGCCTGCAAGCTCTTTGATCCTGGCCGCAGCCTCTTCAGATGATTCGCCGGCGTGGCCTGCTTTGGCAAGGCCTTCTCTTATCTTCCTTATGTCAGAGCATAATGCCTCTTCCTCGGCTGCGCTTTTCTCTATCTCCTGCTTTCTCTGCCTGTTTTCTATCTCTTTTTTCACGAGCTCGTCAAGCTGTTTTTTCACGGCATCCGCCTTGCCCTGGGACGACATGAGTTCAGAGCTTAGTTCTTTTATCTCGCGGTCCAGAGCATGTATCCTATCCTCCGCAGCCTTCCTCTCCTCTGCGACATGCCCCTCGGTAAGTTTCTGGTTGCACCTGGGGCACCGTGCCTTCCCGCTAAGAGACGCAATATCCTTTAAGTAATTCTTCAATTCGACAAGCTGCTGCCGCCGGACCTCTTTATCGCTCCGAAGCTTCTCAACCTTCCGGGTCTGGGCCTCATACTCTATGTCCAAGCCATACTTGCTATTCAACGCCGTTTCAACATCCTCATAGGCCTTCTTCTTCTCAGACAAACCACTCAAAGAAGAAAGTTTTTTCTCATCCTCCGCAAGGCGCAAAAGCAAATCACGTATCACAGAATACTTCCCAAGTCCGCCGGAGTTGACGAAC
>CAVVMY010000030.1:0-28895 GCA_963749405.1 Candidatus Altarchaeales archaeon | reverse complement strand
ATAACTTAGACGGAGACAATGTGGTTAAGCCTCACCGATGCAGCAGCAGCGACATCAGACTTTTTAAACGTATTCATAACTCAGGACACTAGGAGGGCGCGCGGGGTCCCTCATCCAACGAGGCCGGCGTCGGGGTGTAGGCATGCTTCCGCTCGACCTCCTCTTTGATGGTGCACAGGGCATGATTCCACACCACGTCGTGCACGAATCCCGGAAACAACACCCTGGCAACTCCCCACAGAACCCTACCCGCAAAGCCGTGGCCTTTTTTGTAGTCGAATGCCGCGTAAATGGACAGCCTGCTGTTTCCGTCCTTGGTCGGTGCGACATTGAAGATGAGTTTCCCGTGGTCCGCAAGCCGCCCGTCGAGCTGGTATAGCAAGGTCTCCAAGCCGACCCTCCTGGTCAAGCGCAGCTCTGCACCGAATCCGGCGAGCGGTACCCTGTATCGAATCACCGATCCGACCTCGTTGGACTCCCCCTGGATCCGCCGAACCTCCACGAATCGCAGGTCGAGGAACCGCGCATCGGGGTGGCCGAACCTGGCCAACTCGTCCATGATCTCTTGCTCGGAGCCCCGGATCTTGATCACGTACATCCGTTCGAAGTCGGGCGTGGCACCGAGTTCCATCCCCAGGCTCAACGATAGGCGCCACTTCAGCGCTTCGCGCTTCTCCTTCAGGACCACCGTCGGGTACCGTCCGTACTCCCCCCATTTCAGACCGAAGAGCGATTCGAACGCCACGTTCCTCAGCGTGACCGCCGCACCCACGAGAATGGATCGCAGAACGCCGTAGCCGCACATTTCCCGCAACACTTCCCGATAGTCGGCCGTCCCGCTGGCGATCTTCCATAACACGGTGCTCAGAGGCCGGCTGCCCTCGTCTCGCACCTTGCACTCGGTGGCATACGCCTGGTAGGTAATGCAGCCGACCACTGGCCAGGCGAACGGGCTCCGTAGTTATAATGATGGTCATAACCAGCCTTTTCGGCTACGGCAAGAGAACCTCTTTTATGACTGCGATCTCTCTTGCCCAGATATCCGAGTTCTCGCTCATCCTTGCAGTGCAGGGCCAGGCTCTTGGCCACATAGACGGCAGGATATTCTCGATAATAACGGGCGTGGTCCTGATAACAATCACTGTGAGTTCTTACTACATCATGTATAGCCGGCAGCTTTACTCCCTGATGCTTCCCCTGCTGTCGGTGTTCGATTACATTCCAAGCGGTAAGGAATTCGAGGACATGCCCAAAAACTCAAGAGAGCATGTGATAGTATGCGGTTGTCACAGGATGGGTTCGCGCATAATAGATACTTTGAAGATGATGCATGAAGACTTCCTGGTAGTGGACTACAACCCCTCTACTATAAGGCGCCTGCTGCAGCAGAAAATAAAATGCATATACGGCGACATAGGAGACCCTGAGATACTGGACAGGATAAGCCTGAAAGACGCAAGGATAGTGATATCCACGATACCTGAGCAGGAATCCAACCTCATGCTCATCTATGAGACCAAAAAACGCAACCCAAGAACGCTGGTCTTCATAGTGGGAGACGACATGGACCAGGCGCTGGAACTATACGACGCAGGCGCAGACTACGTTATCATCCCGAAAATGGTCTCAGGCGACCGGGCGTCGGACCTGATAAGGACCTTCATAAGGGAGCCTCTGAGGCTGAAAAAGATGAAAGAGGAGCATATATTCAAACTCGAAGACGAGAAAAAAGAGGACCTCCTCTGGAAGTATGAACCATCTGTTCTCAGAATCCCTTGAGAAAAAAATAGTGAACAGGAAAGGTTTTTAGCTCTCTTTTGTTTTTATACCTGCTTTATTAATTTAATAATAGAAATAAAAATGTCTTCCGTTGGCAGGGTCCGGATCGTTTTGAATCTCCTGGTCAGTATGGTGAACCGGAGGGGCCAGATATCGCTCCCAGACGCCGCCAAGATGTTTGACCTGGACGAAGCATCCCTTGTCGACGTAGTGAAGGTGCTCGTGGACAAGGGCGTTTTGACAATCGAGTACTCCGCCGAGGGGGAGAAGATACTCAAAAAGGGTGCTGCGATCGAGTCTACTATCTATCATAAGGAGATAAAAGATAAGGTGGACTCTGTTCTGAACTCTGCGAAGGTCGAGAATATGGAGGCTGCCCGGAAAGCTGAGGGTCTTCTGGGGCAGAAGCCCAGGAAGGCCGGCGAGGGAAGCAGTTAGTAAGGTTGATTCTTTCCGTAAGTTTTTAATCCTTGATTTAATTAGATAACATGGATTCTGTTGTGCTCGAGACCGCTCTTCCCCTGAGGCGTTTTGCCAGGGGCAAGGTGAGAGACGTATACGACCTGGGAGACAAGCTTTTGATGGTTGCTACTGATTGTATTTCGGCTTTTGATTACGTTCTTCCTGTGGGCATTCCCTACAAGGGTTTGGTTCTTAACGGGTTGTCTGCCTATTGGTTTAGTTATATGGCGGATGTTTCAGGCAATCACATGATTTCAGCGGACGTGTCGGACTACCCCGAGGAGGTATCCGGCTATGCCGGCATTTTGAAGGGCCGTTCTATGCTGGTCTGGAAGGCTAAGAGGATAGACATGGAATGCGTTGTCCGCGGATATATCTCAGGCTCTGCCTGGAAGGAATACCTGGAAAAAGGAACGGTATGCGGTGAAAAGATGCCGGCAGGCATGCGGGAGAGCGATAAGCTTCCTGAGCCGGTTTTTACCCCTGCCATGAAATCGGATACCGGCCACGACGAAAACATCAGCGTGGAGAAGATGTCAGAATTAATCGGAAAAGAGCTTACGTGCGAACTATCCGAGAAATCCTTGAAAATCTATGAGAAGGGATCCGTTAAGGCAAAGAAGGAGGGGATAATCCTGGCCGACTCCAAGTTTGAATACGGGATAAGAGACGATGAGATAATCCTCATCGATGAGTTGTTGACCCCTGATTCCTCGCGTTTCTGGGATGCCGGGAAGTATGCGCCTGGCAGTTCCCAGGCCAGCTTCGACAAGCAATTCGTGAGAGACTACCTGGAGAGCATCAAATGGGATAAAAATCCTCCGGCTCCGCTTCTTCCAGCAGGCATCGTGGAAAAGACATCTGAGCGCTACCTGGAAGCCTACCAGAGGATAACCGGGAAAGGTCTTGAAGAGATTAAGCGGAAAAGCAAAAGTTAATTAACCTATATATATAAATTATATATAAGATGCCCAGCAGCAGGATACGCACCGGTCTGAACATTCTTGTGAACATCGTGAACAAGAGAGGCGAGATAAAGCTTTCCGATGCGGCTAAGATGCTGGACCTCGACGAGGAAGCATTGGAGAACCTCGTAAAGATACTGGTCGAGCACAAGATTCTGGAGATACATTATTCTATCGTAGGCGACAAGATACTGAAGACCGGGGAAAAGATAAAATCCACCATTTCCCGCGAACAGATACAGGAAAAACTTGACGAAACCCTAACCGAGGAGAAAATCGAGGAACGCGAGGAAACAAAGGAAATAGAGCGCCTCCTGGGAGTGATGAAAAAGAAGATCCAGGAGAAAAAAGGCGCCGCCAAGCCAGAGGTCGACCTGTCAGTCGACGACTTAAAGAAGATAGATGAGGCCCGCAGCCGGTTGGAGGAGTTGTCCGAGAGAGAGGTGGAATTGCGCAAAAGAGAGGCAGAGCTTGAAGAAAAAGAAAAACGCAAACTTGAAGAAGAGGAAGAACTTGGCAGGGTAAAAGGCGATTTGGAGAAGTTGC
Organism: Candidatus Altarchaeales archaeon; assembly: GCA_963749405.1. GTDB lineage: Archaea > Altiarchaeota > Altiarchaeia > IMC4 > QMZM01 > CAIYYO01. Next base: position 25,143 of record CAVVMY010000030.1, on the reverse strand, counting down.
GCAGCGAAGAGGAAGAGCGCAGGAAAAAGCAGGAAGATGAATATGCCCTCCGGGAGGCTGAGCTTAAGAAGAAGGAAGCCGAGTGGAGGAACTGGAAAAGAAAAGAACAGAAGAAGTGGGCAAGCAGGAGGCTGCATCCGGCGTAGCGCAGGCTGCAGTCGAAGCCGCGGTGTCGTCCGAGTCCGAGGAACTGCGCAGAGTCAAAGAGGAGCTGGAGAAGCTGTGGAAAGCCGAGAATATGCGCAAGCGGATGGAAGAAGAATTCAAGATTCGGAAAGAAGAAGAATTGCGCAAGCAGGAAGAAGAGCTTAAGAAGAAGGCAGAGGAGATGCGCACCAGCATGGAAGAGGAATTCCGCATAAAAACCGAAGAAGAGATCAAACGCCAGGAGACTGAACTAAACAGGAAAGCTCAGGAGATGCGGCTTAGGATGGAGGCCGAACTGCAGGCAAAGAAAGAAGCTGAGACGAAGAAACGCGAAGAGGAGTTCAATAAAAAATCGGAAGAGTTCCGCAAGACTATGGAGGCGAATGTCCGCACCAGCAGGGAAGAAGCAATCCGCGTGCGTGAGGAGGAGTTGAAGCGCAAAGAAGAAGAGATGCGCAAAAAGATGGAGGAAGAGCTTCGGGCCCGGCAGGAGGAAGAAGCCAAGAAGCAGGAAGAAAAGATAAAGCGCATGAAGGAGGAGATGCGTAGGAAGGTCTCAGAGGAGATGAAATTCAAGGGCTCCGAAGAATTAGACAAGCGGGAAGAGGAAATAAAGCGCAAAGAAGCGGAATTACGCAAAAAAGAAGAAGACGAAAAATCCGTAAGAGCCAGAAGAGAGAAACTCCTGGTGGAGATAAGGACTACAGGACTTGAACTCATCAATGCGATAGCCCTGGAAGACAAGAAACTCACATCACGGCGCTTGGAACTGGAGAACGCCAAAAAAGAAGTGGCTGCCGCAGAGGCCCAGATGCAAGAATACGACGCAGAAATAAAAGAGCTTTCCGAGAAATCAAAGACATTCGCAGCCGAACGGGAGGACATATCCAAGAAAAAGGAAGAAGACCTATCCAAGCTGAACAAGATAAAGCAGGAAATCGAACGAAAAAAGACAACACTCGGCGAACGGCAGAATGAAATAAAAGAGAAACTGGCACATACCGACCCCAGAAAGATCGAACTCTCCTCAAGGATAACGAAGCTGATAGACGAAAGAGAGGACCTGGAAAGCCGCCTGGAGAAGGCCGTGACCGAGTCCCGGGAAACAGGCGACGAGCTGGGGAACCTAGAACGGCTTGTCGGGAGCCTGAGCGCGGACTTGAAGAAACTTAAAATAAAACAGGAATCCACTAAAAAAGACCGCGCAGGGATAGAAAAAGACCTGGCCGAAAACCAAAAAAAGAAACAGGAAGTCGAGGCAGGCAAGGAAAAAGCCCTCAAGGAATACAACGACGTAATGAGCCGATTCAAATTCGTAGACGAAAAACAGAAAGAACTCCGCAAACAATTCTCCCAGCTCATGAAAGACCGGCTGGATTCTGGAAGAAGACTTGGCCCCACTTGAAAAGAAAGCAGAAGACCTAAAAAAGGAGGTATCCAGCCTGGAAGACGAGTTCACCAAATTCAACTCATCGCTCAAGGATCTGGAAACAGAGGAACAGGAGTGCCAGGCAGAAGACGAGCGCATAGTAAAGGAACTGGAAGACACAAAGAAGGAACGCTTAAAGCTGGAAGAAGACCTGCTGGAAGCAAAGCGCGTCAAAGACGACATCAGGAAGAAACTGGAGGATGCCGAGACGCGCAAGAAGGGAATCGAGGAAGAAGTAGAGGCCCGGGCAGACAAGCAGAGCATAAAACTGGCAATGAACCAGGCCGAAAAACAGTCGCTTGACGCCCAGGAAAAGATATTCCTCGTAACCCTCAGCGACGTGGAGAACCAGATATCCCGCATAGAAAAAGAAATAACCGCAAAAGAGAGCACCACGAATGAATTATCCTCAAGGATACAGGAACTGCGAAGCAAGGAAAGCAACCTCAAGATATCCCGTGAAACCAACCGCAAGCAGTTCGACATAATCCGCGGAAGCAAGTCAGCAACAGAGGGCATGTACGAGGAAATACTCAAACAGAAGGCGCAGATACTCAAAAAGCTGGAAGACATAACAAAGAACCGAAAAGACCTGCGCACACGCTTCACCCAGCTTATGAACAACAGAACAGAGATAGAAAAAGAACTGGGCGCATCGGAAAAAGCCCTGAACCGCCTCAAAGACGAGATCGCATTATCAGAAGAGAAGATAAAGAACATAGACGACAGAATGAACGAGTACACAGACAAAGAAAAAGCCCTCAATACAAAGAAAAAAGAACTGGAAGAATACGTGCGCGTAACCCGGTCCCAGATAAAGGAGAAAAAGGAAGGCGTGGCAGACAAACGCAAGACTATACTGGAAAAACTGGAAAACCTCAACAAGGAAAAAGAGGACCTGGGCAAGAACATCGACTACGTTCTGGAAGAAAAAACCACCCTCGAAAACGAGCTGTCAGCCATCACCAAAGAAAACTCCCAGATACAGGAAAACATCGCAGAAATGGAAGAAGAAGTAACCGCACTCGACGCAGAGATAAAAAAACTCGATGAGAGAAAAGAAGAAATAGAAAAAATCCTCATGGAAAAAGACAAAAAAACAGCGGAACTTGAGCGGCAGATAAACGAAAAGAAAGAACAGATAACAGAGAAACAAAGCAATATAAGAGAAGACCTGAAAAACATGACAGTCAAAAAGAACAGCCTGGAAAAAGAACTCAAAGACCTGATAATAGAAAAAATCAAAAAAGAAAACATCCCGCTCGACGACCAATACTTCGGAGTAAACCAGATACGGGAAATAATAGAAAGAGGAGCCGACGGCGCAGCATGAAAGAAGGGCAAGTCGGGCCCTGGAAAATGCCGTTGAAACCGCGCTTAGACTAATCGGATAATCCCACAACCGGGGGCAGGCAGCGCTTGTGCATATTCTTCGTCATCCTGTCAGCGAGCCTTCTTACAAGGGACTCATCCACAGACAGTTCACCCGCAGCCTGCCCGACGCTTTTCTTTTCTTCGATCAAGGAAAAAAGTATCCTGTCCATGTCCGCATAGCTCGCCCCAAGCTCTCCTTCGTCGGTCTGGCCCTTCCACAACCCAGCAGTCGGCACCTTATCTACTATCTTCTTCGGAACGCCCACATAAGATGCAAGCTGCCTGACCTGCGACTTGTAAAGAGCGCCGATGGGCTGCATATCCACGCCTCCATCCCCGTATTTCGTGGCATAGCCTAAAAGTATCTCAGTACGGTTACCGGTGCCCAAAACAACCATATCACCGCAGTTGGCAGCCATATAATTATAAACCATCCTAACCCTGGCCTTGACATTGCCCAACGCAAGCCTACGCCTCGAAGAATCCCAAACCTCCCAGGGAAAAGAAGAATCAAAAGCCGCAACTGCCCTGCCAATCTCAATAAGGCTGTACCCCACATCAGCGTCTTTAGCCAAGCAGATCGCATCACTCACATCATCACCTGCTTTCATGGAATATTCAGGCATGATCATTGCATGCAGTTTTATTCCTGAGCCGCAGGCCAAGCGAAAGACAAGCGAGGAATCCACGCCCCCCGATAAGCCGATGACTGCGCCGGATGCGTTGCTTTCTGATACGAAATCCCTTATGCCTTTTTCAATTGCTTTTTGGCATGCTGCCAGATCCTTTTCTCCAAGAGCCAGATTTTCCATTCATTCACCTATTACCTGCAAGACAACTTCCCTCCTGCGCGCCGAAGTGTCCAGGTTCATTACCACGACCTGCTGCCACGTGCCTAGGACAAGCTTTCCAGAAACGAACGGAACACAGAGGCTGCAGCCCACAAAGGCAGACCTGACATGGCTTTTCCCATTGTCGTCGCCCCAGGTATTATGATGAGCGTAGGCAATACCCGACGGAGCAACAACCTCAAGCGCACGAGGTATGTCCTTCATCAGGCCCGGCTCGTATTCCATGGTAGTAACCGCCCCGGTAAATCCCACCACGAAGACAGACACGACCCCGTTTTTAGCTTTGCTCTCCGAGACTGCTTCACCTAATTGGCTGGTTATGTCCAGTATGCCTGTCTCAGCCTCCATGTCAAGGGAAATCCTTTTAGTGTATACTACCATTTTTCTTTGATACTTTTTTTCATGAGTCCAGTAGTCCCATTTTTTTCAGCGCGAACATATCCGCTTTCGTCTGCTTGCATCGGACCGGTACGCCACTGCGATAATCAAGATAATGCGATAACTCATGCAAAAAGACAAAATGCATCAATTCCTCCGAAGACCTCATCAGATAATAAGCCCAGGAACTCCGATCAAAAGGCGAACCCACGCGCACAGGCACAGGATACAGGTTCCGGGGATTGACAGACACCCTGATCTTTCCGATCCTATAATAACACACGCCGCTGTAAGGCGTCTGGGACCCGGCGCGTATGTCCTTCAAGTAAACCGTCAGGCTCTCAGTATCATATTCCCTCGCCAAATGCGCAAGCATGCCGGAATCCATCTGTGTAGAGTTAATTACCTTCATTCCACAATTTTGGCCTTTTTATTGTTGATGTCCGCCTGTATGATGCTTCCCGGAAACTTTCTCCAGGCAGAAATTATTCTCTTCGGGTCTTCCTTGGTAAGCGCAACCACCGCAGGCCCTTTCCCTGATATTCCGGCTGCAACCGCGCCTGCTTCCAATGCAGCCAGCGGTATTCTCGTATCGCAGGAAAGAACGGCAGAATATATCAAGCCGTTAGCCGTAAGCGCAGTATAATGTTCTCCCCTGACAGCTTCCTTCCAAGCCAAAAGAGCAGGCCCCGACACAAGCTTCAATCTGCCAACATCCACCTCACATGTATAATTCTTTTCCTTCGGTATGTAAAGCACGACCTTCAAGTCTTTGTCCATAGACCCCTTTCTTACGATCCTCCTCTTTACGTTGTCGGTTACCACGTAGCCTCCATAGTATGATGCGGCTGCGTCGTCGTAGGCTCCGGTAACAGTGACTTTGGCCTCAAGTGCCGCATCCACTGCCAAATCAAGGACCTGTTTATCCGTGAGACGCAGGTCTTTGCGCACATCTCTTACGGCTGCATAAGCCGCCAAGACAACTGCATTCGCAGCTGCGCTGCTGCTCTTCAAGCCGGATGCGATCGGTATGTCGCTTATGGTCTCTATTACTGCTCCGTAATCTGTCAAGCCTGAGTAGTCCAGGACTTTTTTTGCGCATAGCTCTATAAGCAAAGTATCCTCGTCGGCAAAGCCCTTAATCATTCCACTAAATCTGCCTGTGCGGTTAAGCCTTACAGTCGCGCAAGTCTTCAGGGATATGCCGAAGGCTGCGCCCTTCCCAGTGGCTATGGCGTTGGCGATAGTTGCAGCCCCGTATGCGCAGGCTCTTCCTTCCATATTCCCTTCCATCTTCTCTTCTTTTTATTATAATTATTGAATTAGTCAGGATTTATATTGGATGAAAGGTAATATAATACCACTGGAAAAATGCAAACATACGTGATATTCAACACTGCCATGAGCCTTGACGGCAGGGTCGGGAAGAAAGACAAACAGATAGTATTCGCAAACAAGCTCGACAACTACCGCGTGCATCGGCTCAGAGGCTCAGTAGACGCCCTCCTAATAGGCTCCGAAACCGTTCTATCGGACGACCCGGAACTGGTCGTAAGCGAGCAGGTGAAAAAGCCAATACGCGTGATCGTAGACAGCAAAGGCGAGACCCCTCTGAACTCCAAGGCACTGGACGGCACAGCAAAGACCATCGTCGTAGTATCCAAGGCCATAAACCCGATGACAGTGCAGAGGCTCAAAGACAAAGGCGTAGAAGTCATATCCCTCGGAGAATACGCAGTACCCCTAAGAGACCTGATGTGGGCTCTATACCGCAGGGGCATAAAGAAGATAATGCTTGAAGGAAGCGGTTCGCTCTCCCGCAGGATGTTCAACGAAGGCCTCGTAGACGAACTATACATAACCATCGCACCCATACTGATAGGGCAGGGAATAGACCTATTCCAGGGAGAACTGGACAAAAACGCAGAACTCGACCTGGAAGGAATACTGCAATACGGAGACCAGGTAGTACTGCACTACATGGTAAGACGCGGAGAACGAGAAACCGATTAAAAAATGTTAATAATGAATAAAGATTCTATTATAACCCGGCAAAAAGCTGCACGAATCCTCATACTTTCTTTTGTAGTATTCCTATTGGCTCACTCCATAAGCGCGGATACGACTACAACGCAAATTACATCAACTACAACCACTACGTCAACTACGACAACCACCAAATGGACTCCGGTTCTCATAATTGGCAGCGGCAGAGGCTACGCCGCCGGCTACTTCTATGACCCCATGGATGTTTACGTGGAAAACGGCTCGGTTTATGTCGTGGAGAGCTATAATGGCAGGGTTCAGAGATTCACTACAGACGGTGCATACGTTGAATCATATGGAACGTCAGGCAGCGGAGATGCCGGGGAATTACATGGACCTTCAGGCGTTGCCTTCCGGCGTGTTGACGAAAATAGCACTCTGTTATACGTCGCAGACACAAGAAACGACAGGGTGCAGATATACAGGACGACCTATGTGAACGGTTCAGAGAACGACACTAACTGGTCGGCATTCGGCGTAAGCCTATCCGAAGACTATTTCCCGCAGTCAAACATATACTTCGACAACCCCTCAGGAATTGAAGTCGACGAAGGCGGCATAATATATGTAGCAAACACCGGCATGAACAGGATAAGCATATTCAACCAGACCACCAGCCTCACCAAAGTGCCGACCCCAAAGAACCGCACAGAATTCAACGGCTCATCCTCAGAGGGCGGCCTGCTGAATCAGCCCCAGGGGATTGCGGTGTACAACGGCATAATATATGTGGCAGACACAGGGAACAACATGATACGCCTTTTCCTGAAAAACGGCACACAGATACTCTCATTCGGAAGCGCAGGAACCGGCAGAGGGCAGTTTTCCAATCCAAGGTCACTGGCAGTGGATTCCTCAGGCCTCATCTACGTAGCAGACACCGGAAACAACAGGGTGTCCATCTACAATTCACAGGGCATGTATATAACAGAATTCGGGTCAATCAATTGCTCCTCCAAAATATACTCCAACCCAAACTACGCAGAAGGACAGTTCTGCCAGCCCGGCGGAATAGATGTGAAAGACGGAAAAATCTATGTAGTAGACAGCGGAAACCACAGGGTCCAAGTATTCAATGACACCAATCTGCCTCAGCCTACATGCATTCTGCTCGGAGACGACCCCCCATGCGGGCAAGTATCATTGACAGAAGTCATAAACTGTATAAACAAATGGATAACAGGAGACGCCAGCCTCTCCGACATAATATTGCTCATAAACAAATGGGCTGCAGGCTAAGACATTAAACCCACGCGTTGTATCCTATTTCAGGGTATCTCCTATGATTTCTGCGATATACTCCAAGTCCTTTGTGGAAACCGAAGGATGAACCGGCAATGACAGAACCTCTGATGCCATCTTCTCAGCCGACGGCAACTTGTCAGAGTATCCTAATCTCTGGTAGACGGCTTGCTTATGTACAGGTATCGGATAATATATTCCAGTTCCGATCCCTTTTTCGCTCAGCATTTTAGTGAATGCGTCTCTCTCCAAGCCGGAATCGCTGGTCACCCGTATAGTGTACTGGTGGTAGACGTGCTCTGCGCCTTTCATAACATAGGGCGTGATTATCCCGTCTATACCGGCGAGTTTTTTATTCAGGTACGATGCATTCCCTATCCTGGTCTCGTTGTATGAGGGAAGCCGTTCAAGCTGTGCTATCCCAATGGCTGCGGCGATGTCCGTCATCCTGTAATTATAGCCCAGTATCTCATGATGATACCTTGCCTTTGAACCGTGTTCGCGCAGCATACGCATCCTTTCGCTTAATGCATCGTCGTCTGTCGTGATTATCCCCCCCTCTCCTGTAGTCATATTCTTTGTAGGATAGAAACTGAATGCGCCAGTCGAATAGGAACCCGCCTTCTTCCCATTCAACTCTGCGCCATGGGCCTGACAGGCATCTTCAACAACAGCAAGATCATGGTCCTCTGCGATCTCCATGATCGCTTTCATGTCCGCGCACTGGCCGTAGAGATGAACCGGCATTATCGCCTTAGTTTTCCTTGTTATCTTCTCATTTAATTTTTCAGGGCTGATATTATACGTCTTCTCATCGATGTCTGCAAATACCGGCTTAGCCCCGCAGTACAGTATGGAGTTAGCAGATGCGATGAATGTGAAAGGAGAGGTAATAACCTCATCGCCCGGGCCTATTCCATGGGCCAGTAGGGCGACATGCAGGGCAGCGGTGCCAGAGCTTACGGCGATGGCATGTTTTACGCCATTGTATTCTGCCCACTGTTTTTCGAATTCCTTAACCTTCGGTCCTTGGGCGATCACGCCGGAAGAAAGGACTTCCATAACCAACTGTTTTTCTTTTTCTCCTATGATAGGCTTAGCTATTGGAATCATTCTATTTAAAAATTTGTTTTATGACTAAATAAAATCTTTTCTGCAGTTGGGGTGAGTCTGCTCCAGGTCTATACACAAAACTATTGTATTAGGATATATATTTATTTATTAACTCATAAATTTAAATAATATTCTATTTTTTACGTGAAACTATAGGATATAACCTGGTATTTAAATATAGAAAGACAATTATTAATCATCTAAAAATCCTGAATAATAAAAAAATAATGAATTATCAATAAAAATAAAACAAAAAATGAAATCAAAGGACAAAATAATGGCAGTCTGTGGTCTGTTCGTTTTGATATCCTTCTCTGGAATAGCATTTGCAGGATTAGCTAATGGGCAATCCTGTTCTCTAAACAGCCAGTGCTCCAGCGGCTCATGTATGAATAACTATTGCTGCGGATCCAATCAGTGTGGGTTTGCTGGTAAGTGTTATTCTCCCGGCTCCGGGTATAATTCATTCAATATTTGTAATGGCAATGGGGATTGGCGGCTTGCAGACGGGCGGCCTTGTTCTGTTGATTCTGAGTGTTATAGCGGTTCGTGTATGGATCATTATTGTTGTGGTTCTTCTCAGTGTGGATTTGCTGATAAGTGTTATTCTCCTGGTTCGGGGTATAATTCAGCTCATGTATGTAATGGTAGTGGAGATTGGAAACTTTCCAATGGCCAGGTTTGTTCTCTTGATTCCCAGTGTTATAGCGGTTCGTGTATGGATCATTATTGTTGTGGTTCTTCTCAGTGTGGGTTTGCTGGTAAGTGTTATTCTCCCGGCTCCGGGTATAATTCATTCAATATTTGTAATGGTAATGGGGATTGGCGGCTTGCAGACGGGCGGGCTTGCTCCCTTGATTCCCAATGTTATACTGGCCAATGCACGAATGGCGTCTGCGGGCGAACTTGCGCGCAAGTATGCGGAGCCCATGGTTACATCATGATGGGATGCAGGGCTGTTTGTGACTTCTCGGAAGGGGAAATGTGCATGGGTTCGACTCCGGATTGCAATCATCAATGCTGCTGCAAACCCGTTCAAGTTACAACCACGTCTACGACGACAACAAGTACAACCACAACTACTTCTACTACTACGACTAGTTCGACCTCGACCACGGTTCCTGTGTGTGGTAATCTTAAGGTTTTTAAGTTCAATGATCATAATGGTGATGGCATATGGGAGCAGGGTGAGTTGGCGCTTGGAGGTATCCGCTTTAACATAGTTGGTCCTCAGTCTTATAGTTTGGTGACGAATGATCATGGAGAGATATTGTTGTATTGCATTCCTCTTGGAACCTATACTGTGTCCGAGGTTTTAGATCCTAGTGAATGGCAGCCTACGACTAACAGCTCCCAGAGAGTTGTCATATCCTCGGAGGATCTGGTAGAGGTAAGATTCGGAAACAGGCAGGTGCCAGTTACTACGACGACCAGTTCGACCACGACTACTACGACCTCTTCGACTTCTTCGACCACGACTACTACGAGCACTACGACGAGTACATATTCGACTACGACATCTACTACGTCTACGACTACATCTACGACAACAACTACTACGTCTACTACGACGACTAGTTCGACCTCGACCACGGTTCCTGTGTGTGGTAATCTTAAGGTTTTTAAGTTCAATGATTATAATGGTGATGGCGTATGGGAGCAGGGTGAGCCTGCGTTGGCAGGTATCCGCTTTAACATAGTTGGCCCTGCATCCTACAGCATGGTGACAGGTCAGTATGGGGAGATTTTTGAGTTCTGCATACCTTTGGGTACGTATACTGTGTCTGAGGTTGTTCCTAATGGATGGCAGGCGACTACTAATAGTTCCCGTATAGTGGTCATATCCTCAGAGGATTTAGTTGAGGTAAAATTCGGGGATAGACAGGTGCCAGTTACTACGACTACGTCGACGAGTTCGACCACTACTACTACCACCTCAACCACCTCTTCAACCACTACAACCCTGCCTGATTGCAGTGAAGTAGTGATATCTGCGAGGGGTGTGGATGCTGCGGGAATTAAGCCCATAATGCAGTTGTGGATAGATGGCAAGATGCGAGCCCAGTGGGATGTCTTGCCTGATACCCGGGAATACACTTACGATGCGAACCTATGCACAGGCGGCCACAACGTAGACATAGTCTATACAAACGACTGCTCTACGCCTACCGTGGACAGAAACCTATACGTATACTACATAAAAGCCGGAGGAACTACGATATACTCAGATGATCCTTCAGTGAAATACGACATAGGTGTGGGGAGTGCGGCATTTGACGGATTGAACGTGATAAATGGGCAGCCCCTTATGGAATGGGATGGAGCGCTTCGATTTAAGATAAACGGAGGCATACCAGCAAACACGACAACAACGTCGACCACGACGACAACATCGACAACGTCTACTACTACGACTACTTTGCCTGGGTGTAGCATGCTGTGGTGGTTTGACAACAGCCACATGGATACCTGCAGGAATGCTACGTTCTGCGGATCATACATGTATTACGGCCTGAGGACCTTCACGACCCAGCAGCAGTGCCTTGCAGCTCTGAACCAGACTAATGGCAACTGTACACTGGTCGGCGATTACCCGCCCTGCGGAACGGTAACGCTTGGAGAAGTAATAGACCTGATAATGAAATGGGCAAACAACCAGGCAAACATTGGAGACGTGATAAACTTGATAGAAGTATACAAGAACTCCTAATAAGAGGCTTTTCTATATTTTTTTTTACTTTGTTGCCCTCTTTAAGTCTTCAATAAATCCGAGCACTACCTCTTTGGTAACGTGAGGCATAACCACGAAACGGATACAGGAAAGCTCAGCATTCACCGCTATCTTCCAGCCCTTCTTTCTGAGTTCCGCCGATGTTTTCTCGATCTCGGGCAGCTTTATCCCAACGATGTTCAGGTCCGGCTCGGTAACGATGCCTGCGCAGGGTATCTCTTCCAGTTCTTTGCATAGCAGTCTGGTATTCTTCAGGCATTCTCTTGCAGTTCTTTCATAGCCTTCCCTGCCGACGTATTTGAGCGTAGCCCATACTGCGGCTATCGATCCTGCGGACCTGCTGCCGCTGAGCGTATATGTGGAGATCGGGATATATGCGGGTCTGATGGTCGAATCCCTCAGGTATGAGTTGTCACGGAAGAGTAGTGCTCCTGCGGGCAGGGGGGCGCGTCCCATCTTGTGGGGGTCTATGGTAATAGAATCCAGGTTGTCCAGCCGGAAATCGATTACCCTGCATTTCATAAAAGGCAGGATGAATCCTCCGAAGGCTGCGTCTATGTGGAAAAAAGCATCATCGCATAGCTCGTTTATCTCTTCCGAGGGGTCGACCATTCCAAGCGAGGACGTGCCCGCTGTGGCAACGACAGCCAGTGTGTCCTTGCCTAAGGCCCCCCTTATCTCATCTACATCGGCCCGGAAGTTCCCGTCAAGGCCGATCTTTTTTATACGCAAACCCATGAGGCATGCGGCTTTGTCTATGGAGTAATGAGCCGAAACTGGCGCGATTATCTCTTTTTTTTCAGGATGCATTCTTTTCGCGGCATACAGAGCTGCGATATTCGACTCAGTGCCTCCGGTAGTGATATAGCCTGAAGCATGCGGCCCGTGCAGCATTCCTCCAATCCATTCCATCACCTCCTCTTCCAGCTTCTGCACGGAAGAGAATACGTAGGTGTCAAGCGCATTCACGTCCGAATAAATGCGCCAGGCATCAAGGGCTAAGTCAAGCGGTTCTGTGGACACAGAGGAGACGATTTTTCCTCCGTCAAAAAATGGGTCATGCGATCGCAGCATCCTAAGCCTTTCGATTATCTTTTTTTTATCCATGTGAGAGATGTAGGTTGAGAGTTGATAGTGATTATGGAAGAAAAAATAAATAACCAGCGCCCAGCCGAAAGAAAGAGATAGATAGACAGGATTTTTCAGGGCGCAAAAAGTCGGGTTCTTAGACTTCCTCTTCTCCTGTGGCTTCCTCCTCTGGTGTTTCAATAGGCGTTTCGGCTTCCGGCACATCGACTGACGCAACGGACTGCAGTTTCTCTATTAGGTTGTTCACTATGTCTTTTTCGTTCGGGAAGCCTATCCCTCTCTGGTATCTTTTTTCGCCTTCAGGTGTATAAAATCCTTTGGATATGTTTAAGAATATTGTCTCGTCGGGTTTTACCTTCTTTTTCGATATTTCCAAAAACTTGTTCCTTCCGTAGTCGACATATTCGCTTACAATTGTCTCGTATTCCATTGTCATCACATCTGTCTAGGTGGCCTTTAAGCCTTTAAAAGATTTTAGTCTTTATTAATATATATATTAATATTAGAAGAGTTTAATAGGTAACCGGCATGAAATTGAAAAATAAAGCCCAGTCGTCGCTGGAATATATGGTGATGCTCGCCCTCTCCCTTATCATCTTTGCTGCAATCCTCACTTTTAGCTTGACCATGTTGGGCAGCGTGCGCAGCCAGATGGCGTCGGACTCGTCCTTCAAGGCAGTGGAAGACATAAAGGAATCCGCGGATTTCATATACATACACGGGGACCCCTCAAAGATTCGCGCTAGTGTGCGTCTTCCCTCTAATGTGGAGAATGTGAGCATTGCCGGCAGCCTGATAAGGATTACCATCTCCTCCGGGCAGTCCACCACCGACGTATATGATATAAGCAAGGGGAATATCACTGCGACTGATGCGATTAATTATCTCTGTTCCGGGGGCGTGTGCCGCGAAGGGGACTATCTTTTGAACTTCCAGTCCATCAATTCTCCCGGCTACAATGTTAACATTACCGGGTCATAAGCGCTGCATAATCTTTCCTGTTTTCTGCTATTAATCCTCTGAGTACCCAATATTAACCTGGCGTAAAAAGATGATAAAGCTTGTCACAAACGTGCTGGGGGTTTTCGCAGTAAAAAACGGCAGCATCATAAAGAAGGTATTGTTTTCCGGGGATGTAAAAGAGATAGCTTTCAAGCTTTCCCTCTCAGAAGAAGGGGTCTGCCCTGAAGAAGAGAAGCTCATACTGGAACTCTGCGAATCCGGCGTAAAGGAGCTTCTGGTGCAAAATCCCTCCCGTTTCCTGGGAAAAGGCTTTGGCATGGACTTCCAGGAAGACATAAAGTCCCAGGATCCTTATGAGATAGCCCAGGAACTTGGGATTCAGAGGCAGCAAGTCCAGGACCTCATATCTGCGGCGAATATCGAGCTTACGAAGATGAAGCTGCGGGTCCAGGAAAGAGACCAGATACTCATGCAGGCAGTATCATCCTTGGACGACGTGGAAGAGGTAGGAAACCGCCTCATGGAGCGTCTGCGGGAGTGGTATTCACTGCATTTCCCGGAACTAGACACACTGGTCGTGAATCAATCCCTATACGCCCGTCTCGTAGCATCCCCTGACAACACAGGGATAGACGGAGGTCTTGCCAAACAGATAGAGGATGCGCGCAGGGATACAATAGGTATGGAATTCTCTGAAGCAGACAACGCAGAAGTAAAGAAACTGGCAGAAGCGATAACCCAAATAGACTCATTCAAAGCGGAAACCGAGACATACATAGGAGAACTAATGAAGGAGATAGCTCCGAATACATGCGAACTCGCAGGACCCCTGCTCGGCGCAAGGCTTATATCAGTCGCAGGAGGACTTGAGCGCCTGTCCAAACTACCTGCGAGCACCATACAAGTCCTCGGCGCAGAGGAGTCATTCTTCCGTTTCCTGAGAACACATGAACTACCGCCCAAGCACGGGATAATCTTCCAGCTGCCAGAGATACGCTCAGCCCCAAAACACCTGCGCGGGAAGATAGCGAGAAAATTCGCCGCCAAGCTGGCAATCACGGCAAAATGCGATTACTTCAAAGGAGAATACGTAGGCGAAAAGATCAGACAGGATTTCCTCAAAGGCGTGGAAGCCCTGAAAAAACAGCCTGAAAAAAGGCGGACAGCAGGCGATGCAGGCATGCGTCAACCGAGGCGCGAAGAGGGAAGGCAGCAGGGCGGCCGGCGGGAAGACAGATCAGAAAGAAGAGATGGGCGAAGGCCTCAGAACAAGAACAAGTATAGAAGACGCTTCTAAGATATGTCAGGCTACAAGTTCCATATCCTATCCTACCTATTGGCTGCATTCGCTCTCACATATCTCCTGGAAGAGTACAAGATCCTTGCACTGCCACTCGAATACCTGGCGCCGGCATTTTTCATAGGCGCTGCATACTCCATTCTCCCGGACATAGACATGCCCTCGTCGATTATGCGCCGCATCGTGGAGAAGACTGCGCTTGCAGGGATATTGCTCCTGATACTCGCATATCTCTTTTTTTCCTTGCCTCTGCTGATATATGCGGCAATATCATTGGTTTTTTTCCTGCTTCTTTTGTGGTATCTGAAGCATAGGGGATTTTTCCACACAATGCTTGCAGGCCTACTCCTCTCTGCGCCTCTGGCTTTGATAGACCCCTATTTTGCATTGTATGCTTTTCTGGGATACTCCGCCCACCTTTTCGTCGACGGGAAGCTCTTTTCCCTGTTTTAATTTCTTAATCCAAATTGTTAGGGAAAGACATGGCTGGATTGAACATAGCCGGTATAGTGGATGGCTCCACGTTGGATTATCCTGGAAAAGTTGCAGCAGTAATCTACCTATGCGGCTGTCCCTATCGCTGCCCATGGTGCCAGAATCCAGAGATATTAGACGGGGGTGGGATATGCAAGACCCTGGACATCGACTACATAGTATCTGCTTTGAAAGACGATTTTCTCATAGGCGCTGCATGCGTAACCGGAGGAGAGCCCCTGATGCAGGAAGATACGATAAAACTTCTGGAAGAGATAAAGAAAGAGACAAGCCTTCTTCTTAAACTTGACACCAACGGCTACTACCCTGAAAGACTAAAGAAGGCCCTGCCCCATGTCGACCTGCTGTCAATAGACATAAAAGCCCCGCTGGGAGAAGCCTACTGCGACGCCGCAGGCCTCGGCGAAAACTGCAGGAAAGCAGTCGAGAACATAAAAAAATCACTGGAATCAATCAAGGAATGGAAAGGCGAATCAGAGGCCAGGACCACAATCGTTCCAGGAATGACAGACAAAAAAGAGACGATCGAAGAAATAGCGGCTGTCGTGAAAGAAACAGGATTCAGGTACTACACGTTGCAGCAGTTCAGGCCGATGAACACCCTCGACCCTGCTTATATGAAAAAGAAGAGCCCCTCGCATGCATTGATGCTGGAACTCGGCAAAGCTGCGAAGGAATATCTGCCGGCTGCGAAGGTTAAGATATTCACCGAAAAAAAAGGCTTCGAAGAAATGTGATGTCCCTGGATGGAATTTTCAGGTTGCTTTGCCCCTATGTTCGTTTTCTAAAGAAAAACACCGCAGAAAAAGCAGCCACGAGCACCATCACTATGGCTCCGCCAGCAGCGAGGTTGAAGTAATACGCCGATATCAGGCCGACAATCACTGCCGTTATCGCAATCACTATCGCTCCCATAATAGTCTTCTTAAAGCTTTTGAATAACAGCAGCGCGGTCGAGGCCGGTATGACGATTAGAGACGAAACCAGCAATATTCCGACTATCTGCATTGAAAGGACGACTATGATGGAAGTCAGTACCACTAGGAGGGTGTCAAGTTTTTCCACCGGAAGGCCTGAGGCTCTCGCAGAGCTTTCATCGAACGTAATGTAAAAGAGTTCCTTATAGAAAAGATAAACCGTTGACAGCACCCCAAGGCCCAGAAGGGATATAAGTATGATGTCCTGCTCGCGGACTGCGAGTATGCTTCCGAACAGATATGAATACAGGTCTGCGTTAAAGCCGCGCGAGAGACTGATGAGTATGACCCCCAGCGCAAGTCCGAAGGAGAAGAATATGGCGATAGCCGAATCGCCGTAGACCTTCTGCTGTTTCAGTTTCTGTATCCCGAATGCTCCCAGCACAGAGAAAACGAGGGCTGAGAGGATTGGGTCTATCCCGAAAAGCATGCCTGCGGCTACGCCTCCGAAGGATATGTGGGCCAGGCCGTCGCCGAGCATGGCCATTCTGCGCAGAACCAGAAAGAGCCCGATGACTGCGCAGAGCAGGGCTATTAGTATCCCTGCGACAAAGGCGCGCTGCATGAATCCGTAATGCAAAAAGTCGAGCATGGAAAACACCTAATCGTGATGATGCGGTACTATACTAAGGTCTTTAGGATAAGCGCATGTCAGGTCGGCCTCGCTGATACCTTTGGACGTGTCATGCACTGTGACGTTGACGTTCACGCATGCAAGCTTGGTAAGGCTTTTTGTTACCATCCCCACGTCGTGCGAGACTAATATGATTGTCAGGCCCATATCCCTGTTTAGGTGCTTTAGCAGGTCATAAAATTTGTGCTGAGACGTCATGTCTACTCCAGTGAATGGTTCGTCGAGTATCAGGACCTCAGGCTCTGCCGCAAGCGCGCGGGCTATGAAAACGCGCTGCTTCTGCCCACCTGAAAGGTCGCCTATGCGTTTGTTCTGCAGGTCCGACATTTCGACCGTGGCAAGTGCCTTGTCGACAATCGAGTAGTCCTGTTTGGTCGGCTGCTTCAGCAGCCCTATCTTTGAAAACCTGCCGGTGCTTGCGACCTCGAAGACCGTGGCAGGAAAATTCTGGTCGAAATTGCTCGCAAGCTGAGGGACATAGCCTATTCTCTGCAATTCACTTGCGTTCCCGGGCTTTTTCCCAAAGAGCAATACTTGGCCGGAATCAGGGGTTAAAAAACCCAGGATAAGCCTGATTATGGTGGTCTTGCCGCCTCCGTTCGGCCCGATGATGCCGAAGAAATCCTTTTCTCTTATCCCGAAAGAGACTTTATCCAGCACCAACTGTGTTCCATAGCGGAACGAAACCTTATCGAATTCTATAACCTTCGAGTCCATAAAAAATTCTTACTTCCCTAGCCGCAATCCAGGCTCTCATTTATCGTTTGCACGTTCTCCTGCATCTGCGAAATATAATCTTCGCCTTTTTGCTGTTCCTCAGCCGTTAGGCCATGAAGCGAATTGAAGACCGCGACTTTGCCGTGTATCTCGTCGGCAATAGATTGTGCGATTTTAGGATTATATAACCTCTCGGTGAATACGACTGTGATGTTGTCCGCCTTAGCCTGATCGATGATTGCCGCAACGACTGCCGGCGTCGGTTCGCCTTCTGCGTTTACGCCCTCTATCGGAACTTGATGGCACCCGTATTCCTTGCAAAAGTATGCCAGAGTCGCGTGGGTTATCAAAATGTCCTTCTTTTTGCAGGTTGGCATCAACTCGCGGAATTGCGCATCCAGCGATTCAAGCCTCTGCATATATGCAGCTGCATTGCTTTCATAATAATCCTTTCCTGCCGGGTCGGCCTGGATGAATGCATCCCTTATCGCAGCAACCTGCTTCTCGGCAAGGACCGGATCAAGCCAAATGTGCGGGTCGTTTCCGGGCATGTCCGCATCCTGTGATGCGACAAGAGGTATTCCCTTGCTCGTATCGATAACCGAGAGGTTCTTGTTGTCCAGGCTGGCTATCAGCTTCGGAGCCCAGGAATCCTCGATCACGCCGTTGAGTATGAACACCTGCGCCCTGTCCAGGGTCAAAATATCGGATGGCGTCGGCTCATAGTCATGCGGGTCTACGCCGACCGGGATGAGGCTTGTTACGGCAACTCGTTCTCCGCCGACGTTCTTTGAAAAATCGTACATCGGGTAAAAGCTCGCGAAAACGTTTAATTTGGCATTCGCAGCATTGCCGCTTGGAGGCGATTGATTTACGCATCCATCCATCAGCAGTACGCCTGCCAGCAGGCAGGCACAGAATAAAGGGGAAACGACCCTTAATAATTTTGTCATAGAATACTATTGCTTTTTATTAAATAAATACTAAAAATTTATTAATAAGATTTATTAATCTTGAAACCAGAATTTAATAAAAAACACATAAAAATGCCAATAATAAGCCTCTCCTTAACGGACAAACTACTTGAAAGGTTCGACAAAACGATAAGTGAAAAAGGATACAGCGGCCGCTCAGAAGCCATGCGCGAGCTTATACGGGGATACGTAAGCGAAGAAGAATGGGCTGACGGTTCGGCTGAGAATTCAGTCGCCGTCGTAAGCATCCTCTATGAAAAGGACTCCTCAAAAGAACAGGTCTCGCAGATCGAGCATGAAAGCGAAAAACTTATCCAGACAACGCTTCACACGCACCTGGACGGCATGAACTGCCTAGAAGTACTCATAGTCAAAGGCAACGGCAAGAAAATAGAATCACTGGTGAAAAAAATCAAGGGCGTGAAAGGCGTAAAACAGGTGAAATACATAACAAGCCTTTCAGGGATCTAAAAAGTTCTTTTATTCTGAAAATTCTAAGGATTATGTGATGAATAAAAAAACAAGGGGCATGATTATTCTGTCTGTAGTTCTGGCCCTCATTGCCACTGCGTATGCAGTAAGGGTCGGAGTCGTAGTGAAATATCCGACCAGCATTTCCAGTGTGAAATGCGTTGACATAGCTGATGGTGCGACCGGCTATGATGTCCTGCAGGCTGCTGACCTGAAGATGAACTGGAGCTATTTCCCCATGCTGGGACACGCCCTCTGCTCAATCAACTATATAGGATGCCCGTCTTTTAACTGCTTCTGCGATTCGAACGAATACTGGAATTTCTATGTCAAAGGAAAAAACGACCCGAACTGGACCTATTCACCCGTAGGCTTCGACGGAGGACTATCATGCAGCGACCATTACTGCGCCAAAGACGGCGACATGCTGGGCTTCAGCTACGGCCCATACGGCACAGCACCGCCTGCATACGGATACAACGACGTATGCTGCAGCATAAAAGGCGACAATCCACCATGCGGCGTAATATCCCTAGGCGAAATAACAGATTACATAATCCTATGGTCTCAAGGGAAAGCAGACCTGTCTGATGTGATAAACCTGATAAACCGATGGCAGCAGCATAATTAAACCCTTTCTATAAATTGTTCAACTTTTTATCTATTTTTAAGAACAATTTACCTAATATTTATATAAAAGATGATAAAAATAGAATTCATTCTATTAGGGCTTATCCTGCTGACTGCATGCTGCAAGGCAGATTCCTCGTCTGCCCTTACCTATACGCATGGGATATGCATAGACTCCGGCAGCTTCAATCCATACACAATAGGGAACGTCACCTATTTTTATAAAGACCGCTGCTATGTCTATTTTGATTCCTGCACAGATGAAAGAACCGTACGAAAATGGTTCTGCGACGCCGGTCAGCCTGAGGCGATGATATCTCCCTGTCCGCTGAACTATGAATGCAGAGAAGGCGCCTGCTTTTCTTTGAACGCCCCGGCCGCTTTATCCACGCAGCCCACCCCCACCAAATGCCAGGATGAGAACTGCGGCTATGTAGCCACCTATCAGGGAGAAAAAGGACTCTATGTTCTGAACGACACATGCGCAGACTGGTTCACAATATCCAAGGCATACTGCAAAAACGCAGACAACCAAAGCTATGGCGCATACACAGATGTGAGCTGCGATGACGGCCTGATCTGCCTTGGAGGGAAATGCATAATCCCGATGCCCGTGATCCCTCAAAAAATAGTCACCGAAGCGACGCTTCCGCCGATAGTGCAGGTATCCCGGACGCTTCCCAACATAGAATCGGCAGGCGATGTGATCACAGTCAAACTTGCATCCAGCATAGACGTATCGCGCAGCCCATGCGCATTCGGCTTATCTGAGAGGGTTCCGAAGGGCTGGCAGATTGCAAACGTCTCATCCGATGGCGTCGTAGGCTCATACCCAGGCAATGGATCAATCCGCCTCTCAGAAGTGGTTTCTGCCATGAACGCATGGTGTAACGGCACAGGAAGCCTGGAAGACGTGGTGAATAGAATGCTGCAGTGGCGCAGAGATGGCGTCAGCGAGGGGGCAATAGACTGGGTCTTCTGGGACCCATCAGGCTGGCTGCAGAACCGGGAGGCAAACTATACTGTAAGCATACCTTATAATGCGTCGCTTAATTCATATTTTTACGGTGACTATACCTGGGATGGAGAAAAATACATGAAAACTTCCGGGAACTACATGGTGATAGTGCAGAGGACGGCTACGACAACGACTACTACGACAACGACTATCCCGGTTTCCAGGATAAGCGGCATCGTTTACAGGGAGGAAAACGGGATACCTGTCCCAGGAGCGGATGTATCAGTCAGCTGCTCAGGGAACCGCGGAGGATATGTAAAAGATATCGCAGACGAGCACGGCTACTATACTGTGGAAATGCCCTGTCCATTCGGCTCGGCAGTATCTGTTGCGGCATCCTCCCAGCAGGTAGAGGTATGCGCCGCGCCTGATGACTGCGTCATATACCCAGAAGAAAAAGGATCGGGCGCAGGCATTATAACGTCTCCCGGCTATGCCCGCGTTGATGTCCGGTTGTTTCCGGAAGCTTAGGTTTAATAATATTTCCGCCGATATATTTATCCTATGTCCTATAATCCTTTCCGTTCATGAAAAGAAAAAAGAAGGTACTATTCGTGTGCACGCACAATTCAGCCCGCTCCCAGATGGCAGAAGGCAGGATGAACGCATTCTACGGCGACAGATATACTGCATACAGCGCAGGCACCAGTCCATCTGCTGTGAACCCGCATGCCGTTAAAGCTTTGGCAGAGATCGACGTGGACATATCCAAGAACCGCTCAAAGGCCGTCAATGTTTTCGCAGGCATGAAATTCGATTACGTGGTCACTGTATGTGACAGCGCAAAAGAGGAATGCCCTTTTTTCCCGGGCTCGAAGAAGTACCTGCATGCCTCATTTGACAATCCCTCGGAATTTCGGGGAACCGAGAAAGAGGTCATGGCGAATTTTCGCAGAGTCCGTGACGGGATAAGAGAATGGATGAAGGATACCTTCATCAACGGAGCTTGAAGAAATGGCATTAACAGAGTTTTTGGTTGAGCACATGATAAGCCTGATATCCTCAGGCGGATATCCTGTGATTACAGCCCTCATGGCCCTTGAGAGCATGATAGTTCCAGTCCCAAGCGAGGCAGTGATGCCCTTTGCAGGATTCCTCGTGCGCGAGGGCAGGCTCTCATTCGAACTTGCAGTGCTTTACGCAACGCTTGGCAGCATCATCGGCTCATTGATATCATACTACGCAGGCAGATACGGAGGAAAAGCATTCGTGGAAAAATTCGGCAAATACCTTCTACTGGACACCTCCGATCTGGAATACACAGAAAGATTCTTCAAAAAATACGGCGAAGAAACAGTCTTCATAAGCCGCTTCATTCCCGTGATCAGGCATCTCATATCCATTCCTGCGGGCGTTGGCAGGATGAATCCTGTGAAGTTCTTTGTCTACACTTTGCTCGGGGCTGCGGCATGGAATTCTATTCTGACATACGTTGGCTACGTCCTAAAAGACCGCTGGAACGAGATACTCCAATACACCGAAGTACTGGACATTATAGTAATCGCAGCAATCGTGTTAGCTGTCGCCTTATTCGTTCGCAGGCACCTTATGCTGCGCAATAGGCGGCAGGGTAAAAAACTACAACATAGGTCCGCCTAATAAGCACTCGTTTCCATTATATTACCTGACTCTTGCGGTTACATGAAAAATCTGGTCCTGCCTTTGATCATCTTCGCCCTGCTTTTTTCCGGGTGCGCAGACAAACAGGCAGAGACCGGACAGGAAACAGGAGGGTCAAATTCATTAGAGGGGGTCGATGATATGACAAACCAGTCTCTTTTCCAGATAACAAGTCCCGCGTATTCAGATGGGGCGCAGTACCCTGATAAGTATACCTGCGACGGACAGGGCATAAATCCGCAGCTTGTATTCTCTGGCATACCGGATAATACAAAAACATTGGTTCTGATACTTGAAGACCCTGATGCTCCGGCCGGGACATATACTCACTGGATAATGTGGAACATTCCGCCGAACGCAAAAATCGATGAGAACAGCGTGCCTCAGGGTGCAGTACAGGGCGTGAACACCGCCGGGACGAACGTGTACGAAAGCCCGTGCCCGCCGTACGGAACCCACAGGTACGTATTCAGGGCGTATGCGCTTGACACTGTTCTTTCCCTCTCGCAGAAAGCCAGGAGGGGAGACCTGGAAAAAGCCATGAAGGGACACATCCTGGCAGCTGCCAGCCTCATGGGCCTGAAAAGCAAGAAATGAGTTTTTCCGTTCTACACCTGCGCCCTGTTAAAGATCCTTATCCATTCAGGTGCGATTATATCCCTTACTATCACTGCGCCTGTGTGTATGTGGCTGTCGTCTCCGGTTATCATTATCTTCATGCCGTCTATGGCTATTGCGTTGGTATTTGATTTTTCCAGGAATATGCCTGAGCGAAACTCGCATGGTGTGGTATCGTTTGTGATGTTCAGAGTCTCTATCGCGTTTTTGAAGTCCAGCAGTTTACAGGTGTCTCCGTTCATCAGATAAGGATATATATGGTATTGGTTATTTGTGACCTCTGTCTGGTTCAGGATACCGTCGCCGTTGGTGTCTGCAAGCTGGGCCTGCAGGTAGCCTAAAGCCCCTTCCAATTCCACGAAGCCCATTATAGCATCATTTGATGTGCGGTTGTCCAGTACGATGATCATGTCCCGGTTCCTGAGGGTAAAGTTCCTTATATCCATCATGTTCTTTGGGCAGTCCAGGCCTTCCCTAAGACAGATAAAGGCATGGCAGGATTCAAGCAATTCATCATCAGTCTCCCCTTTGATGTATGCTCCTTTCCAGTCCAAAACGATCTGCTGAGGCCCTCTCTCCAGCTGTATGTCGTATCCTTTTCTGTCCGGCACTGCGCCGGATGCGACTAATACGCCTGACAATTCCAGGTTGCACGTTGTCTCGGCTCCTGAATCGTAGCTATGCAGACCTATCGTAGAAGTTCTATTGGCCAGTGTGTCTACGGGGATCGTCGAGTATACGTCGACTCCTGCTATGGTTTTCACGAGGCGGGGCTTGTTGTATTCAGAGTAGGCGTAGAATGCTGCCGCAGCTAATGCCACTACGACGACGATTGCTGCAATGATCTTTATTTTTGGGTTCATCTTTAGTTATATTATTCTAAGGCCAATACCTTAAGAACAAGAGATATAAGGGATATGAACAATAAATTTCAGCAGCAGAAAGAGGATGCATTAAAAGGCCTGTCTATTGCCAGAAACAAAGGAGAAGTCGACGCAGACATGCTTCCTCTCATAGATTGCGTGAATTTGCTCCCTGACTACTACACCACGTCGACGTGCACAGGCCGAACGTCCCTTTTTCACGACCCGGGGGGGAAGAAAGACTCGGGATGGGTTGGAAAATGGCATAGGGAGGTGTCGGCTGACGAAGTCATCAGATTCTTTGCAGGGGATACCCAAGACTGGCATAGTCTGGTTCATGCACGAGCCGACCATAATGCACATAGTATGCAGGGACCTTTCAGCTGCCGGAAAACTTGTGGAGCTTGCCAGAAACCACGGCTACAAAAAGGTGGGGATACTATCCTATAAAGAAGACCGCGTTCTTGTGGAGGTATGCGGCACAGAGAGGATAGATGCCCCGGTTGCCGAGAGCGGAAAAATCCTGGTCGCAGACGAATACATCGGATACCTTGTAGGTCTGGCAGATAAAAAATTCAAAAAAGGCATGCAGAGGCTTAAACGATTCGAAAAAGCCCCGCATCTGCTCAAACAATAAAATACTCCCGCCTAAAGGCTGGAGTATTGCTCTCAAAAGCGGCAGAGATACATATGGATAAACCCCTGCCTCGAAGGCAGGGGTATCTGCCGCTTTTGTGATGAAGAAGGAGTAAAGAAAAATGCAGGCAAAAGAGATACGGAGAGGCGTATGGGAATACCGGGAAGAAGGGATGAATGTCCCGGTCAGGGTCTACGCAGACGACAAAATATTCTCCTCAATCGAAGAAGGGGTTTTTCGTCAGGCAATAAACGTGTCCAAGCTCCCGGGGATACAGAAAGCCTCCCTCGTAATGCCAGACGGCCACTACGGATACGGGTTTCCCATAGGCGGAGTTGCAGCATTCGACCTGGAGACAGGCATCGTCAGCCCGGGAGGCGTAGGCTACGACATAAACTGCGGAGTAAGGCTCATGTCCACGGACCTAACTGAAAAGGACGTCCGGCCCAGGCTTAAAGAGCTTGTAGGCGCACTCTTTGAGAAATATCCGTCAGGCGTAGGCGAAAAATCCAGCCTGCGCATATCAGAAAAAGAACTGGACGAAGTAGCTGTCATGGGGGCAAAATGGGCAGTAGAACGCGGCCTTGGAAAAAAGGAAGACCTATCGCATCAGAATGCGTCCATGATCGTGACTACAAATAAAAGTCCGGATGAATGGGTGAAAGTACTGGACGATGAAGTCCTTGCTACTGCTATTCTTGACAGGCTTCTTTATAAGTGTGAAATCGTTAAACTTTCTGGAAAATCTTTCAGGCTTGACAACAGAAAAACGATTTTTTGATGTAACCGTTCTTTATTTTTTTGTTCTTTTGCAAAATCGGAAATC
>CAVVMY010000029.1:0-6315 GCA_963749405.1 Candidatus Altarchaeales archaeon | reverse complement strand
GACACGGGTCAGCGTAATCGCCCCACCCCTTTCTCCAGACGGCATCGCATTCTCCCTGAGGTGCAAAAACGAGAATCCCCTGGACTCTGCCGATGTTCGTCGAGAACAAGATGATCTCGGCAATGGGCGCTGCGGTCCTTACTGCCCTTGTCAATGACCAGGTGGCTTTGCTCATAGTCGGGGGGCGTGGGACTGGCAAGTCTTCTTTTCTCGGCGGAATAATGGCCGCTATGAATCCCAAGTATCGGGTTCTCACTATCGAGGATACCTTGGAGTTGCCTGTTCCGGAGATGAATCATGTGGGCTTCAGGGTGCAGAGGATGCTTTCCAAGCCTATCACGACGAGCGAGGGCATAAACATTTCCGCAGATGATGCGCTGAGGTCTTCTCTGCGTATGGGCGAGTCCAGTATCGTGGTCGGAGAGGTCAGAGGCCAGGAGGCAAAGGTGCTCTATGAATCCATCAGGGTGGGGGCCACAGGCAACACAGTCCTTGGAACCATCCACGGCAGAGGCCCAAGAGACGTCTTTGAAAGAGTTGTCTATGATCTGTGCATTCCTGCGACTTCTTTTAAGGCAACCGACGCGGTTGTTGTGACTCAGAGGCTTCCCATGGGGAGAAGGGTGACTGAGATTGCCGAATTAAACAAAGACGTAGACATAGAGAATCTCGGAAGCGGACTCGAGGCATTGAGGCTGTTTAATACCTTGATGAAATACAACAACGAAAAAGACATGCTTGATTTCCCGGGGGACTTCAACCCTGCCGAATCACAGGTCCTAAACCAGATAGCAGACAGAAGAGGCATAACGACAGCCCAGGTCTGGAAGGACATATTGATAAGGGCCAAGATGTATGAGAAGATGGCTGCAAAATACAAGGAAACAGGCCTGCATGAACTGCTTGAATTGAAAAGCGCGGTAGACTCCAACAAAAAATACATCGCCTTAATCGACGACCAGAGATACAAAGACGGCGGCAGATACAAAAACGTAGACTACGAACAGGCCTACGCAAAATGGTCCGAATGGTTCGACAAATACGTAAAACAAATACAGCAGAAAAAAACCGAGCAGTGACAAGCACAACATGGCCATAAGGAAACCAAAGCATGCAGAGGAATACGCCCTATTCACCACAGCATGCCGCCTCGCCTACGAACAATTCCCCTACCTGGGCGACAATGCAATATGGCAGCACAAAGACCTCGAGAAAGCAATAGACCTCCTCGACATGGAGATAAAACCAAAAGAAGTGCACGCACTATCACTGCTGACCCTCATCGTAACGCTGACACTCACAACAATTGTAGCAATCGCATCCTACATGACAGGATCAACGCTGATAGCACTCGCCATCATATTCTACGTACTGCCGGCCCTCATCTACTACTACATCGAGAAATATCCGACAATGATGCTCGAAGCCAAAAAGACCGAAATGCTCGGACACATACCCGCAATCGCAAGCTACCTCGTGATATCGCTTCGTATCAGCCCAATACTCGAAACCGCGGTCGAATTCGCATCAGACCACACAACAGGCCTCCCAAGAAAGCTCCTGAAACAGATGATCTTCGACATAAACATGGGGAAAGGAACCAGCATCATAGAGTCGCTGTCAAGGTTCGCAGACGAATGGGGTAACATACCTGAATTCAAGGCATTCATGCAGCTATTGATAGCATCCACCCTTGAAAGCGATGAAAAGGGGCGATGGCTGATGCTCGACAACGGGATGAGCGTCCTATTAACTGGTCTTCGGGAGAGGACGGACAATGCAGTGAGGAGCCTGGAAACACCCATCCTGGGCATATTCATGTTCCTCGTAATATTCCCGATGATATTTATCAGCATCGTACCAATGCTCCCGGCAATGGGACTAAGCCTGCCGCCGATAATGATATTCTTCTTATACGACGTGATGCTCCCAATCGTCCTCTACATGGCGATAAGCTTTGTCGCAAGCAGCAAACCCATAACCATCCCGCCTATAGACATACCGGCATCGGAATACTCAAAAATATTCGGAATAGACGCAAGCAGAAAAGACAACAGATACGCCTTCTACCTGTTCGTCTTATTGGTCGGGGGACTGATAGCCCTGCCGGGAATAATCGACTTATACTATGCCATCCAGGGCTTTGAACCGATGACTCCCCTGGGAACCTCCATGATACTGATAGGAGCAAGCATCGGCCTAGGAATATACCTCATCGGCACGTCCTATAGCGTAAAAAAGATGCGGGACGACATAAAAGGCGAAGAAGACGAATTCAGCGAAACCCTGAGACAATTAAGCGTCTTACTGTCAAGCGGCCGCGCCCTCCCAAACGCAATGGCCCACATAAACGACCTAAACAAAGGAAACGGAGCACTGATATTCACGAGGGCCGCAAACAACATAAAACTATTCAACATCAACATGCGGGAAGCATTCTTCGGAGAAAAAGAAGGCTCAGCAACCAAAATATACTCAGGCATGATACAAGGAGCCCTGGACACAATAATATCGATGGCAGACCGAAGCTCCAAATCCATAGCATCCGTCATAATACGGCTCTCAGAACACATCCGCAACATGCGGTCAGTGGACACTGAGATGAAGAAGATAATAGGGAACGTAACAGTCTCGATGATATTAATAGCAGTACTGGTCGGACCAATCATGGGCGGAGTCTCAACAAGCCTCGGATACCTGATAGCATCGACCCTGAGCAGCGGAGGACTGAAAACCCTCGGCATAGACACAATGATGGACGTAATGAACCCGGAAATAGTAAAACTCATAATCGGAGTATACGTCCTCGAAACAACGGCCATACTCACAATATTCGCAGACGACCTCACACACGGAGGAGACAAGATCATCAAAAAATACCACCTCGGAATATACCTGCCGACTGCGGCCCTGATATTCGCCTTCACAGTCATAGCAATGGGGGAGATATTTAGCGGAGTAATGTAAAAAAAAGATGAACAACAGGGGATGGATCACCTGGACGATGTCTCGGCTGGGGATAATGCTCGCAGTCGTGACAATAATACTCCTCTTCTATATGGTATACAAATACATAAACTGCATAAACGCATCCGACTCGGCCAACCAGGCAGCAGAGTCGCTGGCATCAGCCATGGCGAACGCATACGCAGGACCAGTAGGAAGCAAATACTACTACACCCTGCCCAGAAGGATAAGCGGCCTACAATACAATCTATCGATCGTCGACGGCGCAAAAACCGGCATCCTGATCAACGTCTTTGGCACAAGATGCGGAAGTTCACCCGGCGGCGCTCCAGTCAAAGTGGTTCTTGCGAATTTCTCAAGAGAGATAAAGAACGAATCCGATGAAAACGTCACACTGCTATTGGAAAACCTCGACGGGCGCCTATTAATCGGCAGGAAAAGCAACTGCGCAGGATGTTTACAAGTAGAAAGAATACAATATAACGCTCCTGGATACGACTGTAATAATACTGAGGAAGAATATGTCATATTAAATAACAGCTGTGATACTCCTTTTGATTTGTCAGGCTGGCAGTTGTCGGACTTGGGACACATACATGCATACAATTTCATGGAATATGTTCTTGCCCCGGACTCCCACGTATACCTACACACTAGCTGTGGAGAGGATTCAAGTACTGACTTGTATTGGTGTAATCATGGACCTGGGTGTAATGCTGTCTGGAATAACGACGGGGATACATTATACCTAACGGATGGAATGAACCAGACACGCATAGAATACAGTTACCACCCAGGAGATGAGGTGAACCAGACATGCATAGAATACACCTACTAAACAGGGGCCAGATCGGGCCGTTTTCCCTTGAAGTATTGTTCCCGATGATCATAGCTGTTATAATAACGTTTGCGTTCATCGCTTTGATTATGGGCTCTGTCATGCAAAACCTGGAAGAAAGGCAGGCTGAGGCAACCCATAAAACTGCGGCAGACCTCCTGGAGGTGCTATCCGGGAGAAGCATCCTCACATACGCGAATACCTCGCAGCTATTGGACTATGGCGCCATCACTAAGACAACAACATGCGAAGACCTAAAACAGTATTGCCCGACGGCCTACAACTATAGCATACAGATATACGACCTAACGGCAAACACAATAGAACTGCAATGTGGCAGCACCCCAGAAAACGCTCTTGCATTGGCTGCGCCTGTTGCAATACTGCGTGCCGCAGGCAATGTAAGCGCTGGAGAGATAAAGGTATGGGTCTGGAGGCAGGGATGAAAAACAAAGGCATATCCAGTTTATTCGACGTAATGATTTACGCGTTCATACTCGTGCTCGCCTTCACTGTAATACAGCTATACTCGATGTCCCATCAGGCAACAAGCATAAAAAACCTAAAATACGAGGCAGAGAACCAGTATGCTGCCCAGACACTGGAGTCTTTATCCTATCTGACAATTGACGGAGACGGATATCAAACCGTGCAAGCCGATACACTGGAGCCAGTAGAGGATGAGGACCTGAAAAACCTGACTGAGAAGGGCGAACAAATACGTGCATACGCAGACGAACTGGACAGCCGCCTAAACAACTGGTCAAAGAACCTAACCGAGCTAAAAGAGGGGATACAAGGCAACATAACGGAGATACAGGACACGCTATCGGACACAACAGACATGATAGACTACACAAGCCAGGAGATACAGAATCTATCGACGACATGCAGCGAAGTGGTAACCGATATAAACCTTTATGGACAGCTAATAGGAGGGATAGCGTTAGATAACTCCTCCTGCTCTCAGGTAGAAAACCTGACAACGCAGATAGTGAACGCCTCAAGCCAGGTAGAAGAAAAAATATCTAAAGCAAACGATACGCTGCAGACTGTAAAAGAGGCCATAAACAGCTCAGACGACGAAGCCCTGCTGGAAAGCATACAGCAGGCCCGCTGCCTGCTAAAGGAGGTAGACGTAAAACTGGACAACTACCTAAGCTACGCAGAACTCGGAGTAAAAGAGAACGCAACCCTGATAGACCTGCTCCCGGTGCAGGCAAGGATGCAGACCGCACCCCTGACCATGATAGCAGGAGAATCACTGTACGTAGAAGACCGCCTGGTGCAGTCCGATTATCTGCGCGCGGGCGGGGCGATGGCCGCCAAAATAGGACTGCAAGACACAAACCAGTCAGATGACAACAAAAGCCGGATAATACAGGCCGTCATACTAACCCTAGGAAGAAAAGACTACAGAGATATAACAGAAGAACAGATAAGCAAAGCCTTAGACGCATACCTCGGAAAAGAGGGATACGACTACTGCTTCAAAGCCCAGACCTGCTGCCAGCAGATAAACCAAGTCACAGTCGGAAAATGCACAAACATACCGGACAACGCAGGACACGCAAGGAAAAAACTAGAGGTGTATGATGGAACAGATGGCATATTAGATTTATATATCTGGCAAGGAGAATAACAAAAGAATAACGTGAAAGGATTATTATTATGATAGAATCATCCACAAGACATCAACGTATAGAGACAGTATCACCGCCATTAATATGAACGGCATCAGTATGAAGCTCGTGTTCACGTCCACGTATCCGCCTAATTTGTCCTCGTATTTTCCCAGGCTGCTTATGTCTTCCGCAGTTAGTCCGATCGGTCTTGGTCGTACGATGTAGTCGTGTTTTTTCTTTTTTAGGAGCCATGAGGCGATTGTGTTCCAGAGGGAGGGGTTAATGTCTTCTCTTATCAGAGCGTCTTTTTCCAGGTATATTTCTTCGCTTATGGACATGCCTGTCCGCAGGTCTTTTATTGGGATTTTTCTGGTGAGGGGTATCTTGGATCCTGCGGCGTATGCAGACATCAGGAATGCGAATATGTAGAGGGGTCTTTGTGCGTTGACAAGGGAGAGGTATGATGGGACGCTATAAACGCCTGCTGTTATCGTGCCTGCGGCGGCAAAAGCCGTCCACAGGATAAGAAAATTTTTATAAGACGACTTCTCTGCCAGTGCCAGGGCATAAACGAAAGCTATTGAGAGGTAGGCCATGCCTGCTATTCCTGTTGCCCTGGATATGCCTATGCCAAGAAGCGTCGATGCCAGTAGATACATTATAGGCGATGTGATCGTCCGCAGCAGTTCCTTTGAGCGGCCGGATTTTAGGAACATGTAGACTGCGGCCAGGAAGAATCTGATCAAAAGCAGTATGAGCAGGTTAAAGAGTATTGAGAGGCCGAAGAAAAGCTGCGCGTACCATGGCGTGGGCAGGGAAAAAAAGTCTTTGAATGCTTCAGGGTATGCGGGTAGGAGCGCGCAGATGGCCCAGAACATTTTGGCA
>CAVVMY010000028.1:0-21694 GCA_963749405.1 Candidatus Altarchaeales archaeon | reverse complement strand
ATGCCGGCTCCATTGGCGGAAAGGATAAAACAATTGCCGGATTATGACGTTTCGAGTGCCACTCCCTCTCGCTTTTTATCTTTTGATGGCTAATAGATCGATCAAAATACATCTTTGGTTACAATGGTCACTACATTCAGCGTTTTTTTCAAGGAGCTTTTGAACAATTCAAGTCTTAGAGCCTATCTCATTAGGTTATTAATCTGTTTTGGCTGATTAATAACCGTGGTTGGTTGGGGAGTACCAACATGGGTCTTGTTGTTGAGGATGATGGGTGGCGCATCCCTGATGCGCTTTGGGAGCAGATGAAGCCGCTGCTTCCTCGTCGTAGGTCTCATCCTTTAGGGTGTCATAATCCACGCGTCCCGGATCGGGACGCGATGAATGCAATATTTTTCGTGCTTCGGACTGGTTGTCAGTGGGGCTCCTTGGATGCGACGAGTATATGCAATCATTCCTCGGCGCACAGGCGCTTCATGGAATGGAGTGAAGCGGGCGTGTTTGAGAAACTCTGGCGGCGTGGACTGCTTGAATACGACATGCTTAAAGGCATAGACTGGGCGTGGCTTAGCATGGATGGGGCCATGACCAAGGCGCCTTTGGGAGGGAAAAAACAGGTCCGAATCCGACGGACCGTGCGAAGACGGGCGTGAAAAGAAGCCTTCTAACCGAGGCCAAAGGCATTCCGTTGGCGATGGCAGTTGACGGAGCCAACCGCCACGACGTAAAACTGTTCAAAGAAACCTTGAACAACTTGGAGGTTAAAAGACCCAAGCCTACGAAAAACAAACAACAGGGGCTATGCCTCGACAAGGCATACTATTCCGATGAAGTGCGCGCTCTTGCTGAAGAATTCGGCTTCACTGCGCACATAAGAAGCCGCGGAGAAGAAGCGCAGGAAATCAAAAAAGAAGCAGGAAAGAAAGCCAGACGATGGGTTGTGGAAAGAACCCACAGTCGGCTGAACCGATTCAGAGGAATACTCATACGATGGAACAAGAAAGCAGAGACCTATATCGCTATGCTACACTTAGCCTGCGCCATCATAACATGGAGAGCAACAACTCTACTGAGATAGGCTCTTAGTCTTGAAAGAGATTTAACAATAGGTGAAGTCCAGTTCATAATTTCCAAAATAAACGAGTATTTCTATACTACTTACCAGGGCATAGGCACCACAACTGCCCTTGATGAGACTTTTGATTACTTTTCTGAGTTCCACAAGTTCTGGGAAAAATACCACAAGGAAATTCTCAGCCCATCCATCGATACATTAAGATGCGAAAAAGTGGCGGATATCCTCAACAAACTTAAGACTGAAAAAGGCGACAAGCTATTTAACGAGCTTTACGAGACCTTTGGCTTAAAACCTGAACAAGTATGCAGAATACGTTATTTTTCCGCAAACCAGGACTTTCGAGGGTCGAGGGATTTTGAAGGATTATTTAAAATCTATGAAGGTGACCCTTCCATATTTGACACAGATAATATTTTTAATAACCCTGAAGATTTTTTGAAAGACATCGGCGTTACATCTCTTTCCCAGAACGATAAGCGAGTGAAATACGCAACCGTTGCCGCAGGAACTTTGAAGGACTTGAAGATTGAACCATACGATTTGTTCAATTATTTCGGAAAGGATGTAAAGAAGCTGCGCGAGTTTTTGATAAGCAAGAAAGGATCAGGTTTCGGAAACAAGAAAACTGATATGTTCATCCGCGACATGATAGTTTTGAAAGCTTGGAAAGACCCTATAAACTTTGACAAAATAGACGTGGCAAGCGACATAAACACGGTCAAAGTTGGATTGAGGACTGGCATCCTCAGGACACAAATTCCTCTCGTATCCAGTTTTTTGGATGTCTTCTGCCACCAATATGGATTAGTCGATGAGATGAATGCCTTAGCATGGCGAAAGGTATGGGAGATTTGGAAAAACAAATATCCGAACAACTGCATCGAAAGCCCATGTCTAATAGACTATTTTGTATACCGGATCATAGGCAAAGAATTCTGCAAAGAGCAGCTATGCCTCTTCAAATGCGAGGAAAAAGGGCACACCTTCAAGTGGCATTCAGGAAGAAACAAAACATGTCAAATCTGCATCAAAGAGGGCGTCAGGAATAAAGCTTATGTCGTGGCTAAGGTTTTACCTTGCAGAGACGAAAAAGGACATTTAGTGATAGAAAAGAACGAATACGTTTCAGGTGATGATGCTATTCTAAAGGGTTCAAAGGTTTGCCCCTTTGCTAGTGTTTGCGAACCTTACAGTCCAAGCTTTGTCAAATTAAACCCCCCTAAATCGATAAGCATTCTTGGTCAAACAGGATGGGAAAGTGCCAGAACTACCCGAGGAGAAGGTGGTGGTGGACTAATGTCCTAATTAATAGTTTCTCACCACTACTTCAGTAATCCTTCCTCTCTTTTCCGCTTGACAGTTTATCATCCTAGAGGCGTATACTGTGGAAATGTTGAAGCCTTCGTAAAGTTTCTTTATGAACGCAGTATCACTGTTACTTAGCATGAGCAAGCAGCCCTTTTTATTAAGTTTTCGGAAGTACTCCGCAAGCCTTTCCTGGTCTTTTCCATTAAAGTCGAGCTTAGTGTAACTGGTGAAACTGGCGGTTTCAGAAAGCGGATAATAGGGTGGATCAAGGTAGATGTAATCGCCTTTCTGCGGCAACTTTTCTGTTTTTTCGAAAGGCAGGCAATTTATTTGCACGCCTTGCAGCAGTCTGCTTGCTTCTCTTAAAACTTTTTCGTTTACAATTGCGGGGTTTTTGGCGCTGCCTTTCGGTACGTTGAATTCTCCTTTGGCATTTTCTCTGTAGAGGCCATTGAAGCATGTTTTATTTAGATAGATGAATTGGGCGGACCTTTCGAGTCCCTTTGATCCCTTGTTGAATTCATTCCTGACTTTGTAATAATAATCATCGTCTTTGTGATGCTTCTCCTTGTGTGTTTCTAATAGAGATATGAGTTCTTCGACGTTGTCTCTTACGTCTTTGTATAGTTTGATTAAGTCGGTATTGCTGTCTGAAAGAAAATATTTTCTTTCAGCATCTAAGTACATGCTTTTTCGATGGAGGTCTTTCCGTCTTATTTGAAAGAACACGGCACCACTGCCTACGAACGGCTCATAGTAGTTTCCGAATTTCTCCGGGTACAGGTTTTCAAATTGCTCCAGCAGTTGTCTTTTTCCACCGGCCCATTTTACAAAGGTTGGTATGTCCATACCTTAATATCGGAATTTCTCGGTATTTTCCCCCTCTTCCGGTTTTCTGAAAACGTAGAGGTGCTCGTGCATGATCAGCAGAAAATTGAAATCCTTTGATTTTCGTGACCAGAATGAAGTGGTCTTGCACTGCCACTGTCTCTTGATTATGTCTTCTTTGAGCACGAAACCTGCTTCAAGAAAGGAGTTCATTACTAAGGGCGTTATAGGCACATAGTGCTTGTTTTTTCTTGTATCGCCTATGAGTACGGCACAATATTTCCCGGGTTTTAGAACTCTGAACGCCTCTTTTGCGACTTCCTTCATTTCCCCCGCAAACTGGGAGATGCTGCCTACTTTGGATAAATCGCCTTCTAATCGCTCTTTTGAGTAAGAAATGATGTTGGCATAGGGCGGATGGGTCGCTATTAGGTCAATTGATTCATTTTTTATCCCGTCTAGGTTCCTTGCATCTCCTAAATAAGTTTTTTGGGTTGCATCGTTTTCATTTGGATGAATGAAATTTAGCCGGTCCCTTGTTAGCATTACTGCCGACATATTTATGTCCAAACCTATTGCATTTCTATTCAGAAGCTTGCATTCTATTAAGGTGGTTCCCCCGCCCATCATTTGGTCTAGAACGGTATCTTCTGGCTTGGAATACCTTAAAATGAGGTTTCTGGGAATTTCCGGGGCCCAATTCCCCCTATAATCTCCTTTATGGGTCGCCCAGTCTCCCCTTTTAGGAAAAGACCATACGGATGTGCATTCAAGGTCGAACTCTTTGGGTTCAAAGGATTTGATGTTCTTCGCTACGCCAAGAGATATTTTTGTATCCTCAATAACGACTTCCTTATGCTGTTTTAGATAATTCAGGTAATCTGTTTCAGCGACCTCTTGCATCGATGCGTAACTGCTCTCGGTGCATGAGGACTCTTTTAGAATCCTCTTCCTCCTTTGAACTGTTTTCTGCCGAGCCATCGAAAAATGATCTAGAAATTATGTAAAAATGGATCACCTTTCAAATTTTGACAGAAAAAATTAACCAGTGATCGCATCTTGGATCGATCATAGTAGTCAAAGGATATAAACCAGGATCGGGCGATCACGTTTTTAGGAAATAGAGGTCTGGTAGGCAGTTGGGATAGGGTTCTCAACAGGACATATCCGAGTGAGAGTTGCAAGCATGTGAGCCTTCGAACCAATCTGGTTTCTTCGCCTCAGTAAGCTTATGCTGTGAACTTTAAGGCAGATATTCACTCCGCCATCTTCCCCAGCGACTTCGTCGACCACCAGAACATGGCCAATGCCAGCAGCGTGATTATCGCATATCCCTCCGCGATCTCAATGTTCCCGAAGTTTCCTGCGAACAGCATACGTGATGCGTCGACTGCGTATGAGAAGGGGTTGATCTTTGAGAGCTCCTGCAGCCATGTCGGTGCTAGGGCGAGGGGTAGGAGGACACCTGACAGTAGCGGCACCGACGCCTGATCACTTGTTCCCTTTCTTCTTTGGCTCTAGTCCGTAGCCTTCTTTCAGTACCACTCCGAAGGCGTTTGCGAATTCTTTCGGAAATTCGCGGAATCCTTTTTCGATGCTTGAGTTGAGGCTTCCATATTTGACTTCAAGTATGGAAAAGTCGGTGTCTATTATGTCGTAGTTGATGCTGGAAGTGGTGTTCCGCAGGTCCATCAGCGCACTTATCCCCTCGTCCAGCCTTACCCCCATCTCGCCTTCGTCCCTGGCCAGGAAGAAGTCGTCCTTCTCCTCGATTTTGGCGGCTTTGATCTCTTTTTCGTGGCCGGCTGGATCGACGGGGGTTATCTTTTTGAGGACATAAGAAGTTCTCGCAAAGTCCAATGCTTTCAAGCGCCTAAGGATGGCTTTTTTCTTTTCCAAAATAGGGATCGCTTTGTTTTTCTTTTCGTCCAGATCGCCTGAAGTGAGTATTCCGTCCAGCTTGTCTATCGTCTCGGATAATTGATTCTCCAGTTTTTTTCGTTCGTCTTCCGCCCCGATTTCTTTAGCGATCAGGCCGTTCATCTCTTTTCTGAAAGCCTCGATTTCATCCTCTCTGCCTCTGCAGACGGCAAGAACGCTTTCTTCATAATTTTGGAGATTCAGAACAAAGCCGCGCAGCTTATGGGATTTTGCTATCGACCGGACCTTAGACCGGAAACCCGCTCTCTGGACCATCCCGTCGAAGAGGAAACCTTTGGAGGCAATATCTGTCATTTTCTCAGTAAGAAAATAAGGTAGGATGGGTTAAAATATTCGTTTTAGCAGGTTTAATGCCTGTCTTATCACTCCGCCATCTTCCCTAATGACTTCGTCGACCACCAGAATATCACGACCGCAAGCGCCCAAACTCTCTTTTCGTATTTTAACACGTCTTCCCTATATTGTTATTGTCATAAAAATGGCCCGGCCTATAGAATCTCTTCCAACCCTCAAGGGACAGGATGCAATCGATTTCCTTAGAGAGAAGGAGAGGATTGAAAATCTTGATCCAAGCAGCAAGGAAGCAAAGGCGCGTAATGCCTTCCTTGACAGATGTGTTGAGATTTATAAGAAAACGCGTCCGGTCAACCTTTGATCCTCAGGATGTCTAGATACATGGGGACGTTTATTCTTTTCTGCCCGTCGGATAGCCTTTTAAAGCCATTCTTTTCGTAGAATTTAATCGTGCCCTCGTCGTTTTTTGCATCAACCGCCACATAACGGCATCCGACTTCTTTCGATTGCTCCACTGCCCTGCCCACTACGTGCCCTATTATGACGCTTCCGAATCCTTTGAGTCGCTCGCTTTTCTTCACTCCGAGGCGCCCTATCAACATGGCAGGATAGTTCGGTAAATGCTTGTCCAATTTGTCGAACACCTTCATGTCCTCCTCGTTGACTTTTATATCAGCGTTGGATAAACAGAAGAAAGCCGTTATTTCGCCTGCGTATTCGAGTAAATAAGTGACGGTCAGCTTGCCTTCTAGATAATTAAGAGCATCCATGTTCAGGAATTCATTTAAGTCGTCTATGCCGCAGTCGAAGTCTTTTATCATGGGGGCAATGTCCTCTGTCAGCTTTATTGTCCGAACCAATGAATAATCTATCAAGTCCTTTGCCACTTTAAATCATTCGATTGGATATTTAAATCGAAGAGGTCAATACTGCAATAAGGGATTACATCATCTTCCTTATCACTCCGCCATCTTCCCCAGCGACTTCGTCGACCACCAGAACATCAGCATCGCAAACAACGTAATGATCACATACCCCTCCAGTATTTCCATGTTCCCGAAGTTCCCTGCGAAGAGTTCCCGCGAAGCATCGACGGCATAGGAAAAGGGATTGAATTTTGCCAGGTACTGTAACCATGTCGGTGCCAGCGCCATCGGCAGGATGATCCCTGACAGCAGCGACACAGGTAAGGTGATCAGATTCAGCGTAGGAGCCAGATTGTCTTCTATCTTGTAGATGAGGCCGAAGGAGTATGACATCGACGCCATGGTGACTGCGATCAGGGCGTAGAGCGGCAGGGCGAGGAGGAATCCTGCGACGTTTAGGTGTAGGCCGAAGGGTATCGCTATCAGTGTTATCAGTATGCACTGCGTTAGGAACACTGTCGCGTCTTTTAGTATCATTCCGAGGAGGATTGCGGGCCGGCTGACAGGAGTTACCAAAAACCGTTCTATGACTCCGTTTCTTATGTCGTCTATTATGTTGAAGCCGACGAATGCTGATCCGAATAGTGCGAGCATTACGAGGAGGCCGGGTATGAATACCTGCACTGTCTGTCCTGCGGGCAGGCCCGGCACTCCGCCGAGGTTCTCTAGGAGGGGCATGAACAGGATCAGGTAAAGGATTGGCTGGAAGAGGCTGACGAATACGTAGATGGGGTTTCTCATCGTATGCTGCATGTTTCGCCCGTACATTAGAACTATGTCGTTCAGCAGTTTCATTGTGCATCCTCCCTGAAGCGATCTTCCGGTGTATTTTAGGAATACGTCGTCGAGGCTTGGCTTGGACATTGTCACGTTCTCAACGTTTATGTTTTTCGAGTCGATTGTCCGGAGTATGTCTGGCAGCATGCTTTCCCCGTTCTTTATGTAGAGTTGGATCGTGCTGCCTGAGCAGGTTATGGAGGTGGATTTGGTCTTTTCTTTTAGCAGTGTCATAGCCTCTTTGCACGTTTTTTCGCCGGAGAAGCCCATGTCTATCCTGTCGGCCCCGATACTATCCTTCAATTCCTCAGGGGTTCCTTTTGCGATTATTGTACCGTTGTCTATTATCGCGATGTTGTCGCACAATTTGTCCGCCTCGTCCATGTAGTGCGTCGTAAGAAATACTGTTACGCCGCCTTCTTTGAGTTTCTTTATTTCCTCCCATAGGTATGCCCTGCTTTGCGGATCGAGGCCTGTAGTAGGTTCGTCCAGGAGCAGCAGCTTCGGCTGGTGGATCATTCCCAGTGCGACGTCGAGCCTGCGTTTCTGTCCGCCGGAGTAGGATGCGGCAGTTCTTTCGATGAAGGACTCCATCCTGAAGCGCTTGACCGATTCATTCGCATATTTCTCAGCCGTAGCAGCATCGAGGCCGTATAGCCGTGCCTGCAGGATAAGGTTCTCGAGGCCCGTGGACTGCTGATCTGTCCCTCCCGCCTGGCTGACGTAGCCGATGGTTTTCCTTATCTTTTCCTGCTCCTTTGACAGGTCGTATCCTGCGATCCTTGCCTCTCCTCCTGTGGGGCAGAGCAGTGTTGCGAGCATCTTCTGCGTGGTGGATTTGCCTGCGCCGTTCGGGCCGAGGAATCCGAATATCTCTCCCTTTTTGATTGCGAGGTCTACGCCTTTTACGGCCGCAACCTCTTTTTTTCCTTCCTTGGATTTGTAGGAAAAGGTCTTGCTGAGGCCTTTTGTTTCGATGATGTATGCAGTTTCCATGGCTTGGTAATTATCATGTATTTGTCTTTGAATAATCGCTACTTAAAGTATCTCCACTCCGATCCGGTGTAACCATGGCAGACATCTGCTTTATTCCTTCCTTTGGAATTGAAGAAACGGCTTGTGAAGCCTTTGGTCTCGTTGATCAATTAAATGATTATTTAATAAAGCCTGAAAACTCAATACTAACACTAACCGTGGCACTAAGAAAAGTTGAGAAGGCGCTTATAGCCTACGCACTGATATCAATTGCCTTATTGGGTTCACTGAGTATTATCTACTTTATCAAGAAACCTTCCAACGACTACACTCTGTATTATAGTGAAACGTGTCCGCACTGTAAGATAGTCGAGGAGTACATAACGAACAACAGCCTGCAAACAAAGCTTCAGATCACTGAAAAGGAAGTCTCGAAAAACCAGCCTAATCTCCTTGAGATGAAGAAGCGCATGGAAAGCTGCGGAGACTATAACGACACGCTGAGCGTCCCGTTCATGTATCACCTAAACAAATGTTATACCAGCCAGGATGAGATAATCAACTTACTTTCTCAGAAAATCCAAGGTGCATAAAATGAGAAAACAAATAAGCTTATTCCTGGCATTTCTCCTGCTTGCAACGCAGGTACATGCAGTTTGCCCTGTGTGCACTGTCGCAGCGATAGCAGGGGTGGGGATACTACGATTTCTTGGGGTATCAGATGTGATTACCGGGATGTGGGTGGGCGCCTTGATAGTCTCAAGCAGCCTGTGGCTCGCAGACTGGCTGAGCAAAAAGAACAAGAAGTTTCGGCACATGGAGCTAACGATAACTATACTGATGTATGCCATCTACATAATACCTATGTATTCCGCGGGCTTGATGAACAACCCAGGCGATCGGTTCTTTGGCATGGATGATCTTCTCTTCGGGATAGCCGTGGGCTCTGTGATCTTCATTGGAGGAGTGGCATTTGATAAATATCTGCGGTCAATAAACAACGGGAAGGCTGCCTTTTTCTATCAGAAAGTCGTCATACCGATTTCGGCTATAACGATTGCAAGTATTGCAGCAAAGTTGTTGCTGCTCATCTA
Source organism: Candidatus Altarchaeales archaeon (assembly GCA_963749405.1). Classification (GTDB taxonomy): domain Archaea; phylum Altiarchaeota; class Altiarchaeia; order IMC4; family QMZM01; genus CAIYYO01. The sequence goes on along the minus strand of CAVVMY010000028.1, from coordinate 12,473 downwards.
TTCATGAAGGCGAAAAATGGCAAACGAGGAAAAAGTAAACAAACTACTTGAAAAAGTAGAAAAAACGATAAAAGAAAAAAAACTGGACCTCTCATCCGACGAAGACCTTAGCATAGGCATAATGAATCTCATAAGCATCGAAGAGCATCTCTTTTTCACAGCGAACAAGACTGGCAAGGACGAATATTACGTCATGCTCCGCGAAGTGCGGGAGATGCGAAAAGAACTCCTAAAAGAGATAATCAAAGACTACGAAGGAGAGGTCTGGTGCATAAGCAAGCACCTCCTGGCTGGTTCCATGCGCCTGATGGAGGTCGGGACAAAGCAATTGGGCAAAGGCGACATGGAAAAAGCCAAATCGCTATTTGAGAAAGCCTACGACCTATACAGCATGTTCTGGGCCATAAACATGAACATGATCGAAGGAGACGTTGACAAGAAAAAGGTGATCGAGGAATCCCTCAAAGAAGACTACATGCTCCCGAAGGTCAAAAAAGAAGAGGAGCAAAAGCCAGGCTTCTTGAGTAAATTCAAGGAAGTCCTGAAGAAGGCCGTAGACTGCTGCAAGGAATAAACTCTTAGACTGACTAAACCTTTTTATCTTTCTTTTTCCTCTGGAACAGGGCGCGCCAATCGATTGCGCACACTGCGATCGCGGCGCATAGGCCCAATAGCTCGAGCAGCCATGCATGAGGATTCCGAAATAACATATTTTTCCCTACTGCGCTGATCGAGAGTTCTGTCAGTCTGAGAGTCAAATAATAAGAAATAAGCCGTCCGATAAAAAATCCGCCTGCGATGCGGGCAAGCCGGAGTTTTGCAGCTCCCGCTACTATGAAAATCGAGCCTGCTGGGTAGCGGGCTGAGCGCGTAAAGGAATGAACCGAAGAATTCAGCGCTTCGGTGCTTGGAGCATTCTTCGCGTGCATATTCGGCATTGCTGGCCATTGATTTATGGAAGAAACGGTATGTCAGCGGGCCGGACCATTTGGCGAGCGCGATCCTTCCGAGCATTGAGGCTATTGCTGCGAGTATCGCAAGGTAGAGGGGGTCAATGCAGTAGAAGAGCGAGTAGTAGACGAGGAGCACCCAGGTTGGCGGCATGAATGCAGGTACGACATTGACGACAAATACTGCAGCCAAAAATATCGGAAGACTCAAATCCATTTTTTTCTATTGCCTATACTTTTGATTTAGGGACTAGATATATGTGCTTGGCCGCTTTTACAATGAGTCTGAATTCAAAATATTGAACATTCTACGATTTTTTATACCTAAAATCCAAATATCTTACGTAATTTTCCAGCATGGACGATAAATACGTGGATCCTCAGGTCCTGGCGAGTTTTTTCATTGTCTCGGTTATCCTCTTAGCCTGGACTATTAATGCGTATGTGTCTGCTCCTCCGAAGGCTAAGACGGTTTATGCCGAGGACTACGTTGATATGATCATAGTGACTACCACCACTACGTCTGAGCCTACTACGTCTACCACGACTACGTCTACTGAGCCTACTACTACGACTACTATTCTTCGGCCTGAGGAGGTTGAGTGTTTTTCTAATTCTGATTGTGGCTTGAATGGGACGCTTGTTACAAGGGATTATACCTGTTATGACGGGGATATTTACAGGCAGTATGTAGAGTTTCGCTGCGTGCATCCTGGGACGCGTGAGGCTGCGTGTGTTGGAACCGAGGAGAAGGAATTCCTTGCCAGTTGCGGCGTGAACGAGCATTGCATTGAGGGAGACCAGTATTGTGCGTATGCTTTGGATGTTCCGCTTACGGAGGCTAACTGGGTGCCTGCGAATTCGACGCTTGTTTACGTGAGCAACAACGGCTTTACTGCGTATGGCGGCTACAATTTTCAGGTGGAATACGTGGTGTCCGAGTTGGATAAGCCGAGGAGGCTTGCAGTCGACGTGGTAAGACCTAATGGATACGATGACTGGGAGTATCTGAGCTATGACAAGGGAACTATGATCGGGAACATTACTGCAGGGATAAAAGAGCTTTATAAAAACAGGTATGATATTACTGCCACTATCTGGGTGACGGATTCCGGATAAATAGGTAAGAAGAACCTTGGTTGGCACATCTATTTCCTTAGATGCTTTACTCGTATCTCAGCGCTTCTACGGGATTGAGCTGCGCCGCCTGCCTTGCCGGCAGGAACCCGGATATGACTCCTACGAGGAATGAGAAAAGCAAGGACCCGATTATGAGGGGCGGCGTCAGGGAGGCCTGTATCAGTGTTGTGCCCAGTTGCGTGACGGCTATGTATTCTACGGTCTTGCTGAGGGCTGCGCCTACGAGGATTCCGAGGGCCCCTCCTACGAGGCCGATGATCCCTGATTCCATGACGAACATCGTTATTATGCTGGAGTTCCTCGCGCCTATCGCCTTCATTACGCCGATTTCTCTTGTTCTTTCGAGTACGGAGGTGTACATGTTGTTCATGATGTTCACGCCTCCGACTACCAGTGATATGAGGGCTATTCCGATGACGACTGCCTGTACGGCGGTGAGTATCGTGGAGACTGCTGTCATTACCTGGTTTAGGGTGATGACTATGAAGTCTTCTGCTCCCTTCTTTTCGCTTCTGTCCAGCCTCATCTTTTCCTTTATCTTGTCTGCCACAGCCGTTACGTCATAGCCGTCTTTTACCCGAACCATCATTTCCAGGTAATTGTCTTTCACGTTGAAGAGGTTTTCTTCGTCTTTCTGAGTAATGTACATGTTGCTGTCATCATTCTTATTGCCTATCCGGCTTATGAATGAGATCACCGTGAACTTTTTGCCGTTTATAGTTACCTTGTCTCCTATACGCATGGGCTGACTGAACACATTGTCTGTGCCCCATAGCTCGTAGCCGATAGCAACTACTCCTGTATCCGAGGTCTTGAATTTCTGCTGTCCTTTTTCTATCTTGATGCCCGTTCCCTGCAAGAGAATGTCCTGTGTTGCCGGATCCATCCCCGATACCTGCAAGTACGCAACCTTGTCTCTGAATTTTACGGGAGCGACTTTCGCAATGAAGCCTGCCGCCATGTCGACGCCGAGGACGCCTTTCACGACATGCACATCGTGGTCGGAGAGACTGGTCGCACCTCCCCCGGGCCCGAATCCGCCTCCCGGCATTATAAGTATAAGATTTGGTCCGAGTATGGCGAATTGCTGGTTGATGGCGTCCTGCAGGCCCTGTCCAAGCGATATAAGGGATACTATCGCGGATATCCCTATCACTATCCCTATCACTGTTAGCCAGCTTCTTATGCCCTTGTTCGCTATGCTTTTCAGCGAAATCTTGAGTAAATCCTCCAGCATTTTTTTTTGAACTTCTAATCCCGCAGTTCATGACCGACTGCGGTCGGTCACCTGTACCTTAACGCATCCACCGGTTTCATCTTCGCAGCCCTCATCGCAGGGAAGTATCCGGACGCAAGGCCGATGATTATGGAAAACAATAGCGCCCCGAATATCAACTCAGGTCCGGAATACAGAGAGTATTCGGGTATTCCGCCGACCTTTCTTACTATGTATTCCCCTATAAGGCTTAGGCTGAAGCCGAGTATGAGCCCTATTATTCCCCCAACTATTCCCAGGAGGCCTGATTCCATCATGAAGATCATCAGTATGTCGGAGTTGCGCGCACCGATCGATTTCATAACCCCTATCTGCCGGGTTCGTTCTATGACTGATGTGTACATCGTTGTCATTATGCCCACTCCTCCGACGAAGAGCGATATCGCGGCTATCCCGGACAGCACCAGTGTCACGATGTCGAAGACTGTTTTGAAGGCTGCGACTATGCTTTCCGCGGTCTCTACCGAGAAGTCTTCCTCGTTTTTCTTGACGTTTCTTTTCTGGCGCAGTTTTTCGGTTATGCTGTTTGCGACGTCCGAGGGCGTGAATCCGCTCTGCACCTTCACTGATATCTGGGCGTAAGCAGTTGTGTTGAACAGCGTCTCTGCGGTGTCCAAAGGTATTATTATCCTGTCGTTCTGCACCGGGTTTCCCGAGTCCTTTAGCACGCCTACGACGTCGAATTCCGTGTTGTTTATGGATATCTTGCTTCCAACGGTTATGTTTCTGTTGAAATTGTCAGTCCCTATGGTCGGCCCAACCAGGGCTTTATACTTGTCCCCATTACGCAGGATTGTGCCCTTATCCACATCCTGGACTCCGGAGTCCTTCTCGAATTGCAGGTATTGGGAATCTGTCGGTATGCCATATATAGGGATGTATTTATTCTGTTTATTGTATTCTACGGATTTACTCGCCATGATCAGGCCCACTGCGATCTCTACTCCGCGGACTTGCTTGACCGCGTCCAGGTCAGACTTGTCAAGCGTAGCAGAACTGAGGCTCCCCACTGAGCCGGACGTTAAGCCTCCTCCGCCGGGGGTGATGAGTATACGGTCGCCTCCTACTTTTGAGAACTCCAGGTCTATGTACTGCTGCAGGCCTTGTCCAAGGGATATCAGGGTCACGACGGACATTATCCCTATGAACACGCCAAGCATGGTGAGCCCGGTCCGCAGTTTCCTATGCTTTATCCCTTCCAGGGCCAGTTTCAAATAGTCATCCCACATGTTTTTCCGGAAAAATAAAAAATAAAAAAAGTTAAAGGACTCAGCCCTTCCTCTTGAAAAGCTTACTATCCAAAAAGCCGGTGATGGCGCCCACTAATTTGATAAGGAACCAGATAACGACTACTGCGACGACAACTCCTATCAGGCCGCCGACTACTGTTATCAGTATTGCGAGAGGGCTTCCTGTCGGCTGCTTGCTGGCGTAGTCCTGCATGGACAAAACCGGCACGTCCAGGCTGACGGGTTCCACGTGGTCTATGTTGCTGTTCTGCTCCTTATATGTGAGTCTCTAAGTTTATGGGGACTGTCCCGGCAGATACGTTGTTATGCATCTGTATCTGGAAATCCTGGCTGTCCGTGGAGTCCGAGTCCAGGCTGCCTACGTATACCTCGCTTGCAGAGACTACGTCGTAATCCTTCGAGGGCAGCATCTTCAGGTCTACGAACTTGACCTGCGCGAATCCCTTGTTGACCACGGTTATCGTAATGGTTCCTTTGGTGCCTGAGGTGAAAATAGCAGCGTTTTCAAGCAGTACCTCTATCTCAGGTTTTCCGTCGACTTGTATTCCTATCGATTTTGCTATGCTTTGCTTTGTTCCGGCCAGGTCGAAGTAGTCGATGCTCATGGGTATGTTGTAAGCCGTTATGTCTGCTGTTGAATCGACAGATGCCTGAAAGCTCAAGTCCTTTGACTCTTTGGTGTTGAACTGGCCTACGTATGTCTCTGACGAGCCTATGGCCGTAAATGGGGAGCTGAAATTAAGAGTCACACTGGCATCGTTTGCCGCAGCATTCCCCACGTTTTCGATGCTCACTGTTATGTTGGCGACAGAGCCCGGGCTTGCTCCGACGTAGGAAACGTTTGTCACCTTGAAATCCACGTCGTATCTCTGAACATTTATCCCTATGGGAAGGGACGTTTCCAGAGGGTTTCCTGAAACGTCGAAATAATCAAGCTGCAGGTTGAAAGAACAAACGCCGACAACGCTGGGCTGTATCATGTACTCCAACCGGAAACTTCCGCCCTGATCTACGTCCCCTATGAATAATTTAGAAGACCCAATCAGGGATGCGCACGCTGATGAGCCCGCAGACGTCGGAGACAGCGTTGCAGTGATGCTCCTGGCACCATACTGGGTGGTGCCATGTATGACCAGATTTGTAGTCACGTCTTTATAGTAGTTCGCATCCTCCACAGTCGCCTGGAAATTGGCTTTGCCATAGACCCTTACCGGCAGATCCCATGTCGTAACCTGGTCTGTCTTTGTCTCTCCGCTATCATCATAGCCATCATAGGTTATCTGCACAGACAACGTATGCAAGCCGATGTATGCATCCTTTGATACCGAGACAGATGCGGAAACAGTTTTGCTGCCCAACGGATCTATGCGCCCCAAGTCCCACTTTTTGTTCACAGAGATGTCGCTGGTCCCGGGAACATATACAAGCACATTCTCAGCAGCCTGGCTACCAACGTTCGTGACAACCAAGGTCAAAAGCCCCGAATCTCCGGGCGAAAGATTTGAATCCAGCCGCGTGGAATCATAATCCAAAACCACATTTGTAGGGGTCTGCCTCGCTGCCAAGGTCGTTGCGACAGTCCCAGTGGCAGCCGAAGGAAGAGCATAACAAACCGATCCGGCTATTACGGCAAATAACGTCAGCAGCATCATTCCATTACTTATTTTTTTCGCATCCATTTTTGTATACCTCATTTATTTTTTTTCCCTGTTAATATGTTTTCCTTCTTTGGTTTTATCGTGTACCCCTTCTCCCGAGGGCATAGTTCTCAGGCCTGCACCTGCATTCGAATCCGTGCCTCTGCCTGCATGCGCATCCAGGCTTTTGCCTGCATGCGCATCGCATACATTGCGCCGATTCTCTTCCATTGATTCAATGACGCCGTCCTTTATCTTCACGGAACGTTCGGCATATTGGGCGATATTAACATCATGCGTTACCATGACTATAGTCTTTCCCTCCTTGCAATGCAGGTCAGAAAGCATCTCCATAACCTCTTTACCTGTCTTCTGATCAAGGTTCCCTGTCGGCTCATCCGCCAATACCACTGCAGGATCGTTGGCAAGCGATCTTGCAATGGCCACCCTCTGCTGCTGCCCTCCTGAGAGCTCAGTAGGCCGGTGATTCAGTCTCGAACCGAGATCCACCATCTCCAAAAGCTCTTTTGCTTTTTTCTCCCTCTGGTCCTTGGGTATGCCCTGGAAAGTCATGGGCAGCATAACATTCTCAAGCGCAGACAGGCCGGGCATCAAATTGAATGTCTGGAATATGAAGCCTATCTTTTTCCCTCTTATCTGTGCGAGGTCGCTTTCCGCAAGCTTGGATATGTCCTGCCCGTCAAGGAGCACCCGGCCCCGTGTGGGAACGTCAAGGCAGCCCACCATGTTCATGGCCGTCGATTTCCCGGAGCCGGAAGGTCCCATGATTGAGACGAACTCGCCCCTGTAAATCTTCAGCGAAAGGCCTCGCAGGGCTGCGACTTCCACCTCGCCCATCGTATATATCTTCCAGACGTCTTCGAGTTCTATAACCGGCTGCTTATTTTTCGAATGCTCAGTCATTTTTTGAAGATAAGTATTTGGTTTTAATGAATAAATCAGGGCTTATACGCCCTCATGGCTTTGCCGGATTTGCCGGCGGATATAAGGTCTATGTCTTCTATCATGTGCTTGATTATCTTTTCGAATTCCACCATCTGGGAGTAGTAGTCCCTGACTATCTCGTATTTCCTGCGGGCCCGCTCGTCTCTGGATTTGTTCTTGTATTTTTCTAATATTGGGGGCAATAGCTCCATCGCGGGCTTCACGCTGTTTTCATAGACCATGACCAGTTTCTGCTTGTTGTGCTTGAGCATGTCCTTTTCCATGTAGAAATATACTTTCCGGGTCTTGGGTTTTTTTATCCGTCTTACAAAACCCGTCGTTTCCAGCATCTTCATCATGTGGGAAATAGATGCGAGACTGTAGCCAGTCCTTTTGGCCAGGTCTTCCATAGCTACCGGCTCAGGCTCTATGTATAATATCGCGATGACTGTACCTGGCATGTTCCCCCCTCCGAAGGCCCTGCTTTCAATATTAAAATACTCTATGAATTCCTTGTCTATACTTTCCATAATTTTACATCTTTTATTAGTTTATAAAAGTTGTAATTTATATATATAACTGTTCGGATATAAAAACAAGAAAAAAAAACGCAAAGAAAAACGCATCATATGCCGTAGGATATCTCCAGCATTCTGATATTTAAGACCACTATTACAAAGAGCACATACAGCATTATAAGGGCTACGCCTTCCTGCCAGAGTATGTGCCTTTCCACTTCCACAAAAGTCATAAAAAGAAAGGCCACTACGACCATGAAAAACGAACTGATCAAAAATATGATAAGGTTAGGCGCAATCGGCGTGCTGCTCATCACGGCAACGGTACCCAGGACCAGTGTGTTGTTTGCCACCACGCTTCCGATTATGTCCCCGAAGGCCATATACTTATGCTTCATGAGAATGGCGCCTGAGCCGAATATCAACTCAGGAAGAGTAGTGCCAATGGATATCAAAAAAAGACCCACCAGTATAGGAGGAGAGAGCATATCTGACGCAAGCATTGACGCATATCTGACCAGATAATCCGCGCTGGCCAAAAGTAATACTACAGAAACGAGAGCGATCACGACGTTCTTCACGAACTCAGGTCTGGACACCTTTTCCCCTGTTTCTTCCCGGAACCTGCTTCTCTGGGCAAATATTCTGATAACGTAAAGAAAAAATACGGATAGCAGAATGAAGCCGTCGAATCTGTCGAGGCTGCCGCCCAGAAGCATCAATACAAGAGGCAACAAGGTAATTGCGAACATATACAGAGTATCCGTCTGCACGGCTTTTGTTTCCATCTTTATGCCCCGCCGCAGGAGAGCCATCACCCCTACTACAAGGGTAAGGTCTATAATATTGCTGCCCAGGATGTTACCCAATGAAAGCTCAGGATTCCTGTCAACGGCTGACGTCACACCGATGAAGAGCTCTGGAACGGAAGTAGCTAATGCAACGATCATGAATCCCACGACAAAGTCGGTCATGCCGAAATAAAAAGCAGTCTTTGCCAGGGACTTGACCAAAAGCTCGGCGGAAATTATCAGGACAAGGCATGAGCCCATAAAGAAAAACAAAGCGCTTATTAACATTTTTCTCTTGCAGATATACTTTTAGCCTGCCACATATAAAAACTATAGAGTTATTAACATCCTTGACAATAAAAGAATAAGGGAACATCATTTGGGGAGGTCTATTCCGTGCTTAAAAGAATACCTAGGAAGATAAGGAACTTGCAGAGGAGCAGGCAGATAGCAAACGTATTAATAAAGCAGGGCTTCGGAGCCTTCATACAGAGGATAGAGCTTAGGCTCCCTCTCACAAGAAAACCGGGAAAAGACTTAAACAACATACCTACTCCGGTCAGGGCGAGGCTTGCACTGGAGGAACTGGGGCCCACGTTCATCAAGTTCGGGCAGATACTCTCCATGCGGCCGGAACTCATCCCCCCTGAATACATCGAGGAACTCAAAAAACTCCAAGACGAAGTCTCAAGTTTCAGCTACGCAGAAGCATCCGAGGAGATAAAAAAAGAACTCGGCTCCTCAGTAGACGAGATATTCGAATCATTCGACAAAGAACCCCTCGCAGCAGCATCCATATCCCAGGTGCATCACGCAATGCTTAACGGCGAAGACGTAGTAGTCAAAGTCCAGAGACCTGGAATAGAATCCGAAATAGAATCAGACCTGGATATCCTCTTCAACCTGGCAAATCTCATCTCAAGAAACATACCAGAAAGCAACCTCTACGACCCCGTAGGTATAGTCAGCGAATTTGCAAAAAGCATCAGAAAAGAGCTTGACTTCATGGTAGAAGCCAGGAACGCAGACAAATTCAAGAGGAACTTCACAGGATATCCCGGAGTCTACGTCCCCCCAGTCTACTGGGAAGCCACCAGCAGAAGAGTACTCACCCTGGAAATGATACGCGGCGAGAAAATAAGCGACGCCATAAAAGACCTGGAATCTGAAGAACGCAAAAAACTCGCAGACATGATAGCAAAAGCCTACATGAAACAGATATTCGTCGACGGATTCTTCCACGCAGACCCCCACCTTGGAAACCTCTTCATAGTAGACCGGGAAGTAATCGCCTTCATGGACTTCGGCATAATGGGCCGAGTAGACGAATACATGAAGGAAAAACTCTCCAAACTATTCATCGCAATAATACAAAAAAACAAGGAAAAAATAGTAGACGAACTACTGGACATCGGAATAACCGGAGACGACACCTCCATACCGGAATTCAGAAACGACATAAGCGAGATAATAGACGAATACTACGGAACCGAACTAAAACAAGTAAACATCCCAACCATGATGAACGAAGTCATAAAGACAGCAATAAAAAACAGGCTAAAGATCCCGGCAAACTTCATGCTCCTCATAAAAACCCTCTCAACTATGGAATCACTATGCCAAAACCTCTCCAGCGACTTCAACTACACGGAAACCGCAAAACCTTTCGTGGAATCAATGATCGCAGAAAGAGCGCAGCCCAAAAAGGTAATCGCAAAATTCATGGAAAACCTAATAGAACTCAACGAATCACTGACAATACTGCCACGCAGGGTCAACCAGGTACTAAACAAACTACAGCAAGGCAAACTGGTAATAGACCTCGAACACAAAGGCCTGAACAGATTCATCTCAGAACTGGACACCATAGCAAGCAGAATATCAACAAGCCTCATAATATCCGCACTAATAGTAGGATCATCCGTGATAATGCTCACAGGCAAAGGCCCCCTGCTCTTCGACTTCCCGATACTGGGAATAATAGGCTACGTAGCCGCAGGGATCATAGGCTTCTTCCTGGTGCTATCAATCCTCAGAAGCGGAAAATACTGATAAAAAAGGCTTTATTTTAACTCTCCGAACAAAATTATTTACGAGGTGTAAACCCGAAAATGAACGAATCCCTGAGAAAACTGGCGCTGCTAGGCATCGGCATAGCAGCCCTTACCCGTGAAAAAGCAGAGCAGCTGGCAGACGAACTCGTCCAAAAAGGCGAGATATCAGAAGACGAAAGCAAAGAGTTCATAAAAGACCTGATGAAAAGATCAGAACAGCAGAGAGGCGAACTCGAAAAAAAGATCGAAGCCGAAGTCAAAAAAGCCGCGGGCAGGCTGAACCTGGCAACAAAAGAAGACATGAAGAGACTTGAGAAAAAGATAGCCGCGCTCGAAAAGAAGCAACCAGCAAAGAAGAAAAAATAGACTTTTCAGGTCCTCTGCCTGTTTTTATTCTATTTTCTTATCATATTATATTCTTTTTAAATATCCTTTCGGTCTCCGCCGAACAAAAACCTATATGGTTTTTATACTCTCCGCTAAGGTATTTACTAATTGAATTAAAAGAAAATGAAAATTGGTGAATACATGATGGTTGGGAAAAAATTGATCGGGCTATGCATCGCGGCATTTCTTGTGTCGCAGATAGCTACGGCTTATAACAGCAGTGGGTCCGCAGACACATCCGCGGGTGCATCCGGAAGGGTGATGGGATTATCCAATGAGCAAAGCAGTGTAGACTGTATCGGCAACTCCTCAAACGGGCTGGACTGCGCCGTAACCCCAAACGCTGACATACCGATCCATCCGACTCCGTATATCGGCATAGCTATTGATCCGGTTATTCCGTCATATGAAGACCCGTACGCAAAATGCGAGATAAACCTGTCAGAAAAAGAACTGGCGAACGAAGCGGAACTGCAGAGGGAAATAGACGCACTATACGAGCAGATAAACGCACTCTACGAGAAGATCAATGAAAAGAGCAGCGAACTGCCGCAGCACTACAACCAGTCATGCATGATGCAGGTAGACCGCGAGAATCTGAAAGAGCGATGTAACCTGACAGACGGCGACCTTGCGAAAATGGATGAACTACAAGCCGAGATAAACGCTTTATACGAAAAACTGGGCGGAGCAGACGACGAGAAAACCTGGGAGGAGATAAACGCAAAACAAGAGGAGCTAAGCAACATTTCAACCTGCGTCTACGGGCCAATGGAGCCGATTGGATTAATGGAATCAGGGGAACCAATGAAGCAAACGCAACCAATGGAGCCGGATATACTCCCTAGAGGTGCTCTTTTGATATGATATCTGAAACACGAAAAAAAAGGCTAAAATTCTCAGTTACGCGCAAAGATGAAGAGATATTGGAGCTTGTAGGAAAAACTGACCATAAGACTTTAGCCGTCTGGGCAATTGATTGTGCTCTGCGTGTTCTGCCCTATTTTGAGGAAAGATATCCAGAAGACGATCGTCCTCGAAAAGCGATTGTTGCACTCCGAAAGTGGATACGTACTGGGATATTCAAGATGGTGGATGTACGCAAAGCTGCACTTGACGCTCATGCGGCCGCCCGTGCAGTAGGAGAAGACAGTCCCGCCCGCTCTGCTGCCCGTGCTGCAGGTCAGGCCGTGGCAACTGCGCATGTCCCCACTCATTCTATTGGCGCTGCAAATTATGCCTTACAGGCTATCTATAGAGCCGCCAACTCTTCTGATGCCGATGCTGCCGCAGCCAAAGAACGAGAATGGCAATACCAGCACCTGTCCAGATTGAGAGAAGAATTGGCATAGCGCTGTATCTGATTTTTTTATTACAAAGATGGCAGGATACTGCGACCTTTGAGGTCGCAGAGGAATGCCTTGTGTATTTTCTATAACTGCCATCTTTGTATATCATACCGCACCGTTTAGGGTGCGGTATTTGATTTTTTCCGCTTTCTTCTAGGAAGCACTCCCTATTATAT
>CAVVMY010000027.1:0-21206 GCA_963749405.1 Candidatus Altarchaeales archaeon | reverse complement strand
TCAAACAAAAACTACTCGTTCGCCTACTTCGGAGCAAGCACTGGCGCCGCAGCAGCTTTAATTGCGGCTGCAAAACTTCCAAACGATATTGTAGCTGTGGTTTCGCGCGGAGGACGTCCTGACCTAGCAATTTACTATCTTTCCAGAGTTGCGGCACCGACTCTCTTGTTGGTTGGCGGTTTGGATACAGAAGTAATTGAGTTAAATAGGCAGGCGATGGCGCAAGCTGCTGCCGAAAGAAGCCAGCAATTATTCCGGGTGCAACTCACCTTTTTGAGGAACCGGGCAAACTTGAAGAAGTCGCTAAACTATCAACAGACTGGTTTCTACGTTACCTAAGATAAGATGAAGCCTGTGGTTAGCTCCGTTTTTTTATTTGCCTTTTGGCTGCTTGTACATTTTGAATAGTGCATAGTTTTCTGCCATGTCTGCCGTGTACAGGAAACTGAACGCTAAAACCTCTTCCAAAGGAACGTTCATGTAAAGCTACTTCTTTGATTGCAGTTCATTAAGCCTTCCTTGGGGTGGCCCTTTCGATGTGCGAACGCAGTATGTCCGTGTTGGTAACTATCCCAATCAGCCGCCCCTTGTCGTCGACAACCGGCAGTTGTCGCAGGCCTGAGCGGAACATAACCCTTGCAGCATCATCAAGCGCGAGGTCAGGCCGCGCAACCATTATCTTCCCCTGCGTGATCTCCTTCACAGGTTTTTTGGGGTTTTTGTAGTTTGCCAGCAGGTCTTTTGCGGTTATGAACCCAAGAAGGTTTCCCTTTCGCGTAATAGGGAAGGTATGATGCGTGGATTTTACGAGTATCTCTATGGCTTCTTCCACCGTGGTCTCAGCAGGTATGTAGTCTACTTTCTCTGTCATGTAATCTTTGACCAGCGCTTTGGTAGCAGCCATTTTAAATCCCTGAAAGACGTTAAGTATATAGGGGGGTTCTGTATAATAAGTTAATCCTACAAAACAATTATTTTTCGGAAAATGAAACAGGACGTTAATTTTTTCTTGCTCGGGCTGCTGGTGTTTATGGTAATGGCTATGATCGGGTTGGTCATGTATTTTCAATCTGAGTACCAAAACCTTTATAATGAGCATCTTGGTGCTTTAAATAAACTTGATAATAAGAGTGCGGAACTTAATAAGACAATAGACGAAGTTAATCAGGCAAAGGCAGATCTGGATGCTCGGGAGGCCTCTCTCGTGGACATAATGAATGAATTGAATCTTTCAAAAGCGAAGCAAGCGTCTCTTGGCGGCTTTTTCGAGGACCTGAAAGGAGAAAAAGAAACCCTGCAAGAGAACCTATCAGCAACGGAGCAGGACCTGCAGACCTGGAAGACGAATTATAACGGCGCGAAAAAGGACCTGCAGGTATGCAATCAAGGATTGGATCTAAAGAACCAGCAACTGACTAAAGAGGACTCCAAGATAAGCTACATGGTCATGAAAGTAAGAGAGGCGAGCACTTCACTCAACCAGACAGACGACAGCGTGTTTTTCATGAACAAAGACCTGACTGATCTGAAGTCTCAGATAACCGACTTGTACAAGGCGATCAGTGATATGAAGTCGCCTGACGATATCAGCATTGATGCCAAGAGCAGCATAAAAGGCCAGCTTGACGATATGCAGTCTTACATAGACGGAAAACTTGCAAATTCCATGATTTCGCTCACCAATTCCTTAGGCAATGCCAAGAATAGTATTTCATCAATCGGAGCATGAAAGACCATATAACTATAAGATTAACGGAAACCAGGAGGGCTATCATTCTACTGGAGTTCTTCAAGCTTTTGCTAGACTCCTTAGCAGTATTCACCTTTTTCGATCTATTAGCGATTTTTTTAGGCATTAATATTGCAGTAATACCTACCGTGATTTTTTTAGGCATTAATATTACTTATGCAGTTTATGCAGTAATACCTACCGTGGCTTTTTTTATAGTTAAATTTATTATGATTATTACAGATAAACATGTTCTAGAGAAAGTAGTAAAAAAATATCCCTCCTTAGATGAGCGCTTACAAACAGCATTTGACAATCAAGCAAAACCTAATCTAATCACAGATAAGCTTATAGCTTATGTTGCAAATGATATGACATCTATTTCTTATTCTGCCTTTCTGGGTGCTGGACGGATAGCTCTAAGTGTTGTTGCTGTCACTGCTTTATTGCTCACCGCTCCAGCTGTGGTAAAATATAAAGACGCTGTTTTTAGTTTATCAAATGGTATATCAAACCAGTTTAATGATTATTTTTTTCCTGGCAACGGAGATGGCAGCGGCTCTGATACCATGAGCATGGGCGGTGGGAAGGACTGGAATCAGAGCAGCTACGGCAACAAACAGGAAACTCAGAAGGTCGGCGGCGGGCCTGGCGGAATGGCTCCGGGCTACAGCGAGGGCCCTCTGGCAGGGATGGGCGGCGGAACAGGTGAGAACGATAACCAGAACATATATGGTGCGCCCACATCCGCCCGCATCGAAGGAGAGAATGTAAAGATGGAAGTGCACCCTGAATACGGCGGAGAAGTTAGCATAGAGGACACCACCCAACCTCCGTCTGATATCCGGGGCCAGGTTCCGGGGGAGATAGAATCTGCTTCAAGCGACACCAGCCAGGACCCCGTGGAGTACGAGGAAGTCATAAAGAATTACTTTGACAGGCTTTCACAGGAGGGCGGAAAATGAGCATAAAGGATCGCGACGTGCTGCTTGTGGATAAGGAAGCTCTATGATACCATGGTCCTTGCATATAACCGGGTGAAGGCCGAGCGTTTCAGGAATAAGACGACAGCCAAACGTTTGAGGGACGAATTGGATATCTTACAGCATGAGATGGAGTCGTTCGGCAGCAAGGTTGGCGAAGTTTCAATTGCCATGAGCAACCTTGACGAGTCTGTGAAGGTGCTGCAGGACTACAATCTTAGGGTGCAGCTCGGAGAGCGCGTGGATAGTGCAAGCTACGGAGTTTCGGAGATGGGGGACAAAGTTCATCACATACTCAGCCTCATAGAACATCTTAAGAACGTTATCAAGCCCTTTGATGAATACACAGAGGCAGCGCCTTATAAGGAGTGAGGAATTATTCGAATAATCTTTTCAAATCACATTCAGACAACAAAATGAAAGCCGGAGGAAGTCTTTGGGGAGGAACAGCAGCTGCAAAGGGAGACACAAGAGAAGAGCTTGAAGAAGTAAGTTCCACTATGGGGGAAACCTATAAGGATATATTTTCCGAGATAGGCAAAGTAGTCGCAGGACAACACGAGGTCGTGGAGCAGATACTCATATCCGTCTACACGAAAAACCACGCCCTACTGGAAGGATACCCGGGCCTTGGAAAGACGCTGATGGTAAACACGCTCTCACAGGTCATGGACTTGAAATTCAAGAGGATCCAGTGCACGCCCGACCTCATGCCTTCCGACATAACCGGAACTTATCTCGTGGAAGAACAGGACGGAAAAAAGAAATTCCGCTTCGAGCCGGGCCCGGTCTTTACGAATCTACTGCTGGCAGACGAGATAAACCGGGCCACGCCAAAGACGCAGTCAGCCCTCCTGGAAGCAATGCAGGAAAAACAGGTCACAGTAGGCACCTGCACGTTTCCACTGGAAAAACCATTCTTCGTCCTCGCAACCCAGAACCCCATAGAGATGGAGGGAACCTACCCACTCCCAGAAGCCCAGGTAGACAGATTCCTCATGAAGATAATAGTCAAATACCCCGAACCCAAAGACGAAGAAAAAATAATAGACCTCTACACAGGCGAAGGAATACCCTCAGTCCGCAAGGTAATAGACAAGGAAAGACTCCTAAAAATACAGGAACTCACAAGGATGGTACCCATATCCAATGAATTGAAAAAATACGCACTCGACATAGTAGCCAGGACCAGGCCGGACCGGGACAACACAGCAAAAGAGACTGCTGGACTACGGCGCCTCACCCAGGGCATCGATCGGGCTAATACTCGCAGGCAAGGCAAAAGCACTCATCTCAGGCAGAGACTACGTGAAAAAAGAAGATGTAAAAGAAATGGCATACCCAATACTGCGGCACAGGATAATACTCAACTTCGACTCTGAAAGAAAAGGCATAACCACAGACGACGTCATAAAGAAGATACTAAAAGAATAAAAAGAATAAAGAGATAAGATAAAAAAAGATGATCGATTCGGAGTTCCTGGACGAATTAAAGAAGCTGAACCTGATAACCAGAAAAAAGGTCTCCAGCGTGTATCTGGGAAGCAGGAGTTCTATCAAGCAGGGCCGGGGCATGGAGCTCTACGACCACCGGGAATACTATACAGGAGACGATTTCCGGGCCATAGACTGGAAACTATACGGCAGGATAGAGAAACTATACATCAGACGATTCGAAGAAGAAAAAGATTTCACGCTGCACCTCCTCGTAGACGGAAGCAGCAGCATGGACTTCTCCACGGTAAAGATGCGCAAATTCGACTACGCCGGAAGCATCGCAGCAGGATTTGCTTTCATAGCCATGCACCAGTACGAGAAATTCGCACCAGCCCTATACTCCGACAAAGTCCTGGAGATAATGCAGCCCAACAAAGGAAAGATGCAATTCTTCAGGATGGTAGAACTGATGAACACCGCCCGACTACAGGGCATAACAAACCTCGGCGAATCCATGAGCCAATATTCGTCATACCTCAAGACAAAGTCTTTCATGATAGTCATATCCGACTTCCTTGAACCAATAGACTCACTCAGAAAAGGAATATACCGGGTGGCAAAAGGCTCCAAGGAGGCAATGCTCATACAAGTCCTGGACCCCGGAGAAGTCTCCCTCAGATGGACCGACGACATAGACTTCGAAGACCTGGAAACCACGAAATCGGAAAAAGTATACCTCTCCCCAAGCTTTAAAAAAGACTACCACAAAAAATTCATGGAACACATATTCACAATCCGCGAAATATGCCAAGACACCGGACTGGACTTCTTCTCAGTGACGACGGATCAGCCCCTGTTCGAAACATTCGTAGGAATACTGGAAGGAAAGATGGACAAAAGAGGCTTCGAATGGGAGAAAAACGCATCAACAGACGAAGCCGTTTAGCCTGAGATTTCTCAGAAAAACAAGCCGTTTATTAGGCTCTGCCTCACTTTTAATTCCGTAATTTATAGTTATAATCATGTTCATCAGAAACTATGAGGACATGCCCAAGGTGAAACTACCCCTAGGCCAGGAAGTCAAGATTCAGACTCAACCATAAGAGACGGCTCACAAATGCCGGGCCTGGTCATGACCAAAAAGCACAGGCTCAAAATCTACGAATACCTACACGACCTGGGCATCGAGAAACTGGAATGCTTCCTCTACAACCAGAGAGACAAAGACGTCGCCAAAGCCATGCTCGACAAAGGCTACGAATGCCCGCAAGTGACAGGCTGGGCCAGAGCAAAAAAAGAAGACATAGACCTCGTCCTGCAAACAGGAGGCATAAAAGAGACAGGCATCCTGATGTCGGTTTCCGACGTGCACATATTCGAAAAACTGGGAATGAAGAGCAGGGAAGAAGCAGAGAAAAAATACCTCGAAGCCCTGCAATACGCCGCAGACCACGGCCTCGCCACCCGCTGCCACCTCGAAGACCTCACAAGAGCAGACTGGCCGAACTTTATCAACCCATTCGTGAAAAAAATCACAGACATAGACCCAAACACGACGATACGCATATGCGACACACTCGGCCTCGGCCTGCCTTTCCCGGAGGCACAGCTCCCGTTCGGGATACCAAAAATAGTGCAAGAACTAAAGAAACTAAAAGTAAAGAACATCGAGACCCACATACACGACGACTACGGCCTCGGAGTCGCAAACTCGCTCGCAGGATACTGGTACGGAGCAAACTGGTCAAACCTCACATTCCTCGGAATAGGAGAGCGGGCAGGCAACTCCGAACTCGAAAAGATACTGATGTTCTTCATAACCCGCATGAATGGATTCGAAAAATATAACCCCTCAAAGCTCACCGAATTCGCAAGATACATGGAAAAAGAAGTCCGCCTGCACGTGCCCAGGAACAAGGCGATCGTCGGAGAAAACGTATTCGCCCACGAATCCGGGATACACACCGCGGGGATCATCAAATGCCCGTTCACCTATGAGCCATTCCCCCCGGAACTCGTAGGCGGAAAAAGAAAACTCATGGTCGGAGACTCGTCCGGAAGAGAAGTCATAAAACAAAAAGTGGAAGAAGTAGCGGAAAAGATGCTCAACCTGAAGGTTAATGTAGAAAAAGACGACCCACGGATAAACCAGATATACACTGACATACACAAGCTGTACAACGAAGGAAGGCGGTCGGCCATCTCGGACGACGAGATGAAGAAATACGTCGAGAAATACTTTTTGTTCGAGCCGGTGATAGATGAAGTGAAGGCTGAAGAGTGAAATAGCGGCTTTATAGTTATTTAAGCCCGTCCTTCCCATATTATTACTGCAATGGCTCGACCGATCGAATCCTTACCGACCCTCACGGGACAAGATGCAGTCAATTTCCTTAGAGAGAAGGAGAGGATCGAAAAGCTTGATCCAAAGAGCAAGGAGGCGAAGGATCGCAACGCTTTCTTCGACGAGTGCATCAATTTCTATAAGAAAACCAGGCCGGTTATAGTTATTTAAGCGCAGAATCCATTATTATATTGCGGGTAAAACCAGTAGGCCAGTGTACCTTGAGGTGCACGTTCCAAGTGCCTGCTGGTACTGCATACTCATTCTGTTTTTTACCAGACGTGGAATATCTCCGATTCGAGGGTTATCAGGTCTATGTATTCGTCGTTTCCTCTCTCGAATTTCTGAAAACACGCCCATGCGAGCAGGTCGGCGAATTGCAGCCCCTCCCAGTTCTGTGAATAGCTGTGATAAATCTCTATCTTGGCGACTTTTGAGTTCTGTTTCAGGTTGTTCTCGAAATAGGCGTTGAAGTCTTCCTGCAGCATCTGCCTGCCTTTGGACTTGTCGATGCGCATTATGACTTGGTCGTCTTCCAGTTCGAGATACCTTGCAAGCTTTCCTGCAACGTAGTTGTAGAGCTTGTGCTTGTTGTCCTGCAAATACCTGCTTAGAACCTTCTTTTTCTCAAGGACGACGTAAACGATGCGTGCATCGGGAACGCTGTTTAATTTAGTCAGAAGATGTTTTATCACGTCGGGAGAGCTTTTATTTGCCTTGATTTCACACGCCTTCCTAAGCTGTTTCTTAAACGTGTGACGGCGTGCATTCTTTATTATCCTCTCAAGGGGTTTCTCGTCAGAGACGATAAGACATGAGAGCACAAGATACCTCGAACCCTCTCTGCCAAGGTCGCCGCTCTCGTCAATGAAAAGATAACGCACCATGCGTAAAACATGGATTTTGAGCGTTAAGTATGATTTAGACTGTGTCTACTATCTGTACGGGGCACCGGGTTCGGAGAATGATTCGCAGAACTTTTACGAGCTACGTGCGCCATGCATCTACTATTATCCTGGACTGGAGCTATATGCTTCCAGAGAACTGTATGGTCTGCCCAAGGATACGAATCTATGGACTGTCGGCGAATTAAACCTGTCCAAAGAGATCCGCGTAGTTGCGCCTGCGAAACCAGCAATAGACGTATCGGTCGTAGGAGACGTCAAGTATGGTGAGACAAATAACCTGCGTGTATTGGTCAAGAATAATGGAGACGTTAACGTGTCCTTGAAGGGTGTTATTTCCAAGCCTGGAGGAGAACTGGTATCCTGTGACTCGGACACGTTAAAGCCCGGCCAGGAGGCTGAGTGTTTGCTGTCTGTAACACCTCAAGTCGGGAGGGGCTTGTCTGTTGAAGTCTCGTATGGTTACTCGTCTTGCGGGAAAGATCAGGTTGGTCTTGTTACGAAGACATTGGTTGATTCGACGGTGATTAATCCTTCGTCTACAGAGCAGGCTTATTCGATGCAGGTGCATACTGGTTGTGAGAATAGCTATTACGCATGCAATGATGCTAAGGCGCAGCCTAAGCTGTTTGCCGGCTACAAGTGTTACAAAACAGGTGATGGAACGTATTATACTCCTGCGACCGAACGGTTTAACCTAAGGTTTGACTTATCCAGCCTGCCAAAAGGTGTTGACATACAGAGCGCCCGGCTGAACATGGTTTCGTCAAACATAGGCAAGCCTCAGACTGTGTCGGTGTACTCATTGGACAAGGATTGGAGCAGCGTTAAATGCGTTCCTGGCGGCGATATTTGTTCTCAGCCTTATTGTGGTGAATGCGCGGGCGTATATAATCTGTCCGGCACGTTGCAGTCTTCCTTGGATGTTTCTACGCCCGCTGAGTACTCTTTTGACGTGACCAACCTTGTAAAAGACAAGTATGCGGCAGGACAACAGGTCTCGTTACAGGTTCGTGGACAGGAAGGTTTATGGGAGAAAGACGGTCAATCGACGTGTCTGCTGAGCAACGCATGGGATAAAAGAGACGTTTCGTTTAACGGTGACAGCATTTACCTTGAGGTCGTCTACCGGTGATGCTCTATCTGCTGGAATTTAATATAAATAAACCAAAGTTATACATATTAGTAACTTTGGTTTACTGATTAAATTTGATTAACATAGCTGAATTATCATTAGCTCTGCGGTGAAGAAGAGGGCTCACAGGACATTGCTGGCGCCCAGGACCTGATAGTCCGGGAGCTTTACAACGTCTTCGACGATGCAGTCCTGCACGGCGGAACGGCTATATGGCGCTGTTATCACGGCAGCAGGTTTTCCGAGGACGTAGATGTCTACGTACCCCGCGACCCCGGAAGACTGAATGAGCTGTTTCATAATCTGGAGAAGCTGGGCTTCTCGGTCAAAAAGAAAAAGATCGGCGAAAACAGTCTTTACTCTTCCCTGGACTTGAACGGCGCACTGGTGCGGCTCGAAGCCTTGTTTCGGAAGTCGGACGGACACCTGGGCGAATATGAGACAGTGAACGGCAGCCTGATCACAGTCTACACCCTGACCCCTGAGGAATTTGTTAAAGAGAAGGTGTCGGCCTATCTTGGGAGGAAAAAGGTTCGCGACCTTTACGACATATTCTTCCTGCTAAGGTACGTGAAAGACAGAAAAGCTGTTAAACCCGACCTGGAGAAGCTGTTGAAGAATTATAGCGAGCAGGTAGATGAAAAAGACCTCAAAGTCCTTATAATAGACGGGCCGGCTCCGAGTTCTGGGAAGATGCTGGAATACGTGAAGAGGTGGTAGCCATGGGCAAAGAAAAATATATCACTGACATACGCGAGCTATTCAAAAAGAGCCCCGTAGTAGATACCAGGTCGGTTGACAGGATCATCAGGAGCAGGAGCCACACAGGCGGCCAGTACGGCAAACAGTTGATAAGGAATATGGTTGCAGGCGGCGAGATAAAGAGGCTTGCCAGGGGGTACTATACAATGCACGACGATCCGTCCCTCGCAGTGCTCTGCTTTGCTCCGGCTTACCTTGGCCTGCAGGATGCCCTGAGCTTCCACAACCTCTGGGAGCAGGAGACGATCCCGGTCATAGTGACATCGCATAAGATGCGGCAGGGCCTGAGAAATATCCTCGGAACGAACGTTCTTGTGTGCAGGCTTGATCGGAAATACATGTTCGGCTACGAATATTCCTGCAAGGGCGATTTGTGCCTGCCGTATTCCGACATAGAAAAAACGCTCATCGACATTGCGTACTTTAACGAGAAGATCGACAACGAGGTACTCCTTGCCGCAAGACGAAAGATAGACTCGGAGAAGCTTAAATCATATCTAAAAAGGTATCCTCCAAAAATAGCTGCAAAGGTTGAGAAAATGCTGTACGGCTACAGGCGTGCAGCACGCTGATCTTCCTTAATGCCCCAGCGTTAACTGCCTCCGTGTCATGTGAGCACGTCTGCGGACCGGTTCGTTCAGCTGCTTAGGAGCATGTGATGAATACGTTTCTGTAACTCAATCTCTTATCCTTGTTCTTTAAGCATTAGATTCTTTTATCAATAGCGTGTCTATTGATATCCTTTAACGGCGACGGTATCTATCTTGAATAATGCCTTGTATCCATATTTTCCTATGCAATTATAAACCTGAAGTTATATAGATTATTATGCATCTGGACAAGCTGGAAATAAAAGGCTTCAAGTCCTTCAAGGACAAGACTGTCCTGGAATTTCCCGATCAATATACTGCGATAGTCGGTCCGAACGGTTCTGGCAAGAGCAACGTAATAGACAGTGTATGCTTCGTCCTTGGGAGGTCCCGGGGCCTGCGTGTTACCAACATCTCGGAGCTGATATGCAACGGCGGACCTGGCGGAAAGGAATGCAACGAGGCCAAAGTAACCTTGCATCTGTCAGATGCGGACAATAAGACAAAAATTTCCAGGGAAATAGACAGAACAGGTAAAAGCGTCTACCGCATAGACGACAAAGTCGCGACCCGCCAGGAGATAGTCGACGTAATGGGGGACAACGAATACAACATAATCCTCCAGTCCGACGCAGATAAGGTCATAAACATGAAGCCGAAGGAGCGGCGCAAGATAATAGACGACCTCTGCGGCATCGCCGAATACGACGACAAGAAGGAAAAAGCCCTCGGAGAACTGGAAAAGGTAGAGGGACGCATAGCTGAAGTGAACATAATCCTCGGCGAGAAACAGGGATACTTGGGGGAGCTTGGGCGGGAGCGCGATGAAGCAGTCCGTTTCCAGAATCTGCAGGACGAGTCAAAGAAGGCGCATGCGACCATACTCCACCTGGACATAGAAGACCACGAGAAAAAACAGAACAAGACAGCTGAGAAGATATCTGAGCTTTCCCAAAAGAAGCAGAAAAATACAGAACGCATAAATCAGATAAAGACCGGGATAGGGGATAAGAACAGCTCACTTAAGGAGATAAATTCGCTGATAGTAAAACTGGAAGAGGAAAAAGGAGCGACCAAACTCGTGGAGCTGAAAGGGGAAATAGCGAGGAGCAAGGACCGCCTGGCTAACCAGGAGGAAACAGCCAAGGCCCTGACTGCAGCCAGTTCCGAGAAAAAGAAGAAAAAACACGCCTTCGAGGAGGAAGACCGCAAGCTGGAAGCCAGCATAAAGAAGGTTTCAGAGGAGATCCTGCCGCTCTCCGGGAGAATAAATGATGAATCCGCAAAAGTAGAGGGCTCCGAGTCACAAACTGAGATAGACGCTCTCAAGACTTCCCTATTCGACCAAAAATCCAGGATTGCGATGGGCGCAGAGATATCGGAAAGAGACCGCGCAGAGATACAGAGTCTGGAATGCGAGAAAACTGCAGTAGAAGAAAAGGTAAAGGAATCGCTCAGGGCTGAAAAAGACCTTGCCAAGACCATAGACGAGCACATGATGCGAAACAGGTCTGGTTTCCAGGAATACGAATCACTGAAAGCCGAGCTTCCACAGATAGCCAAGAAACACTCGGAACTGACCAAGGAGCTTGAAGCCGCACAGATGGCATACGCCGAGAAAAAATCCGAGATAAAGACCCTCGAGCGCACGACCGACAACCTGAGCAGCTCGGTTGCCGCA
The DNA here is from genome assembly GCA_963749405.1 of Candidatus Altarchaeales archaeon. GTDB lineage: Archaea > Altiarchaeota > Altiarchaeia > IMC4 > QMZM01 > CAIYYO01. The sequence continues at coordinate 9,640 of CAVVMY010000027.1, read as the reverse complement.
GTCATGAACCTGAAGACCATCATCCCCGGGATATATGGGATAGTGTCGCAGCTGGGCAGCATATCCAATCATGAATACACAAAAGCATTGCAGATAGCGGGAGGAAACAGGCTGCAGAACATCGTAGTCGATAACGAAGACGTCGCAGGCAAATGCGTGGAATACCTCAAAAAGCAAAGAATCGGCAGGGCAACATTCCTCCCATTGAATAAACTGCGATCAGACGTCATGGACGACGAACGTGCCCCTGGAAAGTCTATCGGCTTTGCCAGGAATTTTATAACCTCGCCCAAGAAATTCGAGAAGATATTCGACTACGTTTACGGAGACACCGTGCTGGTAAAGGACTTCGAGTCTGCGAAGAAGGTCGGCATAGGAGAATGGAGGATGGTGTCAGTCGACGGAGAACTGATAAGCAGGGAAGGCGCCATAACCGGCGGATACACAAAAGAAGCCGCGGTATTCATAAAGTTCTCATCCACCGAGGAGATGGAAAAAGAATTGAAGAGCTTCGAGAAAAGGATGGTGGAGCTTGACGGAGACCGCCAGGAACTGGAACTGCGCAGGAAAAAAATCGAGGAAAAGATAGCAAAACTAGAAGACAGCGTCTCTGCCGGAAAAACCGACCAGGAGAAAATCCGCCTTGAAAAAGAGGCCCTGGTAGCAAGAAGAGAAGAACTACACCAAAGGAATAACGAGATAGACGCCCGCATAGAAGGCCTCAAAAAGAAGATTTCAGAAGGTAGTGACCTGGTAAAGAAACTCAAAGCAGACATGGAATCCGGCGAGAAGAAGCTGGAGAAGCTTTTGAAAAAAGCACCCAAAACAGATACTACGGCACTTGACGCGCTAAAAGAAAAGAAGCACCAGATGGAGATAGACCAAAACCGCCTGGAAGAGAAAAGAAGTGGACTCTTAGTCCAGATAAAAGAACTGACAGCAGAGATAGAAAACCTTATAAACGAAGAAAAAGCCGTGCATGAGAACATCAAGAAAACGCACGAAGCACTCAAGGAACTCGAACAGAAGCATTCCAGCCAGGAAAAGGAGAACAAACGCCTGATGGAGGACATAGAAGCCCTCATAGACCAAAAAAGCGCCTGCGAAGAAGAGATCACAAAGCTTTCCAGCGAGTCAGGAAAACTGGAATACGAATTAACCCGCATCGCCGAGGACATAGGCAAACACGAGGTTGAAAAAGCTAAAATAGAGACCAGACACGCGGAACTGGTCAAAGCCTTCGAAGCATACGCCGGCGTAGCATTGCTGGAAGGCAAAAAACTAAAAGAACTGGAGGAAGCAGCCTCCGAAATCGACAAACAACTGGCATCGTTCGGCTCGGTCAACATGAGAGCCATAGAGAACTACGAAACACTGAAAAAAGAGATGGACGAAGTAACCGGAAGGCTTGAGACGCTGAAGATCGAGCGCCAGTCCATATTCGACTTCATGGAGACCGTAGAACAGAAGAAGAGAGAGACCTTCATGGCGGCCTATGAGATAATAAAGCAGAACTTTGAGGAGATATTCAAAGAAATATCCGAAGGAATAGGAACCCTGATATTGGACAATCCAAGAGACATATCCGACTCAGGCCTCTTGATAGCTGCTTCCCCAAAGGGCAAGAAGATGCTGAACATAGACCTTATGTCCGGCGGAGAGAAGGTGCTGACGACGTCGGCATTCCTTCTGGCCATACAAAGATACAAGCCGTCGCATTTCTACATCGTAGACGAACTGGACGCCGCACTCGACCGCGAGAACTCCATGAAGCTTGCAGAAATGCTGAGCAAGTCTTCGGCGCAGTTCCTTCTCATCACCCACAATGAAGCATTGATGAAATACGCCCAGTCGGTGATAGGCGTTTCCATGAATAACGGGATATCACAGATAGTAGGCGTAAAACTAACAGTATAGACATATTTATATTGAATTTGGCTAATAATGATACATGGACAAATTATTTTCCATAGCTACCGTAACTTTTCTAGTGCTCTGCTTATCCTGCGCGGCTTTAGCCGTCGTCGAAGACGTTCCATGCAGCGAGAACTACAACTTCGACGGCCTGAAGTTCACTGATTTCCACCCTGAAAAAGTGGCCTATTCCCAGAATGACACAGTCAAGGTGACCTACACAATCTCCAATGAATTCGGAAGCCCGCTGGTGCAAGGAGACGTCAAAGTCCTAGTCATGTACCGCGGAACAACAGACATAGACCGCATCGAAGACGACGACATCATAGACGACGTAATAGTACAAAAAGACGTAAACCTGCAGGCAGGAGACAAATACACAGGAAGCTTCGAATGGAAGATACCCCTCCAAGCCAAGCCCGGAGTATACGCAATCAACGCATACTTTCCCGTGCAGAAGAAATTCAACATAGCAGGACTCACATTCATGACAAGCGTTCCAGCAGCCACCACGATATTCCAGGTAAACGGCGACACATACGAACAAATACTGCTCGACAAAAACGCAACCTCCTTCAACGGCAACAAATACCTGTTCAGATCACCCATCCCGGCAGCCGACTCAAACGCTCCTATTTCCATCAAGACAACGCTTCTGAACCCTGACAAGAAAGACGTGGTCGTAACATACGAACTCTTCCAATGGGACGACATAAACACCAAACTGGACTCATACTCCAAGACCGAGACAGTATCAGACACAAAAGACCTCCAATACACCCTGAACAACCTGCCAGTAGGCGTATACGTCGCCCGCATAACCGCTTCCTCAGGAGACATGCAATCCATACTCAAAGTCAGATTCTACATCAAAGGCGCACTAGGCAGATTCATCTGGGCAGGCCTCGGAAACTTCCCGCTGATGAACGGAGACACATCAAAAGTCGGATTCTGCCTCTCAAACTCCGCAGCCGATCCCGGAGATACCAGCGTGCAATTCAATGTATCAGGTACCATAACCGTGCTGGACGAGTCAGGAAACACGATACTTGAGGAGAAATACACTGCGCCCCTGACTGCGGCCATCGTGGGCAAGAGGATAAACTTCACGGCAGGAAAGCAACTGACAAAAGCAACAGTGAAAGCCGACATGTACGACAGCAACGGCACACTAATGGACAGCGTAGAGATGGTCTACGACTACGGAAAGTTCCTGAACATAGAAAAGAAATTCGCATTAACTGCTCCTGACACGGCAAAGGACTCATTAGCTTACTCAGTAACATACACAGACAAATACCAAGACCCCCTCTCAGGAGATACCGTTGTATACATGATATCCCCTGACGGAAAAGTTGCAGCACTTAAGCAGGACACGATAAACGGGAACCTGAACGGCGTATTCTCCCTAACAGGCATGGCAGACGGAGTCTACACATTAAAGGCCGTGGAAAACAACGAACACCTGACAGATTCAAAGACGGTCACGATAAACTCTTCAACGCAGGAACAGCAGGTGACTACTACCACCACGTTAGCGCAGGAGCCCACCACAACCACCCTCGTAGCGCCTGCAGCAGAGAATAAATCCGACAACACACTCCTCATAATCGCAGCCGTCGTGATAGTCCTGGTTGCTGTATTCTTCGTCTACAAAGGAAAGACAAAGAAGCCGTAACCCAAACAAAGTATATAAAGATATGTTCTTATTCATAATCGATGAAAGCAGGGAAAAAGGCATTTCTTGTGCTGGTCTTGGCGCTTATGACCTGCGGAAGTGCCGAAGCTGCGACTTATACTTGTAACAGTTGTAGCGACTGTGCAAGCAAGATAGCTGCGGCCTCTCCGGGGGACGTTGTCAGCCTTTCTTCAGACCTGTCATCTTCGGGAGACTGCATAACCTTCCAGAACGTTAACGGCATAAACCTCGACTGCCAGGGACACAAAATCACTGGAGACGGGTCGGGATATGGGATAAAGGCCGTCCAAAGCAGTCAAAACAACATAAAAAACTGTAACATAAACTCTTTCGATACCGGAGTATACGTCCATACATCAGGGCAAAACACATTTACTGGCAACGTGCTATCCGGCAACAAAGAATATGGCGTATACCTAATAACGTCAAGCGGAAACAGTTTTTCCTCGAACGTGATCAAAAGCAATACTGGGAGCGGCATCTATGTCCAAACTTCATCCCAGGGCAACTTGTTTTCCCAAAACAATGTGGATAATAACGGTGGCTACGGGCTCTATCTGGAAAGCGTAGGGGGAAATGATTTCACTGACAACTCCTTTAACAACAACGGAGATAGCGGCATCTATATCCATACTTCTGCCGGAGGAAACACCTTCACAGGAAACCAGGTAACTGACAACAACGGATACGGCGTCTATATCGTAGATTCAACCGGTGCGGACACGTTCACCAACGACGACATGAGCGGCAACGGCGCAAGCGGAATATACGTCCACACATCCTCAGGGGCCAATCAGTTCATAAACGATAACGTTGACCACAATGGCGTTTATGGCGTATATCTGGTGAGTTCTGGGAATAATGTCTTTATGGATGTTACGGTGAGCAATAATAAGGATGCTGGTGGTATCTATATTCATACTTCAAATGGGGGTAATACGTTTACGAATGTTCAGTCGGACCATAATGATGGCTATGGTGTCTATATTGTTGATTCTACTGGGAGCGATTCATTCATCAGCAATAGCTTTTCCGATAACGGCGCAACCGGTGTATACATACATACATCATCGGGAAAAAACCAGTTCTCGAACTGTGCCATAAACGATAACGGCGGCTACGGGGTATACATGGTGGACTCGGGAGGCAGCGTCTTTACCTGTGACACGATCAACCGGAATCGGGGGGAAAGCGGGGTGTATATTCACACATCGATGGCAAGCAGCACGTTCACCGGCAACCAGATAAACAACAACGCAGGATACGGTATATACATGGTCAGCTCGGGAACAAACGCGTTTACTTATAACTCCCTTGATTCCAACAGCGATACAGGCATCTATATACACACTGCATCAGGCACCCGGATGGCGAACAACGATATCAGCAACAATGGAGGTTATGGTGTATATATGGTTTCCTCCAGCAATACGAACATTGGCTGCAACACCATCGAAAAGAATGCCTATTCAGGCATATACGAGCATATCTCAGCCCAAGATCTGGATATATCCAACAACGTTATCAAAGACAATTCGGGCTATGGGATTTACATAGTAGCGGCAGTATCCGGGACCATAAGCGGAAACGTCATCAATTCAAACGGTGATGATGGGTTTTACATGCATACCTGCACTGGCGGATGCAGCATGACAGGCAACAAGATATCGTCCAACGGCGGCAGTTTTGGAACTTATTTCGTAGTATTTTATGGATCTATAGGGCAAAACTGCATATGCGGCCACTCAACCGATATTTACGTCCATACCGGAGCCGACGGATCATCTGATACTTGTGACAAGACCGTTCTTTGGAATGATGCTGGTTTTAAAGGATGCTCTAAATCATGTTCTGGAAGCTGTGGGTCAACGGTGGATGCGTCGTGCAGTTCTAATGCACCCGCGTGCGTTACTACGTCCAGCACTACGACAACTACGACTACTACAACCACTTCGACCAGTACGACGAGTATGACTACTACAACCACAACTACTACGACCACTACTCCTCCTATTGGTCCTACTAGTTCCACTACTTCGACCACTTTGTATATTCGGTTGGTGACTTTGAAGTTTAATGTGACGGATGATAATACTGATAAGTTGAATTGTTCTTTGTGGACTAATGTGTCTGGCAGTTGGAAAATCGATAAGACCTATACAGATATCAATAAACTAGAAATTAACTACTTTGTACTTGACAACGTGCCTGAAGGTATGTATGGTTGGACTGCGAATTGCACAGATGGTGTAAATATGCCTGTTTTCCCATACAATGCCGGCCGAAGCTGCGCTCAGGCGCCGGGTAAATTCTGGATATTCTATGTGAAAGCGCCTACTGCGACTACGTCCACTAGTACTACATCTTCTTCTAGTACCACAAGCAGCAGACTTCTACAAAACCTTCAACTACCACGACTACTACAACTACTCCGTCCACAACCACTACAACCACGACTACTACAACATCTACCACTACTACGACAAGCACAACTACTACAACCACTACTACCACTACCATTGCTCCGCCGGCGCCTCCGTCGCCTCATTGCCCGCGGTTAACTAGTTCGGGAACTGCAGGTTCATCCTGCACAAGAGACGATGACTGCGGACTCACAGAAGAATGTAAAAACCACGTATGCTGTACGATTCTCTCCTGCGGCTACAACGGCAGATGCTATAAAACCGGGATATCCGTGTCTTTCGGCGGTACGTGCGGCGGCTGGCAATACTGCTTCCTCGGCGACTGGCTGACCGATTACTGCATGCCTTGTTCAAATGACGATCAGTGTGCTTTCGGCCATAATGGAGCCACCTGCAACGACGGCAGTCCAAGAAAGTTATGTTGTACGCTGATCTCCGAATGCGGCTACGGCTGCAGCTGCTATCCGATGGGTACGATACTCAATTTCGGCGGCTCGGATCATAAATGCTTCATGGGAGAATGGCAGGCTGCCTGATTAATAAAATCATATACTACAATTATTCCGATGCCCTACTCCTACACGAGGATATGCTGTTTCAGGCGATGCCCCTTCGCATACCGGTTCGATACGTAGACAAGATAGAGTTCGAGGAATTCGAGACCATAGAGGCGTTCATGGGGTCAAGGGTGCACGAAGCCTTTGATATGCTGTATCTTGAGTTGCGGGAGATACGAGATATACAACTACACGACTGGACAATGTCTTCCGGCACGGTGGCATGTGGGTAGGGACGAGCAGCTTGCCTTATACGAGCTTGGCATCTGGCAGTAACAAAATTCAATTTATGGCCTGTCTTTTTTCCAGTATTCATGTTGCGAGATTCCTGAATCCTAAGAGCCTATCTCAGTAGAGTTGTTGCTCTCCATGTTATGATGGCGCAGGCTAAGTGTAGCATAGCGATATAGGTCTCTGCTTTCTTGTTCCATCGTATGAGTATTCCTCTGAATCGGTTCAGCCAGCTGTGGGTTCTTTCCACAACCCATCGTCTGGCTTTCTTTCCTGCTTCTTTTTTGATTTCCTGCGCTTCTTCTCCGCGGCTTCTTATGTGCGCAGTGAAGCCGAATTCTTCAGCAAGAGCGCGCACTTCATCGGAATAGTATGCCTTGTCGAGGCATAGCCCCTGTTGTTTGTTTTTCGTAGGCTTGGGTCTTTTAACCTCCAAGTTGTTCAAGGTTTCTTTGAACAGTTTTACGTCGTGGCGGTTGGCTCCGTCAACTGCCATCGCCAACGGAATGCCTTTGGCCTCGGTTAGAAGGCTTCTTTTCACGCCCGTCTTCGCACGGTCCGTCGGATTCGGACCTGTTTTTTCCCTCCCAAAGGCGCCTTGGTCATGGCCCCATCCATGCTAAGCCACGCCCAGTCTATGCCTTTAAGCATGTCGTATTCAAGCAGTCCACGCCGCCAGAGTTTCTCAAACACGCCCGCTTCACTCCATTCCATGAAGCGCCTGTGCGCCGAGGAATGATTGCATATACTCGTCGCATCCAAGGAGCCCCACTGACAACCAGTCCGAAGCACGAAAAATATTGCATTCATCGCGTCCCGATCCGGGACGCGTGGATTATGACACCCTAAAGGATGAGACCTACGACGAGGAAGCAGCGGCTTCATCTGCTCCCAAAGCGCATCAGGGATGCGCCACCCATCATCCTCAACAACAAGACCCATGTTGGTACTCCCCAACCAACCACGGTTATTAATCAGCCAAAACAGATTAATAACCTAATGAGATAGGCTCTAAGTATTTAAATAAGCTCTTACATCTATTAAATGTGCTATAAATCTTCAATAATGAAATGCGTTAAATTAATGTGGATTATCCTATTCTGCCTGTGCAGCACTGCTTTTGCGGCGACTTATACTTGCAACAGCTGCGGGAGTTGCACGTCCGCGATAGCGTCGGCTTCCTCGGGCGACATCGTTTCAGTTACTGCGAACATCGTATCTTCCTCAGTTCGAGCGCCGCCGCTTGAGTCCGATCCGGCACGTCGCCGACACGCGCATTAAAACGCCATTGCCGAAGAACGCCTCCACGAGGGCGCGGCCCTCCGGGGTGTCGTCCTGATCCGAGACCAGGGTCGGGGATCCGGTCGACGTCGAGGTTGACCGCATATCCGAAGCCAATCAGCTGGATGACCGGCGCCGCGATCAAAATGAAATCATGTCGCCGATCCCGCAGCGCCTGGATGAGCTCCTTTGAATGACGTTGATGAGCGACCAGAAGAGCATCATGGCGCCCCTCACCGAGCCTTCGGCGGAACTTCACGACCGCGAGGAGAGCACCACCGCCGCGAAGACGGCCAGGCTCACCATCTCGCGCGTCGGTATCTTCGAGCCCGTTGCCCTTGAGGAGCACGCCCCGGAGGGCGGTGATGTAATAGCGCGCGGGGACGCCCTGCAATCCGCTGCAGCCAGGAGGGCATGTTCTGGATCGGGAAGAGAAAGCCGCTGAGGAGCATCGAGGGGGAGCATCGACGCGGTGAGCGCCAGCTGGACGCTGACGATCTGGCTCTTGGTCGCCACGCTGACGAAGAGCCCGAAGCCCAGCATCCCGAGGAGAAAGAGCGTCGAGGCCGCGAAGAGCATGGCCACCGAGCCGACGATCGGCACATCGAACATGTACGAGCCCATCGTCAGCACCAGCAGCGTCTGGATGAGCCCGAGCCCGGCGTACGGCAGGAGCTTGCCGAGGATCACCTCGACGCGGCGCACGGGCGTCGCGAAGAGCTGCTCCATGCTCCCGTTCTCCCACTCGCGCGCGATCGCCAGCGCCGTGGCGATACAGACCATCGAGAGGATGATGGCGATGACGCCCGGCACGATCGCATAGGAGGAGCGCATCGCCGGATTGAATCGGGTCGGTATCGGCGGCCCCTCGGAGAGAGACGGGCGCACCGCGCCGCTCGCCGCGAGCGCGCGCGATTGCAGGATGCCGGCCGCGTCGCCGACCGCGATGGTCGCGGTCGTGCCTTCGCTGCCGTCGACGAGGAGCTGCGCACGGTCGCCTCGCCGCGCGCGAGGGCGCGCGCATAGCCGCGCGGCACGACGAGCACGGCCTTGACGAGGCCGCATCACAAGGCGGTCGCCTCCGGGGTGCCGGAGGGTGAGCTCGCGGACGAAGGCGCCGCCGGCGACCAGCGACTCGGTGAGCTGCCCGCGAGGCACGCGTCATCCTCAATCCACGACCGCGAGCGGGATGTGACGATGGAACGAGACCGCATAGCCGAAGAGCAGGAGCATCACCACCGGCATTCCCAGCGCCAGGTAGATCACGGGGATCGCGCACCATGTGGAGGAGCTCTTTGAATGCAATGGCCCGCGTGCGCCGGAGGAACGGGAAGGCGATGGCGGCGCGCGCCTCCCCTTCCGCGGAGCTGGGGCCTCTGCCACCACGCGGAGGAAGACGTCCTCGAGGGTGATCTCGGCGTCCGCCACCTCCGCGCCAGCGTGCCCCTTCTGCTGAAAGGCCAGCCGGAGCTCGTCGGCGGTCGGCCCCTCGCCACGCGATGCACGTGGAGCGCCGCGCCGAAGGGCTGGATACC
>CAVVMY010000026.1:0-48227 GCA_963749405.1 Candidatus Altarchaeales archaeon | reverse complement strand
ATCCCGAATGCATCCGCGGCAACGGGATCAAAAATTTCCCGGACAACCTGCACTTCAAGAAAGTGGTTCCCGGATCCCAGGGTTCCTCCCTGGGGTACGCCCCGCTGCCGTGCTTTTGCCGATACGGTTTCAATTCCGGCACCCTTCATGCACCCGCTCTCCTCGCAACGGACGAGATCCCGTGCGACTCCGTACCCGTTTTCAACAGCCCACCCTGCGCCCTGGAGCATCATGTCGTTCAGGGAACGCGATGACACCTTGTGGGGACTTTTTGCCCCTACCCGGTCGGTACAGCATTGAACAACAGGTCGATCAGATCCCGCCTGCCGCTGACGTCCGTGAAGGAAAGAGGAGTCGTGAGCAGCCTCACACCGCAGTTTATATCAAAACCCACACCCCCCGGGGAGATGACCCCGGTGTCCAGCGAGAATGCAGCAACACCCCCGATGGGAAACCCGTACCCCCAGTGGATATCCGGCATGGCGAGTGCATTTTTTATGATGCCCGGCATCGTTGCAACATTGGCAAGTTGCTGCACTGCCCCGGGTTCAAGGCTCCGGCCGAGCGATTCCGAAAGAAAAAACCTTCCCGGGACTCTCATACCGGGAATAAACCCCATGGGCACCTCCCACTCGTTTGTATCGATCCGCTTTACCCCGTCAATCATGCTTCCACCATGCCGTGTTTCTTTTATACATCAAATATGATATCCAGCATATATCCATTCGCACCGTGCGTAATGGATAATCCCGAATAGGAGATCCCTTTTACTTCGGAGCCGCCCGAGTGCCGTGTCTTGTCGAACGGCTCTCCGTAAAGAATTGCGTGAAGGGTACCCTCCCTGATGGTGTCGGAGCGCCGGTCATGCGAAGGGACCTCGTGAACGGTCAGGTCCGGTCGTCGAGGTCCGCTGACGATTTCCGCACCGATCTCCAGCGCCCGGCCGATATCTGCGGCGCCGGCTCGTCAACGTTCGACGAGCGAAGCGCGGGAAAAATCGAATGCTTTCGGAGGCCCCTCATTCGCGGAAGGGCGATGGGCGAGGTGGAGGAGGTCCTTTGCAAGAGCGCCGGATCCTGGGCCGAGAGGGAAGAAACTGGACGAGTAGCGTGGGCGGGGACCGCTCGCCCCCTTGATCTGCATCAACGCTGCCAGCGACGAGCTATCCGCTCGTGCCGCGGTGAGCTTCGCCGCTTCGCGCAAGCAGGCGCGGGCCCGACTTGACCCACATCAATGCGGACTGCGCCCGTTGTCCATATCATTCGAGTTGTGATTTGGGAATCCAGGCCATGATCGACAGCGAAGCTGTATTGAGGGAGGTGCGGCAGGCGCTTCACGGCGAACCGCGGGTGGATTTCGACCATCAAGCGATCCGGCTAGCCTTCGCGAATGGCGAGCTCCTGGTGAGCGGAGAAGTTGACGGCATCGCGGCTAAAAGACGCACGATCGTCCGCGCTGGCGCGACACCCTCGATAACGACTGTGATCGATGAATTGCGTGTGCGGCCGAAAGCAAGCGTGCCGGACGGTGAAATCCGCGACCTTCTGCGCAAGGCACTCACGGAAGAGCCGACGCTTGGCGGCTGCACCCTCCGCGAGGCCATCCCGGGGGGCTTCAGAACCGTACGGGTACCGCTTACGGCTGTCGGTCGAATTGACATCAAGGTGCGACAAGGCGTCGTCACGCTGGAAGGTGAAGCAGCAATACGTAGTCTAACGAAGCAAGTGTAAGGGAGAAACCCCATTACGTATTGCTAGCTTGCTGCGGGGATATTTATTACAAACCGGCAGAATACTGCGGCCTTTAGGCCGCAGATGAATGCCTAATCGTGCCGGTTTGTATATCATACTCCGGCCTTCAGGCCGGAGTATTTGATTTTTTTCTTTCTTTTATTCCTTATTCTGTTTCCTCTTCTTCCACGAGTTGTTGGGCTTCTTCGTATGTCTTTGCGTATACGTAGTTTTTGAAGTTCTCTATTTCCTGGCAGAATTCTATGCGGCCTTCTTCGTCTACGTCCATTCCCGTCACTGAGCGGTCTGTTTCTTCGTTTCCTACCTGGACGAGTGCCCAGGATACGAGTTTGCTTATGAATGCTTCTCCGTCGTCGTCATAGACTGCCCACCAGTTTTCGGCCTGCATTATCTGTAGTATCTTTATCATTGTTGGGTATTTGGATTGTTAGGTATTAGATTAGGTTTTTTCGGTTAAAAAAAGAGTTTATTGCTGCCCTTCATCTGTTTTTTCTTTTGTCTTCTTCTGCTGTTGGGCTGCTCCGAGGGTTATGCCTCCGGATTCGGACAGTATGTTTATCAGGCTTGCGTTCTCCGGGACTATGTATTTGGTGTTGTTTTGCAGGGATGCTTCTACCATCTGTATTTTTCTTAGTTGTTGTGCTTCGTCTTTGAAGTATTTTCTTGCGGATTCGTTTACGAGCCTTATTGCTTCCGCATCTCCTTCTGCTCTGAGTATCTTGGCCTGTTTGTCTCCTTCAGCTGAGAGGATGGCTGCCTGACGTTCCCCTTCTGCGCTCTTGATCGCTGCTCTTCTCATCCCGTCTGCTTCGGTTTCTCTGGCTGTTGCGAAGTCTATTGCCGCGACTTTTTCGTTCTCTGCCTTGACTACTTTGTTCATGGTCTCCTGGACGTCTGCCGGGGGCTGTATCTCTTTTAGTTCTGTTCTTACTATGTCTATTCCCCAGCTGTGGGTCTCCACCTGCAGGATGCCCTGGAGTTTTTCGTTTATCTTGTTTCTCTGGCTGTTTGCGTCTTTGAGGCTTAGGTTTCCTATGACGTCTCTGAGCGTTGTCCTGGCCAGCGCGACTATCTGGGTCTCGTAGTCGTTTACCGAGTAGATCGATCTTTTGACTGATTCGTCGTCGCTTCTTACTTTGAAGTAGACTTGTGCGTCTACTATTGCGTTTAGGTTGTCGCTGGTTATGACTTCCTGGGGTTCTGCGCCGACCATTCTTTCTGTTAGGTTTATGAGGTACATCCGGTCTACGAAGGGTATTAGAAAGTGTATTCCCTGGCCTGCGACGTATGCGAATCTGCCTAGGCGTTCGACTAATCCCTTCTCTGTGGGCCTTACTATGCGTATGGAGAACAATAGTATGAAGCACAGGATTATCAGTCCGAAAAATAATATCCCAAGTAATACGCCGGCGTCCATTTTTTTTATTACCTCAATTACCTTATTAGGTATTTGAATTCTATGAAATAAGAATGGGACTTAGGCCCTTGTTTTATACCATTGCAGGGTTTTCTTTAGGCCTGTTTCAAGATTCGTTTCAGGTTTCCAGTTCAGGTCTTTTTGTGCGAGGCTGTTGTCTAAATATATCCTGCGGACTTCTCCGGGAACTGGGTCTGCATGTACTGCGGAAGTATCTGTCTTCATCGCATTGCGCATCTTTTCGTAGAGCTGGTTTACTGAGGTCTCTACTCCTGTGCCTATGTTGTATTCTGTGCCGTTGGTTTCTTTTTCAAGGGCTGCGAGGTTCGCATTTGCTATGTCTCCGACATAGACGAAGTCTCTTGTCTGTTCTCCGTCTCCGTATATGACAGGTTTTTCGCGCTTTGACAGTTTGTTCATGAAGATAGCTATTACCCCGGCTTCGCCGAGGGGGTCTTGTCGTGGGCCGTAGACGTTGGCGTACCGGAGAGCTACATAGTCGAGGCCGAAATTCTTCTTATAGATGTACAGGTAGTTCTCCACGGAGTATTTCGATGCTCCGTAGGGACACAGCGGCCTGATCGGGTGTTTTTCGTCTGCCGGAAGCCTGACGGGTTCGCCGTATATGGCGCCGCCGGATGACGCATATATGACCTTCTTTACGCCGTAGTCTTTGCAGCAGGAAAGGATGTTTATGGAGCCGAGGATATTTACTGTCGCATCGAACACAGGATTTGTTATTGACTTGCGCACGTTTATCTGCGCGGCTTCATGTATGACATAATCAGGTTTTTCTTTCTCGAATATGCTGCGTACGTCGGCTTTGCATATGTCTTTTACGTAGAGCTTGACGTCTTTATCTAGGTTCCTGCGCGAGCCTGTGGACAGGTTGTCGACAACGATCACTTCATATCCTTTCTCAAGGAGCAGGTCTGCTATGTTTGAGCCTATGAATCCGGCTCCTCCGGTTACGAGGACTTTTGGCATTTTTTAGAGCCTCAGGGTTTTGAGGTATTCGCGGAATTTGCCGCCTATTTCTTTGTTGTTTAAGCCGAATTCGACAGACGCTATCAGATAGTCCAGTTTGTTTCCTATGTCGTATAATCTGCCCTGGAATTTGCAGGCATACATCTCCTCCTCCTGCCGAAGTGACCTAAGGGCATCTGTGAGCTGGACTTCTCCTCCCTTTCCGGGCTTGGTATTCTTCAATATGTCGAATATCGCAGGCGTCAGAATATACCTGCCGATTATGCCCAGGTTGGAAGGCGCATCCTCAGGCTTAGGCTTTTCTACGAGGTCTTTTATCCGGTACACTCCTGCCTCTATCGGGTCCGGGTCTACGACTCCATAGGCGCTTATCCTGTCAAGTGGCACCTCTTCTACTGCGATGATCGAGCCTTTGAATCTGTGGTGGTAGTTCATCATCTGCCTGGTGCATGGAACATGGGCGTCTACGAGCGTGTCTCCCAGTAGAACAGCGAATGGCTCGTTTCCTATGTGGTCTTTTGCGCAGTATATTGCATGGCCCAGGCCTTTCATCTCCTTCTGCCTCAGATAATGTATGTCTGCGAGCTCAGAGATATCCACCACCTGTTTCAGAAGGTCCATCTTGCCCTTTTCCCGCAGAACATATTCCAGCTCAAAGGAGCGGTCAAAGTGGTCTTCGATTGCTCTTTTCCCTCTCCCGGTTATGATGATTATGTCGTCTATCCCTGAATTGATCGCTTCCTCCACGACGAATTGTATCGCCGGCTTGTCCACGATGGGAAGCATCTCCTTTGGCTGAGCCTTGGTCGCAGGGAGAAACCTTGTCCCAAGACCTGCTGCCGGAATAACTGCCTTCATTTTCTTGTGTTTGGATTATAATAGTTTCAGATTGCCCGTTATCTTATCTATCAATTCTTCGGGTGCGGGGCCTATCCCGGCACAGGTCGTTGTTCCTGCTGGGATCTGGGTCTTGCCTGCGTCGGAAATGAGTTCGGCAGGCAGATTCGACCTCTTGGCCTGTTCATATATGGATAAGAGTTCTTCAAGGTTTGCGCACTTGAGCACTGTCTTCTTCTGGCCCAGGGTCATCCAGTCCTTTTTCCATTTGCTTTTTTCTGCAGCAGAAATAGCCGCATGCGCAACCTGGCCTGCCAGTTTCCCCTTGCCTAGTTTGAGGTCGCTTCGGACCACTATGACCTGTTTCAACTCCTTCTCCATGATTTCAACTATATATTATAATAGAAATAAGGAATAATAGATGCAAGGACCCATAAAAATCCCCCATTATCCCATACCGTTTTTGTCCTTTTTCTAAAATACGATAATGCTTAAATGCTTAAATAGCCGTTTAAGGTAATTATTTAAACAACCATTATATGAGGTAATGTAAATGAACAAAATTTCCCAGGTGTTTCTTGCTTCTGCGCTTTTGTTTCTAAGCCAGATGGCTGCTGCAACCCTCGAAGATACCGACTGCTTTAGCTACTATCAATTCCAGACGGGCCTGCTGTTCAAGGACCTGTCTACCGAGAAGAATACCTACTTTCCCGGAGACGACGTAACCGTGTTTTACTCTCCATACAGCCAGATGGATGCCCCCATAGTGCAGGGGTCTGTCAGGATACAGATCTTCTATAACGACCCGAATGAGGGCGAGCAGATGATTGACGAGTTCTGGGCTGCAAGGGACATAAACCTTTTCAAGGGCACAATAATAAAAAATGACAAATTCAAATGGACCCTGCCAGAGAACGCAAAACCCGGGACATACACGATAAAGGCTTACTTTATAGTCGGCGAGGCGTTTAATCTTGCAGGTTTGAGCATCCTGCCCTACGGCCCTCCGGGGGTTCCGGGAGACCTTACCACTTTCGAAGTCATTGATGGTACAAGCACTTCCAGGATATACTTCAGTAAAAACAGCACGACCGTGAACGGCGAAGTATATGAATTCGCGGCGCCGGCAGCGATCCTGGAGAACGGCAATATAACGGTAAAGACGAAGCTTGTGAACGAGGGGCCTGCGAAGACCGTGAACCTGACGATGAACGTCTATGAATGGGCGGACCTTTCAGGGGAACCTCTTGCGGGCAAGACTGTGGAAAAAACTGTCGACCTGCCTGAGAACGGCACACAGGATGTCACATACGACGTCAGCGGCCTTACCCCTGCAACATACGAAATAGTCTTTTCCGCCGAATCAGGGGATGAGAAATCCCTGCTCAAGCTTAGAACGCCCGTGTCCGGAGAAAAAGGAAGGTTCATATACCTCGGCATCGACAAATTCCCGCTCTCAAAAGACGATAATGTGACGCTGTTCGCCTGCTACTCAGGGTCTGCCGATTATAGTACGGCGTTCAACGGCACGCTAAACGTCGAAGTAACAGACGAGTCCGGCAACGTAGTGTTCAAAGACAGCACAGGACCATTCGAAGTCATCACTACACCGCCTCAGGCAAAGAAAGATTCGTTCAAGCCCGGAGAAGACCTGAGCAAGTTAACTATCAAGGCGACGTTGTACGACGACAAAAACGTCCTGCAGGATTCCGTATCCCTCGACTATGATTACTCCAAATTCAAGGACATAGCGGCCAACCTTGCGATAACGATCCCGAAAAACTCCTTTCAGCCCGGCGAGAAAATACCTTACACGATAACCTACAAAGACGATAAAGGCATACCCCTCGATGGCAAAATAGAAGTATACCTGACGAACGAAAAAAACAAGATAGTGGACCTGGCATCCGACGTGGAGATGTCCGGCGAATACAACGGAACCTTCGACCCACAGGAAGCAGGCGAATACATAATGACTGCAAGAGAGATCAACCAGGACACGAAGGCCGAAGAAGCGATCAACGTAAGCGAGGAGGCGACGCCTACGACTTCTCCGGAGGAGGTCGCGACGACCATGACAGAAGAGACGCAGCCGCCTGAAACAACAGAAGAGCCTACGCAGCCTCAAAGCACTTCTTGGCTGATAATCGGCGTCGCTGTGATCCTTATCGCAGCAGCGATTATAATCAAAACAAGGAGGTCTGGAAAATGAAAAACAAGACGGGCATTATCGCAGCCCTGCTGATATTATGCGCCTTCACAGCGTACGCGAACCAGATAGAGGTACAACTGTCCAGCACCGACGTATCCATCGCGGCCGGAGGAACGGTGAGCGTGGACGTTACGGTCAAAAACAACCAGAACTCCGACGAAATGGTCAGCTTGGTCAGCGCAGGCGCTATGAGTTCCTGGGCCAAATTCTCGCAGGCAGTCGCCACAGTGCCTGCCGGAGGAACCAAGACTGTGAAACTGACACTGACCGGCTCCTCAAAAGCACCTGACATTTCCACCCTTACGGTGACGGCAAGTTCCCTGGATACTACCAAATGGGACAGCGAAGATATTACTGTCAGAGTAGGCCAGACAAATGCGGGGACAAAGGTGATTCGTCAGACAATAAGCCTTGACAACGGCGGTGACTCCAAGGTGCGGCCGAGAATACGCTTAAACCTCTATCTGGGCTCCCAAGTATATAACCAGAAAGGCTTCAACATCAAAAACGGGGACGAATGCTGCGTAGGGGATATCATCACCTCAAAGGCAGGCGTCAGCGGAGAATTCTACGGCGACGGAGGAGCAGACGACTCGCCCCCGGTAGAGTCCGTGGAAAGCATCTATCAGGCAGAGGCGGACATACAGAGCGGCAAATATTCACCGACTTTATATAAAGTCCCAACCTGCATCTACCTCCTAAGATGCGATGTAGTCTGCCCGCAATGCCAGGGACTATCCAAATGCGACTGCTTCGACCTTGGCGGAAGAGAAAACTTAGGTAACGTGGACTGCAGTTGCGTAAAGAAGCTCGCAGTTTTATGCAGCTCCACATGCACGGCCACTGGAACAGGACAGATCGCCCCTACGGATAATGGATTCGTCGTCACAGAAGAGGGGAACATAAGCCTAAGCTCCACATGCGGCGCCGACTGCGCAGTATACGACCCACAAATAGTAAACTCAATAAAAACGTTCGAATCCCAATCAACGGTCTCAGAAGGCTTCACGATAAAAGCGGTAAAAGAATCAGCCCCTCCGAATCTCAAACTAAGCGACTACACGCACAGCCAGGTGAAAGGCCAGGATGTTATAAAAGTGGACATAGAGAACACCGGAACAGGGCCTGCGAAAATAGACAGCATAAGCCTCGACATACCAAACTACAAAATGATCTACGCGCCGGGCAGCCTCGCATCGGGAGAAAAAGCCGAGATGGTCATTGAAACAAGCGCAAGCGACCTGTCAAGCATCAGGGCCAACGTAGACTACAGCGCGGAAAACGTCGGATGCCTGAGCCAGACAAGCTTCAAGGCAGTGTTCGCCATAGGCCTCTGCAAGCAAGACTCCGACTGCAACGACAATGACGCGATGACCGAAGATAGATGCCAGAACCCCGGAACTCCGGACGCAAAATGCGTCAACACCAAGTTCGAGACCGCAAGGCTTATAGACTCCGAGCAGACATACAAGATGGACGTGCAGAAGGGATGCAACAATACTTACTATAACTGCTACCTTCCGGCAACGTCGAACAACCCGAACCTCAAGGCCGGAAGCGAATGCTACAACACAGGAGACGAATATTACACAAATACTGCGGAAAGGTTCGTCCTGAAATACGACATCTCAGGGATAAAAACAGGAGTAAGCAGTGCGATACTTGACCTACAGGCAAATACCGTGAACAAGGCACAAGACATAGAAGTATACTCCGCAGACGAAAACTGGGACGAACAATACTGCAAAGCCGAAGGCGACATATGCAGCCAGCCCCTATGCGAAGAATGCATGAGCCTACACAACATCGGAGGAAACAAGATATCCACGGGAACAGTCGAAAACGCAGCAACATACAGCTTCGACATAACAGACTACCTAAAAGACGAGCTAAGCAAAGGAGAAACGATTATGTCCCTGCAGATAAGAGGAAACGAAGAACCAAGTCCATGCGACAAGACCAATGACTGGACAAAACAAAGCGTGGAATTCGACAACGCACCAATCCTCAAGGTCCTGTATTAGGCAATTTAAACATCCAAAACCCTATATAGAACTGATAATAAAATGAAGTTCTTATGGGTTAAGGCAGACCAAGACGAGCCATGGGATAAAAGAAAGAAGAGAGTAACGACAGCCCTCGAAAACGGCGCACAGGCCGTACTAGTAAAGAAAGGCGAAACCGGAAAAGTAAAGCAACTCGGAAAAATACTCACGGCAGCGCCCGACGAAGAAGCAGACATCTACATCTCAGACAAACTCGACGAAGCCCTGAAGACAAAAAACAAAAAGGCATACTACAAAGACATCAAAAACAAGACCGACGAAAAAGACGTAACAGCCGCCGGAAACAAAGTCGACTACGTCGTCGTAAAAGCATCAGACTGGAAGATCATACCCCTCGAAAACATAATAGCAGCCCTCAAAGGAAAAACCCGGATAATAGTTGAAGCAAAGAACAAGGAAGACGCAAAAACAGCACTCGAAACACTGGAAATAGGAGCAGACGGAATACTGGCCGCAGGCGAAGCATCAGACATAAAAAAGATAAACGAAATAGTAGAGATGGCATCAGCAGAAAAACTCCCCCTCCAAACGGTCAAAATAAAGAGCATAAAACAGACCGGCATGGGCGACCGCGTATGCATAGACACATGCAGCATGTTCGCAGTAGGAGAAGGAATGCTGGTAGGATCACAATCCTCTGCCCTCTTTCTGGTGCACTCGGAATCCATCGAAACACAATACGTAGCAGCAAGGCCCTTCCGCGTAAACGCGGGGCCAGTCCACGCATACACAAGGATGCCGGACGGCTCCACAAAATACCTATCAGAACTCACATCAGGTGATGAAGTCCTAGGCGTAGACTACAAAGGAAACACCCGCCCCGTAGTCATAGGCAGGCTCAAGATCGAAAAACGCCCCCTAATGCTCGTAGAAGCAGAACACAACGGAAAAACCATCAGAACAATACTCCAAAACGCAGAAACCATACGCTTAGTGGACAAGGATGGGAAGGCCGTGTCGATCACCGCGCTCAAGGGAGGAGACGAGGTGCTGGCGTACATAGAGGACAAGGGAAGACACTTTGGGATGAAGGTGGATGAGACGATAGCAGAGAAATAGATTTGCTCCATTACTGGAAACGAAATATAAAGAAAAAAAGGAGAGCACGGGGAACGTGTTTCTCGGCCTTGCTCATGCGGCATCTATAGAGTATGCCGCCTTTTATGGAGATGTTTTGTATGCTTCTATCAGGTTTATCACATCCCCGATGTTTGCCTGGTTGTTTGCCCATTTCATTATCAGGTCTATCACTTCTCCAAGCGTTACAGTTCCGCAGGGCGGATAATCGCCTATGAGGGTGCATGAGCCTGGCATCGTCGTTGTTGTCGTGGTTGCAGTGGTTGTCGATGTTGTCGTCGTGGTCGCTGGCATGCCTCCGTTTATCTTAAAGCGAAGCGCTCCATCCCATTCCATAAGGGTTTGGCCGTTTATCACGTCAACGCCGTCGAATGCTGCGTTTCCTACTCCTCTGTCGTATTTCACTGAGGGATCGTCTGAGCTTATCATAACTCCTCCGGCTTTTATGTAGTATACGTATAGGTTTCTGTCCACCGTAGGCGTAGAACAATCATTGGTATAGACTATGTCTACGTTGTGGCCGCCTGTGCATAGGTTCGCATCATAAGTGTATTCCCTGGTATCCGGTAGGACATCCCACTGAGCGCGCAGCTTACCATCCACCCACAACTGCATAATCGGCTTTATTCCTGCAGCATCCACACCTCTTGCAGAAACTACTACCTTACTGCAATCAAACATAGTACTGGTAGTAGTCGAAGAGGTCGTAGTGGTCGTGGTCGAACTAGTCGACGTAGTTGTAGTAACTGGCACCTGCCTGTCTCCGAATTTTACCTCCGACAAATCCTCCGAAGATATAATCACTGTTCGGGAGCTGTTAGTAGTTGCTTGCCATCCGTTAGGGACAACCTCGGACACCGTATACGTTCCCAAGGGTATGCAGAACTCAAATATTTCTCCGTACTGGTCTGTCACTTGGCTGTAGTATGCAGGGCCGGCTATGTTAAATCTGATACCTGCTAGTGCGGGTTCTCCTTGCTCCCATACGCCATCGGCGTTGTAGTCATCAAACTTGAAAATCTTAAGATTACCGCAAACAGGAATCGTGGTCGAAGTAGAAGAAGTTGTTGTAGATGAAGTAGTCGTTGTTGTGGTTGTGGTGGGTCGAGTAGTAGTTGAGGTAGTGGTCAGCTTGGTCGTGGTCGAAGAAGTCGAAGAGGTTGTAGTAGTCGTGGTGGTCGTTGATGTGGTTGTTGTCGTGGTTGATGTGGTTGTGGCTGGCACCTGTCTATCCCCAAATCTTACTTCCACCAAGTCTTCTGAGGATATAACTACTGTTCGAGAACTGCTAGTGGTTGCTTGCCATCCGTTAGGAACAACCTCGGACACCGTATACGTTCCCAGGGGTATGCAGAACTCAAATATTTCTCCGTATTGGTCTGTCACTCGGCTGTAGGATGCAGGGCCAACTATGTTAAACCTAATACCTGCCAACGCAGGCTCCCATTGCCCCCATACGCCATCGCCATCATAATCATCAAATTTGAAGATTTTAAGGTTCCCGCAGGGAACAGTAGTCGAAGTAGAAGAAGTAGTGGTTGTCGTGGTTGTAGTAGTCGTTGTCGAGGTTGTCGTTGACGTAGTCGTGCTAGTCGTAGTGGGCTTGGAAGTAGTCGTGGAAGTAGTCGTCGTGCATATATGTGTTGTTGTGGTCTGTCTCGTTGTAGTGGTCGTATGGGTGGTGGTTGTTGTATGCCTCGTGGTTGTAGTAGTCGCGGGGAACAGTTTGCAGCAGCACTGGATCGGGCAGTCCGAAGTCGATCCGATGCATGTCTCCCAGTTCGAGGAGTCGCAGAGGGTCTTGCATCCGACGGTTATCGGGTAGCCTTTCTGTGCGCACAGTTGGGCGCATGAGGTTTCATGTGAGCAGACATTCGCTACGCAGTATCCGCTGTAGCAATCGCTGTTACTGAAGCAGGCCATTCCATTGGCATATTTCCAGACGCCGGTGCCTGCGCAAATGTAAACCGAATAACCTGTCCCGACGTTGTAGCATCCCCCGCGTCCGCACTGGCCCGAGTTACAGCAGTAGTTGTTCAGGCATAGGCCGCTGTTGCAGTCTCCGTTTCCGAAACAGACGTTGCCATTCGGATAACCGGCAAAGACCGTTCCGGCAAATAATACAAAAATAAAGCCCGTAAATAATATAGTGTTTTTCATTTATGTATGTAATCCCATCTTTGCGTGTTTAGCCTATTTTTTTTATATTTCTTTATATATTGTTCTTACATATTTAAATATAGTTAGGACGATGTACAAGGAAAAGTATAATAAAAATCAAAAGAAAAGAAAGAAGTAAAGACCTACTTTTTCTCCATTCCCTTTTTAGCGTCCAGAAGCGCCGTTGTGATGGTCTTATTCCTGGGCTTGTATCTTACTAGCATGTCATCCGTGAGCAGTTCGCCGTCTGTTTCAAGAGATAATGACTTAGATGCCGCAAGCTTCTGGGAGGGATAGACGCTGCGGTGGCCTGTCATGAGAAAGCTTATCACGCAGGCTATCGCTGCATAGGGACCTATCTGCGGCCCAAAAAGCTCGATAGCCATAATGCTTGCAGCTATTGGCGTATTGGCGGCCCCTGCAAGTACGCTGACAAAGCCTATGGCAGCAAAGGTTGAGATGTCAGTATGCATTATCTGCGCGAATGCTGACCCTGCGGTCGAGCCTATGAAAAATATGGCTGTAATGACTCCTCCGCTTCCTCCGAAATTTAGGGTGATGCTTGTCGTCGCCGACTTTATTATGAATGCATAAAGGGGCATCTCTTGGCCGCTGAGGGAAGACTGTATCGAGTTTATTCCAAGCCCCAGATATGCCGGCGAGAAAAGCAGGGCAAAGGCTATAAGCAGGATTCCGCCGAAAGCCGCCTTCTCATATCTGCCTAAGTTCAGGCGTTCGTAGAACTTTTCAGTCTTTCTCATCATCTCTATGAAAAGGAAAGAGCACAGCCCAAAAAATATGCCTGCCGTTATCACGTCTATGAAGAACGTCCCGGAAAATACCGGAGCGAAGTCGATTTGATTGAAAAGGTATTTAACTCCCAGGGAGGACGCGGTATGGTAAGCTACCAGGCCCGCTATGAAGGAGGGAAGAAGCGCTACATAGAATATGCTTCCGGCATAAAGCACCTCGACGCCGAATATAGCTCCTGCTATCGGGGTGCCGAACACGGCAGCGAATCCGGCGGAAACGCCGCATATCGCAAGCTTCTTTCTGTCGTCTGCATCGAAGCGAAACGTCCTCGCAAACAAAGATGCTACGCCGGCACCTATCTGGGCGCATGGGCCTTCTTTTCCGGCTGATCCGCCAAACGCTATCGTTACGACTGTTGCAATCAGTTTTATGGGTATCACTGATGAAGGGATGTCTCCATTTCTCTTGTGTATGGCTTCTATCACCTTCTCGGTTCCGTGGCCTTGGGCGTCGGGGGCGAATCTTGTCACGAGGAACACGCTTGCAAGGAGTGCGACTGGGAGTCCCAGGTAATACATGGGGTATTGTGATGTGTAATTTATTCCAAGATCAAGAGTCTTCAAAAAGACTGTGGTGGACAGGCCCACCATGAAGCCTATGATAACGGCTAAAAACACCCATTTGAGCACTCCTAGAAACAGGACTGTTTCCTCAGTTATCTGGCTGCCTGAGGGAGCGAGTTGGCGGGTAGCCCTATTGATTTTCTCTGAATCCATTTCTAAGTATTACATTTGAGATTGTTCTTTTACGGGCGATTAGAGGCTTTGCACCTAAAATCTTTTGTTTCATTGGTATTATACATAAATGGTTCCAGGGTGCGGGTGAACTTACGCGCCCTTCCAATCAAAAACTCAGTTAATGAAATTTTTTTCTTAGGTGCAAAGCCAATGAATGCAATTATCCTTTTATTCAGCCGTGCCGCTTATGTAGCCGGTTTCTGTGTGTGCTGTGGTGTATCCGGCCAGGCTTGAATTGTATGTTATCACAACCACTATATTGTATGCAGCACCTGTCGGCACCTGAGGGCAGACCGTAGCTGCGAGGTTGAACACCCCGCCGGACATAACCGGAGATGATGGAGGCGATATAGTGCAATTACCCCGGGTAATCGTCTCATTCATGGCTACACTCATCACTCTTATAGGCACTCCTGCATTGTTTACAAAAGTTCCATTAAAGATGGTGTTCTTGTATACCACGCTCGGCATCAGAGGATTCAGTCTAACGAAGCCCGTCTCCACCGGGTTCCCTTGCCCGGAATTGAAAACACCAAGCTCCCAGAGAACCACGCCGACGATCATAACAACCAGTATGGCCCATCCGTAGGTCATCAGGTACTCCATGGCGCCCTGTCCCTGGTTGTTCATGGAAAACGATCTGAGCATGCTTGCATGAATCAACCTGGAAGCAAAGAACAGTGATAGGGCTAATATGATTAGGACCGCGAAAAAAGCAGTCATTGGAATTGCGTAGTCTGAGGGGTTTAGGTCGTTAATCGAATCTATCGCCTGATTGGCTGAATCTATTAATGGGCTGGCGAATACGAATAAAATATTTCTCATTTTTTGTATGGGTTATCCGACGATTGGATTATTCTCCCCTTGGTACATTAGTGGGGTGAACCTATGGAAAATGATGAGTTAGAAATAGGTTAATAATGGTCTTATTATAGTCACTATATGGTTATATTGTCCCTGTTTTTCCGCCGAGATGGGGGTCTTTTTTTTTGGATTCCTTTAATCCTTTTGCCTGTCATGTTCTTGTTTATTACGAAGTAGGCAGAAACGTTCTTGTAGGTAGACAGGCCTCCTTGTCGGGTTCTTGTTATAAATTATCCGGATGCTGATTTTTTTTCCGAAAGGCTTGAATGGATATTAACCCGCAACATTATATATCTTCAATGTGGAGCAGAGCATTCGCGATTCAGACGAGCAGAATCCCGTTTCAGAGCAGTCCACATCCGGATCAGAGGGTCTCACGTCGCAGGAGGCTGCTGTAAGGCTTGGGGAATACGGCTTCAATGAGATAATCGAGAAAAAGAAGAGCAGGGTAGTGAAGTTCCTCGGCTTCTTCTGGGGTCCTATTCCTTGGATGATAGAGTCTGCGGTATTGATATCTGCTTACATAGGGAACTGGGATGATTTTTTCATAATATTTGCTCTTCTATTCCTTAACGCAATTATCGGGTTTTGGCAGGAATATAAGGCGGATAACGCAATAGAAGCCCTTAAAAAGAAGCTTGCTCTTACTGCAAAGATCCTGCGTGACGGCGTGTGGAGCGAGAAGCCGGCCCGCGAGATCGTCCCGGGGGACGTGGTCAGGTTATGTATTGGGGATATTGTTCCTGCGGATGTGAAGCTTTTCGGTGGTGGGTATCTGCTCTTGGATGAGTCTATGCTTACCGGGGAATCCTTGCCTGTTGAGAAGCATGCAGGTGATCCGGCGTATTCCAGTTCGGTAGTCAAGCGAGGCGAGATGAACTGTTTAGTCACTGCGACCGACAGAAAGACGTTCTTCGGGAAGACGACGCAGCTTATGGAGGAGGCGAAGACGAGCCACTTCCAGAAGGCGGTGGTAAAGATCGGCGACTATCTGATAGTCATCGCGGTGTTCCTCATAGCCGTCGTGTTCTTGGTGGGGCTATTCAGGCATGAAAGCTTCGCTCAGCTGCTCCAGTTCTCGCTTGTGCTGCTCGTCGCTGCTATTCCTGCGGCTTTGCCTGTCGTTCTTTCCGTTACCATGGCAGTCGGTGCGGCGCAGCTTGCGAAAAAGGAGGCAGTGGTAAGAAAGCTCGTGGCGATCGAGGAGATGGCCGGGAACGACGTGTTGTGCTCTGACAAGACCGGCACCATCACAAAGAATGAGTTGACTGTAGCGGACATAATACCCCTGGAAGGGTATGATGAGACTGCTCTTCTTGTCTGCGCGATGATTGCGTCGAGGGAGGAAGACAAGGACCCGATAGATGATGCGATAATCTCCGAATCCGGGAAAAGGGGCGGGGTTTGTTTGAAATTGAGGGCATGTACTCGAACGTCTTTCATGCCTTTTGATCCGGTCTCGAAGAAGACCGAAGCAGAATATACTGATTCCTCAGGGGCATCATGGAAGGCGGCAAAAGGCGCGCCTCAGGCGATAATGTCTCTTGCAGGAGGTCATGACGGAGATCGAAAAAAAGCTGACGGAATCTGCGGGGAATATGCGTCCAAGGGATACAGAACGCTTGCGGTCGCAGTGACCGATGACAAAGGGAGCTGGCATCTTGCAGGATTCATCGCCTTATATGATCCTCCCAGGGACGATTCCGCAGAGACGATAAAGGCTGCAAAGGCTATGGGCGTGCAGGTCAAAATGGTGACAGGAGACCATGTGGCCATAGCAAAGGAGATAGCGCGGCGCGTAGGGCTTGGGACGAACATCCTTCCCGCATCCGAGCTTGAGAAAAAGCCCGACGGAGAAGCTCTCAGGATGATAGAGGAATCCGACGGCTTTGCCGAAGTCTACCCGGAGCATAAGTACCGCATAGTCGACCTACTGCAAGGCAATGGCCACATCGTGGTCATGACAGGCGACGGCGTAAACGACATTCCTGCGCTGAAGAAGGCGGACGTAGGAATCGCGGTCGCAGACGCAACAGATGCCGCAAAGATGTCTGCGGACCTGGTCCTGACAAAGAAGGGACTGTCTGTAATAGTGGACGCAGAAAGGGAGAGCCGCAAGATATTCCAGCGCATGAACAGCTACGCGACATACAGGATAGCCGAAACAATAAGAATCCTGCTCTTCATGACCCTGGCGATACTTATCTTCAACTTCTATCCTCTCACTGCGGCGATGATAGTCCTAATCGCGCTGCTAAACGACGGGCCTATAATGATGATCGCATACGACAACGCATATGTGAGCCAAAAGCCTGTGAGATGGGACATGAGAAAGATAATGACCCTTGCATCGGTGCTCGGCGTGATGGGCGTGCTTTCAAGTTTCCTAATGTTCTGGATAGGCACAGAGATAATGAAGCTGGATACTGCAACGCTGCAGACGCTCATATTCCTCAAGCTGGCGGTCGCAGGGCACCTCACGATATACCTCGCAAGAACCGGGGAAAAGCATTTCTGGGAAAAGCCCCTGCCTGCGCCCATACTATTCGCCGCGGCGGAAGGAACGCAGATAATCGCAACCATCTTCGCAGTATATGGCATATTCATGGCGCCTATCGGCTGGACGCTTGCGATCGTTGTATGGCTGTACTCAACCCTCTTCTTCCTGATAAACGACCAGGTAAAGACCAAAGCCTACAGTCTGGTAAACCATGCAGGAATCAGGTTCAGAAGATTATCACAGCCGGAAGTAGAATAAGAATTTAAGTCAAAAGAAAAGAAGATGACAGAAACAGACAATAAAACAGCTCATCCGGCCGCATGCTATGATTCGCAGATCCGCAGCACCATACCTTATTACGATTGCTTCCACGAGGAAACGATCAGTCTCGTGAAGGCGATTGCTCCGGAACCTGGGAGCTGGCTTGATACCGGCTGCGGAACCGGGACATTCATAGAAAAGGCTGGGAGGGTTTTCCCAAGAACGCGGTTTGTCCTGGCTGATCCATCTCTTGAGATGCTTTCTGTTGCACGTGAAAAGCTTAAAATATCCTCTGAAAGGATAAAAGTCCTCGACCCCTGCGGGACACAGGATATCTCCCTTCCCGTGGATGAAAAATTCGACGTAGTATCCGCTATTCAGTCACATCATTACCTCTCGAATTATGAGCGGGCGAAGGCTACTAAGGTTTGTTTCGACCTGCTGAAAGCTGGCGGCGTCTATGTAACATTTGAGAATATCCGGCCTGCGAGCGTAAAAGGAGTCGAGATAGCAAAGGCGCGCTGGAGGAATTATCAGATAGCAGCAGGAAAAGACGCAGACGCCGTGGAAAAGCATCTTAACAGATTCGGGGTCGAATACTTTCCCATAACTGTTGACGAGCATTTATCGCTCCTGCATAAGGCGGAATTCTCAGTCGTGGAGCTGCTATGGTATTCTTATATGCAGGCAGGGTTATACGCGATAAAATAAAAAACCTACCTGTACTTATTCATCTCCTTCATGTATTCTTCCGCTCTTCGCCTTGGAGACGGGTCGCCTGTTATCGCCCGTCCCACGTTCAGTAGCACGTTCGGCCCGGCGTTGTCCATTGCTTTCTGTATCTCCCCTCCCTGCGCGCCGATCCCCGGGCACAGGAACAGTGTACTGCTTCCTGCGAGGACGCGCGCGGTTCTTATGTCGTCTGCCGTGACGTGTCCTGTGGTCCCCATGACCAGGCCGTCTGCTCCGTTGAGTGGACTTCTTCTGATATCTTTTGGTATAGCGGTTTGTTTCCGAGGGTTGCGTCTTTTTGCACCCATGTTGCCTGTGAGTTGGACATCAGGCCCAGTACTAGGATGCCGAGGCTTTGTCTGTGGGCGCTTTCCGTTGTCTCCTTTATGTTACCGGGGTATGGCGATGCGGTGAATGCGTCGAATCCCGAGGCGTGTATGTAGTGTATTGCTGCGTCGTTGGATGAGCCGATGTCCGATAGTTTGTGGTCGAGTATCGAGATGCATCCGTGGCCGCGTATCTCTCTTGTGAGTTCTCGCAGTTCCCGCACCCGCATGTTGAATAGTATGAACTGGCTGTTGGGCTTGAATGCAGTCGCGTAGTCTGAAGTCTTCTCGACAAGTTCCAGGCAGTATTGCAGTATCTCTTCCTCGCGGACCTCTGATGGGGATGGGTCGAGGCCTATGCATAACACGCTCTTCTTTTCATCACGTATCTTCCGGTATTTTTCAAGAAAATCTGTCATATCGCACCTCTTCTCCTTTGTTTTTATGTATCGTTCCTGCGTCGTATACGACGTTTCCGCGGACTATTGTCGTAACGGGCCAGCCTTTCAGCTTTCGGCCTGTGAACGGGCTCCAGCCGCATTTGGTGTACAATTCTTCGTCGTCCACTTTTTTCGAAAGCTTCATGTCCGCTATGACCAGGTCGGCGTCGTAGCCTTCCCTTATCTGGCCCTTGTTTTTTATCCCAAAGATCCTTGCAGGGTTTTCGGCTGTGAGACGGGTTATCTGTTTCATGGTCAGTCGGCCGTTGTTTACTTCGTTCAGGAGGAGGGGCAGCATGGTTTCAAGGCCCGGAACCCCTGACGGCGCGTCCCATATGTCCTGTTTCTTGGATTCCAGCAGATGAGGCGCATGGTCTGTTGCTATTATGTCGATTGTGCCTTCCGCCAGCGCTTTCCAAAGGGCTTCCTGGTCCTGTTTTGAGCGCAGGGGCGGGTTGGTCTTTGCAAGAGACTCCAAGCCTTTCATAGTCGTTTTTTGTCAGGAATAAGTGATGCGGCGCAGCCTCCGCAGTAACCGGCATACTTCCGCGGTACGTCTCAAGTATTCCCACCTCCTCTCTGGTGCTTATGTGGCATAAGTGTATCCTGTTCTTGGCCAGCTTCGACAACGACAGTATCCGATTTACCGCATCAGCAGCCGACAGGTTGGGCCTGGCCTCTGCATAAGCTTGCGCATCCGTCCGCAACTCGCCGCGCAGCTTCTTTGTAAGATATGCTATCATCTGCTCGCTTTCCGCATGTACGGTGGCAATGATCCCTCTTTCTGCAAGCACCGAAAGCTCTTCAAATAGCACAGCATCGCTTTCCACAAGAAGGCTTCCGGTAGAAGAGCCCATATAAAACTTGACGGACGCTATGCGGTCGATCAGTCGTAGTTCATCTATGTTGCTCGTGGACGCCCCGAAATGGAAGCCGTAGTCCACGACCGATCTTTTGGCGAATTTTCTTTTCTCGTCCAATAGTTCCCTGGTTATGGTTGGGGGCTGGGTGTTTGGCATCTCCAGAACGCATGACACGCCTCCGGCTGCTGCTGCGGATGAGCCGCTAAGCCAGTCTTCCTTGTTGCTTCCTCCGGGCTCGCGGAAATGCACGTGGGCGTCTATGAGGCCTGGGAGTACGTGTTTTCCTTTGGCGTCAATGATTTTTCCGCAGGAAAGGTTTTTGCCTATTTTCTTGATTTTTCCCTCGTCTATGAGTATGTCTCCCGCATAAATCCTTTCAGGCAGGACTATCTTTGCGTTCTTGATGACCTGTTCGGACATTTTTTCTATATATTTTCCATGTATCCTACTATACTTTTATCTTTCCGCCTGCGGCATCCCTTCTGTATTTCCCGAACTCTGAGTCTTTTATTTTATCGGCGTCAAATACCGGGCCGTCTCTGCATACAAGCAGGCCGGACGGGTCGAGTGCGCAGCTCCCGCAGAGGCCTATCCCACATTTCATATACCTCTCCAGCGAGAACTGGGCAGGTATTTTTTTCTCGAGGACTATCTTCAATACTTCTCGCATCATGGCTTCTGGGCCGCAGCAGTAGACCTGGTCTGTTTTTTTCTCTTTTATTACCAAAGCTAAAACTTGGTTTGGGAACATCTTTTCTCCTGCCGAGCCGTCGTCCGTGACTATTCTTAGGGCTGCTCCGGCCTTTTTTATCCTTTCTGCGAAAATAAGCTCGTCTTTTGTCTTGGCACCCAAAATAACTGTGGGTTTTCTGCCTGAGCCTTTCATGCCCTCTATCATGGAAATCATAGGAACAATGCCAAGGCCTCCTGCAACAAAGCAGGGACTCTTTCCCTTCAAAGTGAAGCATCCACTGCCGTAGGGACCTCGTATCCCTACATGGTCGCCTTTTTTCAGGCTCCGCAGTTTTTCAGAGAAGGGACCTGCATGCTTGACCGTTACCTCCATGCTCCTCTCATCGGCTCTGCTGCAGGCATAGGGCTTTTCCCCTACCCCGGGAACCCATAACATGAAGAACTGGCCATATTCCATGCAGCAGGATTTTTTGCCGAGGACCAAAGTATTCACAGTACTGGTCTCCTTCCTCACCTCAAGTATTCTAACAGTTTCAGGTGTGCTCATTTTCTTCCGAACGCTCTATTAATTCCTCGCCTAACAAGTCAAGGACGGTTACAAACAAAGAAAGTATCAGAGGACCCGCCAATATCCCGATGAAGCCAAATGCTGAAAGGCCGCCGAATACACCCAAGAGAACCCAGAGAAAAGACAGGCGAACCCTCTTACTTATGATGGCAGGCCGGGCAATGTTATCAATATAACCCAGAATAGCAAGACACACTACAAAAACGATCAAAGCCTTCACATACTCCTTCAACACGACAAGTATGATAACTGCCGGAAGCCATATTATCATCGCCCCAAGCGGCGGCAGCAGTGCGAATAACATCACGAGTATCCCTGCGATAACCGCAAGGTCTATGCCCAAAGCAAGGAACAAGGCGGTTACTAGCACACCCTCTATGAAAGCAGTCATAAGGTTTCCGTATATCACTGCATTCAATACGTCTTTTATCCGATGCTTTATCTTCGCTTTCTGAGAGTCTTTCAACGGAAGCGCATGAACAGTCTTACGGATAACCGATCTTCCGTTGCTTAGGAAATAGAATGTCGAGAACAAGATGATAGTGAACTGCAGCAGGAGATTCGGAAGATTCTTTATGAATTCCATTACATTGTTTACGACGTAATCAGAAGCAGGCTTCGCAACCGACAGAAGCGCATCCTGGAGGGTGCTCTCGCCGACGTTTGCCGCAAGATAATTATATAGCTGGCATTTATAGTCCTCCTGCATGGCAGAGCAATTCCCAAGCTCTTCAAGTGTTTTCGGAAAACTATACAAGTAAATCTGATAGGCCCTGTCGAATTCGCCGGCCAACGGAAGCACTATAACGATAAACAACACAACCAAAACAAAGACAGCAGCAATGCTCAGGATAAGAGCAGAAGCCCGGCCGGAGCCTGTCTTTTTCTCAAGCCAGTCATAAAAAGGAAATAACATATACGCGACAACTGCGCCGATAAAAATAGACACAAGAAAACCCTGCAAAATCATGAAAGACAAATACGCCAGAAGCAGGAAAAAAACCGCCAAAAAAAACCTGTTAAGATTCTCCTTATCCATTTTCTTCTAATTATGCGCCTTCCCGATCAAATCCGAAAGTGACCCATCCCCCCGCTCATCCATGACTTTTTCAAGTTCGCTGCACACCTCTTTGAATACGCCCACTCCCCTCTTCCATACCGCGGTGCCTATTCCAACAGCCGATGCGCCGGCCAAAAGCATCTCGGCAACGTCTCTGCCGGACGATACGCCGCCCATGCCGATTATCGGAACATCCACAACCTCATAAATATCGTAGACGCAGCGCACGGCTATGGGACGGATGGCAGGACCGGACAAGCCGCCGGCTCTATTAGATAGAACTGGCTTCGCAGACCGAACATCGATATACATGCCGGGGCCAACCGTGTTCACGGCCGAAATACAATCAGCTCCAGCCTCCTCCACGGATAATGCGATACTCTTAATATCAGACACATTCGGCGTAAGCTTAACGATCAAAGGAATACGGCTCACGTCCTTCACCTCTGAGACAACCTTAGCCGCAAGCTCGCAGCTGGTGCCAAAAGGCTTACCGTATTCGTCCTCTATGTTGGGGCAGGAAATATTCGCTTCGATGAAATCAGGCTTCGCTTCGCTTATTCTCTCAGCGACGAGACCGAACTCTTCAACAGTCCTCCCATAAAAGCTGGCTATCAGCGGGACATGCGCAGCCTTCACAGCCTTCTTCAATTCCTCAACCGATTCGTCAAGGCCCGGACACGACAAACCGACGGCATTCAACAGGCTCCCGTCCACTTCGACGACAACCGGATTCTTATGGCCCTCCCTCCTCTCAGGCCCGACGGACTTTGTAGTCACCGCGCCTGCTCCCATAGACGCAGCCCTCGCAAGTGAGGAGGCAGTAACGCCGAGTATGCCCGCAGGAAGCACAGTAGGATTCTTAAATCTTATGCCCGATAAGGACGCCGACAAGTCGACCATTTTGTAACCAGATAAAATTATGATTCAGAGTAAATAACGAAACAAATGCGGAAATTTCTTTTCTTCCCTGCAAGAGCCAGAACAAAAACCGTTAATCCTAATTAAAGGTTTTAATATAATACCTTTATTTTGAACATAAAGATATTTAAACCTGTTTTTTTTGGGAACCCGGCATGATACGCCGAATCTCCATCGTACAGGGACTTTACGAGTAAATGATTAGGGATGCCAGTTCACTCGGATGATAAGGTAAAAGAAGAAGTACGGTCATGTTCTGGCTTACCCAGAACCACATTATTTAGCCTTGAGCGGCAGGGGATCGCCATGCTCGATGCAGGATTCTATAATTTTCCTCGCAACATCCCTCGAGATCTCCAAGGTTTCTGCTATCGTCCTGCCCTGCGCCACAAGTCCCTGAACTGAATCCGAGGTCGCGAGGTAGCCCCCCTCCTTCAACCTACGAATCTTTATGTCAAGGAGATATTCATCCATGTCAGATAATACGTATCATAAGTTAATATTTCCCACTCCAATCCAGCTCAATAAATTAGATTAAAAACAGCCAAAGCCAAAGAATTATTATTTTAAAACAACAAAAAATGAACATAATCCGATAATCTTTCTGTTTATATAATTAAATAAAGTTATTAAGCCATGAATACCAAATTAATAAAACAGGATAAGGCCAATCCTGCAGGACAGCTAAAAACATGAAAGAAAGCATCCATATACCGAATTCTAAAGTTCTGCTGCTACTCCTGGCAGGCATGATCTTGTCCGGCTACGTCAGCGCAGCGCATACCTCAAGCATCTCCCTCGACAAGGCATTCATGAAAAAAGGGATGAAGGACACTTATACTTTTACGGTTACTGACAACGGGGTTGATCCCATCTATAAAATCGCAGTAGGTATTCCCTCTGCTTCCGGGTTTTCAATGGATGTCTCCAGTATCTCCTGCCCGGGCGGCTGGTCGGATATCGGTTCCAGTCCTTCGGAGGCTGTCTGTTTCACCGATGCCTTCGGCGGGAACATCATAGGACCCGGATCATCAGAACAGATGAGTTTCTCTGCTACCGCGCCTAATCCAAGTTCAGATGCCCAGTATGTGTGGGGCGTGGATACCACAGACAACACAGGTAACACCTTTTCTAACACCGAAGATGCAAAGACAACAATCGATGTGACTGCGCCATCCTACATCTGGAATACTCCTGCAACAGATGCTTATTATGCGGACGGAGATGCTTTAAGTGTTGACGTCAGCGTGATAGACACAGGTTCCGGGGTAAACAACGGACTGGATTGCAGCCCAAAAATAGACGGCACAGCAGATTCCTTTACGGGAACCGTTACCTATTTCGCCTCAACCAAAAAATGCAGCGGGACTATAACCCTGAAGACCCAGTCCGGCTTGTCCGACGGCGCGCACAGGATAACTGTGTCGGTTCCAGATAAAATAGGCAACCTACAAACATCAGATAATAGGCGGATACAGATCGACAACACTGCGCCGGTGGTCGGGGCGATAACTGTAACGCCTTCATATGACGGCACGGTAAAGTATGTCTCCGGGAAGTCAACTATTTCTGCGGCAGTGACTGAAACCGGTTCCGGGATTAAGGCCTGCGAGTATACCCTAAATTGGGGTGCTGCCAACCCGGCATGGATACCGATTGACGGCGGGAGCTGCACGGCAACTGATGTGGACACAAGCAGCGCATCATCTGTGAACATGAGGGCGATAGATAACGTCGGTAACGCCGGGACAGGGACTAATGCAGTTGCGCTGACCCCCGACACGACTCCTCCAACGGTTTCTCTGAACGGCATATCCCGCTGGCAGAATGCAACCGCAACAGCGACACTGGCATGCACGGATAACGGCGGAAGCGGCTGTAATGCCCTAAGTTATGGATACAAACAGTATACCTCTGCCCCGGCTAATTGCCCGAAGAGCAGGTCGGAATATACATTTGAGGCTACGGTAACTGTTTCAAGCCATCAGTGGGTCTGCGCATATGCAGAAGACAATGTCGGCAACCCTGCCGTGAGCAGTCCTGCAGAATTTAAGATCGATAATCTACAGCCGACGATAACAAATGACTATGCCTATGACGGAACCTGGGCGGACTCAGACCAGACCATTACATTAAATCCGCAAGACACCGGGGACAGCGATATAAGAGATGTCAAATATTGCATAGGCGCCGACTGTGACCCTGATTCAGGAATAATACTGGCAAATCCGTATCAACTATCTTATGCGGCTAACCAGGATAACATTGTCAGATACCAGGCATGGGATAATGCAGGCAATCCCTCATCAGTCGGTTCGTATGCGGTCCGGATAGACAAGACCGCGCCTATTGCAGGCGTTTCTGGCGCCCCGTCGGGTTGGGAGGACTATAATTCCACGGCAGCGGTAACCTGCTCGGATTCCGGCGGAAGCGGCTGTGACATAGAGAGCTACAAATTGTATGCTTCAACATCGGCCGGGCCATGTCCGACTGATGCCGGAAGCTACAATGAAGCAAGCCCTCAGACAATTTCCCGGCATTCATGGATATGCTCTTATGCAGAGGACGCTGCTGGAAATGCTGTATTCTCCAATACAGCGGTTGAATTCAAAATCGATGAAACAAACCCTGCCGGGGCATTAAACGGTGTTCCTGCGGCTTGGCAGCCGGGGGATGCCGCCATAGACTTGACGTGCTCCGATGATGGAGGAAGCGGATGCGATACCACTTACCTGACTGTTGTTCCGTTCGGTCTAACGTGCAACTCAGCAAGTCCTTACAACTCGCCGGTAACTGTTTCACAGCACTCAACAGCCTGCTGGAACGTTACCGATAACGCCGGAAATACTGCAACCGGAAGCTCTGAAATCAAGGTCGATAAAGAAAAACCGACAACTATGATACTATCTCCGGATGCAGGTTCATGGCAGCAAACAGACTACAGCATAAGCCTGTCAGACACAGACACCGGCGGCTCTAATTTGGATAAATGCTATTACCAGATCGAAAGCAACAATGCCGCAACAAAGGAGAAGACCATAAGACCCTGCTCTACGCCGATAACTATAACAGTCGGTGACCTGAAAGAATGCAGCAGCCAGGGAACAAATCAATGCAAGATAAAAGCATATGCAACCGACGCTGCCGGCAATATCGGGGAAACCGTAGAGAGAACCTTTAGCATCGATTGGACAGCACCCACTGGAGGTTATATCAACTATACAGACGGCTATGAAAAAAATACGGTTACAAACATCACAGTCGGCCAAGGCACAGATGAAGAGTCCGGGATATCATCTGTTCAGTTATACAAAAAGGAGGCAGTTCTCTCAGAAGGCACCTGCGGGGAATACGGCAACTGGACCGCAGAAGGAACACAAAACCCAGGAACAACATCCATTGCCCTGACAACCTCCCCCGGAACATGCTACATGTTCAAATATGAGGTAACTAACGGAGCCGGACTTACTGCGAGCTACGAATCAGCCAATGTGTTGAAGATTGATGAAACGGCACTGTCAGCTATAATAGGACAGACGGCGGCATTTATGGGGAAAAATGCGCCAATGGCCGGAGGAATAATCCTACTGCTAATATTGCTGACATGCTTCTGCCTCTATGCCGACAAAAAAAGAAAGACAGAGAAAAAAGACAAAAAATCCGCTTTAGGACGCAGTGATCCTAATATTCCTAACCGATAGTTCAATTTTAATCCGACTAAAGTTTAACTATGACAGGCCTTCCAGTAGGCGTTGTCGTGGTGCTTGAATGATTACAAAATCGGCAGCATACCCCTGCCTTAGAGGCAGGGGATTAGGCATGCCTCTATCTGCCGATTTTGAAAGCAATACTCCGGCCTTTAGGCCGGAGTATTTTATTATTAAAGAATGAGAAAAGTATGCAGGCGTCGACAACCAGGGTATCCGGTAATTTATCCATACCTCTATGCCTTACTTCCTGCGTTGCCGGACTGCCTTTTCTTTAAGCTCTGACCCCCATTCAAGGGCTAATTCATCAGTTATCTCCGAGTCCTTGAGCAGTTCGTCGGCGACCTTGAACATGAGCCTCTCAGCCAACCTCTCCTTCAATGCTTTGGAAAACACAGCATTAACTTCTTCCCGGTCCAGCTTCTTAAATCCGGGAACCAACTCATCCGGTACATTTACCAGGAATTCAGACATTACAAACACCTCATCATATAATATAGCGCAATATATCCCTTTAAATGACTATGAACCGGGCTTTTCTAATAAATTCCCCCTCTGCTAATCTATCCAGCATTTCTAATCCTTTTATTAGCGAATCAATACTGCATTTAACTCTATCCTTCGTTATATAATATGTTATCCCTTGTTTATGGGAGTTAACGATGAGGGTTAACGAATTTTTCCATGAAACCTGAAAAGAATCTTTCCTGTAAGGAAATCATAGGACTCCTAAAGGAGAATCGCAGAATCCTGAAGAGGTATAAAGTCAGGAAGATAGGCTGCTTCGGGTCATACGCACGCGGAGAACAGAGGAAGGATTCGGACGTAGATTTCCTCGTGGAATTCGAGGAGCCTAGCTTCGACTCATTCATGGACCTGTCATCCTACCTGGAAGACCTGCTCAAGAAAAAGGTCGACCTTGTGACCTTCGGCAGCCTCAGCCCATACATGAGGCCCTACGCGGAGAAGGAGGTTGTCTGGATATGAGAAAAGACACCGCTTACCTGAAACACATCCTCGACGAAACAGTTTTCCTGGCAAAAGAGACTGAGAACATCGATTTTGAAGACCTCATGGACGATGAGGTACTCAAAAGAGCATGCGCAAGAAGCCTTGAAATAATCGGGGAAGCAGCGAAAAACCTATCCCCAGAATTCCGGAAGAAAAACAAAGACATCGAATGGACAAAGATAGCCGGACTACGAGACAAGGTCATACACCACTATTTCGGCATCGACTGGAACATAGTCTGGGACATACTGAAAAATAAAACTCCAAAGCTTAGGACACAGGTAGAAGAAATACTAACAAAGGAAGAATAGACACCAAGAACACAACCCTTTTAAGAACTGCAAGCAGCAATAAGCAGGAACGCAAATCCGAAGTCGTTTATTTTTATCGTAATACCCCGCTGCTTGCAGCGGGGTCGTTCCCCTTGCAAGTAAATAGGTTTTGTGTGTAAATAATTGTGTGGATTTAGGTAGGGCTTCGCATTGTGTGTATAAGATTAGGTATCATATGGTTTTGTGTGTGAAGTATCGCAAGGGGCTGATTAGGGGGGAGTTGGAATCGTATCTCTGTGAAGTTTTGAAGGGTATTGGCGATAGGTATGAGTTTGAGTTGGATGCCGTTGGTTGCGACGGTAATCACGTGCACGCCTTTGTTGGGGCTGCTCCCAGGTATGCCCCTGCCAGGGTGATGCAGGTGATGAAAAGCGTATCTGCCCGCCTGCTCTTTGAGCGTTTTCCAGAGGTTAGGAAAACGCTTTGGGGAGCAGAGTTTTGGAGTGATGGCGGATACGTAGGAACTGTTGGAGACGGCGTAACAGAGGACATAATCAGAAGATATGTTGAGCAGCAAGGCTCCCCTGAAGAGAAAGAAGATTACGCTCAAATGAAGCTTACCACGTTTACGTCGTAAATACCCCGCAGCTTGCTGCGGGGATATTTATTCCTTCAGGTATTCTTTTAGTATCCTCAGTGCGCAGTATTTTCCGCACATTGTGCACTCTTTTTTGTTGCATAGTTCGGAGTGCTTTTCTTTCACGCTTTTGTCTATGCAGAGCGAAAACATTGCATCCCAGTCCAAATTTTTCCTTGCCCGGGATAGTTCGTCGTCTCGTTTGGTGTCCTTCAGCCTTACCATGTCTGCGGCATGGGCGGCTATCTTCGAGGCTATGACTCCAGTCTTTACGTCTTCTTTACTAGGCAGGCCGAGATGCTCCGAAGGCGTCACATAGCAGAGAAAGTCTGCGCCGTACATGGCAGCGACAGACTCCGCCGATTGCGCCGGTGATGTGGTCGTAGCCTATGGCAATGTCCGTTACAAGTGGGCCGAGGACATAGAATGGTGCCCCTCCGCATATCCTCTTCTCAAGGAGCATGTTTGCCTCTATCTGGTCGAGCGGGACGTGTCCCGGACCTTCTATTATCACCTGGACGCCTGCTTTACGTGCCCTTTTTGTAAGCCTTCCAAGGTTTACGAGTTCCTGTATCTGCGCGGCGTCGGTTGCGTCATGCGTACAGGCCGGCCGCAAGGCGTCGCCCAGGCTTATGACCACATCATATTCCTTTACGATTTCCAAGACATTGTCGAACTGCGAATATAACGGGTTCTCCTCATTGTTTTTTACCATCCAGGCGGCAAGAAAGCTTCCGCCCCGGCTGGTTATCGGGATAAGTCGCGTGCTTAGATTCTCTACTATGTCTTTTGTTATCCCGCAATGCAGCGTCAGGAAGTCTACTCCGTCTTTGCAGTGTTTCTCTATTACTTTTAGCATTGATTCTGCGGACATGTCCAGCTTTTTTTCTAGGAAGGCCTGGTATACCGGGACAGTGCCCAGGGGGACGTTCGTATTTTTCAGTATCCTGCGTCGTATCCCATCCAGGTCTCCGCCGATGGACAAATCCATTAGGGTGTCTGCGCCGCTTTCTACTGCTATTCTCGCCTTTTCCAGTTCTTCAGCGAGGTCTGATTTTTCAGGCGAGGTTCCGATGTTTGCGTTTATCTTTACATGCGTGCCTGCGCCGATGGCTATTGGAGCAATGTCTCTTTTGGCGTTTTTGACGACTACTGCTGAACCGTTGGATACGTTTTTTTCCAGTTTTTCTTCGGGTATGTTTTCTTTCTTTGCTATCTCTCTGAGCATTTTTCTGTTCTTTTTTTTGCGAGAAAAAGTGCTATTCCTTTGCCGCTGTCAAAGCCTTCATCATCCTTCTGTATTTCCCGTAGCGGTCTTCAGGGGAGAATCTGGCGGGCCTTACATGGAAGGTCTTCCCGCCGCAGCGCGTGCAGTGTTCTTTCAGCGTGTATGCGCCGCAGTTTGCGCATTTACGTATTCTCATGCCTTATCTCCTCTATTTTTCTGTGGAATTCGCCGCTGCTTGCGTTCTTTCGCATGTGTTCTATGCCTTCGTCTGCGGCGCTTTTGAGGACTTTTTCGGCGGTCTTATAATCTGTGGACCGCACTTTTATCCTGTATACGGGCGGAGATATGTAGCTTACCTCTATCTTTGAGTCGTGTTCTACTACGTGTTTCTCTATCTTTTTAAGTGCGTCTTTTATGATGTTAACGCCTGTCGGCTCATAGCTTTTGAATTCCACGTATCCCGTGATGTATACAAACGGCGGCTTGATGCTTTTCTGGACCAGTTCGACAAACGCTTTTTTGTATTTGGCGTCTATGCTTAGATTGTCTGCGGCGTGCTCGTCGGATGCTATCGCCTCAAGGCCTTCATAGAGGCTGTTGTATTGCGTGAGGAGTTTTTCACCGACATTCTTCTTTATTTCTTCGGCCGGTACTTTCAGTTCCCCTGCCAGGACCTCGAATAGTTTCTCAGACCTTTGCAATTGCTTGACCTGCTGCAGTTTCTCTTTCCGCTTGGCGTCGACTACGCGGCGCAGGGAAAGGTCTATGTGTCCGCGCTCGGGATTTACCCCCAGGACCAGGAGTACGACTTTCTGGCCTTCTCTTACGTAGTCCCTGATGTTTCGGACCCATTTAAGGGATATCTCCGAGAGGGGCAGCATCCCCTTCTTTCCGTCGTATTCATCCAGGGTGATGAATGCTCCCTGCTTGAATATGCTCTCAACCGTCCCTATGACGTACTCCCCCGGTTCCGGATAGCTGCTTACTGGTTTTGGCATTTTATAAGGAGGCCGAAATATATAGGCCCAAATTAATATGATAACACCGTAATACACTTTAATACACTTAGTGCCCTTTAATATTACTCCCTAAAACAAATAAATAGAATAAAATGCGGCAGCACATATTCACTGCTCTTGTCGAGCACAAGCCAGGGGTTTTGCAGCGTGTAGCATCCATGTTCACCCGGAGAAGGTTCAATATAGACAGCATCACCGTAGGCCCAACCGAGAATTCCGGCATAGCGCGCATGACAATTCTTACCACAGGCGATGACAAGACATTGGAGCAGATCGAAAAACAGATGAACAAGATAATAAGCGTCATAAAGGTAACAGACTTGTCAATGGACAAATCCATTTGCAGGGAACTATGCCTCGTAAAGCTGCACTGCCCGGAGGAAAAGAACCGCTCCCAGATAATGCAGTACGCAGACGTCTTCCGGGGGAGGATAGTGGACGTAAGCCCTGAGACCCTTACCGTTGAGGTCACGGGGGACCCTGAAAAGATAGACGCATTCATAGACCTTACAAAGGGCTTCGGGATAAAAGACATAGCCCGTACAGGCATCACCGCGCTGCAGAGAGGATAGCAATAGCATAAAATGCCTTCTTACCGGATTTTCAAGGTCTTCGGCATATCCATAGAACTGGACATAACCTTTATACTATTTCTCATGCTTGTCTTACTTGACCCGCCGCTTTTCGGTTTCCTGATAATAGTCTTCACCATCGTATTGATCCACGAGCTGTTCCATTCCCTTATGGCCAAGCACTACAAGATACCTGTGCAGAAGATCACTCTTACGCCTATCGGAGGAATTGCCAGCATAGAGGTGCCTGAGGATCCCAAGAAAGAGTATCTGGTGTCTTTGGCCGGGCCGTTTTCCAATATGCTGTTTTTTGCTGTGATCTTTTTGGCGGCGACTGCTTTGAACATACCTCTTCAAGGCCTTGGATGGTATTTTCAGGGCGGAGGAGTAGACCTGATGGCTCCTTCTTCTCTTCTATCAGGTCTCATGTGGCTGAATTTCGTGCTCGGAGCTTTTAATCTGCTTCCGGGGTTTCCCATGGACGGTGGACGTATTTTCAGAGCGGTTCTGGCATTCAGGATGGATTATGTCCGGGCCACACAGATTGCCGTGGACGTGGGGAAAGTGATAGCTGTTTTGATAGCAATTTGGGGGATAGCCTCCGGGAATATTTTCACCGTTGTCATAGCTATCTTCCTTTTCTTCGCAGGCGGTCAGGAGCTGCAGGTCCTGAAGATAAGGCATGCGCTTTCGGGTCTGTCTCTGAAAGAAGCGGTTGTACCTAGTTATAGGCATGTTGCCGATTCCGTGCCTGTCAGGGAATTCATCCAGAACGTGGCCGTGGCAGATCAGAGGTATTATCCTGTCACGGACGTAACCGGCAAGGTTATCGGCATTTTCAATGTGGAGGATTTGAGAGGCTTGCGGGTCGCGGATGAGGGCCGGCCTATGAGGGATTTTGCGCGCGGAAACATGGACGTGATAGATGCGAATGCCAAGATAGAGGATGCTTTGTCGTTCCTTCTTTCAAGGGATTTTGTTTTGGTCATCGAAGAAGGCCGGATAATCGGTTACATAACCCCCGGTCGTCTGCTTGACGTCGCGAGGTATCAGAGCATACGGCGCACTGCCGGGATGTGACTATCTAAATCCGCTTTTTATAGGGGTTGGATTTATAATATATAAACCAAAAAAAATTCTGAGGAAACAAAAAATGGATTCAAACCAAATTATTTTGGGGATAGGAATAGGTGTTTTGCAGCTTGTTGTAGGCTTGATATTGGCCATAGCGTCTATATACCTCGGCTTGTCCCTGTTCGGCAAGTTCACGAAAGGAATAGACGAGGAAGAGGAGCTTAAGAAGGGGAACGTTGCAGTGGGCATACTTATGGCTGCAATAATATTGTCCATAGCTAATGTCGTGCAGGCAGGGGTTATGGGGCTTACCGGGGCGCTTACCATAGGGTTTTCCATAAGCGCCATATTGGCCGGATTGATCCAGCTATTGATAGGGATAATACTTGCAGTAGTTGCGATATACATGGCCATAAACATATTGGACAAGATAACCAAGAACATTGACGAGATGGAAGAGCTTAAGAAAGGCAATGTGGCAGTGGCTATCCTGATGGCTGGGGTTCTTATAGCGGTTTCCTTCGTGGTCCAGGCAGGCGTGTCAGGGATTGCCAAAGCGATAGGAGTAGTGCTATAAGTACGGGATATACTTTAAGGATTAAAATGGACGTAGTAGGATACCAGATGCCGGATGACTTGTATTACCAGAAAGGCTTTATGTGGGCCAGGATCACGGGAAAAATCGCCCGTGTAGGCCTTATAGACTATGCGCAGAAGCTTGCAGGGGACATAAGCTACGTGGAGTCTGCCTTATGAAGGCGACGACGTAGCCCAGAATGCGGAAGTGGGAAGCGTGGAGACCGGGAAATGGGTGGGCAAACTATACGCCCCCCTGTCAGGCAAGATTTCTTCCGTGAACGAAAAATTGAACGACGATCCGACCATTATGAACAAGGACCCATACGGCGCTGGCTGGGTGTTTGAGATAGAGATGAGCAGTCCTTCCGAACTTGGGAACCTGATGAAGGTCGACGCTGCTGCTGCATGGCTTAAAGAGGAAGTTAAAAAGCACTGAGCATCGCTGTCTTATATACGTCGTTTTCTATATCCTTATACTAGAAAAATATTTTTTTATTAGTTTGCGTGATATCAATGCTAAAATCCCATTTCGATACCGAAAAACTGTCTGTGAAACTGGGGATGTTCTTTTCTTATGTTGGACTGTCGCCGAATGCGTGGACTGTTCTGGCCATATTCCCGGCAATAATGGGCTTTATAACCCTGTCCATATGCCACAATCTCCTGGAGAGTTTTTTTTATTTTCTGGCAGCAGGCGTTATAGATGCCATCGACGGCGCCGTGGCAAGGGTTACCAGCAGGGTTTCGGCTCTTGGGGGCTTTCTTGACGGGGTCATAGACCGGTATGTGGAGTTTCTGCTGTACTTGGGTCTTCTTCTTTTTCTGATGGATTCTGGAAAAGAGTTTTTGGTTCCGGATTATGTCTGGATAATGCTTTTACTGTTCGGCGCGATTATGCCGACGTTTATCCGTGCATATGCGGATCACCGCAGAGTCATTACCGATCCAAGAGACCTTAGGCGTATGGGCGGGCTTCTGGAGAGGGCTGAG
Source organism: Candidatus Altarchaeales archaeon (assembly GCA_963749405.1). Taxonomy (GTDB): domain Archaea; phylum Altiarchaeota; class Altiarchaeia; order IMC4; family QMZM01; genus CAIYYO01. The sequence goes on along the minus strand of CAVVMY010000026.1, from coordinate 13,853 downwards.
CGGCTCACTCTTTTATATGCAGGCATGCTTTTAGGCATCTACGACGTCATGTGGCTTGTCTATATAGTGGCGGCTGCAGCCATTCTTGCTAATTTCACGGCATTTCAGAGACTATGGTTCGTAGTCCGCTACAAAGCTGAATAAGCCTTGTGGGTTATGAATGCTATTTAAAAAACGAGTACCTATTTTATATTCCAACAATGACATCCCAGAAGTTGACAAAAGAGGATCTTTCCAATATGCTCGTGGAGAAGCATGCAAATTTTATCAAGGAGTATAGGCGAGAATACGATATACTGGACAGGTTATTCGTTCTAAGGGAGAAGAAGGAGCAGCTTGACTACTGGGTGGACGAGTCGAAGACTAATCCCTCACAGCATGAGAAATACCTGCAGTCTATGAAGAATACCGAAAAAGAGCTGTCCGGCCTTGCTGCGGAGCTTAAATCCCTAAAGGAGGCAAACCCCAGAAGCTTCGGTCCGCCGGAAAGCGATCAGGCCGCCCGCCATAAATGGCTCAAAGCCCAGATAACCACGCATGATGAAGGCAAAGCATACTGGGACAATAAGATAAAGGAAATCGCGGAAGCAAAGAACCCGAAAAAAGAAGAAAAAGGACCTCAGTCTTCCGTTTCCGAGGCGCAGAAGAAGATAAGGAAGGTAGTAAAGAAACCCAGGAAAGTAGTGAAGGCCGCCAAAGGAGGCAAGAAAAAGCCATTGTCCGCTCCCTAACCCATTTATTACACCCAAGTTTTAAATAATCTATCTATTCATTTTTTCCCTAAAAAACAGCCCATAACATGAACGAGAAAGAACTAAAGGACCATGTGAATTCCCTGCGGCATGAGATCGATGTGAGGGATAAGCAGGTCAAGGATCTTTACCGGGACGTGAACATCCACAAAAAGGATGCGGATTCATGGAGGGCTAAGCGGGACGAGACCACCGAGAAGGCTAACAAGATGAGCGAAGAAGCACGCCTTTTCACTGCCAACCGCGACGAACTGAACCTGAAGATTGCCGGCCTAAAAGAGCAGCGCACTAAGCTCATAAACGAGATAAAGGAGATAACAAAGACCATACGTGACAGCAAAAACGTAAGGGATGAATTGAACAAAGCCGCTGGCGGAACCGATCACTCCCTTCTGGGCAAGTACTCAGGCGACTTGGACGTTCTATTGACGAGGGATATTGCCCTTGCCGAGGAGATAAGGATATTCGATAAAATATTCGAGCTGTCGGAGAGGGTGGAAGTAGCAAAGAAGGCAGACAGCGTACACCAGAAGATACTTTCTGGTTACGACCAGGTGCAGAAGCTCAAAGCCGATCTGGACAAGATACACGAAGAGATACAGAGCATAGCAAAAGCATCGCAGGAACAGCATGAGGAGGCTATGCACGTCTATAAGGAGGTTTCCAGGCTGCGCAAGGAATCAGATGATTTCCACAAGAAGCTCCTGGAGAAATACGACGCCATGAACCCCCTGCGCGACAGAGTCAACGAGATCAGAAACGAGATAAAGGTCTATCAGGAGAAGCTTGCGCCCTTCCTCGACGACATGGAGAAGATCAGAAGCGAAAGAGAGGACCGCAAGCGCGACAAAGACCTGACCGAAGCTAAAGAGAAACTGCAGACCAGTAAGAGGCTCTCTATCGACGACTTCAGGCTGCTCCTGGAAAAAGGAGAGATAAACCTGGACAAAAAGGAAACATCGGAACAGGAAGAAAATAAAGAAGCCGTTGACGACGTTTCCGAGGAAGAATGCCCCAAAGAAGAAGCCGCATAAAGCCTTTCTAAGACCCAAGCAGCTTCAAGAGGATCGCCTTCTGCGCATGTAACCTGTTTTCTGCCTGATCCCATACGACGGACCTTGGGCCGTCCAGAACTTCTCCTGTGATCTCCATGCCCCTGTGCGCCGGGAGGCAGTGCATTACTTTTGCGTCTTCTTTGGCTTTGGAAAGCAATTTATCGTTTATCTGGTAGGCGTGGAAGGCATTGATCTTCTTCTCTTCGTCTTTTTCCTGGCCCATGCTTACCCAGACGTCAGTGTACACATAGTCGGCATCATCTACGGCCTTGTATGGGTCGTCTGACACCGATATCTTTGCCCCTGTCTTCTTTGCGTAGGCGCCGGCTTTCTCTATTACTGATTTTTTGGGTGCGTATTCCCCGGGCGTGGCCACATACAGGGATATCCCGCTCATGGCGCATCCGAGCATAAGGGAGTTGCAGACGTTGTTTGCATCCCCGAGGTATGCTATTTTTATTCCGGAAAAGGTGCCTGATTTTTCGTAAATCGTGTAGAGGTCTGAGATTACCTGGCAGGGATGCTCTATGTCCGATAGCGCGTTTATCACCGGCACCCTGGCGCTTCTTGCCATCTCCACGAGGGTCTCATGGGCGTTGACCCTGGCAACTATCGCGTCTACGTATCTCTCCAAGGCCTTGGCGCTGTCCGAAGGGGTCTCTCCCCTGTCCAGCTGGCTCATGTTCCGGGTAATGTTTATGGCATGGCCGCAGAGTTCCAGCATCGCGGCTTCGAACGAAACCCGTGTCCTGGTGGAGGGCTTTTCAAATAGCATCACGATCTTCTTTCCCTCCAATGCCTTCCTGAACTTTCCAGGATTCCTCTTTACTTCGCCTGCGAACCTGACCAGATCATTCAGTTCCTCTACCGTAAGGTCGCTTATAGAAAGAAGGTCTTTGCCCATATTCTTATATATTTCTTTACGCTTTTTAAATAGATAAACATGGCAAGCCTGGAACAAACAGTCGAAGACATAAGGACTATGCGGGTGCGTGGGGCGCTGGATATCGCTATTGCTGCGGTTTATGCGCTTTCCGAGGTTGCGCAGGGTGATGCGCAGGACACAAGAGAACTTATAAAGAAGATTACATCGGCCGGGAAAAAACTCAAAGGCGCAAGGCCGACTGCGGTATCCCTTCCAAATGCCGTGAACTGCATCATTTATTCGGCCGATAAAAACAGGCATCTTCCGCTGCCGGAGTTCCGAAAGAGGATAGCGCAAGAGAGCGCTAAATTCATATCCGAGCAGGAGAAGGCACTGGAGACAATAGCGAAGATAGGCGCAAACCTCATAGAAGACGGAGACATCCTGCTAACGCACTGCAACAGCGACACAGTAGTTGAAATATTCAAGAAGGCCTGGGACGAAGGCAAAAAAATAGAGGTCATATGCACAGAGAGCAGGCCGAGATACCAGGGACACATAACCGCAAAAGCCCTTTCCTCCCATGGGATACCCACGACCCTGATCGTTGACTCCGCGGTTCATCTCATGTTGAAGAAGATGCATGTGGATAAGGTATTCGTGGGCGCAGACACGGTGTGTGCGAACGGCGATGTCATAAACAAGATAGGGACCTCTGAGGTGGCGCTCTGCGCAAAAGAGCTTAACATCGACTTTATAGTTGCGGCCGAGTCCATAAAATTCTCGCCCCAGAGCATGATGGGAGCAGTCGTAGAGATAGAGGAACGCGACGCATCCGAGGTCCTTGAGGCCGGGAAGATCAGGAAGGTAAGCGTCCGGAATCCTGCATTCGACATAACCGACGTATCCTATATTAGTATGATAGTTACTGAATATGGCGTCATCCCTCCCCAGGCTGTGTATCACATCCTGAAGGAGAAGTTCGGCTGGGAGCTTGGGGTGTGAAGTTCATCAAGCGGATGCGGTGGCGTTGTCTTCCGGGTAGTTTATCTTGTATGCCTTCACATAGCCGTAGTAGGAGTTGTCGGCTTTGTCGCCCAGGAATCCGTCGACTAGTGTAAAGTACTTGGCTGGTTGGATGTTAGGGTCTGCGAGGCCTGCCTGTTGGTATTCCTGCAGGTGGTCTCCGAGGTAGAGCTTTGTCATCATCACGTTGTTAAAGTTGTAGCCGTCTTCATCCGGGACATAGACAAATGTATTGAAGGTTGGGAAATCCACATATTTGTCCGGATAGTTGAGGGCATTGCCCAGTATATCCTGCATAGACTGCACGCCAAGTATGGAAGCACCGTAGCTGTCTCTCCACGCACTCCAAGGTACCATCTGTCCCTGATTCACCACATACACGCCTGATTTGGAATAGGCTCCGTTATTTATTTCGAATACCAATCCTAAGCCGTTGTTGCATCCGAAGTACAGCTTGCTGACCATGTCGAATCCGCCGTTGTCGTTCTGCTGGGGGACTGGCTTTATGGTGCTTACCCTGGGGTCGGGATTAAATTGGCACTGGGCATAGCCCAGGTATGAGCCGTCGTAGTAGGGGTTGAATATGTCTATATCTGAGAGCCTGAATTCATTGCCGGATGAAGCATAAGTCCCGGTTATCTTTATATACTGAGCAGTCACCTGCTTGAACTGGTGCACCTGCGTTCCAAGCATATCCTTCCCAGTCTCATCCACTATCGTCTGCCAGTTCTGAGGATCCTGGGACGGGGCCACTTCTATTTTGTACCTGTATGCATTGCCGTCATTTGGAAGATACATCGTGATCTGGTTAAAGACATAATCCGTCGTCATGTCTATAAGCATGTATCCGCTGTTATTTGCATTGTTTGGGTCGATTGTGGTCGACGCGTAGCTATTGCCTACGCCTCCCTGCCTTAGAACGTCGCAGTTGCTTCCTTTCACGCATTCTACGCTTGCGCCTATCTGCTTGAGCGGTACGTTCTCTCCGAATCCGCCTGTTGCGATAAAGTGCGGCGCTCCGCTCTTTCCTATCATGGCCCAGTCTATGATAACAACCGATGAATCATATTTTTTAGCGATTTCAAGAGCCTCTGTTTCGTTCTCTAACAAGTCATGGAACCTGGCGACGTCTTTTACCATGTAGCGGTCAGCCTTCGTTCCGTCAAGGATGCTTATCTTGCCAGTCATTGCAGTTATCCAGTGGCCGTAGTCCCACCACGTAAGCACAACGGTATTGTATGGCTGGGTCTTAAGCCAGTCAAATGTCCCCTGCCAGAATATCCGATCGCCTGTGGCTCCCATATACATGGCCGTAGCCCCGCCGAATGGCCCGAAAAGAGGGATGCCCCCTGATGTGAACATAAGCATAAGCGGTGCAAAAATCAGGATCAATAAAGGTATTACTCTCAGACTCTGTAGGTCTTTTTTGTTTAGGGCGATTATGAGGCCTATGGTCGAGCCAAGCGCTACTAATGGGACGCTGGCGATAAGATGATACTGTGACTTGAATATCACGCCGTAGAACATTGGGAGGCTCCATATAAGGACGAACGTTGCTCCGAAGCTTCTTTTGAATAGCATGTAGTACCCAAGCACGAATATCGTACCTAGACAGAATACTATTTCCAGGCCGAATTCGCCTCTCAGCGTGTTCAGGCAGCCGCCCAGGCTGAGACCGTCGCACATGGGTTTCTGTTCGGCTGTGGTCTGTTCGATTATGTCTGTCTGAATGGGGGGCTTGACGAGGCTGGCAGTATACGATATAATGCTGTCCGGGCTTGACATAAAGAATACGTAATACGTTGACGCTATCAATATGAGGCAGAATATCGGGAGGGCATATTTTTGCAGTGTGCTTTCGACCTTGTCCTCCAGTCTGATACCCGAGGGGAAGTCCTTGGTTTTGTTTGAGTAGTTCCTTATCGATTCAAGGAGGAATGATATGAAAAGCATAGCTCCGAAGGGCAGTAGGAATGTGTTCTGCGGCCGGATGAAACGCAGAGGCTCTCCTCTGTGGTGGGAGACTAAAAAACTAAGGAGGCTGATAAGCAGGGGTATTGCAAAGTAGGGGATATGTTCTACGGCACTCTTCCTATTTAGGAAATTTATGACCGGATATACCATCCCAAGTATTCCCAGGACTAATAAGGCGTATGAATCACCTGTCCAAGACATGCTGAGGAACATTAAGGCGAATCCAGCTATTATCGACATAGGTATGCTTTTCCTCTTATAAGCCATTACGAAAAGCAGGAAGGAACCCACGATGACGAACATACCAAAGGTGTCGACGTCGCAGTTAGTCGCTACTGCCTTCTCGGCATAAGAGGTGTTCAATGCAAGCATCAGCGCCCCAAGGCCTGCAACGGCGTAATTATAAGGCCGCATGTCACTGAATAATTCCTCCAATAGGAAGAATAAGAGCACCACAGTGAAGGCTGCTAAAACACCTGGGTAGAGCATTGCCATATCTATGATGCTGAAGCCGAACGGTGCAAGAACTTCGGTTACGGATGCAAGGAAAACCTGTGACCCGAATCTGATATCCACGAAGTCTACTGTTGAATCAATCGTCCCGTTCGGATGGATAACCACGGGAAGCTGGGGATATACAAGGGTTTCTCGCTCAGGGGTAAACCCTGTTTTATAGACTGTGTCGGAATTCCTCAGCCTGAAATACGAGTCCAGGTCTGCTATGTACTTCCCCTGCCAGTCGGCATAAGAAGGCGTATAAGCAGGAGTCATGTGTATAAGAAGGGCTAAAACAAATACCGGAACTATTATGGACACCGCAGTTCCAAAGACTCTGTGCATCCAAAGGCTGTAGGACAAAGCGGCGATCCCGAAGAAGAAAGCAAAGACTCCATAGTCTCTGGCATCGAAATAGCTTGCTGCGTTGAGCCTGTCATAGGACCAGAAGGCGAATAATGCGGCTGCAAATAAGAGCAGGCATATGCCTATGTAGTGGGGATTCTTTCCTCCTTTTTTGTAATGCATGTAGGCAAGCCATAACCCGATAAGGCCTAGTATGGCGAAGACAATGGTGCAGCCAAGGGATATGCCGACTGCAGTGGACTGGGCATTGTCTGCTTTCACGTTTTCGAACGTGAGGTTACTCATCAGTGCTACTGCGAGGATTGCTGCCAGAAGTGAGAGGATAAAGAAGGGCTCCTGTATGTGTTCTCTGAAGCTGTGGAATGTCATGCTGTTCTCATGGGCTTTTTTATCGGAATCCTCTCCTGAAGAACTATGGATATTATCTTGAAGCTTTGCATCGGAGCTTCCCTTGTATTTTTTCTTTGCCAATTAGAACACCCCAAATAGAATAGTATAGATATTATCCAGAAAGCTAAAAAGTCAGAAAAGGAGGGGATTTATTTTCCGAATCTTCTCTCTTTGGATTTATAGTCTAAGAGTATGCTCTCCAGGTCGGTTTTCTCGAATTCCTGCCATAGTTTTTCTACGAAATATATCTCCGAATAGGCGGATTGCCAGGTGAGGAAGTTACTCAGCCGGTGCTCTGAGGTCCTGATGATAAGTTCCGGATAGTTTTGTATCCAGAGATTCTTTTTGATGTTTTCCTCGTTTACCGGAAGACCCTCATGCACTGCTTTGTTCACTGCGTTTATTATCTCCTGCCTTCCTCCGTAGGCGATGGCAAGGTTCAATGTCACGGCTTTGTAATCCTTTGTCATATCCTCAAGCTTTTTAAGATTTTCAAGAAGCTTTCCGCCGAGCTCCTTTCCACCCGCCGAAAAGAGGTAGTTTACGTCGCCGCAGATTCTTATGCGAACTTTTCTCTTGTGTATGCGTTCGCTGTCCCTCATGCTCTCAGCCTGCTTGTTGAAAAGGATTAGAAGCGTTTTTATCTCAGCTGCCCCCCTGTTTTGCAGGTTCTCGATGGAAAGAGCGTATGAGGTTACTTCATCAACTCCGAGGTCAAGGCACCAATCCAAAACATCATAGAATCTGTTTATCCCCAGCTCATACGAAGTCCCAAGATTCGCGATGCCCTTCTTCTTCATGAACCTCCGGTTGCCGTCCGGAATAATACCTATGTGCATCTTATCATTCGATTAAACATTTAATTAAAAGAGATTAAAAACGTTATATGAGTAAGATAGATATACGAACAGGTTAAAAAATATAAAATAGGTACACTATGAAGGTATTGGATGCGTGCGGCATACTGCACTCGGACCTCGACTACTCGGCGGAAGAATACTACATAACAAACAGCGTCGTCGCAGAGATATTAAACGAGACCGCAAAAGCCATGATAGACAACGGCATACGCAGAGGCAATCTCAAGATCCGCGACCCGAAGATAGAGAGCGTGAAGAAAGCGAAAGATGCCGCCAAGAAGACCGGAGACCTTCCGAAACTCTCGGATGCGGACCTGGACGTAATAGCACTCGCACTGGAGAGCGGCGCAGAGATAGTAAGCGACGACTACGGCATACAGAACGTGGCAGCAAGCCTGCGTCTGAAATACCAGACCACAGCCAAGGAAGGCATACAAAAAGAATACGTCTGGGAAAAGGTGTGCCCGGGCTGCGGATTAAAACATTCCCCCAATTTCGACAGATGCGAAGTATGCGGCTCAAAACTAAAACGCGTAGGAAAACAAGCAGTCAAAGAATGACATCGCCCAAGTCCTTGAGCAGCAGATAGATCGCAGCATAGGCCGGGAGCTCAACGACTCCGGGGTCGAACGCATCAAAGCTCTGACCCCCGATCTCAAAAACCGGCACCTGCTCCCTCAGAGCTATCCGCATATTCTCGACGCCAAAGGCTAGGGCATCTGTCAATGGATTGAATTTCTCCAAGTCCGTAACCTTCTTTGCCGCAAGGCCTGAGCCGCCGTGCACACTATCAGGCAGGCGGATAAGCCTTGATGTATCGATTGTCACCATTTTATCAGTGTCCTCTGCTTCCATGTGGACTGCGAGGTGGTCGATTATCCTCTGTATCAGGGGCGCGCTGATATTATCTACCCTGCTGGTCCTCTGCACGTTGGGGTCGCCGGAGCGGTCATGGCTTCTTTCTATGCTGACGATCTCTGGCATGAGGTCGTATCTTCCCTTTTCAAGCGCGTCAAGTATGCGTTCTCTTTTCTCAATTATCGTTGTTGCTTTCTTTTCCCCGATTCCGGGTATTTCCATCAGGTCTTTTTTCGTGGAATTATTTATGAAGTCATAGAGGTTCCGGTATATCCTCCCAGGCCAGCCGGCGTCGCCTTTCTTTGGTCCGAGGACTTCTTCTACCTTGCCGCCGGAAAAACTGAGGTAGTCCTTGAAATTTATCTTCCCGGTCAGGTAGTCCACTATCTCCCTTCGTTCGTCCCTTCCGAGGCTTTTAACGTTCTCGCTGGATACGTGTATGTGGTAGCCCTTGCTTCCCGAGAAATTCACGGCTATCTCTTTATCCGGTATCCCAAAGTCTCCTGTCAGGAAGTCGAGGAGGCTCTGCGTCTCCTTTTTCACCTTTTCAAGCTGCTTTGAGGAGAGGAACTCCATGGGAACGTCAAGGTCAAAGATAAGCTCGGCTCCCCGCCAGACCTTCTCATTCATGGCATTGGCCGGATAATCATAGTAAGCCGCGGAATAAGATACATAATAAGGAGCCTCCCTGCGCAAAAAGCCCTGGAGGTCGCGCTCGCTCCTAAAAGCCTTATGGCGGATCTTTATCTTCTCCGTTAGAGTCCCGAACCCAAACTCCCTACGCTCGATCTCTGAGGGAGCAGACACCAGATGTCTTGTATAATAATCCGTGAACTTTTTCTTTAAAAAAAGCTTGGTTTCGATGTTCATAGCACAGAAATATAGTTTAAAAACTATTTATAACCTAACTGGCTAATGAATTAATATGAAAATCAGGGATATTGTCCTTCCTGTAACTTTAATGTACCTGCTTTATCTGTCATGCAGCGCTTACGCAATCCAGGGAAGCTATAACTTTCTCGCGCTAAACTACGGCCTTATGTGGTCGCAGTATGCGTCAACGGTTGAAGGAAAGGCCGCAGGCGACAAGAATTGCCCGGTCAACCTGTGCCTGGGCCTGGACGGCTACTGTAAAAACCGCGTCTATTGCGGCATCTTTGAGATTACTACCCGCATAACTGTTCCAGAAGACTTAAACCTCGTAACATCCGACGGATACGTAGTCGGCGACGAAGTATGCGTCGGAGACGAATTCAAACTGGACAAAGGCCTAATCAAAGGCGAAGACTGGGACGACGGAGGAGACCAGGACTCCCCGGCAATCTACTGGATCGACGACGTGGAATCCGCCGTTAAAAAGATCGTCAGCCAGCATGAGACCTCCTCGCCTGCCCGCATAGGCGGAACACAAGTAGACGACGGATACGTCGATCCACTGTCAGGGGTTGCGGTATACACTAGGATTATTCCTGCCAGTTCCGCTGTTTACAACGTGTCAGGGAACTATAAAATAATAGGCAACATTGCCTGCAGCGTCAAGGGCAGCGCAAGTGCTAATGGCGAGATAATGCAGGACGGCGATTACTATAAAGCCACTGCTCCGGGGACTGCGTCTTTTAATGCTAACTATGTCGTGGAATGCATGTATTACTATTACGGCGGAGCATGTAATCCAAGCGACGACATGTGCAGTGCGACAAGTGCAACGAATACTTTCTGTCAGTATCAGGTGCCGATGTTCCCCCACCTAACAGGAAGTTCTCTGAAAGACCTGCTCAGCGTTGGAACAATAAGCCTGAATAAGAACCTGAAAATAACGACCTCAAGCACGCCAAAAGTCGGGTTCTCTATCACAGGAGCAGAAAGCATAAAACTGGGCGAAGAAAACAACCTGCGCATCCTCGTAAAGAACACAGGAGATACGAATATTACAGTAACCGACATATACTCTACAGCGCCTCACAAATACATTTCATGCGACAACCCCACAATTGCTCCGGGAACCGAATCCGAATGCATCATGTCTGTAACACCCACAGTAGGAACAGGACTCGACGTCACTATACTATACGAATATTCCTCCTGCGGGAAGGAAGAAACAGGCCAGATAACAAAAATAGTCCTGGGATCGGAAAGTCTCACGCCATCCGCTGCCTACCAGGTTTACGGGACAGACGTGAAAGGCGACTGCAAGAATTCATACTACTCATGCGATACACCAAGTGACAGCCTCCTATCCGTGGGCTACAGATGCGAGAAAGAGCAGTCCTATAACACGCCTACTGCGGGACGAGCAGACCTACAATTCGACCTCTCAACACTGGATCCGACAGCAAGCATCGCTGCCGCAAACCTTAAGATAACGCCGTCCCTCGTAACCACACCGCAGAAGATCGGGGTATATGTTTTGAATTCCGCTCTTACGCCTGCTTCCTGCAGCCCGGGCGGAGACATATGCACGCAGCCCTACTGCATGGAATGCCAGCCGCTGTATGCTATCCTCGGCGATGCCATAGCCACTCAGGACGTCAGCGCTATCCAGCCGTACTCCTTTGACGTAACAGAATACGTGAAGAGCGCTGTTGCCAGCGGAAACAAAGTAATCTCCTTCCAGCTGCGCGGCGTAGAGAACCTCTGGGATACCCAGGGCGGGACGCAGTGTGACAGCGACGGCTACTGGACCAAGCAGGACGTCTCGATCCCGGCGTCAGGAGCAGACGGTCCAGTCCTGGAGATAGTACTGAAATAAGTGAAAGACCTCAGTCTTTCATATTTTTTTCTTTTTTTTTCTTAGGCTTCTAAGCGAATTTTACGCATCTGTTCCTATATAATAGGGTCTAAATCGACAATTCTTTAATGGGCCGATTCATAGACTGGATACGTTCATTGGGTGCTAAGATGGATGCAGATGATGAGACTGAGGAACTAGGCGCGGAAGACGTAGAAGAAACAAAGGAATCGAAGGGAGCAAGGGATGCAAGCCTTGTCGGGAAGATATTAGCCGGATTAGGCGCCGTGGTTGCAGGAGCCTTCGTAGCCAAAAAAATCGCGTCAAGGAAGCATAAGAACTATTCGTTCGAAGGACAGGAGAAAATAAACCCCGTGCTTGAAGAGATAAGAGACAAGAGAGGCATGGAGATGTTCATGGCTCGAAAGGAGGAAGACAGCGTAAGCATACACATCGTTTCTCCGAATCCCGTGGACTATGCAGGCGGCTGGTCCGATGCCGAAGAATCCGATGAAAAGAAATTGTTTTACCGGGCAATCGGGAAAAAAGAGGAATACCATTACAGTGAGGCTCTGGACATTTTCACGAACCTGCTTTCAAGAGGCGCATCCGGTAAGGATAATGTTGCACTCCTCATAATGGCAGCCAACACCTACTACAGCCAGGGCATGTTCGACGAGGCAGAGAAGCACTATGAAAAAGCAATAGGAGAAGCGGGAAGCGATAGGCGATGCCATGGGGGACGCAGTCGCAACCGGGAACCTGGGAATAACATACCTGCACAAGAACCTCTATGACAAAGCCAAAAGAAACTGCGAAGACGCGCTCAAAAAATACCGACAACTAGGAGACAAAGAAAGGGAAGCCGACACTCTTTCGAACCTGGCGCTCGCATACCGGAGGAACGGCGAACCCGACAAAGCACTGCGCACCCAGAACGAAGCGCTCAAAATACACAGGCAACTGGAAGACGTATTCCATGAAGCGGAAGACAACGGAAACCTCGGCCTCATATACCAGCAGAAAGGAGAAACCGACAAAGCCCTGGACATGTTCAACGAATCCCTGAAACTCCACAGAGAGATAAGCAACAAAAAAGGCGAAGCAGAACAGATAGGAAACCTCGGCGGAGCATACCACGCAAAAGGAGACCTTGTAGCCGCCCAGAAATACGAAGAAGACAGCCTCCAGATACACAGAGCCATCGGAAACACCGACGGCGAAGCAAACCGACTCGGAAACCTCGGCCTCATATACCAGCAAAGAGGCGAATACGACAAAGCACTCGCCTACTTCGGAGACGCCCTACGCCTACACAGACAGGGCGGAAACAAGATGGGAGAAGCAACAGGCATGGTCAACATAGGCATAATCTACAGAAAAACAGGAGAACTCGAAAAAGCAATGGAATACCAGAGAAACGCCTTAAAGATATTCATGGCCCTCGGCGCGAGAAAACAGATAGAGGTAACCGAGGCCAACATCCAGAAGATACAGGACATGATGGTGATAAGAAGGGTGAACTAACGTTTATCCCAAGACAAGAATATATGGCTGATTCAACACAGTTGCCACCACTGTTGTATTGGGATTGCTAGAGACGATTTTTAAGTCGCTCCCTGTATTAGATACTGTTGTAAGGCCAGACACCACGGGATGGCTGGTGAAAACAGGCTGGAGGGTATCATTGGCCAACTCCACTGATGTTGTATCCAAACAGTCCGTCATAGCGACATTGAAAACCGGAGCAATATTGCCTACCATATAACGGAGAGGACCGGGACCCGACCCGTCGCAGCCCGTCTCACCGGTTAGCACGATGCGGCCATTGTTTTGACTATAATTAAGCACTGCGTCCTTTTCGGCCTGGCTGATTTGTGGGCTTATGTCCAACAGTGAATTGTCAATAAACCAGACTTGCCCGTAGCCTGAAAGAAGGGACGAGGTAATGTCCTCTCCAGAACGATATTTAACATCCGTGGAATATCCCAGACTGTTTAGGGATCTATTAGTCTGCTTTCTGGAACGTTTCCCGTGTCATGGTAAGACATGTAGATCAAAATCTTTTTGTTGCCGTTATCCAGCCACGAGGCAATGTTAGAAACATATTTGGAGTTGTCCGCAGTTCCCGGGCCGGAGGTCGTGTTTCCATTCGAGAAATACAGGAATCGAGTCATAGAGTCTGTCGAACACCACTTTCCCTCCAGTAGCTGCAAGAGTAGTTGTCGTTGAATTAGTCGTAGTAGTCGTCGTGGTTGCAGAAGTAGTCGTAGTAGACGCAGTAGTTATCGTGGTCGTGGTCGAGGAAAGCACCCGCCCGGCAAAGCAGTCACAGGCCTTCTCAAAAGGGACTATACTAGTGTTGGAAATAAGATAATCAACGACCGGGCAGGCGACCACGACTATGACCAGCCCGACGATCGCGAAAATATTTTTTCTCTTGCGCTGCCTCTTTTCTCAGCATCATCACCGGAAGCCAGATAC
>CAVVMY010000025.1:0-7132 GCA_963749405.1 Candidatus Altarchaeales archaeon | reverse complement strand
TAAAATTCAACATAAGGTTCTGCAGCTACTCAATGCACGGAAAAGCCGAAGTAGACGAGGAACTAATGCAGTACTGCATCCAGAAAGAAGAAGACAGCAAATACGTGAATTACCTCACATGCTTCCTGCAGGCAGGCAACACGACTCAATGCCTGGAAAATGCATCCATAGACCAGGAACTCCTAAAATCCTGCATAACCGAAACCGACAACACCTTCCAAGTATCAGAGAACTACAACAACATGTCCAGTTGGTTCCTCCAAAGATACCCCAAAATCAACCTAGACAAAGACTTAAACGACCTCTACGGAGTCAAAGCATCCCCGACACTCGTAGTAAACCAGCAGGTCGTGCAGAGCTACCAACGGACCGCCCCAGGCCTGCTCTCAGTAATATGCGCAGGATTCAAAGACCAGCCAACAGAATGCGGAAAAAGCCTCCCGCCGCAGACACCATCCCAGGGATTCGGATACACCTACACCGACGGCTCTCCAATGGGTGCCTGCGGAGGATGAATTTCCCATAGGAAATTCATTCCTGCGGGAATTCAAATATACTCCTCTTTCCCCTTCATGGCATACAAACTCCTCTTTGTTATGTTAACAGCGTGATCCGCAGCCCTTTCAAGGTACCTCGCAGTCAGTATCAGATTCAATGCGAACGAAACCCCCTCCACGTCTTTTCTTGATATGTCCTCAAGTCTGCGGAATATCCTGCGGAAGAGGTCATCCACCTGATCCTCAAGCCTTAATATCTCCTCTATCTTCGCAGCGTCTTCATGGATAAAGGCAGGCCCTACATCCCTCACCATCGAAGCGACAACGTCGCCCATCTCAATAATAAGATTCTCGTTTCCCTCTCCGTCTATGAGCTTCAGGACATCCCTGTTGAATTCCTCGGAAAGATGAGGCGACTCCTTCAAAATGTAATCCACAGTCTTCGCGATATCCACTGCATAGTCGCCTATCCTCTCAAGATTCGACGCAACATCCATCGATATGCTGATGACGCGCAAATCCTTGGCGACCGGCTGCTGCAGGGCGATCGTCTGAATGCATCTCTCCTTGATCTCCCCGTATAATGCGTTGGTCACGTCGTCTTTGTCTATCACTTTCTTGGCAAGGTCGCTGTCAAGGTGCGCTAAAGCTTTCATCGAGTCGCGGAGCTGCTGCTCGACGACCTTGGTCATCTTCAAAATATCCCCCTTAATCGTATTTATCTGGAAATCAAGTGTTGCTCTTGGCATTTTTTTACCCCACGCATTTATCCAAATCTCCCAGTGATATAATCCTCTGTCTCCTTCTTCTTTGGGTTCTCGAATATGTCCCTTGTCTTTCCGAATTCAAGCAGTTTCCCAAGTAGGAAAAAGCCTGTAAAATCCGAGACCCTCGCAGCCTGCTGCATATTATGCGTCACGATAACTATCGTATACTTCTTGCGCAGCTCATGTATGAGGTCCTCTATTTTTCCTGTGGCAATCGGGTCCAGGGCCGAGCACGGCTCATCGAATAAGATAACTTCAGGCTTAACCGCAAGACTCCTGGCAATGCACAGCCTCTGCTGCTGCCCACCCGACAGGTCAAGCGCGTTAGTCCCAAGGCGATCCGAGACCTCGTCCCACAGAGCCGCGCCCACAAGGCTTTCTTCCACGATATTCCTCAGGGCGTTTTTGTCTTTGATCCCGTGTATCCTCGGCCCATAGGCGATGTTGTCGGATATGCTCATCGGGAACGGATTCGGCCTCTGGAAAACCATGCCCACGCGTTTACGCAAGGCTACGACGTCCACGTCTTTGTCATATATGTTCTTCCCGTCAAGCAAGACTTTTCCAGTGATCCTTACGCCGTCTATGAGATCGTTCATCCTGTTAATGCATCGGACGAACGTGGATTTTCCGCAGCCCGACGGGCCGATCAATGCTGTGACTTTTTTCTCTTTTATGTTCAGGTTGTTGTCTTTTAGTGCCTGTTTGTCTCCATACCAGAGGTTTAAGTCTCTTACCTCTATCTTGTTCTTGCTGTCCATGTTAAATCAACATCTCCTAAGGTTTCTTGAAAGCCTCTTCTTGAAAATCCGCGTGATGGCGTTGAGCGTGAGTATGACAAGCATCAGTGTGAGGGCTGTTCCGAATGCGACTTTCAGGGATATCCCCTCCATGGCCAGGTAGTAAAGCTGCGTAGTCAGAGTGTTGCCGCTGCCGAACAGCGAAGTGGGGATTGTCGGATTCAGGGCGACCATGAAGATTATAGGCGCAGTCTCCCCGACAGCGCGTCCGATGCTCAGTATGAGGCCTGTAGCTATGCCCGGCACGGCTCCTGGCAATACTATGTCTTTTATGGTCTGTAGTTTGGATGCCCCCAAGCCGAAGCTTTCCATCCTCTCGGCGTACGGAACTTCGCGCATAGCAACTTCTGAAGTTCTTATGATCGTTGGAAGTATCATGAATCCCAGGGTAAGGCCTGCGGACAGGAGCGAAGGCCCGCCGGTGTAGTCTTTAAGATAGAATACGAAGAGGGACAGGCCGAATAGGCCGAAGACAATTGATGGGACTGCGTTCAGCGCATCGGACGAAGTACGTATGATTCTTGTCACCAGGCCCTCTTTTCTGAATTCCGTGAGGTAGATGGCGGTGCCGACTCCGACCGGTGCTGCGAAGGCCAAGGCCACGAAAACAACTATAAGTGAGCCTACGATAGCAGGGTATATGCCTCCTTCGCGCCAGTTATCCCTTGGCATGTCCAGCAGGAACGAAACGCTCATAGCGCCTATGCCGTTTACGAATATGTAGCCCAGCACTAGCAGCAGGACCAGGATTATGACTAACGCCGACATCCAAAGCCAAATCTTTGCCAGCCTGTCTGTGTTTTTGGACAACATTTTTTTTGCTTTATGCGAACCTGGCTTTGCTTTTGGTTATCAAGCGGCTCGATAAGATGCTCATGAATAATACAACTATGAACGGAACAAGGCCCAGACAGAACAAAGCATTATAATGCACGCTTTTTACGACCGCCTCACCCATCTCCAAAAGTATGGCCGACGTGAGCGTTTCCCCGGGGTCGAGTAGGCTGGTCGGCATCTTTTCCACGTTGCCTATGACAAGTACAACTGCCATAGTCTCTCCGATGGCCCGCCCCATCGCGAGGATAATCCCTGCAATGATCCCCGGCCCGGCGGCAGGGACAATGACTCTGCGAATAGTCTGCCAGTCAGTCGCACCCAAGGCATACGAGCCCTCCTTATATAGCTGCGGCACAGACTCGATAGCGTCCTGGGAAATGCTGATTATTATCGGAAGGATCATTATCGCCAGGATAATGGATGCTGCAAGTATGGTCTCGCCGGTCGGCACATCGAACGTGACCTGTACAAAGTTCACTATTATGATCAAGGCAAAGACGCCGTAGATGATAGAGGGGATGCCTGCGAGTAGTTCTATTCCCGGCCGCACGATGCGTTTGGCCCATCTTGGCGCGATTTCTGCAAGGAAGATGGCGCAGGAAAGGCCTAATGGCACGGATATCAGCACTGCTCCGAAGGTTACTAATAGTGCTGCGATGATGAACTGGGAGGCTCCGTATAGTCCTTTGGCCGGCACCCATTTGTCTCCGAAAAGAAAATCGGTTATGCTTACTGTATTGAAAAGAGGCAGTCCCCCGTCAAGGATGAATAACATGATAAGCAGGAGTATGACTAAAGCAGCGATGCTAAAGAGCATCAACACCCAGCCCACAACTCTCTCCCGCTCAGGCAGCTTGTTCATTTTAACTTAATGAATCCTTCCTCTTCGACTATCTGCTGCCCCTCGTCAGACAGCAGGTAATCTATAAATTCTTTGGACAGTCCAGTCGGCTGGCCTTTGGTTATAAGATAAAGATTCCTCGACAGAGGATAAGTATTTGCCCGTACGCTTTCCTCCGAAGGCAATACTCCGTTAATAGCTATCGGCTTAATAGAACCATCAAGGTATCCTATGCCCACATAACATATGGCATTCTCATTCTCCGAAACAGTGAACCTAATAGCACCGCTCGCAGGCTTCTGCAAAGCAGCGTCAGAAACATCCGTATTATTCATAACCATGGATTCAAACATAGACCTGGTACCCGAACCATCTTCACGCTCCACCAAAACGATCCTCCTGTCCGGGCCGCCCAGTTCCTTATAATTAGTGATCTTCCCGGAAAAAATATCCCTGATCTCTCCCAGGGTAAGACTTGCGTTGCTGAGATTATTAGACGGATTAACCACCAGGGCTATGCAGTCAATAGCTATGGGGGTTACGACAAGGTCCGGATGCGCGCTTATCTCATCAGGAGAAAGGTCCCTTGAAGAAGCCCCGATAGCAACCGAGCCTTCGCCGACCATCGTTATGCCAGTGCCTGAGCCGCCACCCTCAACACCTACACTGACATCTGGGTGCTCCTCAGAATATACCTCAGAAGCCCGTGTGACGATAGGCTGAACCGTAGTGGAGCCTGCGACAACTATATCCTCTTTTCTATCTTCATTCACGCAGCCGCAGGACAGCAGCATACAAACAACCAAGATATGAACTGCTTTCAAGTTAATTATTAACTATATACCCCTAAACACAAAAATCGCTTTCATCTCCTGATATTTACGGTAAGCCTCTTATTCAACGTCCTTGCACCATAGTTCAGAAGCAAAACCATTGCCAGAAGCACAGAGGCTATCGCAAAAGCCCGCGTAAAATGCTTCGCAGTCTGAGCCTCCTGTGAAAGAGAATACAGGATCACAGTAAGTGAATTAAACGGCTCATTCGGAAAAAGCGGAATTGTGGGCGGCCAAAAAGAAGCCAGCCAGATGATCGGCGCAGTCTCGCCCGCAGCCCGCCCAATTCCAAGGATGACTCCGGTCACTATGCCGGGAAGCGCCATCGGAAGAATCACCCGGGATATTGTCTGAAGCTTTGTTGCACCCAAAGCATAACTTCCCTCGATATCCTGGTTCGGGACGGCTTTGATAGCGATCTCAGTCGTACGTATTATAGTCGGGAGAATCATAAAACCCAAAGTCAGACCCGCTGCCAGGACCGAAGGCTTCATCCGCAGATAATACAGGAACAAAGACAAGCCGAACAATCCGAACACAATCGAAGGTATGGCATTAAGAGAGTCCGTCCCTATACGGATGATCCTTGTCGTCCTGCCTTCCCCTGTGAACTGCGAAAGATACACTGCAGCACCCACTCCAAGAGGGGTGGCAAAAGCCAGCGCTATGAAAACAGCATAGAGTGTACCCATGATAGCCGGAAACACGCCCCCGTCAAGCCATAGATTGGACGGACTGCTTACCAGGAATTCAACTCCGAGCTCCGGAAAACCCCTGTAGACGACATATGCTACTATCGAAAGCAAAATCAAAATTATCAAGCACGCTGAGACCCATAGCAGAAACGTTGCTATGCAATCCTCTCTTTTAGATGTCAGCAGATGCATTTTCATTTTGTTCTCCTGACAGATGCAATACGTTCCGAAAGATAGCTCAGGCCAAAAGCCATTACAAAAAGCACAAGGCCCAGCATGAAAAGCGCAGCATAATGCATGCTCCCAACAGAGGCATATCCCATCTCAAGGATTATCGCAGACGTCATACTCTCACCCGTGCTGTGTCAAGCAAGAGTGGTACACGACGATGGGACGTTCTTGATCTGCTGGACTCCAGACTGGAGACACCGACACTGATGGCAATGTGGCAGCAGGCGTTGAGAGACGCCACTGTGTGCGGCAAGATCCCGCTGCTCATCTTTCGTAGAAACATGCGTGCCAAGTGTATAGCAATGCCGATGAAAACATTCTCCAGAGATTCGGGCCCGAGCTTGAAGCCGGCGCTCATCCAATGACTTGGGGCAGATGTCGGGTAGAATCTAGCTCAATCTCAGCAACGGAAACAGAGTGGTGCTGATAATGACTCTGAATAACTTTCTGGAATGGGTGAGAGACGCTGAAGTATTCAGACACATGCTGAATTGCTGGAGGAACGAGTAATGATCATCGTGTCAGACTAGAAGGGAAGTGTGTCACTGCATCTTTCAGATGCTTGTCGCGATCATTTGAAAAGCGGTCCGCATCCAATAGGGGGAGGGCGGGACGAACGAGCCGTACACGACCTCCTGCGTATTTCTCGGCCGCGGCGCGATAGGGCGCGAGGTCCTCCAGGATCTGCTTGGGCATCCCGAGGTCGATGCGCACGGGGTCGCGCTTCGACCAGGCGACGGCGCCGCCGGCCCTGCCATTCAGGCCACCGACGAATCGCGGCGACCTTGCGCGCATGCCCCGGCCGGCCAAGCGGGAGCTCGTCGGGGGCAAGGCCGTTGGTCCCGACGACCAGGCCAATCCATGCCGGCGCCGAGGTGGAGGGGAAGAGCACGAAGCTCATGCCGCCATAGGGTCCTGACTTCGGTTGGTTGGCGGGAATGAGCGCCGCGTAGGCCGCGGCGTCCTCGGTCGGCGTGCCGTTGACGCGCGGCTGCATCTTCTTGTCCCAGCGGGTGCCGTAGCGCCGGGCAGCTGACCCTGAGAACCTCGGTCGCCAGCTCTCCCCAGTCCTTGTCCAGTCGGGAGTGGATGAGCTGCAGTGTACGATTTGTACCCGGTCGCCGCAGCAGCAATAGTGTGCCTGCCTGACTTTACCCGTTTCCCTGATGCCAGATCTTTGTCAGAAAGCTTTTCGCCGTCGAAATAAACGAGCGCCCGAAGGGGATCAACGGTAAATTTCAGAATTCCCGGGTGGCTTTCCTGCTGTTTGTAAACGGAACCTCGGGCGCCTGCCGCCGCGCTCGGTATGACGGACGTTTCCCCTGCACCGATATACGCAGCCTCATTACTTCTCTTTGCGAACTGCTTCGTCGAGGTCGGTTCATTGCCGGATGTGCCGCTTTCGGAAAGCGAGTTTTTTGATAGATCCTTCTGCAACCCACGTGAGGGATTCCTCGCTGCAGAATCACCTGCGGGAACCGCACGGGTCTGGACCGGGTCGAAACGGTCTTTATGGACAACCATGGATATCGAGGTCATGCCCGACAGAACAACCCCGAGTATTCCGAGAACAGTGATCGCGGCCTTGAAGATCGGGGCTTTCACCGTAATGCTGAAGATCGCCACCGTCT
>CAVVMY010000024.1:0-32461 GCA_963749405.1 Candidatus Altarchaeales archaeon | reverse complement strand
ATGCGTCGCGGCTGAAGGCAATCTGCCCCTGCCCCTTCGCTTCAGTGACGAAGATCTGGATGCCCGCCATCATGCGCTTCATCATGCCCTTCATGGGCTTGATGCCGATGGTGATTCCCGTGTGCTTCCACAGGAGGATGTGATGCTCGTAGTACACGGAGGCGCCCCCGCTGAGATCCACCGTCAGCACGGGAACCAGCTCTCCGTCGAGATGATAGGTGACGCCGGCGAATGTTTCCGCCTGCGCGCTCGTTGCCAGAAGGACCGGACGCTCCATGGTTTCCTCCTCGAACAGCCTGTTTCGGGGCACAAGGTCCCGCAGGCTTCAAGAGTAGCGCCCACCCGGGGAAGGGTCAACAAAAAAGGGACTCAGCCCTGAGATTTCTCTTTCGAAGCGCCGAACGCCGCGCGCACGGCGTCTTTGACCATTCGCACGCCCGTGAAAGCCGCCGCCTCCGAGCGGCCCGGGGCACGGCTGGACGAGTCCGCCCCGTCGGGATCTTCCGGGCCGATCAGGGCGGAGAAGCCCATCTCGCGGCAGGCGCGCGCTCGCTTCTCCAGGCCCGGGCACCGGCCGCACCTCGCCGGTGAGGCTCACCTCGCCGATGACCGCCGGTGCCCCGGGGAAGCGGGGTCGACACGCGCGCCGAGTACAGCGCCAGGGCCAGGGGCAGCTCCACCCCCACCTCGGCGATGCGGATCCCGCCGGCCACGTTCACGTAGATGTCGTGCTCCGCGAGGTGCAGCCCGAGGTGCTTTTCCAGCACCGCGGCCATCCGCGCCACCCTGCCCGAGTCGATCCTGTCCGAGTAGATCCGGCTGATGCCGCTCTTTGCCGGGACGGTGAGCGCCTGGATCTCCACGAGCAGCGCGCGCGAGCCTTCGAACACCGGCGCCACCGCGACCCCCGGCGGGGATCTCGCCTTCGCGCCGGGTGAGGAAGAGGCTGGACGCGTCCGCCACCTCGGCAAGCCCGTGCTCCGTCATGCGGAAGAAGCCGATCTCGTCCACCGAGCCGAACCTGTTCTTCACCGCCTGGAGCGTGCGCACCTCCGCGCTCGCCTGCTCGAAGGACAGCACCGTGTCCACGAGGTGCTCGACCAGCTTCGGCCCGGCGATGGTCCCTTCCTTGGTCACGTGGGCCACGAGCAGAAGCCCGCACCCGCGCGAGCGCGCCCACTCCACCAGCTCCTGCGTGCAGACCTTGATCTGGTTGACCGTGCCGGGCAGGGCGTTGACCTCCCGGGTGTAGAGGGTCTGGAGGGAATCCACGATGATGAGCACGGGCTTCACCTGCTCCAGGACCTGCATGATCGCGGTGAGCTCCGTCTCCGCCAGCACCTCGATGCGCTCCGAGGAGACGCCGAAGCCTGTCGGCGCGCATGCGAAGCTGCCCGGGCGATTCCTCGCCGGAGACGTAGAGGCTCCTGCCCGGGGTGGCGACGCGCGCCGCAAGCTGGAGCATGAGGGTGGACTTGCCGATCCCCGGCTCCCCGCCGACGAGCACCGAGGAGCCTAACTTCAATTTATCTTTTTAAATTTACCAACTTTGGACCAAAACCGGAATGCTCTATAGAAGAGATACCTAATCCAGTAATCGAATTTCTTCAGGAAGCTATTAACGAGGGTTTGAGATCCGAAATAGAGACTATCTTAGCCGTAGAAAAAAAGAACTCAAAGAATAGTTTGTTCAGATGTATATTTGAAAAACGGGATTACCCAGGTCTCTATCCTACAAAAAAACAAAAGGGAGCATCACCAAAACTATACTTATTATACCAAAGACGGGTTTGCAATCATTCAACAGAAGCTCTTCAAATCGCTCATAGTATAGCAAATAGGATAACCTTAAGCAAATCTAAAAAAGAGATAGAACGATTAAAACGTCCCGAAGCAATTAAGGACGGTAGTATCCTAGGTCAGACTAAGATACAATTTATGAATCTGACATCTGAGGGCAAGGCATCTTTAGAGGACTATCAAGACCTCTTTAAGCAAAATAGCCCCCAAGGAGTAACTATAGATAAAAAAGATACTAAAATCATTTTCTACTATCTATACCATGCTACAGAAGAAATTTTTTTTAAAGATAGTTTACCTAGGCTGAAATCTAACACAAGATACGAAACGGTTAAATTCTATGCAGCACAGGTCTACAATAGATATATTAAAGAAAAAGGAGGATCACGATTTAAACGGGAGGTTATCCTACAATCAGAACATAAATTAGGAATAAAATGGTTTATGAATCAGTTTGTAAAATTGGCAGAATCAGAGGATGGTTTTACATATGGTCAGTGGGTAAATCTTTGTAAGTTGGATAACGGACGAATATATGTTAATGAGTTATTGTTCCAAATGCATTTGTTATGGATCAAATGGATAAACGAGAATAAACAGTGTGTTGAAGTTAATGCAATTCCGGATGTTAATGATGAATACCTACCTCGAAGGATTAGTGATTTACTACACCTTTTCTTTGAAGAGTACCTTACAAAACGGGCGATTAAACATTTTCAAAAGGAGATTCTATTGCCTCTCCGGAAGGGAGATATTGGTCTTACCTGGTTTAAATACGTGCTAAGCAAACCAGTTTATGTTATCCCGTCTTTAACTGACAATGAATGGGAAGAGCTTTTGGTTGGTGAACGGGGGATTAATATCGCATATGAGAGACGGTTCCAGATGAATTTATTACTTTCAAATCTTTACAAAAACAAAGTAAAATGAAAATAAAATGAAAAAAGTAACCCATATAGCCGGAACATTTATTGTGCAAGCAGATGCAGCGTTTTTAAATGGAACTGAAACCCCAAAATGGGGAGAGGATAAAAACGTCGCCATACCTAAGACATTTTGGGATGGGAAAAGGCAGATGCCATATGTATCCTCACAGTCTTGGAAGAGATGGCTAAGAACAACAATGAGAGAGGAAGAACCAAACTGGCCAGGTAGCGAACCCCAAGCTATTGGCTGGAATATAAAGGGTAACGTAAATCAAATATCAGGTAGACGCAATCCTGTTGACGTTCCTGAAGATGATATATTCGGATATATGAAGCCTGAAGAAGGTCAAGGAAAAGCAATTGTAGAGGATAATAAAGAAGATGAATCCGATGAGATAGATACTTCCCCGCGTAAGCGAACTAAATCCTTAATCAGGGCTGCGCCGTTTATGGCGTCCGTGCTATTCCCAATCTCTTCAAAAGTAACAGTTAGTAAAGACGTAGGTTTTGTTCATCTCACAAAATATGATCCAAAAGCCCTTGCAGAGGCGGAAGTGGAAAGGTTCCTTATCACAGTAGAAAAGAACTCTGATAATGGCGATATTTGGGGTGCGCTTGAAAGAACTAACAAAGAGTTATATAAAAAGGCTAACGAACACTCCGAGAAAAATGAACTCACCGAACTAAGAAAACTTTTATCAGAGAATGCGGGTGGTAAGGAGATTAAGTTCATCGAAAATCCCTGCAGTCCCTTACCTTATTCGACAAAATTTTATAGCTCCTCGCTACAGGGAGTGTTCTGCCTAAATTACAGTCGGCTAGGACTTTATTGGAATGTGGGCGATAGGATAGAGTTAGAAGAAACTAAAGTAAAAGAATTTTTAAAAGAAAAGAAAATTGAGGAAGTCACCAAAACAGAGGACTATAAGGTTTTTACTGACGACGGTAAAGTTGGGAGAGTATTTAAGATATCAGACACTATCCATCCAACCCCAAAAGAAAGAGCTTCCGCCCTGCTTAAATCCCTTTCAGTGTTACGAGGAGGTGCCAAACAAGCGCAGTTTGGCACGGATGTGTCTCCAAAGGCAATTATTCTTGCAGGGCTAACATGTGGTAACCCGATATTCAATCACTTGTTCATAGATTCGCTTGAAGGTCCTGAATTGAGGACAGCAACATTGAAAGAGGTTGTGAAAGATTACGCAGACAGGATAGTTACTCCAGTTATCATAGGAATACGTACAGGTTATCTAAAAGCGGAGAATGAAGATGAAGTTAAGAAGTTGGATAAAGCTAAGATTGTAATAGGTGAAGGTGGTAATAAGAAAGAAATTGAATTCTTGGTTATGACTCCTCTCGAAGCAGCTAAGAAAATAGCTGAATTGCTACCATGAATTTAATCAATGCATTACACATCCGGTTTGAAGGTGTGACCGCCTCTTTTAGATACCCATTAATTATTAGTGGAAACCAGATAAATATGCCGATGCCCTCGTATAGCACAATTTTAGGTATTATCAGTGCCTGCGCAGGAAGAATCGTCAAACCATCAGAAACGAAGATAGGCTTTGAATTCCATTGTACCTCTAAAAATTTCGATTTAGAACGGAGTTTGAGATGGGAAACAGACGATTTAGGACGACTTAAACCGCATCATAAAGGTCAAGGCATCTATAATAGAGAAATTTACTGGTTCCCTAAGCTGGATTTGTATCTTTCTAACCCCGACCTTAAGGAAGCGTTCGACAACCCTGCTGCAACTCCCTGTCTAGGGAGATCTCAAGACATAGCCTGGATTACCCGCGTTAAGGAGATTATCCTTGAACCGACATCATCAGGAAAAATCGGACCGACGATGTTATCCAAACTTCAGAAGGGTGTTCCGGTTTTACCTGTAAGGGCACCTGAATGGATAGATAACTCACGAGAGGGCTACCTACGTGAACTCGGTCCTTTTGGCATGTATCTTGCTGTAAGCCCTTTGACCGATAAACGTTTCCCTGTCAGGGGGGAGAATTTCTACCATCCTGAAGACGCTGAAAACCCGGAGGACGTAATTTATCTGCATCACTGGCTGGATGTATAATGGAGAAGATACTGGCGAAGAGTACGGGAGAAACGCTGTCAGAGCACACTGTCCACTGCTTGGAGGCTGCGGAAGGAATAGTAAACTCCCTGCCTTTTCCAAAAGAAGAGAAGGACCTCATTGGAAAAGATGTTTTTACGGCGGTTTCACTACACGATGCCGGAAAAGCGGCCCGTGGTTTCCAGGAGGTTATGATTGGTAAAAAGAAGAGTTGGGATGGGAAAAGACATGAGATTGTATCTGCTGCAATTGCATCCTCAATGCCGGAACTTCCTCCTGCCGTCGTTTTTTCCATAATAACCGGCCACAAGATGATACCTTCAGATCCTGTTACTGAAATATATGGTTGTCTGCCGTCAGAACAGATTCCCACATCCTTTTCTTCGACTCCTGTCTGGCTGGAAATGAGCAAGGAATGGGAGGATAACCGAGGGAGGTTTTTGAACGAATGGAGGATTATACAAGAATATATAACCGATAGAAATTTGCCTGTGCACAAAATACATGACTTCTCATTAAATATAATATCTCTTGAGCCATACTGGCTTGAGCGACTTGGAAAGCAAGGACAAAGGAAAAAAGTTCCATTTAGGGATAGATACTATGCATCCATGATTAGAGGTATTACCATGGCCTCTGATCACCTGGGAAGCAGTCATCACAAAGCCCTTGAAAGAATTCCAGACCTGGTCGATTTTACGATTCTTAATCGCCCGCTTAGACCCTTCCAAAAAGAGATAAAGAGGATAGACGGTTCGGCGATACTCAGAGCGCCCACTGGGTCAGGGAAAACCGAGGCCGCGCTACTGTGGGCTCAGAACAACCAGAAATCAAACGGCAGACTTTTTTACGTCCTCCCGTATACTGCCAGCATAAACGCTATGCACAAGCGCCTTAGCAGGATATTCCAAGATAGGAACGTTGGCTTGATGCATCACCGGGCCACGGCAGCGCTATATGCCATGATGGAATCAAACGACGACATGGCATCTTTATTGAATAAGCAAAAGATAGCAAAGACGTTAACCGACCTTTCAAGGGAGATATGGTTTCCCATTCGGGTCTGTACGCCTCACCAGATACTCCGATACACACTGCGGGGGAAAGGATGGGAAGCGATGCTAGTGGAATTTCCGAATTCTGTTTTCATCTTCGACGAGATACATGCATACGATCCGCGCGTCGTAGGGCTGACGATCGGTTCGGCTAAACTGCTGAAAACATGGGGGGCACGATTCTTGTTTTTATCAGCGACCCTCCCCGAGTTTTTGCAAAAGCTGCTAGAAGACAATCTGGGAGATTTGGAATTCATTCAACCAGACGAATCAAAGGCGGGCGACAAAGAAATACTTGACAAGAAAAGACACGACGTATCGGTATGCGACGGCTCCATTATGGATCATTTGGAGGAAATAAGCGACTCCATTTCCAAAAACAGATCGACGCTCATAGTCTGCAATCACATAGGAAGCGCTCAAGCGGTCTATGAGGAACTAAAGAAGAAGCATAAAGGTGAGGATGTAAAGCTCCTGCACGGCCAGTTTAATCAAAGAGACAGGAACCGGATAGAAAACAGGATAACTAATGAGTCGCTGCCCAGGGTTCTTGTAGCTACGCAGGTAGTAGAAGTCAGCCTTGATGTCGATTTCCATCAAGCCTTCCTTGAACCTGCACCGATAGACGCATTGATACAGAGGATGGGCAGGGTAAACCGATCAGGCTCAAGGCCGCCTGCGAACATCCGGATATTCAATGAACAAATAAGCAGCCACCGTCTTTACTGTGACTGTACAGGAGACGGCCACAAGCCTAATTGCAGGGTAAGAAAGACGCTTGAGGAGCTTCAAAGAATAGGCAATCCAGTCAGCGAAACTGATTTAGTCCAGGCGGCCAATCAGGTATACAAAGAGGGTTATGAGAGAGAAGACAAAATTAAGTTTGGAGAGGGCTTAAACCATCCCGACTTAAAAGAATTCGAAGACAGGCTGCTGGCCGGAGCACATCAGAACTGGGTGGAAACGATAATCGAACAGACGGACGGAATTGCCGAGCTACTACCTATACCATTGAAAAAGGAGTATGACGAGAAAATAGAACAAGGGTTATGGATCGAAGCAAACTCGCTACTCGTGCCGATACGTTTTGTTAAGATCATAAAATTCTTTGAGGAGGAGAGAATCATCAACACCAAAGCAGACCCTTGGACCATAAACTGTTTTTATGATTCGGAAGAGGGTCTGAATCTCAAGAGAACAGGCTGCTATAAGTTATATGATAGCATAATTTAGCATTTTTATCCCCCAATTACATAATCATACTTATCATAAACGTGTTTATGTTAAATGAAAGCCTTTATCGATCGTCTCAAAGAATCAGCCTACCTTGAGGAAAAGTACAAATCAAAAAGCAGCGAATTGATCGTCGTCTATGGTAGGCGCATGGTGGGGAAGACCGAGCTTATCAAGCGTTTTATGAAGGGGAAGGGCAGCCTGTATTTTCTGGGGGAGATGGAGCGGGAGGATCAGCTTGTCTCGATGTATTCGTCGGTTGCTGGGGATGTATTGAACGATCCCTTCCTTAAGTCGAATCCTTTGACTTCCTGGAGGGCTTTTTTCGAGTATTTGTCCAGGTATATGCTGGGCAAGAAAGAGAAGTTTGTTTTGGTATTTGACGAGGTTCCCTACATTCACAGGTTTAATCCTAATTTTATTTCTACCTTGCAGTATTTTTGGGATGAGCACTGGAAGAATGGGAACGTCATGCTCGTCTTGTGCGGTTCGTCGGTCGGGATGATGGAGAAGCTGTGCCTGTCGTATGCGAGCCCGATCTATGGTCGCAGGACCGGGCAGATGGAGTTGCTTCCCCTGGGTTTTTCGGAGGCTTCGGAGTTTTACAGAAGCTGGGATTTGGAGGATAAGGTAAGGTCTTACGCTATCGTTGGAGGGAATTCCGCGTTATCTGGAGGAATTCGTTGAGGAAAAATCCCTTATGGAGAATATCAGGGAGAGGTTCCTTGACAGGGATGCATTCCTTTATAAGGAGGCGGACATATTGCTCAGGGAGGAGCTTAGGAGCTACGCTAATTATTTCTCCATACTTAAGGCCGTTTCCCAGGGAGCTACCAGCTTTAACGAGATATCTCAGGCCGCCAGGGTTCCTACGAGCAAGCTGCCGGTTTATCTGTCGGCCTTAACGTCCCTGCGCATACTTTTGAAGGAAACGATAGTAACCGAGTCAAGGGAGAAGACGAGGAACAGCCGCTACAGGATCAAGGATAATTACTTTTCTTTCTGGTTCAAGTATATATACCCGAATCAGTCGCTTCTGGAGATAAACAATGCGAAGCCCGTGGAAAAGAGGATAATTGAGTCCCTTGACCGTTACGTGTCAAGAGTCGTAGAAGACATTGTTTCGGAGCATATAATGAAGGAATCCATGCGAGGGCGTCTCCCGGAGTATGCGAAGATAGGCAGGTGGTGGCATAACGATAATGAGATAGACGTGGTCGCATTAAACGACGAGTCGGGTGAGATACTGTTCTGCGAGGTCTCCTGGTCCAATAGGAAAACAACCGCAAAGGACCTTGAGGAATTGAAGAAGAAAGCAGCCCTCGTCGAATGGAAAAACCGGAGCCGTAAAGAGAAATATGCCTTATTCAGCAGGTCCGGGTTCTCCGGTTTGGAAGAAGGTGATGATCTAAGGTTATATGACCCAAAAACGCTTGCGTTGTAATGTAGTCACACCTTCCGCAACCCGATATCCAAATTACAAATTCCGTAATTATTAGGACATGAAAATCCTCGATCGATTCATCCGTTTCTTCCTCGTGCAGGGGGAGAAAGTATTCAGTTCCAATGTTCTTGTCGGATGGGGGGAATAAATGTTTGATACTAAGCAAATAGAGGATGCTGTCCGCAGGACGGGTTATTCTCCGTTGCAGGTGGAGTCTCTCGTGAACCTGATGGATGCTGCCCGCGGCCTAAGCACAGAGGATTTTATATTAGGGGGTGGGACGGCGGTTCAGCAGGCTGTGAAGGCGCCTTATCGGAGGATCTCGCTGGACCTTGACTACGACCTTGGAACTGGGATGCCTGCGGAGGCGATAGATTCATTAATGGGGCTGCATGGCTACAGAGGAGGCGAGTATGACAGATTCTCAGGGACGCGGACGTATTACCGTATCTCCCCTGAGGAGTGTAATGCCGGGACCAAGATATCCGGAGAGGAACTTAATGATCACCGGGTAAGGATACGGATAAACGTAAAAAGGATCACAAGGAACTACGTATACTGCGATTTTGACGCGCTGCCCGGGGTGCCTGATACCCATCCATTCAGGCAGAAGATTCTCGGAATAGAGAGGCTGCTTGCAAGCAAGATCGTCTTATCCGCAAAGTCTGAAAAGGCCGAGGTCGGAGGGGTAAGGCATAAGGACTTGTTTGACGTCGTAGCCCTGGTAAACTATCCCAGGAGAAAGCTTAATTATAGAGTAGTAGCTGAGGAGATTAAAAGGGATTTACGTATCCGGGGAAGCAGTCATACGGCAAAGGAGGTTATTCAGTCCTGCGGGTCCAACCTGGCAGGGCTCCTGGAAAACGACGCCGCAGGGTTTTATTCATCGTACAAGGTCTCTGAGAACATATCGGGAAATATGGTAAAATTAATCGAAAAGGCAAGAGCTGCGCTGGACAGGATGTGCCATGGCGAATGATACTTCATCCAAACGATCCAAGCCTTTGAATGGCGTGCATTTGCCCCGAACCGGATTGACAAGAAGGACGCGGTGTCCAATGTTCATGAGAAGACACGGCTTGTGCCTAGTATCAAGGTCAAAGGGGGTTACGTCGCCGAGTGGAGGCTGATGGATAACGAAGGCAGGGAGAAGATCCTTTCATGGTGGAAACGATGAGTACATCATTTATATCCCTTAATTCATTATATTATACTTATGTTCAATAAAATGAATCTATTTTCGGGTATGGGAATGAAAATCTTCGCTCATCTTGCCGCGAATCCAGGCAGGGAGTTCTACCAAAGAGAGATCGCTAGGGAGACCGAAGTAAGCGCAGGTGCAGTCAACCAGTACTTGAGAGCCTACGCCAAAGAAGGCCTCGTCCACAGCAGGAAGAGGGGACGTATGTTTTTCTATTTCCTTAACATGAATAACCCTGCAGTGAGGCAGTTCAAAGTCTTCCTGACGGTTTCGGAGATTAATCCGCTCCTTGAGAAGATCAAGGAATTGTCAGATAAGATAATACTTTTCGGCAGTTCCTCGGAGGGGACCGATTATGAAGCCAGCGATATTGATCTGTTCATTTTGACATCTGAAAAGGAGAATGTAAAGAAAGAGCTTGCAGGCTTTAAGTCGATCAAAAAACTGTCCCCCCTGATCCTGAACTCGAACGAACTTGTCAAACTGAAGCAGGAGGATAAACCGCTTTACGAGCGTATAATGAAAGGGAGGGAGCTATGAGGGAAGAAATAATTGACAGGGACTTTGCCGAATGTCTAAAGAAAAGAGGACTTGTTAGAATAGAGATAGATGAGGAACTTGTCTCAAAGGAGTTATCCGCGGCAGGATACGACCTTGAAAGAGCAAAAAACTCTTATTCTGAAGGGGACCCTAAGTGGTGTATAATACAATCATATTATGCCATGTTTCACACGGTCAAGGCACTAGTTTATAGTAAAGGCTACAGAGAGAAAAGTCATTATTGCTTGCTGACCGCATTGAAGGTGTTGTTCGTGGATTCTTGTATCCTGGAGGAAAAGTATTACCTCTCTTTTGAAGAAACCATGAACCTGCGCCATGAAGCGGATTACGGACTTATATATTCTAAGGAGGCTTCCGAAGAAACCTTGGACAATGCCGTCGACCTCATTGGCGCCGCAAAGAAAATACTCGGCCATACGTAAACATGTTCGACAAAGAAACCTTTTACACAGGCACCCAGGTGAATTACTTCGTCATCTGTCCAAGGAAGCTCTGGCTCTTCTCCCACTTCCTCCAGATGGAAGGAAACTCGAGATCTCGTCTCGATGGGAAAACACATCCATGAGACGAGCTACGCCAAAACAAAGAAGGAGGTCGTAATAGACCAGAAGATAGCTATCGACTTCATTAAGAGAGGGGAGAACCTCGTCCTCCACGAGATAAAGAAGTCCAGGAAGATGGAGGATGCAAACCGCCTGCAGATCCTTTATTACCTATATTTCCTCAAGAATAAAGGAGTAGCCAACGTCTCGGGAGAGATAGATTACCCCCGGATACGGGAAGTAGAGAAGGTGGAACTCACAGAAGAAGCAGAGAAGGAGATTAAAGAAATAATCGAAAAGATTCCCCAAATAGTCTCCATGGAAAAGCCCCCTGCAAAAAAGAAGATGAAGCGCTGCCGCAAATGCAGTTATTTCGAGTTGTGCTACGTAACCTGAAAATGGAAGAGAACTATTACATAACCTCGGACGGGATACTCAAAAGGAAGCAGAACACGGTTTACTTTGTAAACAAGGACGTGACAAAGCCCCTGCCTGTGGAGAATATTCGGGCTATATTCGCATATGGCAGGATCACCTATTCCTCAGGGGTCGTAGCATACCTCTGCAAGAAACAAATACCCATCCACTTCTTCAACAAATACAATTTCTACGAGGGAAGCCTCTGGCCCCGGCAGACGCAGGTATCCGGCGACCTATTGATAAAGCAGGTCCAGCACTACCTGGACAAGGAAAAAAGGCTCGCACTTGCAAGAGAATTCGTTCGCGGCTGCGCCGGGAACATGGTAAAGAACCTCCAATATTATCAAAGAACTGGAAAAGACGTAAGCGAAGAACTTAGAAACATAGAGAAAGGCCTTGTGTCCCTAGACTCTACTGAGGATATCAAACAGACCCTTGCGGCCGAAGGAAACATATGGAACAACTACTACGGCGCCTTCGACAAGATAACCCCCGAAGACTTCCGCTTCGAGAAAAGGACCAAGAGACCCCCTGAGAACATGATGAACTGTCTCATCTCGTTCGGAAACAGCCTGCTTTATGGGACGACATTGACTGAGATATATAATACCCAGCTAAACCCCACAGTATCATACCTTCACGAACCCTCAGAGAGAAGATTCTCATTATGCCTCGACATAAGCGAGGTATTCAAGCCCATAATAGCAGACAGAGTAATCTTCAAACTCATAAACAAAAGGATAATACAGGAGGACCACTTCGTAAAAGAACTCGGAAGCTGCCTCCTGAACGACACAGGAAGAAGACTATTCCTCCAGGAATACAAAGACAAGCTTGAAACAACGATAAAACACAAGGACCTGGGAAGGAACGTATCCTACCAAAGCCTAATACGCCTGGAATGCTATAAACTAATCAAACACCTGATTGGAGAGACGGAATACAACGCCCTAATAATGGACTGGTGAAAGATGTATGCAATAATAGTCTACGACGTATCGGTGGAAAAAGTATCCAAAGTATGCCAGTTCCTAAGACAACACATGAACTGGATACAAAACAGCGTATTCGAAGGAGAGATCACGGAATCACAACTCGCAAAGATCGAATACAAGATAAAAGAGTTAATAAACGAAGAAACGGATACAGTAGTAGTATTTACAACTCCTTCCAAGGACAGAATAGAAAAGAAACAGATCGGAAAGGCGAAAAACGAGCCGGAAACGATAATCTGACACAAATTTGTGGATGTTTATATACCCCCGCCCTATTTACCCATCCACGACGAAATATATTCTAAATACGCCAAAGAAGGCATAAAACGCCCATCCGCGGGCGGGTTAGAAACCGACTAGAGTAGGATTGAAATATGTCAAAGTAGTATATATTACAATTATAAATCGATATGTTAGAAACCGACTAGAGTAGGATTGAAATATCAATACTTTGATTCATCAAATAATACGTATTCGGAGTTAGAAACCGACTAGAGTAGGATTGAAATTTTTTATCTGCGATTGTTACTTTTAAGATTTTTGAAGTTAGAAACCGACTAGAGTAGGATTGAAATATGTCAAAGTAGTATATATTACAATTATAAATCGATATGTTAGAAACCGACTAGAGTAGGATTGAAATGATGCCATACGGATACTTCGTCAAACGAATATGAGAGTTAGAAACCGACTAGAGTAGGATTGAAATTATTCAATGCAGTAAGAAAACAGGAACTTAGTGCAGAAGTTAGAAACCGACTAGAGTAGGATTGAAATGGGATAGGTAAATCAGAGTCTACTATTGAATTATTCGTTAGAAACCGACTAGAGTAGGATTGAAATATAGGTCGCCCTTCCGACATGCAGGCAGGGCATGTATGTTAGAAACCGACTAGAGTAGGATTGAAATAGATTAGCCCGGAAGTATCCTAGTATATTTTCTCCGTTAGAAACCGACTAGAGTAGGATTGAAATACGGGGGTACTTGGAATATCATATTGTGGCTCTGGGTTAGAAACCGACTAGAGTAGGATTGAAATTATCAGAATAACGCTTAACTACCTCGATTTTAAAGATGGTTAGAAACCGACTAGAGTAGGATTGAAATGATGTATCTCTTCCGGAGGAGGATAAAATATCCAACCGTTAGAAACCGACTAGAGTAGGATTGAAATCAAAAGTTTTCTATGGAGAAAGAAGATTGGCTGTTCGTTAGAAACCGACTAGAGTAGGATTGAAATAAGAAATTCTGCGCCTTTCCAGGTCAGGAGATAAAAGAGTTAGAAACCGACTAGAGTAGGATTGAAATAGCAGTAGGGCAGGATGTGATATGCATCTATGCGTGTTAGAAACCGACTAGAGTAGGATTGAAATGATTAATTCTTGGTCGTGTGTTTCTATCCTGGAAGGGTTAGAAACCGACTAGAGTAGGATTGAAATAACGTTTTTGGTACATTGTTCATCTTTTACTTTTTTGTTAGAAACCGACTAGAGTAGGATTGAAATTCACATCAATATCATTACTACTATCTAACTCAAATCGTTAGAAACCGACTAGAGTAGGATTGAAATTGAAAAAATCATTGACTGGACTTCCTTCTGAAAAATGTTAGAAACCGACTAGAGTAGGATTGAAATAGGTTCACCGTTCTATTAACCGTTTTTGTCTCTATCGTTAGAAACCGACTAGAGTAGGATTGAAATAGTAGTAAGTCATTGGATTGGGTAGATAAACTAAATGTTAGAAACCGACTAGAGTAGGATTGAAATATCACACTGAAAACTGCAACTATACAGGAAATGGGGGTTAGAAACCGACTAGAGTAGGATTGAAATGTGTGGGCGAAATAATCCATGAAAAATGTTTGTAGTGTTAGAAACCGACTAGAGTAGGATTGAAATACAAATTGGAATAAATTGATTGAAATCTTAGGGGATGGTTAGAAACCGACTAGAGTAGGATTGAAATGGATGAATTCTTGACGTTTTTGTTCAGAAATTAATTCAGGTTAGAAACCGACTAGAGTAGGATTGAAATGCTGCGGAAAGGTGAGTACAATCAGGAAAGGCTATCGTTAGAAACCGACTAGAGTAGGATTGAAATCATAGGGAGTTCTCCGCGCTCAATGATTCATGCTCGTTAGAAACCGACTAGAGTAGGATTGAAATTTAATAATTTTTAAATATTCTGTATCATTACATACGTTAGAAACCGACTAGAGTAGGATTGAAATTTAATAATTTTTAAATATTCTGTATCATTACATACGTTAGAAACCGACTAGAGTAGGATTGAAATTCTTTGATGTCTTGCAGTATGGTCTGATAGGCAAAGGTTAGAAACCGACTAGAGTAGGATTGAAATAATATTTGAGGGCAAGCTAAAGATGGGATTCATGCAGGTTAGAAACCGACTAGAGTAGGATTGAAATCCGGTTCCATGATAGTCTGTGGCGGCAGCAGAGTAAGTTAGAAACAGACTAGAGTAGGATTGAAATTAGCTCATGGCATCGCCCTCAACGACTACCTTGATCGTTAGAAACCGACTATGACAATCGAAAGTCCAGTATCTCCCTGTTGGAGGGTGTTTATTCAAAGTATTTATAGTGGGTCTTAGTATATAGTAGATAATCCAGAGGGCCTTTTGTAGGGGCGTTTTATATGGCTAAGACGGTTTTCAAGGGACGCGGAGCGATCGTCTCCGGTGTGTGTCCCGGATGTCCTGAAGTAGTAAGCGTTTTTCTAAGGGAAAACGAACCATACCGGAACAGCAGATGCAATTACTGCGGGGCAAAGATATACGGCGACGGCATCTCAGGGATGATCCGGGAGGGGCATTATGTCAGCCTTATTCCCCAGCATAAGGGCACAGAGGTCTCTGTTAAGGAATGCGCAACCCTCCCGCAGGAGATAGCGGAATACGATAGAATGCGGCAGGAAGAGCTGGCAGGAGATGAGCCGCCAGCATATGCTTTTTGAAATCCCGCACCGGATATTAAGGATGACGAAAAGAGACGTAAGCGGCTGATTAGAACGGTGAACGGATGTGGACCACGAAAAATATCTGTCGGAAGCAATCAAAGAAGCAAGAAAAGGCCTGAAGGAGGGAGGCATACCTATCGGCGCAGTCCTGGTAAAAGACGGGAAGATCATAGGCCGGGGCCATAACCAGCGGGTGCAGGAGAAGTCAGCCATATTGCATGCTGAGATGTCCTGCTTGGAGAATGCCGGACGTCTCAAGGCAAAAGATTATGCGGGATGCACGCTGTACTCCACGCTCTCGCCCTGCGACATGTGCAGCGGCGCAGTGCTCCTGTATAAGATACCCCGGGTCGTGATAGGGGAGAATAAGTCTTTCAAGGGGCCTGAAGCATATCTCAGAAGGAGAGGCGTGGAACTGATAAACCTTGACAGCCTGGAATGCAGGAACCTGATGGCTGGATTCATGAAAGAACGTCCTGAGTTGTGGAACGAGGACATCGGGGAATAGATGCATCTGTCTAACTCTTATTTTGATTGGCTTCTGATAAGATAATGCTTCCTTGGATATGTGTCCCATGGTCTTGGTTATCTTAACATTTAGGTTCCGGCCTTGGAGAAGGTACGTAAGATTAGTCAAAGACTATGAAGATATGATAAAGAACTACGCAAGATTAGTCGAGGACTACAAGAATATGGTAAGGAAATTGAATAGTCAACAGAAGGAAAACTAGGAATACAAAAGGAGTTCGTCAGTGCCATCGAGCTTGCGAAGATGGCACCATTTTTTTGTCCTCATGGGACATGCCTTCAGGCATTTTGGGGTCATGAGCAATCCCTTCTCAAAAGAAGGGAGGCTATGCTCCCGCCGGGATTTGAACCCGAGTCCCCAGCTCGAAAGGCTGGAATGATTGGCCGGACTACACCACGGGAGCGTATGGTTTAGGATAGATATTTGTCCTTACGTTTTAATATAATATGTAGAAAGAGTTTCTTATTTTGTCAGTTCTATTTCTATGTGCACTCCGTCTGGTACTTGCACTCTCATGATCTGTCTGAGGGATCGTTCGTCTGCGTCTACGTCTATTACTCTTTTGTGTATTCTCATTTCCCATCGTTCGAAGGTGTCTGTTC
Organism: Candidatus Altarchaeales archaeon; assembly: GCA_963749405.1. Lineage (GTDB taxonomy): Archaea > Altiarchaeota > Altiarchaeia > IMC4 > QMZM01 > CAIYYO01. Next base: position 16,085 of record CAVVMY010000024.1, on the reverse strand, counting down.
CTTCTCCGTCAGGGGATTTTCTGCAGCATATCTTCAGTCTTTTTGTGGGCATGGGTATGGGTCCTGCGTAGTTTGCGCCGGTCTTGCCTGTTATGTCCACTATTTGTTGGGATACGTTCTCCAGTTCTTTTATGTCCTTTCCGATTAGGATGATGCGTGCTTTTTCCATCCTTTAGTTCTCCATGTGATCTGTGTTTAAAATAAAATAAAGAATCAGGTATGAATGGTTTTTTAGCCGTTCACTTTCTTGGGTGTTACGCTTATGACCATTCCTGCGGCTATTGTGCTTCCCATGTCTCTTACTGCGAATCGTCCTAGGGGTGGGAAGTCTTTTGCCGTTTCTATGCATAGCAGTTTCGTCGGCTTTACCTTTATTATGGCGACGTCTCCTGTCTTCAGGAACTGCGGGTGTTCTTCTGCTGTCTGGCCTGTCTTTGGGTCTATCTTCTTTATCAGTTCGATGAATGTGCAGGCTACCTGTGCTGTGTGTACGTGGAATACTGGCGTGTATCCGACTGTTATCGCTGAGGGGTGTTGTAGTACTACTATCTGCGCCGTGAAGTCTTCTGCGACTGTGGGCGGGTTGTCTACGGGTCCTGCTACGTCTCCTCTTTTGACGTCGTTTTTGCCTATTCCTCTTACGTTGAAGCCGATGTTGTCTCCGGGCAGTGCCTGGGGCATCTGTTCGTGGTGCATTTCTATGGTTTTTACTTCTCCTGTGACGTTTGCTGGCATGAATATCACTTTTGCGCCTGTTTTTAGGATTCCTGTTTCAACCCTTCCGACTGGGACGGTTCCGACTCCTGTGATGGTGTATGCGTCCTGTACTGGGACTCTCAGGGGCTTTTCCGTGGGTTTTTCGGGTATTTTCAGGTCGTCCATTGCCGCAAGCAGCGTCTTTCCTTTGTACCATGGGGTCTTTTCGCTCTTTACCTTTACGTTGTCTCCTACATATGCTGATACTGGTATGAATTCTATTTCGTCTATCTTGTAGCCGATGCCTGAGAGGAGCTTTCCTACTTCGTCTTTCATTTTTTTGTAGGTTGCTTCTTCGTAGTTCACGGAATCCATTTTGTTCAGGGCTACTATGAGTTGTTTTACTCCGAGGGTTCTTGCCAGGAAGCTGTGTTCTTTGGTCTGGGGCTGTACGCCGTCTTTTGCGGATACTACGAGTATTGCGGCGTCTGCCTGGCTTGCACCGGTTATCATGTTTTTTACGAAGTCTCTGTGTCCGGGTGCGTCGATGATTGTGAAATAGTTTTTCGCGGACTGGAACTTCTTGTGCGCTATGTCGATGGTGACTCCTCTCTCTCTTTCTTCTTTGAGGGAGTCCATGACCCATGCGAACTCGAAGGTTCCCTTGCCCATCTTCTCTGCTTCTTCTTTGTATTTCTTCATGGTCTGCTCGGATACTTCTCCGACTTCATAGAGCAGACGTCCTACCAGGGTAGATTTTCCGTGGTCTACGTGTCCTATAAACACAAGGTTTAGGTGTGGTTTTTCAGCCATTTTTGGTTTCTCCGTTTAATATAAGAGTATCTTATATACTTTTTTATCTTAAAAAGTCATGAAAAGTTATATATTAAAAAATGTCATTGGAAATTTATAAATAACGTCAGGTGTGGTTTTTGGAAGCCATCCCTTTGGTTAACTATAAAGGGTTTCGTCCTCCGGACTCAATCCATGTAGTCCTGTGGCTTGGGTATCTCCTTGGTCATTCCTTTCCTGTCCCTGATCTGGCCTATAACTTTGTATTGCAGCTCTACCGGTAGTTTGTCGAATCCTGCATTCTCTGTTGACCACAGGGCGTGTCCTTCGCTTGCGCCTCGTATGTCTCCTGAGAATCCGAATGACTCACCTATTGGGACTACTGCGGATACGGTCATCAGTTCGTCTTTCTGCTCCATCTCTCCGATGATGCCTCTGCGTTTCTGCAGTTCTCTTGTGACTGAGCCCATGTAGTCCTGTGGGACGTCTATGTATACCTTCTGCATTGGTTCTAGGAGTAGCGGTTTTGCGCTTAGTATGTTTGCGTATATGGGTCTTCTGACTGCGGGGTATATCTGGGCTGGTCCTCTGTGTATCGCATCCTCGTGAAGCGTTGCATCAAGCAGCTTGAGTTTTACTCCGATGACCGGCTCTTTTGCGAGCGGGCCTCCGTTCATGACTTCCTCGAATGCGTCGAAGATCAGTTCCAGTACTTCGTCCAGGTGTTGGATTCCTTTTGTCATGTCTACCAGCATGTTTCCGTGGTATATGTCGATGACCCTTTTTGCTTCTTCGTTGTCCATGCCGAGCTCTACGAGCTGCGCCCTCAGGTCTTTGCTTCTGTCTTTTCTCCTGCCTTCTGGTAGTTCAGCTGAGCGGATGGCGTCGAATATCGGCTTGTCGAGGGGTTCCATTGAGAACTGGAATTTGTTGTGCTTGTTCGGGGATTTTCCTTCGATTGGTCCTGCGTTTGCTGTGATCGATTCCCGGTATACGACTATTGGCGGAGTGGTCTTGATCTGTAGTCCGTCGGCTTTTATCCTGTTGGTTATTACTTCCAGGTGTAGTTCGCCCATTCCTGAAAGCAGGTATTCTCCTGTCTCTTCGTCTATCTTTACCTTTAGCGTGGGGTCGACTTTTGCAACCTGCCGTAGGACGTCGACAACGCGGGCTATGTCTTTCATGTTGACAGGCTCTACTGCTACGGTCATGACCGGTTCGGATGTATAAGCGAGTCCTTCGAATGGGTGCATGTCGAATGCTGCAACCGTCTCTCCTGCGTATGCCTTCCGCAGGCCCGTCACGCCCACTATGTTTCCTGCTACGACGTAGTCTGTGTTCTCCCTGGTTGCGCCCATATAGACTGAAACCTGCTGGATGCGTTCGTTTGCTTTGGAGTTTACGAGATACACTTCCTGGCCTGTGGACACCTTTCCTGAGAATATCCTGCAAGTAGCAACCTCGCCTTCCCGTTTATCAAATACCTGGATGTTAGTCACCATCATGACCAAGGGGCCGTTGGGGTCGCAGGCCATCATGGACTTGGCTACGTCGCTCTCCAAGTCGCCTTTCCATATCTGGGGTATCCTGAATTTCTGCGCCTCCAATGGGTTAGGCAGGTGCTTTACCGCCATGTTTAGGATTATTGCATATGCCGGCGCCTTCTTGGCCAGCTCCTTTTGCCTTCCTGTCATGCAGTAGTCGATGATGTCTTTGAAAGTTATGCCTGACTTCTTCATGTAAGGCACATTTATCGCCCAGTTGTGGAATCCGCTTCCGAAAGCAACGCTTCCCTTCTCCACTGAAACTTCCCAGTCAACTCCTTCAGGCTGCCTCTGACGTATTATCTTGTTCACGGTCGCGATTATCTTCATGAACCTATTCTGCAGCTCCTCAGGCGACAGCTTCAGTTCATTTATCAACCTATCGACTTTGTTTATGAACAGCGTAGGCTTGACCCTTTCTCTAAGGGCCTGAGCAAGGACTGTCTTGGTCTGGGGCATAACGCCTTCCACAGCGCATGCAAGAACTACGACCCCGTCGACTGTTCTCATCGCTCTCGTAACGTCTCCTCCGAAGTCCACGTGCCCGGGCGTGTCGATCAAGTTTATCAGGTACTCATCGCCTTCATATTCGTGCACCATCGAGACGTTCGACGCATTGATCGTGATCCCCCTGGCCTGCTCGTCTTCGCGGAAGTCTAGTGCGCACTGCTTTCCAGCAGTTTCTTCAGATATGAGTCCCGCATGCGACAACAGGTTGTCTGAGAGCGTCGTTTTCCCGTGGTCGATGTGCGCAACGATCCCCATGTTCCTGATCTTGTCCTGCTTGTCAATAAGTGTCTTGACCTTTATTAACATCTGTTCTTCTCGGCCCATTTTATTTTTGAACTCTCTAAGTTACGTTACAATAAAGAAGATATATATAGTCCTCAGGCTATAAATATTATCCAGGAATCTAACCACATTACATCGCCGCTATACATTATCCCGAACCCGCCATAAATCACATAATGTGAAAAGAACAATGCTGCGAATTCCGCTATGCCCTCTAATTGGTATTACATAAAATCAAATCGAAAAAAGGTTCATGGTGCTGGGAGCGGGAAAATACGGATTTCTGCAGTTTCTGCCAGACCATTTACCTGCACGCTTTGAGGGCCATTGAAGGCTATTTCCAGGCTGTCGACTACGGCGTCTGCCGACTCTGTTGCCTCTACTGTGACGACGTCCCCGTTCGGCTTTTTCACGTTTATGTCCACGCCATTGATGTTGGACGCGCTCTCCTCATCGTGTATTAGTTTGACTATCATAAAAGAATAGCCTGCATAATCCGTATACTCCTGATTGGTTATTGACAGACCTTGGGGTCCTGTGCCTGCGCTCAGGATATAAGTCGCAGACGTGGTCGATCCGGTAGTCATAGACGTGCCTGTGGTCACATTTATCGGAGGACTGCCGGTACAGCCGCTTAAGCCCAGCATAAAAGTCATCAAAAGTAATGCAGCTAAAAAATGTATCCTGATTATTTTTAAAGGATCTTTCATGTTATAACATAACTATAGCATAATGAAAATAAAAGACTATTTTTTTTATAAAAATTATGTTCTTATATCCAGAAAATCCTTAATCCTTAAGGAATGGACAAGGACAAACTACGCAGGCTCAAGCAGATGGGTTTTTTGGACCGCCAGATAGGAGACGAGGATGCCATCCGCAAGGAACGCAAGGATCAGGGCTTGGTTCCTACCTATAAGATGGTCGACACATGCGCCGGCGAATTTGACGCAGCGACTCCCTACTACTATTCTACCTATGAGCAGGAGGACGAATCATCCGTCTCCGACAAAAAGAAGGTCATAATCCTCGGATCAGGCCCGATACGCATCGGCCAGGGTATCGAGTTCGACTGCTGCACTGTGCACGCAGTATTTGCGCTGAGGGAGATAGGCGTTGAGACCATTATCGTTAACAGCAATCCTGAGACGGTTTCTACTGACTTCGATGTTTCCGACAAATTGTACTTTGAGCCTATCACTTTGGAAGACGTACTTAACATCGTCGACAAAGAAAAGAAGAACCTTTTAGGCGTGATGGTGCAGTTCGGAGGACAGACTGCCATCAATCTATGCATCCCGCTTCATGAGCACGGGGTGAATATCCTCGGAACCTCGCCTTATGACATAGACCGGGCAGAAGATCGCGACCTCTTTGGGAAGATACTCGACAAATTAAAGATACCCTCGGCTGCGTGGGGCACGGGCTACAGCTATGCGGACGTGAAGGACGTTGCCAAAAAGATAGGCTACCCGGTCCTTGTCAGGCCCAGCTACGTCCTCGGGGGGCGCGCGATGCAGATAGTGCAGGAAGAATCCGAACTAGAAGAATACATAAAAGAGGCATCTTTGGTATCGCCCAATCACCCAATACTCGTGGACAAATTCCTCGAAGACGCAATAGAGATCGACGTCGACCTGGTATGCGACGGAACCGAGGTATTGATAGGCGCGATCATGGAGCACATCGAGGAAGCAGGGATACATTCAGGGGATTCTGCGTGCGTTCTGCCTCCCCAGACATTGAGCAAAAAAGTAATAGACACTATCCGGGACTACAGCTCAAGGCTTGCGCTCGAACTCAAAGTAAAAGGCCTACTGAACATACAGTACGCGATAAAAGACGAGATCGTCTACATACTGGAAGCAAACCCCAGGGCCTCGAGGACTGTCCCGTTCGTCAGCAAGGCTACTGGTGTTCCCCTGGCAAAGATAGCATCCAAAGTAATGGTCGGGCAGAAACTAAAAGACTTAGTAACCGACTATTATCCCATGGACAAGATAAAGCACGTCGCAGTAAAAGAAGTCGTCTTCCCGTTCGCAAAGATGCCCCAGGTAGACCCGGTGCTTTCGCCTGAGATGAAATCAACAGGAGAAGTCATGGGCATAGACAAGGACTTTGCCATGGCCTTCTACAAGGCAGAGCTTGCAGCAGGAAATGAACTGCCCCTTCAGGGGACGATATTCATCAGCGTGAAAAAGAAAGACAAACCCAAGATAGGAGACATCGCCAAAAAATTCTACGACCTCGGCTTTGAAATAATATCGACATCAGGCACATCAGACTACCTGACAGAGAAAGGAATAAAAAACAGAAAAATCCTGAAAATATCCGAAGGCTCGCCCAACATCCTAAACCTGATGAAAGACAACAAGATAGACCTCATAATAAACACGCCCGGCATAGGCAAAGTCCCGAAAAAAGACGGCTACAGGATACGCGTCTCAGCAGTAGAACTCGACATACCATACATCACCACGATATCCGGAGCCCACGCAGCAGTTACGGCGATCAGGGACGTAAAGAAAAGAGAAGTAGAAGTAAAGTCCCTAAACGAATACTTTGAAGGGATAAAAAAATAATTCACAAAATCTCAGGAAAAAACCAGATTCGGACAGAAAAATTCACCAATCCCCCAGACTCATCTGCTTTCCTTTCCCCTTCAATTCCTGTTCCGAGTATCCGAGTGATTCCAGTATCCTCTGCACTGCCGGTATTACCTGGTTGTCGATGTAGTAGTCCTGATCGTAGTCTCCTTCTTTCACGTCTGCGAGTATTCTTGCTTTGTCGGATATGGAGCTTCCTTTTTTGGTGATCACGTATGTCATGATGGTTCCTTGTTTGTATTCGTAGCCGTGTTCTTTCATGGCTTTTTTTGCGGCTTGTACGTGTGGGCCTTCGTTTACGTATTCTCCCATGCCGCGCGTGATCTGGGTGTTGATCGACAAATCGGAGAGTGGTATGGTGCCTGTTTTTATCTGTTTTACTGTTTCTTTGACGATTGCTGCGGCTTTTTCCGGGTCTTTGTCGAGGAGTAGTGCGTTTAGGACTGAGGTCTGGGTTTTTTTGGCTATCTCTGACCAGTCTCTTCTCCGGGTTTCGAGGCCTTTTATTGTGAGGCTTCCTTTGTCGTCCATGAGGGCGTAGCGTTTTTTGGTTATGAATATTCCCCGGGGATAGAATCCTTGGAATTCGAGTTCCATTGCCTCCGGAAGCTCTGAGTTTATCTTTTTTGCGAAGGCTTTTGCGTCTTCCAGTAGCTTTTGCCTGTTCTGTTCTTCAGGCTTTGTTATATAGACCGAGTCTGTGTCTCCATATACTACTTTGAATCCCTGGTGCTCTGCTTCGGCTATGGTCTTGTGTATGTATTCGCGGCCGTAGGCTGCGATCGCCTCTGCCCCCTCGCGCGAATACCAGCGTGCTCGGGCGAAGCCGAAGTATCCGTACATCGAGTTTGCGAGTATTTTGAGGGCTTGTTGTTTTACGTCCAGGAGCTTCTTTTTCTCAGGGTCTGTCTCTGCCTTTGCTTCTTTTTTTACTTCCATCCTTCTTTTGACAAGTCCTTCGAGGGTTGCTGGTATGAAGCCTCTGTGTTTTTTGCAGAAATAGTGGCCTGTCGGTGACTGGTGGTGTTCCTCGGGCTTGGGGCAGCATTTGCAGTCTACTGTGGCAGGGTCGATGTTGTGGCTTATGATGATCGACGGGTACAGTGACCGGAAGTCGAATAGTGCGATGTTGTCGTGTATTCCTTTCATTGGTTCTACGACGTATGCTCCTTCGTAGGGGTTGCGCGTCCTTTCCTCTGCTATGCGGTCTGATGGCCTGTTTGGTACGAGTATGTTTTTTTCGTGTGCAGTTCTTACCAGGAGGTCTTCGACTCTTTGTCCTGAGGTGGACCTTGAGCATTCGTATATGGGTTGCCCGGTTATCCTTGATAGTTCGTATTGCAGGGGCAGGAGCGCTATTGCGATTCGCAGGGTTGCTTCCGCGTCTGAGAGCGAGTATTCGTAGAATTCCTGTAATTTCTCTGGGTTTTTTCCGTCCCATATTGCTGCCATGTGCTCTACTTCGACGTCGAGTTTTTCTATGCCGAAGAGTTCTTTGTAGATGTCTTCAAGCGTGTAGCGTGAGATATTGAAGACCTGCCTGCACGGCGGGTATAGGTCTACGTGGGGTCGTCCTTTTACGCGGGCTCCGAGGTTCATTCCCCGTTTCTCCATCTTTATGGTGCTTCCCTCCAGGCCTAGTTCGAGTTCGAATTTGTATTTTGCTGCCCGGTCTTTGAGGTATGGGAAGTCGAAGTTGTCTCCGTTGTATGATACTATGAGGTCGATTTCCTGTTTTTTTATGGTTTCGACGAATTTTTTTATTATCTCTTTTTCGTCTTTTATGGTTTCGACAAATTCAGGCACATTTGTGTGGCGGTAGCTCCAGACCTTTTTGAGTCCTAGGTTGTCTGCGTAGCTTATCATGATTATCGGGTCTTTGTCTGCTTCAGGCATTCCGTGGGGGTTGTAGACTTCGGTATCGACTGCCGCTATCCTGAGGCCCGCATAATCGGCATCCTGCATCGGGATAAGCCCTGAATCGATAAGGTAGCGTTCTGTGAATGGGATGGATGCCTCCCTTATCCCTGAGCAGTGCGCTTGTTCTTTTACCTGGCCGCGTATCTCTGGAACGTTTCCCGGCTCTTCCACGACGACTCTTAGAATTTCTACGTCTTGGCCGAGGGATATCATCTTTTTCTTTTCTGTGCGCACGACGTGGGGTATTTTCTTTACTTCCTTTATGAGTTCCTCAATGTCTCCTTCAGGTACTGCGTAGAAATAGGGCTCGAAGCCTTTGACCTCCTCTATAGTGCGCGCTCCGTCTGTTTTATAGAAGAGCCTGATCACTGCTTTGTTGTCGCGTGTGACGTAGTCTGCGTCCAGGAGGGTTTTCATGTCTGTACTAGAATTAATGGGATGGAAAGCTTTTATTATGGGACATCCTATACTTATGGTGCTATGGACGTTTCTAAGAAAAAGAAGAAGACTAAGAGGTTTCTTATTACCTTTTCACAAGCCTTGCGACTGTGATAAAGCCGGTATGCGCTATCATCCTTGAAAACGGCCTTACGACTTCCATGTCCCAGTCCCGCTGTATGGTCTCCAGTGTTTCGTGGGTGAAGTGCGCTCCAAGCGCATCGCAGAATTTCTTGTTTTGTTCTATGCTGGGCGAGTATGACGTGACGTATCCGCCTATCTTCAGGGCTGTTTTTGCTGGTTCGATTGCTCTCCAGGGCTCCGGCAGGTCGAGTGATATCAGGTCGAGGTCTTTTTCATCTATTCCGTCGTAGATGTTCTTCATCTTTATTTCTATGTTGTTTATGCCGAAGCGTTCAAAGTTGCCTTGGGCGATCTTTGCGAAGTCTTCTCTTATTTCGTAGGATGTGAGCGTGGCCGGTGCTATGAGGTTCGCAAGATACATTGATAGGACGCCTGAGCCGCTGCCTGCTTCCAGTACGCGGCTTCCTGTGTGTATTCCGGTGAATGTGCCGATTATTGCGCAGTCTTTGGGCGTCATTGCCTGCGGGCCGCGTTTTGCTTTTTCCATGTAGTCGAGTATGTTGGGTTTTATGAGCTTGTATTTGTGGCCTTGGTGGCTTTCTATTATTGTTCCTATGCTCTCTTCCTTGAATTGTTCGGCTTTTATGACTCCGTAGTTCGTGTGCACGTCTTTGTCGCCTTTCACGAGGTATTTTCGGTCTTTTTCGTCTATTAACAGGTACATTTTACGCTTGTTTTTTTTCTTTTGTCTTTACTTTATAGGGGATTACGTCAAATAATAAGGGCAATTACTTAGTTACCTCAGATAATTATGAATCCTCGCGACTTGGATAAAAAGGCGCTCATCGATGCGTCTACCAAGAGGATATTCTCTTTTGGTCCAAGGGATTCTTGCGTCTGCGCTTGCGTATGAGAATATGCGTTATGGCTTGGGCAAGATTATGTATGCATTGGATGATTATGACGTGTCGTGCGTCTTTGGGCCTGATGCGACTATTACCCGGAATGTGGAGCGTTGGGAGAGCGGCTTTGGCTATGGTGCAGTTATCAGGTGGCCTGAAAGGGGCGTGTTCTTTCCACAGATCCGGCCTAATGCCTGTGGCATGCTTCTTGCAAGGATCGATGAGCTTCCGTCCCGGGAGAATATTATTCATCGGATGTCTGAGGTTATGGATTCTGAGCTCTTTCTTGATGGCGTGCGGGTGAGGCCTGATTTTGGGCATGGTAATCATTTTTTTGAGTTTTATAGCGTTCTTGAGACTTCTCCGGATGTTTCGACTGATATTCCCAAGGATGGTTTTTACGTGCTTCTGCACGGCTCTGCGCCTGAGAGGAAGGATGCTTTTTATGGGGTTACCGGCTCTGAGCAGCGTGTCTTGACTCCTATGGGCGAGATATCTTTTTTGGACGGCGCCGCAGGCAAGGAGTATTATCGTAACTGGGCTGATCTTGAGGATTTCAGTATGAGGCGGCGTGAATTTATCTTAAAGGAGGTTATCGGCGGTTTTAGTGTGGTTTCCAATACGACTCATCAGGGTCTTTCTGCCGGGAGCGAGATACGTCTGGGTTGTTATAATTCAGTGCAGAAGGCGTTGTTTCCCGTGGCTATGCGTTGGGACATACCTGTTTATGTTTTCAGGGGTAAGCCTAACCTTTCAGGGGAAGTTATTGGGAGGGTTGGTTTCCTTGGGCGGGCTGAGGAGACTGGCATGCTTGAGAGGCTGCAGAATACTAATATATTGCCTCATGGCGGCGGCTACAAGGTGGACTTGGAGTATACCAGGATAACTGTTGTGAATGGAGGAGACCATAATCATTTTGTTCTCAGCGGTGCCAAGCCTGCGTCTAGTGTCAGTGAGATGATGGATAATTCCAAGAGGGGTGTTTCCAGTTTCGGGGAGATGGTGATTATGAATCCAAGGGAGCTTCCTTATGACTACCGCGGGCTTTCTGTTATCGAGAAGACCATGGAGTATGAGCTTGGCACGCCTGTTGCTAAGCTTCAGCCGCTTATGACTTTGAAGGTCTGACTTAGCGGATTTTTTTCTCTACTGTCGGGAACCTTGTAGTGTCTTTGTGCGGCAGGAATAGTGCGTCCATGTATTCGAGGCTGAATGCTTTGTCGCTGGAGAGGTCTACGTATGTTCCCTTGGCTGCTATTTTCTCGGCTTCTTTTCTTTTTTCCTCGTTTGTCAGTGCAAGCAGTGCGCCTTTGAGTGAGCCGTTGCCTATGTATTCATATCTATCACTGGGAAGGTCTGGTAGCAGGCCTATTGCGACTGTGTTCTCGTAGCTGAGGTGGTATCCGAAGCCTCCTGCGATGTATATCTTTCGTAATTCATTGAACGGGACTCCTATCTTTGTCAGTGTGACTGCTCCTGCGTATAATGCCGCCTTGGTGAGGATGATATTCTCGATGTCGCTTTCCGTTATTGTTATATCTTTTCCAGTGCCGGAATCCTCTTTTGGCACGACGACATATTCTTTCATGCCTGAGGCAAACCTTCCCTCATGGTCCACCATCCCGGCAAGGAATAGTCCTGCGACGAGGTCTATGAGTCCCGAGCCGCATATGCCTATGGGTTTTTCGTTCCCGATGGTCGCGTAGTCCGCCGAGCCGTCGTCTGATATCATTACTTTTTCTATTGCGCCTGCTGCGGCCCGCATGCCGCAGCCTATGCTTCCTCCTTCGAATGCAGGGCCTGCGGACGTAGAGCACGCGGCCAGCCAGTCTTTGTTCCCTATCGCAATCTCGCCGTTTGTGCCGACGTCTATGAGCATGGATACGTCAGATGCTTTATTCATGCCAGAAGAAAGTATGTCGCCTACTATGTCTCCTCCGACGTATCCCGATATGCCGGGCATGGTCGTGACCTTTCCCTGGATGGTTAGCCCAAGGGCTTTTGCCTCCACTTTATAGGATGTGCGGAATATGTCGAGGTCCAGGTTTTTTCTTATGATCCGGGGGTCTTTGTCAAGGAAGAGGTAAGTCATGGTCGTATTTCCTGCTGCATAGAGGTTTTTGATTTCCACATCTTCCCGGTATCTTGCAAGGTCTGCTGCCAGGTCGTTTATGGTTTCCGCTATCTCGGTTTTCAGTTTTTGCGTGCCGTTTCTTTTGGCGTATTCTATCCTGCTGATAATGTCTTCCCCATATATTATCTGCCTGTTTGTGGCAATAGCAGTGCCTACAGGTTTGTTGGATAGGGGATCCACGAGGTAGGCTGCGACGCTCGTTGTTCCGAGGTCTACTGCCATGGAAGCTGTTTTTCCAAGGAGTGGTTCGCTTTTTATCTCGTCGACTTTGTCTGGTATCTGGTGTCTTGGAAGTTTCGAGCTTTCTGGGACCGTAACTTTCAGGTCGCTTAACGGATAGGTCCTGCAGGCGAGGTATAAGCCTTCCTCGTCGACCGGCTCCTTTGTGCGTACGATTCCTTCAGTTACTGCGACCCTGCATTTTCCGCACTTCCCAAGCCCCCGGCATGACGCTTGTATGTATATGCCGCAGGACATGGCGGCGTCAAGGATGGTATCCGAACCGGTTATCTGCGCCTTCTTTTTCTCAGGGGAGAACTCGACTATGTATTTATCCATTTTTCCAAGCCTTCCTGGAATTTTTGAGGAACGCAGGAAGCGCAGATGAATCCTGCGGGCCGATGATAACAGTCCATCCGGTAGCGTTTTCCAGGTCGGTTCTCAGCTGGGCCGCGGCTCCCGGAATTATCATCTCTCTGCGCCCTACCTTCTCAGTTACATTACTCCTTGTGAGCGCTTCCTTTATTGCCTGCGCCGTGAGTTTTTCCGCGGCAAGGGCGACTGTGACTGCAAGCCCTCCTGTGTCTACTGCGAGGATGTCCGCAGATATGCCTGCTCCTTCAAGGTCGTTTAACACCGAATAATAGGTGAGGGCAAAGTTCGTTGTTATGATCAGCGGCGAATCCTTATCCGGCGTGCCTGCAAAATAAAGTTTTGCCTCCACGCTTGGTTCTGCTGCGGGGTCGGAGTACAGGCTCTGGCGCAGGGTCAGAACCGGCAGGAGAGCCCATGGTTCGAACGTGCGCATGATTATTAGGCTGCAATACCTGCATACCAGAAGGCCTGCCAGCATAGACTCATCATACTCTTCCCGGCACATGGATGCAGCAGAACACATCAGGGGATAGCCTGATACCCCTGTTCCGTCGACTGCCGCCTTACGCAGAATCGTGAGTCTATCGACCATTTCTGCCAGATTTGTTTCTCCCGCGGTGCAGGGATCCAAAATTAGGTCCTGGAAGCCCGCGGAGGATATGTCTTTTGCGAGACGGCGGAGGCCTGCAAGGTCTGGAGAATGTATTGCCAGAGGCGTTTCGTATTTTTTTGCTATCCTGAGCATTTCTCTCCAGTTCTCTTCTGTCGCAGCATATAATAGCGGCCTGCGTTCCTTGACAAACGATAAGCCTGCTTCTATGTTGCCGGGATCCTCTGCTGAAAGGATTAGCGGGCCTTTGAATCTTTTGGATACTCGTTCCACGACCTCTACGAATCTGTTTTTCTGGCCTGATGCGCATCTCACAGCTATGCCGTCAAGGCGCTGCGTCTGTCCCAGGCGCTCTGCCTCGAAATTTTTTACGAATTCTATTCTTTTATCTATTTCCCCTGCTGCCATATCGTCCGCAACTTCGATGAATAGAGCCGTAGGGTTCACGTATTTGTATTCGTGGCGGTATAGCACTTCTTCGCCGCCGACGCTTATCGCGCCTGTGCCGGAGCCTATCTTTACGGCTGCGACTGCAGGCGAAAGCAGTTCTTTTATGTTGTTTCTCTGTCTATGCGTGAGCAGGGGGCATTCTAAGGTTCTTTCCCCTTTGGACAATTTCATGGCATAGGCCATGCAGGTCTTTTCACTGCATCCTGCGCAGTCTTTTCCGGGCAGATGCTTGTATACCTGTAGGGCTGTTGCGCGGGTCATCTCTGTTTTTTAGTTTTTTTGGATAATGAATCGATCAAGCCATTTATGGACTCTATCGCTCTGGGGTGAAGCATCATGAACAGGTCTGCTCCCGACAGCAGCGCAGCCTCCGCAGTCATGGCCTCCCAAAGCGGGCCCCTCAACTCGCGCGGTCCCCATGCATCGTTTCTCATCCAGGCTTCGCGCGCAGACCACGCATTGGAGGTTGCGGAAGCGATCGGCAGACCGAGTGCACCGTCTCCTGACAGGCCTGCAAGGCGGCAGCGTTCCATTGCTGAAACCGAGTATTCTATGCCATATCCTATGCCTCCCGTGAAAAGGTCCATTACTATCTGCTCCTTTCTTACGCCCAAGCGCATAAGGCTTATGTTGAAGCGGCGCATCTCATCAGGGTTCATGGGGATAAGGGAAAGAAGCGAGTGCCCGTGCTCCATTGCCGCCTTAGCTACCCTCTTGTAGTCCATACCGGGATCTACGGATGAGAGCAAGACTTTCTCTCCTGCGCACACCTCCGCAGCCTTTTCCAAAAGCTCAGGGTCTTTCTGCGGGTTGCCCGAGCCCCCGATAATGACAGGCACCCTGACAGCCTGCAACACGTCCTCGATCGTCCTACACGCGTCTTTTACGGATGTGTCCCTTACTTTGGGATCAGTAGACACCATGTGCAATGTTATCATCTCAGCGCCTAATTTTTCAACCCTGTACCTGGCCCATTTGACAGGATCGTCCATGACGCCGGGAAACTGCTCCCTAACGTGGCCAGGCAGAGAAATCGGCATGTCAAATACATCATGGGATATGACAGGCTTACGGGACGTGAAACCTTCGAAGAAATGATAGGCTGGAGCAGTCTCTCCGCCGATCACGTAGCTTCTGTCTCTTGTGCCTCCGTCAGACTTAGTGGCTCCGAGGACTACTTCGCTTATCCTGCTGCAGTATGGAGATATCTTTTTGCCCATTTCCCGATATATAATGGGGTTTATGTGTTTTTATGCTTTAATTGGAGAAGGATGAGAACGTAGGGGGGTGGGATTTGAAGTGAGGATAAGGGTATGGATTTTACGAAGTGCCTGACCTGCCGGTCAGTGGATTTGGGTCGAAGTCCCAAGACGAGCCGTAAATCTGTGTTATGGCCTATTATGGTTCGAGTCCCTCATCGTTAAGGTCGAGCGGCGTTTTTATGTTCTATCCCTTTTCCGCATGATTTTATACACCTAGATATTTGTCTCCTGCGCTTTCTCTGGATTTTTTGATGTGTTTTGCCCGCCTGCTTACTTTCTTTGAGAACTTACTTCTCTTGTTCTTGTATTGTGCCTCATGTCTCGCAAGATTGTATGCTATTTCACGTTTTAATTTGTGATAATTGTCCAGTCTCTCTTCTGATATTAAGCCGTCACTCACCGCATTTATAACCGCGCATCCTGGTTCGTTTGTATGCGTGCACGTCTTGTATTTGCATTCTCCTGCAAGCGTCTCGATATCAGCGAAAGTGCTATTAAGCCCTGCGCCGCTGCATAATAGTTGCAATTCCCTTAAACCAGGCGTATCGATCACCAGTGCGCCGCTTGGCAGTACGATAAGATTTTTGCCGGATGTGATATGCCTCCCTCTTCCACTGTGGGCGCTGACCGGCCCTGTTTTCTGCCTGTTCTCTCCAAGCAGGAGATTGATGATCGTTGATTTACTAGCTCCTGAAGAGCCTAAGAAAACGATTGTTTTCCCAGCATTGATATGCGCAGCAAGCTGCTCCAGCCCTTGATTATTTAGAGCGCTTAGCGCGTATACGGGATTATTTGGAAACGATCTTTTTATCTCCGACATCACCTGTTCCAGGTCTTTGCACAGGTCCGCCTTGTTCAGGATAAAAACAAGCTCTGCATTACTGTCTGCTGCAAGGATCGCGTACCTTTCGAGTCTTCTCGCGCTAAAATCCCTGTCCAATCCGCTTACGACGAAAATGGTATCGATGTTCGCTGCAATGACCTGTTCCTCTGAACCTATTCCGATAACTTTACGCGAAAACTTGCTTTTTCTTTTTACCAGTCCCTGGATAGAGACAAATCCGATTAATTCGCGCGGTTCAAAGGCGACCCAATCTCCGACTGTGGGCAAGTCCGCCCGGGAAAAGCAGTTTTGACGGAATTTTTCAGACAATCTTCCATTCACTACGCCTTTCTCAGAAACCAGTTTATAGAAAAGTCTATTAGATTCAATAACCCTCGCAGGCAAAAGATTATTCTCAGTGAATTCCTTGAAACTTTT
>CAVVMY010000023.1:0-45668 GCA_963749405.1 Candidatus Altarchaeales archaeon | reverse complement strand
GAAAAACGGTCCTCTTACTGGTTCAGTTCGTGCTGTAAGCAGGCTTCGAGTCGGTGAGAAGGGCGGTTTTCTACCTTATGATAGCAACTGCTTCGGTCATAGTAGCCCTGATATTCATGACCTGGGGCCTGGCTCAGATATTCGCAGAATACTTCAGAAGTGAGGGAACCGGGTTTCTGGTATTCGGACTCGTATTGATGCTCATAGGCATGATATCCTTTTCCATGAGCAAGCCGAAATAAAAAAAAACCTTTATTATTCTTATTTTTTCAGATACTTATCCAATGCCGCAGTTATCGCTCCCTTGGGAACCGCGCCCACGATATTTTCGACCTGCCTGCCACCTGAGAATATTAACAGATTGGGTATGCTCATTATGCCGTATTTCCCGGCCAGCTCCCGATTGCTGTCCACATTGACCTTGCCCACATAGACCCGGCCCTTGTATTCCTCGGCTATCTGATCGATCGTTGGGCCGAGCATCCTGCAGGGCATGCACCAGTCAGCCCAGAAGTCGATGAGCACCAGCGGCTGCTTTATTGCTTCATCGAAGTTTTTTGAGTTTAGTTCGGTTGCCATCGGTTAGGAATAGGAAGGCAGAATAGATAAGATACTTGTCTAAGCATTGAACATGGTAGAGCAATGCCCTTAGACACGAATTTGATGAAATACTCAAAAAAAGACTGAAAAAATATGGAATCTTCATTTGCTTTTATTTTCTAAAAACCAAATAGTATGATATGGCATCAAAGATCGACGAACTGGATTTGTCCATATTGCGGGAGCTGAAAAAAGATGCGCGTAAAAGCCACCGCGACATAGCGGACAAGCTCAATGTCGCTGAAGGTACTATCTACAACCGCGTAAACAAGCTGCAGGATATGGGCATCATAAAGAGATTCATGGTGGACATGGACTACTCCAAGCTTGGATACGATCTGTCAGCCGTGATCGGGTTTATCGTGGAAGGCGGATTCCTGCAGGAGGTTGAGGAAAAAATAGCCAAGAAAGCCAATGTCTCTGCGCTCTACGACGTCACAGGCGAGTATGATGCTTTGATCGTTGCCAAGTTTCGGGAACGCGAGGAGTTGGATAAATTCATTAAGAGCGTGATGGCCATACCCCATGTGGAAAGGACTTATACTATGCTTGTTCTGAATGTCATTAAAGAGACCCACGGAGTGGACTTCTGATTGAACTATGGCGCCTAAGCCTTCTTTTTTAATAGATATAAATGGCGTGCTTTATACAGATGATATGCCTATTTCCGGAGCTTCTGACACTATTGATTTTCTAAGGGATAAGGGGTATCTTTTCCGATTCATTTCCAATGCCACGCAGTCCTGTAGAAAGAGCGCGCACAGGAAACTGCTTGATTTTGGTTTTAACATAAAAGAGGAGGATATCTTCAGCGCGCCTGTAGCGACCGCCAGATACATAAAGAAGACAGGAAAGAAACGCTGCTTTCTTCTTGCTACGGGAGATGTGAAAAAGGATTTTACAAAGGAGGGGCTCACATTGACTGAGAAGGATCCGGATTACGTCGTCGTCGGAGATGCAGGCAAGGATTTTACGTTTGACGGCATGAATAAGGCATTTAATTTCCTACTCGACGGCGCAGGCCTTATAGCCATGGAAAAAGATCGCTACTGGAGGTCTCCTGGCGGCCTGGCCCTCTGCGGCGGAGCATATACTGCGGCGTTGGAGTATGCCTCTGGGAAGAAGGCGGTTCTTATCGGGAAGCCCTCAAAGGATTTTCTTAATCTGGCCCTCGCAGACATGAAAGCAAAACCAAAAGACACCATCGCCGTAGGCGACGACCTCGTAACCGACATAGCCGGTGCGCAGAGAGCCGGGATGAAGGCGTATCTCGTAACGACTGGAAAACATAGAAAAGAAGACTTAAAAGGATCTGTTATAAAGCCTGATCGCGTGCTGGATTCTATAGTTGACCTGGAAAAGCTGTTTTAAAAGAAAATTTAAAAAAAGAAAAAGAATCAAAGAGGGAAATGTATCCGTCTCTCAGATGTCGTAGTACAGGTACATCTCATATGGTGTCGGCCTAAGCCTCACAGGGTCTACTTCCTTCTTTCTTTTGTAGTCTATCCATGTTTCTATTACGTCTTTTGTGAAGACGGCTCCCTTGAGCAGGTATTCGTGATCCGATTCCAGCGCGTTAAGGGCTTCCGCAAGGGAGCTTGGCACTGACTTGATCTTCTTTGCTTCCTCCGGAGGTAGGTCGTATAGGTTCTTGTCTATCGGCGCGGGAGGCATTGTTTTTTTCTGTATCCCGTCCAGTCCTGCGAGGAGCATCGCCGAGAACGCCAGATACGGGTTGCATGATGCGTCCGGCGAGCGGAATTCTATCCTCTTTGACGCAGGGGATTTTGAGTACATCGGTATCCTGCATGCTGCGCTCCTGTTCCTCTGAGAGTATATCATGTTCACTGGCGCTTCGTACCCGGGTACGAGCCTCTTGTAGGAGTTCGTCGTGGGCGCGCACAGTCCCATAAGGGACGAGGCGTGAGCCAGCAGTCCTCCGATGTAGTATATACCCATCTGCGAGAGGCCGGCGTATCCTTTCTCATCGTGGAATAACGGTTTTCCGGCTTTCCATAGGCTCTGGTGCACGTGCATCCCGCTGCCGTTGTCCTGGAATATCGGCTTGGGCATGAAGGTCACGCTCTTGTTGTGGGCTTTCGCGACGTTCTTTATGATGTATTTGTACATCATCAAAAAATCGGCCTGCTTTGTCAGGGTCTCATACCTCATGTCTATTTCTGCCTGCCCGCCGCTTGCGACTTCATGGTGCTGGGTCTCGATCGGTATACCTGCTTCCATGAGCTTTATTACCATCTCGGTCCTCAGGTCCTGGTAGCTGTCCGTAGGCGAGACAGGGAAGTATCCTTCCTTGTATCTTGGCTTGTATCCCAAGTTGGGGTTCTCTATTCTCCCTGTGTTCCAATCCCCTTCGACCGAGTCTATGTAGTAATAGGAGCTGTGGTGGTTCTCGTCATAACGAACATCGTCGAAAATGAAGAACTCGGCTTCAGGGCCCCAGTATGATGAGTCCGCAATCCCGGTATCCTTCAGGTATTTCTCTGCTTTTTGGGCAACGTATCTTGGGTCTCTTGAGTAATGGTCGCCAGTCACCGGGTCTTTGACGTTGCATATCAGGCTCAGTGTCGGGACTACGCAGAAAGGGTCTATTATGGCTGTCGAGGTGTCGGGTATCAGTATCATGTCGCTCTCGTTTATCTCCTGGAATCCGCGGATTGATGAGCCGTCAAAGCCCTTCCCCTCTGTGAAGTCTTTTTCGCCGAACATGCTCAGGGGCACGGTTATGTGCTGCCAGAGGCCGGGGAGATCCATGAATTTCAGGTCAACCATCAACACATTTTTTTCCTTAGCAAACGCTAGAACGTCCTTGGGTGTCATTTTTCACACTTTTTAAAATTTTTTCTATGGGTATAATAGATTATTCAAATAAAAATTGCCTATTTCTTCAAGTTTTATTGTCGTTAATTTAAAAAAATAAAAAAAATAATTTGTTTGGTTTAGAATGTAAAACCTATGGTTGAAAATATTTTCAAATCGCATCCTTTCCTCTCTCCCCCGTCCTGACCCGGACTACTTCATCGACAGGCAACACGAAGATTTTACCGTCGCCGATATTCCCTGTCTTCGCGATCTTGTCTATTACGCTTATCACTTTTTCAACATCCTCCTTCTTCACTACAAGCTCTATCTTTGTCTTTGGAAGCATGTCCACGCGGTACTCGCTGGTCCGATACGACAGAAGAAGGCCCTTCTGCCTCCCGCGCCCTTTGACCTCATACGCTGTAAGACCGGGAAAACCCGCATCCGCCAACGCATCCTTTACGTCGTTTAATTTTTCCTGCCGAATTATTGCTTCGATCTTTTTCATCGTTTACCTCCCTAAATCAAGTATAAGCCTCCTCGCCGTGAGACGCTATGTCCAGCCCTACGGTTTCTTCCTCGTCCGTTACCCGCAGACCCATGGTCATGTCCAATACCTTGAAGAGCACGAGCGTTACGACAAAAGAGTATATCCATGATGCCGCAACAGCTATGAATTGGGTCTCCACCTGGCCTGCATTCCCGAAGAACAGGCCGTTTGCGCCTGCAGAATTTATCAGCTTGGATGCAAAAAACCCAGTAGCAAGTGCGCCAACAGTCCCTCCGAGACCGTGACATGCGAACACGTCAAGCGAGTCGTCGACCTTCGTATGCTTGTTCTTGAGATACATTGCCGTGTACGATACGAGTGACGCCAGGGCCCCTATTATTATGGCCTCTACCGGGCCGACGTATCCCGAAGCAGGCGTTATCGCAACAAGCCCGACAACTGCGCCGGTCACTATGCCGACTGCGTTAGGCTTGCCCATGTGTATCCATGAGATTAGCATCCATGCAAGGCCGGCAGCGGCCGCTGCCGTGTTTGTCGCAAGAAATGCGCTCGCTGCAAGTCCGTTTGCGCCCAGGGCGCTGCCTGCGTTGAACCCAAACCAGCCGAACCACAGAAGGCCTGCGCCCAAAATTATCATAGGCACGTTATGCGGCTTCATGTTCTGGCCGAAATCCTTCCTCCTGCCGATGACAAGAGCCGCCGCAAGAGCCGAGACACCTGCAGTTATGTGGACTACCGTCCCTCCTGCAAAGTCCAAGGCACCCATGTTCCTAATCCAGCCGCCAGCCCCCCAGACCCAGTGAGCCACAGGGTCATAGACGATGGTCGACCAGAGCAGGACAAATACCAGGAGAGTTGAAAACTTTATCCTGTCAGCAAACGAGCCCAGTATCAGGGCAGGCGTGATGATTGCGAACATCGCCTGGAAAAGCATATAGACCATGTGGGGTATGGTAGCAGAGTAATCCGCATTCGGCGCGGCTCCGACACCATTCAAGCCGGCCCATTCAAGCCCGCCGATCAATCCGCCCATGTCCGGACCGAAGGCCAAGCTGTACCCGAAAAGCACCCATTGAACGCTGACAAGACATATTATTGCAAAACATTGTATTGTCATCGCGACTACGTTCTTCTTGCGCACCATGCCTGCGTAGAACAGCGCCAGTCCGGGGGTCATCAAAAGCACCAGTGCGGCTGATGCAAGCACCCAGGCAGTGTCTCCGGTATCGATCTTCGGTTGTGAATCCTGCGCAAATACACTCGATGCGCATAGCAACAGCACGGCCAGGATCATCAGAATCCTAGCTTTCGCCTCTTTTTTTCTTGTTTCCATTTTCCTCAGTGTTTTTGATTCGTTTTTATAAGTTTTTATGAAAAATATATGAATTTTCATATTTAAAAAAGGGAAAAAATGATGATTTCAACAATAAAACACTTTCAAAATCAAGTCCTATTCAAACTTTGAGCGTCATAAAGGATAATTATAGCCGTTGCCAGCCGCTGAGGAAGCCAACCGGCAACGGCGTAAATCTCATGAAAGGTTTACTTGGACATCCATCAGATACCATCCTCCCCGGTCTCGTCGGTGCGTATCCGTATCACGTCTATGATGTCAGAGACGAAAATCTTGCCATCGCCTATCTTCCCTGTCTTGGCAGCCTCGGTTATGGCCTTCACTATCTTGTCCACGTCCTCGTCTTTTACCACGACCTCCACCCGGGTCTTCTGTAGGATCTCCACTTTATACGTCTCTCCGCGCCACTGCTTTACCAGCCCGTTCTGCCTTCCTGAGCCCTGTATGTCGGTTATCATCATACCAGGCGAGCCGGCTTTCTTCAGCGCCTGACGCACTGCATCAAGTTTAGTAGGCCTTATTACTGCTTCAATTCTTTTCATCTTCCTAATCTGCCTCCATCGGTGTCTCCGAATATTTGTCCATCTTTACCCCGCTGTATCCCGGCGATCCCATCTCAGGGATATCCAAGCCTTCAAGCTCTGCTTCAGGCGACACCCGGTTACCAATCGTTGCGTCGATAAGCTTGTAAACCACGAAAGAAACTGCTCCAACATAGACGAAGTTTGCAAGTACCCCGATTATCTGGGCTACAAGCTGCCCCCCATCACCGTAAAACAATCCCTTCACAGTCCCTGAAACGCCGTTCCAACCGCTTCCGTATGTTCCATCAGCAAACAAGCCCAAGGCTATGACCCCCCATGCGCCGTTCACGCCGTGCACCGATATTGCGCCTACCGGGTCGTCTATCCTAAGCCTGCCCTCGACAAAGTAAACGGCCTCTACCACCAACACTCCTGAAATTAAGCCAATCAAAACCGCGGCCGGGCCGTTGACGAATGCGCAAGGTGCCGTGATCGCCACAAGACCTGCCAGCATGCCGTTACACATCATCGAAACATCGGGTTTCTTGGTCTTCACCACCCACATCCACAAGGTCGCAGACAAAGCACCTGCAATAGATGCCATCATCGTGTTAGTCGCAGCAACGGCTATGCGCAGGTCGTTTCCTGCAAGAGTCGAACCCGCGTTGAAACCGAACCAGCCGAATGCGAGGATGAAAGTTCCGATCACTGCCATCGGGATATTATGCCCAGGTATCGCATTGATCGACCCGTTCTTATTGTATTTTCCAATGCGCGGACCGATAAGCCAGCACATGACGAATGCTATCACTCCCCCTGTGAGATGCACGACAGACGAACCTGCGAAATCCACTTCTCCGTGGCCGAGGCCGAAATTCTGCCCCAGCATCGCCAGCCATCCTCCGCCCCAGACCCAGTTTCCGAAGACAGGGTATATTACAGTCCCTACGAACAGGCCGTATGCAAAGAACGCGGAGAACTTCCACCTCTCGGCAAGGGCGCCTGTCGGGATCGTCGCTGTAGTGTCCATGAACACCGCCTGAAACAGGAACAAAGCGAAAACCGCAACGTCATAGGATATGTCTGTCAGGAAGAATCCTTTTGTCCCGAACAAGCCGAAGGATTTCCCGAAAAGGTTTATTGCGAACTCGCCGTTCAGCCCCGCGTAGCCGCCCATCGTCGCAATGGATCCGATTCCTCCGAACATTATCGCAAAACCCATGACGAAGAACCCGAGCATACCCAGGGGATAGATCATGAAATTCATACCCATCGTATGCGCAGCGTTCTTGGCCCGGGTAAGACCTGTTTCAACCATCGCGAACCCGGGCTGCATGAACATGACTAGGAACGCCGCTATCAGTGTCCAGACCATGTTGGTCGCAATGTAGTTATGCCCCGCAACCGCCGCTACCTCGTCGAGCGTCGGGTTGCCTGGAGTTGCCGCAGGTATGTCGCCTATTCCTCCTGTGTTCGCACCCGTCGGATCAGGGGCCCTGTCTGCCGCAGCCGCAAAACCGGAAAACAGGCACAATGCCAATGTAAGGCTCACGAGAAAACAAAAAAATCTATGGTTTCGCTCGGCTGCCTTATGCCCGAAGCCGTGTGGGCTCCATATTCCATCAGTATTTTTCATTTTTTTAGTCATTTTCATCATTTTTTATAATTTTTGTCTCATTATATCTACAAATATCTTTTATTAATTTGTAGAAATAATCATTTTCATTTAATGATTATAGATTAAGGTATATAAATATTAAAGATTTCAATTAAATTTATGAGAAAAAGTAATGATTTATATAGAAATTTAAAAAATAGATGTGTATTTTGATAATTATTACTTTAAAATATATAGAAATCATTAAAAAATATTTAAAAATTGCCCAGCCATTCACCCGGACTTGGCGGGCGACTTCTTGTACACCAGCAGCCCAACTATGTAAACAGTCGCTATGGACAGAATAAATGCGGTGACTGCTTCCACCCTCGCCAATGAGGTCAATGCGCTGAAAAGCCCGAACCATAAAAGCCAGGGCACGAGCGTCTGCATCAGGATGACAGACGCCGGTTTCCGGATCCTGTTTGTTTTTTCCATAGCACATACTTTAGACTCTGGATTTAATAAATAATCATTAATATTATAGAAAATTATATAAAAATATAATATTTTTTGTTTATATTATTATAATCATCATTTTTATCTTTAATTTCTATATATTTATATAAAATGAGAAAGACATTTCACAAATTAAAGGGACACGCCGGAATTTATGTAAAATACGCATCCTTAGGCCTCGCGTTGCTCCTGTTCCTGTCCGTTATACGGGCCAGCATCTTTTCAAACGTGTCGGACGAGAAAAAGATATGGCTGGATCTATCGTTCATACTACTAGCGGCAATATTATCCGAGTACCTTGTGACCTACCTGAAGCAGCCGGGAGTCATGGTCCTGATACTGCTCGGAATAGCTATCAGCCCGAGCGCGGTTTCCCTCGCATCCCCGTACGTCTCCTGGGCGATTCTTAACGCTGCCGCTGTATTAGGCATTAAAATATCCGTCGCAGAATCAATTCCCCATCTGGTCCCGACCGAGGGATTCATCACGGTCTTCGCAAAGCTAGGGTCCATATTCCTGCTCTTCAATGTCGGCCTGCATTCCGAGATACATAGGATATTCAACGGCAGGAACTTTTTCGTCGCATTATGCGGCGTCCTGGTTCCCTTCGCAGGAGGTTACCTGTATGCAGTATACGGCGGCCACGGATTCCTCTACTCAATGTTCCTCGGAGCTGCGCTCACTGCGACAAGCGTCGGCATAACAGCCGCTGTCCTTGAAGAATTCAAAGCAATAGATAAGGATTACGCCAGGATCATCCTTGGCGCAGCGGTGATAGACGACATACTGGGCCTCCTGGTCCTATCGATTGTCGTGAACATGCCCGCGAGCTTCGACGCCGCAGCACTTGAACCGCTTTTGTGGGTCTTTGGGACAGCGCTTGTGTTCGTTGTCGGAGGGATAAGAGCAGGGCAGATGCTTGCCGCAAGATATTTTGACAAGGCATCGGAAGAGGGACGCCTTGAAGGCCGAATGCTCCTCTCAGTCCTTGTCTATGTCCTCACGTATGCGTACGTTGCAGAATATATAGGGCTTTCGGCAATAGTCGGCGCATTCATAGCAGGCGTCACACTGAACTATGGCAGAGCGATAAAGAGGATAATCGATGCCGTCTACCCATTAGAAACATTCTTCACCCCGATATTTTTCATATCCCTCGGGATGTTCGTGGACATAAAAACCCTCGCAGAAAACCTCATACCAATCCTGGAGATAAGTCTAATAGCGATAGCTACGAAAATAATAGGCTGCGGCCTTGCGGCAAGGCTTTCAGGTTCGAACCCAAAAGACAGCCTAACAGTTGGAATAGGGATGATCCCCCGAGGCGAGGTAGCGCTGATAATAGGTCTATACGGACTCACATCCTTGACTCCCGGAGGAGGAACTGTCCTCAGCCCATCGGAGTATTCGATAATCGCCTCGATGGCGTTCCTTACGACAGTGATCACCCCGCCGTTCCTGCAAAAGGCTGTGAAATAAGTCACAAATGGGATACAGCCTATGAATATGCACTCTCTCCGTGCTGGGATATATCCAGTCCCACCATTTCCTCTTTCTCGGAAACGCGCAGGCCCATGGTCGCTTCAAGCACTTTGAGCAGTATTACTGTTGCGATGAACGAGTAGACCCAGATGAACGCAACCGCCAATGCCTGTGCGCCCAAAAGGCCTGCATTGCCATACAAGAGACCGTCTGCTCCCAGCGGATTAATCGCCTTGCTTGCAAATACTCCGATCATTATCGCGCCGAATGAGCCTCCAAGGCCGTGGCATGCGAATACATCGAGTGAATCGTCTATTTTAGTGTACTTGGTCTTCAAGTACATGGCTGAGTATGATATCATGCTCGAAACTGCGCCTATGAATACTGATTCCATAACTCCTACGTATCCCGAAGCGGGTGTTATGGTCGCAAGGCCTACGACTGCTCCTGTCACTATGCCAACCGCATTCGGCTTGCCCATATGCAGCCAGGATATAAGCATCCATGCGACTGCCGCCGCGGATGCAGCGACTATCGTTACAAGAAAAGCATTTGCTGCGAGGCCGTTTGCTCCCAGGGCACTTCCTGCGTTGAACCCGAACCATCCGAACCAGAGTACTGCACCTCCGAGTATTACCATCGGAACATTGTGAGGCGCCATGTTTCCTTCGCCGAACCCCTTGCGTCTCCCAAGGATAATAGCCGCCGCAAGTGCTGAAACGCCTGCCGTCGCATGCACAACCAGTCCCCCGGCAAAATCCAATACCCCCATATCCTTCATCCAGCCGCCTGCACCCCATACCCAGTGAGCCACAGGGTCATATACAATCGTGCTCCATAGCAGGCAGAAAACAAGAAGCGTGGAAAATTTCATACGGTCGGTAATTGCACCGATTATCAGGGCAGGGGTGATTATGGCAAACATCGCCTGGAAGAGCATGAAAACAATGTGCGGGATAGTAGGCCCATAGACCGGGCTTGGGTCTGTGCCTACCCCGCTTAGCCCGGCCCATTGCAGGCCGCCAATTAATCCTCCCATGTCCGGCCCGAAGGACAGGCTGTATCCGAAAAAGACCCACTGAAGGCATATGAGGGCGATCAATATGAAGCTTTGGATCAGTATGGAAACTGCGTTCTTCTTTCTTACAAGGCCGCCGTAGAAGAGGCCCACGCCCGGCGTCATGAACAGGACCAGAGCTGCGGAGACCAGTACCCATGCCGTGTCCCCGGTATCTATCTTCGGCTTTGCGTCCTGCGCAAACGCGTCCGTAATGCAAAACGATAAGACGGCTATTAGAAAAAGTATCTTGGAGCAGGTGGGCCATGTGATATCTTTCACTGTTTTTTCCATTTTTTGATAATTTCACCAAGTATTACTTGATTTATTATAGGAATTCGTTTTATTATAAATCAAAAAATGTGGCAGGGATTGAAAATAGAAATAATAAGAAAAACAAATCTATCAGAGGGAAACTAAAAACAGCTTAAACTATTTCTAAAAAAAAAGTTATAAGGCACCGTCGCCTTTCTCGCCAGTTCTCACCCGGATAGCCTCTTCGACAGGCAGCACGAATATCT
The DNA here is from genome assembly GCA_963749405.1 of Candidatus Altarchaeales archaeon. Classification (GTDB taxonomy): domain Archaea; phylum Altiarchaeota; class Altiarchaeia; order IMC4; family QMZM01; genus CAIYYO01. The sequence goes on along the minus strand of CAVVMY010000023.1, from coordinate 34,683 downwards.
TTCCGTCGCCTATGTTACCGGTCCTTGCGACCTTTACGATTACGTCGATGGCTTTGTCAACGTCATCGTCTTTTACCACCAGCTCTATCTTTACCTTTGGAAGCATGTCTACGCGGTACTCGCTGGTCCGATAAGAAAGCACTATGCCCTTCTGCCTGCCCCGTCCTTTTACCTCAAAGACCGTTATTCCCGGGAAGCCCGCCTCGCCGAGGGCATCCTTTATCTCCTCCAATTTCTCAGGTCTGACGACGGCTTCGATCTTTTTCATTATGTTATAAATAGAAAAAGGGATATAAAACAGATAAACTTCTTCCCAGCCGGTATAAGAGCCTCCAAGACAACATAAATAAGAGCCTTAGCTTGTTACGATGGCAACGCAAGACAAAAACTTTATCGGATGCTGCGGCGCATATTGCAAGACGTGTCAGCCATTTATAGGAGGTGTATGTAAAGGCTGTAAACTGGGATATGGACCTGAGGAGAGGGATGTCGAAAAGATCAGATGTAAGATAAAGGCATGTTGTTTTCGTGATAAGAAGCTTGAGACATGCGCAGACTGCAAGGATTATAACTGCTGCGCGATTGTCCAGGAGTTCTATGCCAAGAACGGATACAAATATAAGAAATACAAGGAATCCGCTGATTACATAAGAGCTAACGGCTATGCAAAGTTTTTAAAAGCCGCTCATATATGGAAATGTGCTTACGGCAGGCTACCCGTAAAAGAAGAATAAGAAAAAAATCATATCGGCGTCGAATTATATACTTTGCCGAAGGGCCTTGACGATATTGGCCGGATCTTTGTGTATTTTTTGCTCCAGAGTTTTTCTTCTGGCGCGTTGAATAGTTCCGAGAATCTTTTGAGTAGTGGAGTTATTGCTTCTTTGTCTTCGGCTGTGAATTCGTCTTTTACCGCGTATATTCCAAGGCTGGTGTCTGGCACATCCCCGCGCACGTATATTACTCCTCCGTGCATTCCGCTTCCAAGGAAGGATTGTACTGCGGGTTCTGGGTGGTCTTTTATTTTTTTTCCGTTGATGTTTTCCCGGGTTACGGGTTTTTTGTGGTCTATTATTGCGTCCTTGTAGTTGAGGCCCAGGATGATTATGGTTCCTCCTGCCATGTATTCTCCGCAGTATTGTTTTACGCGTCCTCCGTATACTATGGCTGGTTTTTTGTCCTGGAACTGCTTCATGTGTATGCCTACGCGGGATCCTCCTTCTCCCATGACGTATATGTTTCCGCCTCGTGCGCTCATCCCTGTTATGTCCCAGGAGTCGCCGTAGACCACGAGTTCCCCTGAGTTTATGGTGTTTCCAAGTAGGTATTCAGAGCAGCCGTGTACGTTGATTTTGAGGCCGTCTGAGAACACTCCCGTGTCCAGGCCTGCGTCGCCGTATATGTCTATGGTTATGTCTCCTTTTAGGCCTGCGCCTATGAAGCGCTGTCCTGAGACATTGAGCAGGATTATGTGATCGTATCCGTCCTTGACTGCCTTTCTTATCTTTGCGTTGAGTTCTCTGTAGTGGAGCTTTTTTCCGCCTTCCTCGGCGTCTATGGTGATTGTTTTTGTCCCGGCCATCTTTTTATTCGCCTCCTACTTCTACCCTGCTGCCTGCGTGCTGTACGCCCAGTATCTTGGCCTCATGTGGGTTGGAGCCTATGTAGCGTAGCCTGTCCCGGTTTCCGACAAAGCTTTCTACCGCGTCTATGCCCATTGCTCCGAGGACTTCGTCGAGGTCTGCTGTCCATGAGTGGAGCAGGTTCTTTACGCGTTGGGCTGCCCATTCCACGTCTATTCTTTTGCCTAGCATCGGGTTTCCTGTTGCTATTCCCCAGGCGCATTTGCCGGTGGGGCATTGCTGGCACATCCTGCAGCCCATTGCTATGAGCGCTGCGCTGCTTATCATGCCTATGTCTGCTCCGAGCGCGATTATCTTTACCAGGTCCGAGGATGATCTGAGTGAGCCACCGGCTATCAGTGTTATTTCATGTCTTATTCCTTCGTTTCTGAGGTGCTGGTCTACTGATGCTACTGCGAGTTCTATTGGTATTCCTGCGTTGTCTCTTATCACGCGGGGTGCTGCGCCGGTTCCGCCTCTGAAGCCGTCTATTGTCAGGAAGTCTGCTCCTGCGCGTACTATGCCTGAAGCTATTGGTGCGATATTGTTTACTGCCGCAACTTTCACCCCTACAGGGATTGTGTATTCCGTCGACTCGTGCAGTGCCGCAATTAGCGTCTTTAGGTCTTCTATTGAGTATATGTCGTGCTGCGGGTTAGGTGACAGCGCGTCTGTTCCAAGGGGTATTCCTCTTGTGTCGGATATGAGCTGGGTTACTTTTTCTCCTGGCAATTGTCCTCCGTGGCCTGGCTTTGCGCCCTGGCCTATCTTTATCTCTATTGCCGCTCCGCGCAGGTAATCGGATGTTACGCCGAATCTTCCGGATGCTACTTCGCTTATGGTGTTTTTCTTGTACTGCTGATGGGTTGAGTGCATCCCGCCTTCTCCTGTTCCGAACAGGGTGCCTGCTTCGCTCACCGCGCGCAGGATCGCAGTGTATGCGTTGTAACTTATTGAGCCGAGGGACATGTGTCCTATGATTAGTGGCATTGGCAGCATTACGTTTGGGTATATGTCGTCCATCGCGTATTTGCCGTTTTCTTCTCTTATGGTGAGTGTCTTGGGTTTTCTGCCGAGGAATGTTCTGGTCTCTACAGGCTCTCTCAGGGCGTCGATGGAGGGGTTTGTGACTTGGCAGGCGTCCCATACAAGGGAATCGAATATGATAGGGTATGGTCTGTCGTTGCCCATCCCGGATGTCAGCACGCCTCCTGTACGGGCCTGTTCGCTTATTCCGCGTATGTGCCATGGTGTCCAGTTGGGGTGTGGTGCGTATGTTACTGGGTAATCCTCGATGGATATCGCATCAGCCGGGCAGAATGTGGCGCATCTCTGGCAGGCTACGCAGTTTGCAGTGTTCACTACCATGGGCTTTTTCTGCTCCCGGTCGAAGCCTATTGCTCCGAATGTGCAGTTCACGGCGCATCGGCCGCATTTTATGCATTTGTCAAGGTCTATTCCGACTTTGAACCTTGGCATAGTCTTATCTTGTGCTTGCATTTTAAATTTTAACTAAGCTAATACTATTCCCTCAAGCGGGTCCTTTGTCCCTGTGATTATCGGCTCGCCAAGAGATGCTATGACGGGCTTGCCCGGGTCTGGCTGCCAGAAGTTTCCAGTCTTGTCTATGGCGTGTATGCTGTTCAACTCGCTTGCCAGGTAAAAGGTCTTGTCGTCTTCCGACACCGCCGCTATCAAGGGACGCAGTTTTTTTCTGTCCGAGTGCCCTATCATCGTGGGCTTCGGATAATCCGTCGTGATTATGATGCTGAACGGCCCGTTGGCCATGGCATTGCGGTGCGCTATCCTGATATTGGTCAACCACTTCTTTTCCACGGGATTCATCCTGTCGATGCCCTTCCAGTAAGGAGGCGCAAGCGCGATGGTTGCTATCCTCTGCGCTATCTTTGCAGGGTAATTGCATTTCCTGACCAGGTAGTCGAATAAGTAGGCCAGGACCTCTGTGTCTGTGAGCAGCTTGCATTCGTAGCCGAACTCCTTTAAGTAGTTCACGTTTGTCCCATATGACGTTATTTCTCCGTTATGCACCACGGCGTGGCCCAGCAGCGAGAAGGGATGCGCCCCACCCCACCATCCAGGCGTGTTCGTCGGAAAACGCGAGTGCGCAGACCACATGTAGGCCTTGATTTCTTTTATCTGGTAGAACTCGGCTATCTCCGTCGCCCAGCCATTTCCCTTGAACACTGCCATGTCCTTCCCGCCTGAGAGACAGAATGCGCCCTTAATAGAGCAATTTATGTACATCATGATCTCCTTTATGGCATCGTCCGGATATGTCTTGTCCTTGGGGTCTACGAAGAATCTCCAGACCAATGGGTACTCTTTCAGGACGCCTTTTTTCACAGGCACTTCCTCGTCTCTTACTATCTCAGTATATTCTTTCAGGAACTCTTCGACTGTGCGCTTAACGTCCCTGTCGTCGAGTATGAGCTGCAGGCAGTAGTAATCTTTCATCTTGGGGAACAGGCCGTATGCTGCGTATCCTGCGCCGAGGCCGTTCTCACGCTCCTCCATGGTAGCCATCATCCGCCCGATGCTCTCACCTGAGACAATCCTTTTATCCAAGTTGAATATACCAGCTATCCCGCAGGCTGAAAGCTCCCTCTCCACGGGACGCCCGGCGAAGCCTTTTTTCATTATCATTTTCTCCTTTTCCTCACATTGTCAAGTATCTTTCTAATCTCTTCGGAATCCAGATCCGGCGCAGGCTCCATACCCATCTTCTTACGCACACCGGTTCTCTTAGGCATGGAATAGCCGGTTTCTTCCAGCATCTTCATATGATCCTCTACTATGCGCGGCATCCCGCTCTCTTTTATGGAAAGCTCCCTCATCTTTGCATAGAACTCTTTAAGCCCGCAGTTGTTGGGGCATCGTTCCTCGCATTTTCCGCACTGTAGGCAGCGCCATATCTCCCGGCTCTTCACAGCATCATAGTATCTGCCTGATAGGAGCATGTCCACCGCAGCCAACGGATCAAAGGGATTCTCAGTGTTCCTTGTGCTTACTGCGGCCGTGCATTCCTCACGGCAGGCCCCGCAGTGTCTCGAAAGCTCTTCCATATTGAAATATTTTGATACCATTGCCCTCTCCAGAGACGCTGACGCTGAAACCTTGGCCATAAGCGGCTCAGTACTCGTAGCATGCCCTTCCAGGAACAACTGCTCTACCGGGACGCCGAATGCCAGGCACAATAGCTCGCTTATGTGCAGCACAGGAACGCCCAAGTCCTTCAAGTCGGAAGGAAGCATGTCGAATCTCATAAAGCAGGCAGGACATGACGTAACGATACAGTCAGCCCCTGCTTTCTGGATGTCCAGCATCTTCTTTTGCAGTATCCCATCCGCTTCCCTCCTTGTCAAATGCCGCGACCGGGACACCACAGCAGTCGGTCCTGCTCGCATAGTCAATAGCCTGCGCCCCGGTAGCAAGCACCATATCATCAAGGGAACGCGGATTCTTGGGGTTATCGCTTGGAACGACCGGAGGATAAAGCATGTGGCAGCCATAGTGCACGGCCACCTTTATACCCTTAAGAGGCCTCTTTACCAATGTCTTTACGATGGGGACCTTTGAATGCATCAGGTTCAGCACATGTATGACTTCGACTGTTCCATTGTAGCGCATACCCTCAGGGAGCATTGCATTTGTCTCCTCCCTTGTTTTCGGGTCTCTCAGCTCCTCAGCCGCCCCATGCAGGACGTTATAGCATCCGTTGCATGCCACAAGGAGTTTTTTTCCTTCCTTCTCCGCCAGGGCAAGGTTCCTTGCAGACAACGCAAGCTGGGCGTCTGCGCCGTAGGCTTTCACATATACTGGGTCAGGGCAGCAGCCGAAGCCGGCCACATCCACGGGCTCTGTCCCAAGCATTTCCAATGCGCACGTTATGCTCTTAACCAGGAAGGGATAATTATGAGTAAACGTGCAGCCCCAGAACACAGGGATTTTTTGTTTCATTCCAGAATATAATAGTCGAATACGTGAATAAATAACAAAGGTTTAGCTTTTAAACAATAAATGCATAAAATATTACATTATGAAACTCACAAAGAATGAAAAGAGGACTCTTACTTTCTTAATAGAAAACGGAAGGGCTGCGGACGCAGACATCGCAAGGACTCTGAACATCACCCCCCAGGCCGTGGGAAAGATAAGAAAGAAACTGGAAAACGAAGGCATAATAAAAGGGTACAGTACGTCAGTAGACTATGAAAAAGTAGGGATAACTGTCATGGCAGTCGCACTCTTCAAATTCACGCCTGAAGCAAGGAAGACAATCATGACAGAAGAAGACGTAAACCAGAGAGTCAAAGGGCCGCAGATAATAAATTTCTACCGCCTGCCTGAAGGGGACGTAACACACCTTGTAACATACGGCTTCCGCAGCCTGGAGGAACTAGACCATTATTTCCACATACTGCAAACAGAAAGAGGCCACATATCAGAGATAAAAGAGCTCTATATCTTTTCCTCGCGCAGCATAAGAAAATCCTCGGACAAAGAACTCCTGATAAGGGTAATAGAAGAATCAGGACACGAAACTATGGCCCGGCCGCTGCCGCCCCAGACAAGCGACAAAATCCCCCGCCTAAAAAGAAGAGGCCTTGCAGACATGGGCGCAACATAAGACCATCCCCTAATCCGCAGAAACAAGGCAAAGCATCCCGCCAAAAAAAAGATACAAAAACCCGAAAAAATCCCCACTCGATACGATTATAATTATACCAACATATCCTACGAGGGATGAAAACAAGCCCAAAAATCCGATATTGAACAGCAGCCGCACGGCAAAGAGTATCATAAAAATAAAGAAAACAGGCAAAAGAAAGTCATCCAAACCCTCCATCCAGGTACTCGAATGCTCAGCCTTCGGAACATCAGAACTCACCCTGCCGGAACCAATACCAGGATACAAGCTCATAAAAGAGCTCATAAGAAGGCCCGCAACCAAAGCAGGAAAAAAACCTAACAGCAAAGCACCTTTACCCATCTTAGAAAATAAAGAAGAATACAAATAAAAAGAAAAAACCATCAAATCTTTTTGGCAGCATCCTTCTCTCTCATCATAAATTTAACGATAAAAAACACAACAGCAGCGATTATTACAAAGTTGATCAATGCGCCAATGAAATGCCCGGCCAGAAACTTCACAGGCCCGATAACCAGTTGGGAAGTCTGCCAGTCGCCATTTGGGACAAGCACCCCGACGAACGGCATAATAATATCGCTAACAAGAGCATTCACAAGATTCGTTGCCGCAGCACCTATGATAACTGCGACAGCCAGGCCGATCACCTGATATTTCTTCAAAAACTCCAAGAACTCGGTTGCAAGACTCATTTAAATCACCTCTATAGAATAATCAGATAACAAGTAAATAAGACAGGGTTACTCCCATTCAATCGTCCCGGTCTTGGTAAGCAACAGAACTACCCGCTTCCCTCCTTCGGTTTCTTCTTCCCAGCCAGTTCAATGTTACCGTAGGATTCCTCAGCTTCTCTCAAGGAGTAGTTTGCCTTGATCCCATTCTCCGCAAGGACTTCCATCATTTCCCCGACGGAAACGCCGGCGAATTCCGCCGCCTGAGAAAGCGAGAAGATGCCTGCGCTATACTTTTCGACTGCCACTTTTCTGGAGAGCAATTCAAGGCCCGCAGCTATCGACTGCCTTATGGCATCGGATTCTCTCCAGATTCTCAGCCTTCGCTATCATCCCTGTCTTCTTGAGGGTCTTCTCATCCAGCCTGATGGAAACAGTTTTCATAGTCCTTTGATCCTTTTCAGTCTATCCTGTATTATCTCATCCTTCAGCCAGCCGGTTTCGACTATCTTCCGGAAGGCCTCATCCAGTTTTTCCCGATCGATAACGTCTGCTGCATACAAGCCTATCACGACGTCCAAGGCAATAATATATTTTATTCCAAGCACCTTGCATACCGTCATATTCTTCCGGTCGTCGGTGAGCACAAGCTCGCACCCATGCTCCAAAGCCAAGGCGACGGTCTCATTCTCCCCGCCGGATATGCCGAAGGCCTTAAGCAGCACCCCCTTACGCGCCTCAGGAGCCCCAAGCACCTTTATCTTACCCTCGTCAACAAGCTTCCCGATCAACAAAGCATCCTGCCGGGCCTTTTCCCTTCCACGGGACACGCTCTCCTCATACACCAGATCGCTTAAGACAATCTCGTAAGAGTCGGAAAAGGCCTCAAGCACCGAAGCCTTAGCCAAAAGGATCAAGGTCGAGGAATCGGAAACAAGCATTGTAATCTAATGTAATAAATAGATTACAAGAATAAAAAGACACGAAATCACTCCCACCCAATCGTCCCAGGCGGCTTACGCTTCGGAATACCATAAAATTAGTATATAAACTTATATACCCTAATATTATCCATGGATGTCATACATTATCCCCGACTGGATACCGTCCTAGTAGTTGAGGAATTCATAAAAGAGCACAGCGGCGAATACAAAAAAAAGAGCCTGTGGGAACACCTCCCAAAGAAGATGATGTACCAGACATACTCTGTAATATTCGACTACTTGGAAAAATCGGGAAAGATCGCAAGAGACAGAGAAGACAAAGTCGCATGGATATGGAACCCAAGCCTCGCAAAGAAATACGCAACAAGAAAAGACTTGCAGGTGAGATGAATTGGAAAGCAAGGTCGTATATGCAGATGAAAAGGTAAAAGAAGCTTACGAGAAACTAAAAAACTCCAGCACAGAGGATCGCAAACTCCTTGAATGGCTTAACCGCGCCTACGACGACCTGGCAAAAGACGCATTCTGCGGAATACAGATACCAAAGAAACAGATTCCAGACGAATACATAAAGAAATACGGAATAGACAATCTCTGGAAATATAACCTGCCAAACGCCTGGAGACTCATATATTCAGTAACTAAAGACGAGATCGTTGTGATATCGATCGTGATAGAATGGATGAACCACAAGAAATACGAGAAGCGGTTTGGGTATAAGTAGGTCACTCCCATTCAATCGTCCCGGGCGGCTTATGCGTCAGGTCGTACACCACTCGGTTCACTTCAGGTTTCTCATTGGTTGATCATAAAGGAAAGTCCTGCGGCTCTGCAGGTGGGATGAAGTCAGTGTCGGAAACCTGCGTCGAATATTTCGTAGCGGTCGTTATGATGTTCATGGACCCGTTCGTAGACTCCTCATATAGGGGCACGCCTTCTGGAGAGAGGCAATATGAGTTATTCCATATCCCGATGGCGTCAATAATATTAGTGTCGTTAGTCGTCGATTTAAAGCATTTTGTGTTCACTCCCGCTACCACCTTGCCAGGAAGAAGCATAATCTGACTTGAGTCGATATTGTCCTTCATATCCTGCAACGGGTTGCCCAAGTCGGCGTGATGAGCGAGGGTATAACAGGTCCAGTTTCCAGCCTGGCTGACGCATGTAACCGCATTACTGCCGTTCATATAAGTCCTAGTCTCCATCTGGTTGACTATCAAGTCAGTGCGGATTTGCCCGTTCTTGTAGTACCAATCCTTGATGCTTTTGTTCCCGTGATGGCTCTGATCCCATAAAGTTGTCTGGTACTCGACCATATACTGCGTTATACCCCTGCCAAGGAGACCATTAATGTCCCCAAGCGCCATGGTAGTCTCAGTAACAGCAGTCTGAGTAAGTCCATCATTCGGCAGCTCTGTATTCGTTTGATTGCATCCGCAGGTCAAAAGAACAGCGACACAAAAGATCGCCATGAATATTTTGAACATAGGAGTAATTAGGAATGAGTAATAAAAGATTATAGAAAAAACAAAAACCTATTCCCATTCTATCGTCCCAGGCGGCTTATGCGTCAGGTCGTAAACAACGCGGTTCACTTCTGGTATCTCGTTAGTTATGCGCGTCGATATATTCTCCAGCACGTTCCATGGCATCTCTGCATAGTTCGCAGTCATCCCGTCTTTGCTCTGCACGATCCTTAGGGCGATCGTATTACAGTACGTCCTTGAATCCCCTTGCACGCCCACGGACTTAACGGGTAGGAGCACCGCAAAATACTGCCATAGGTCTTTTTCCAGGCCTGTTTTTTCTATCTCTTCGCGGACTATGTAGTCTGCTTCTCGCACTATGCGGGTCGATTCGGGGGTGACTTCTCCGATTATGCGGATGGCAAGGCCAGGCCCCGGGAATGGATGCCTGTTTGCTATCTCGTCAGGAAGACCCAATTTTTTAGCTATCACTCGGACTTCATCTTTGTATAGATCAGCAAGCGGCTCGATTATCTTTAGTCCTAGTTTCTCTGGCAGGCCGCCGACGTTGTGGTGGCTCTTTATGGTCGCTGCGCTTTGTATGCCGCTTTCGATCCTGTCCGGGTATATCGTTCCCTGTACCAGGTAGTCGGAGTCTATCTTTTTCGCTTCTTCTTCGAAGACGCGGATGAATAGTTCGCCTATTATTTTTCTTTTTTGTTCCGGGTCGGTCACTCCTTTCAGTGCTTTGAAGAATCTGTCCTTTGCATTGACTGATTTGAAATTGAGGTCGTATCCTTTGGTGAAGGTTTTTTCTATGGACTCTGATTCGTTTTTTCTCATAAGGCCTGTGTCTACGTAGACTGCGGTTAGGTTCTTTCCCACGGCCTTTGATACCAGCACTGCGGCAGTCGAAGAGTCTACGCCGCCTGATAGTGCGATAAGCACTTTTCCGTTCCCTGCCTGTTTTTTGATCTTGTCCACGGATTCTTTTACAAAGTCTCCCATCTCCCAGTTGCCTTTTGCCTTGCAGACTTCGTAGACGTAGTTTTGAGGATCTCTTTTCCGTGTACTGTGTGCACTACTTCCGGGTGGAATTGTATCCCATAGATGTTCCCTTTCCTGTAGGCTGCTATGGGCGCATTATCTGAATGCGCGAGCACCTCAAAGCCTTCAGGCAGGCATGTTACATTGTCTCCGTGGCTCATCCATACCTTTTCCTTTGAGGAGAGGCCTTTGAATATGCCGGCCTTTTTATCGACCGATAGGTCGGTTATGCCGTATTCCTTGCGGCCCCCGGATGTTACCTTCCCGCCGGATAGGTGTGCTATCAATTGATGGCCGTAGCATATGCCCAGCAAGGGCAGGTTTTCTTTCTCGACATAGGAAATGAATTCTCTGCTGACAGAGGGGCTGCCCTCTTCGTAGACACTGCATGGGCCGCCTGAGAAGATTATCCCTTTGAGGTCGTACCGTTCCCGTAGCTTCTCTATTTCTGTAGTTTTCGCAGAGTAGGGGAGTATCTCGGAGAATACCTTGTTCTCACGGATCCTTCTTGCTATCAGGTGGCAGTATTGTCCGCCGAAGTCGATTATCAAAATGAGCTCTGTTTTGGCCATCTTATAGTAAGTTATTCTATTTTGTAGTTATATGTGACAGGACAACGGATGTTTAGGTCTAGGCCGAACATTTTCCACTACTTTAATATACCAGAACGGGCTAATTCTGTATTATGGATAACAAAAGCAGGTTTTCTGCGACTGTTCTACTCGCAATATTTGCATTGATGCTGTCATCCGGCTGCCTGTCAGGATCAAACAACACGTCTCCGGCTTCCGGAGACGTTTCAGGAGCCGTTGACGGAAACAACCATTTCGCGTTGGATTATTACTCAAAGATCAAGGATTTGGGAGGCAACGTCTTCTTTTCGCCTTGTAGCATCGAAAGCGCCCTTGCGATGACCTATGAGGGGGCCAGGGGCACGACCGCTGATGAGATGGCTTCTGTCATGCATTTCCAGACTGATAACGATACAAGGAGGAACTCATTTTCCGCATTATATGACAGGTTCAACAGCAAGGATTCGGGATACGTTCTCTCGACCGCTAACGCCCTCTGGGTCCAGAAGGATTATCAGTTGCTTGATGGATATACAGGAACGGTTGAAACGTACTATCACGGCAAAGCATCGAACGTCGATTATGGAAACCCGGAAGAGGCAAGGAGTACTATAAACTCCTGGGTTGCGGATAACACAAACAACAAAATAACCGATCTGATCCCGCAAGGAGCGCTTGACGAGAATACGAGGCTGGTGCTCACCAATGCGGTATACTTCAAGGGCACATGGGCCAAAGCGTTCAACAAGGAGGATACCTATCAGGATAATTTCAGGACTGCAGGAGGCGATAACGTTGATGTCCAGATGATGCAGCGCACCGACGACAAATCAGTGTTTGGCTATGCCGAGACGCAGGACATGCAGATACTGGATATGCCTTATAGCGGAGGCAATATCTCAATGATGATACTTCTGCCCAAGCAAGACAGCCAGCTTTCTACGCTGGAACAAACCCTGACATCTGGCAAGCTCATGGGCTGGGAGAGCGACCTAAAAGACCAGCGAGTAGAGGTCTATATCCCGAAGTTCAAGTTCGACACCGAGTATCTCATGGCAAAGGATTTACAGGACATGGGCATGAAGGCAGCGTTCTCGCCCGACGCAGACTTCTCAGGGATGAGCGGGCAGAAGGACTTGTATATATCGAGCGTGATACACAAGGCCTATATAGAAGTCAACGAAGAAGGAACCGAAGCCGCAGCAGCAACAGCCGTTGAAATGGAGGCAAGCGTATCACCAAACGAACCCCAAGGCCCAACGATCCCTGTCTTCCGCGCAGACCACCCGTTCATATTCTTCATACAGGACAAGGAGACGGGAGCCATATTATTCATGGGGAAGATGAACGATCCCAGCAGTAGCGGTTAAAGGCGAATGTGTACACCGTTCTTTTTTAGGTACGCCTTTACTTCGGGGATAGGGTATTCGTTGTAGTGGAATATCGAAGCCGCAAGCGCTGCCTGTGCCCCTGTCTTCTGGAATACTTCGAGCATGTGCTCCGGCTTCCCGACGCCGCCTGATGCGATGACCGGGATGCGCACGCTCTCTGCCACTGCCTTTGTTAGTTCGATGTCGAATCCGTCTTTTGTGCCGTCGCGGTCCATGGAGGTCAGGAGGATGTCTCCGGCTCCGCGTACGTCTGCTTCCATGGCCCATTTGACAGCATCTATTCCAGTAAATTCCCTGCCCCCATGGGTGGAGCATTCGAACCAGCATTCTCCCTGAGGCGTTTTAACTGTTTTTCTGCCGTCGAGGCGGTCGTATCTTCTTTTAGCGTCTATCGCAACAACGCAGGCCTGTCGGCCGTATGCGTCCGCTATCTCGTTTATGAGTTCGGGTTCTTTAGTGCAGCAGTGTTTATGCTGACCTTGTCTGCGCCTGAAGTGAATACTGCGCGGGCGTCGTCTATGTTCCTTATCCCCCCGCCTACTGTCAGAGGAACGAAGACTCTCCGGGCTGTTTTCTTTATGACATCCACCATCGTGCCCCTGCGGTCGCTTGAAGCGGTTATGTCCAGGAATACTATCTCATCGGCTCCGTCAAGGTAGTATTTCTCTGCAAGCTGCCACGGGATGCCGGCGTACCTGATCTGCTTGAATTCAGTTCCCTTGACTACCCGGCCCCCAGGAACGTTCAGATCGCAGTCAAGGCATGGGATGATCCTCTTGGCTAGCATTTCACGCCCCCAACGAAGTTTTCAAGAATCGCAAGCCCCTTTGGTCCGGATTTCTCGGGGTGGAACTGTAGCCCGAAGATATTGTCGACTGCGACGACTGCCGTGACGTCTGCTCCATAGTCTACTGTCGCAACCGCAACGGGCTTGTCTCTGGGAACGCAGTAATACGAGTGCACGAAATAGAAGAAATCGCCGTCCGATATGCCGTCAAGGAGGCTGATGTGTCTCTTTATCTGCAGCTCATTCCAGCCTATCTGCGGGACGAGAACGCTTTTCGGCAGCTTTACAACTTTGCCGGGAATCAAACCAATGCCCTCTGCCTTACCTTCCTCGCTTTTGTCGAACAGGACCTGCATGCCAAGGCATATGCCCATGAAGGGAATCCCGGATGCGACAACCTCGACTATGTCTTCTTTTAGGGGCGCGATATTCTTCATCGCCTGGTCGAATGCGCCGACACCCGGGATTACAATCGCATCGGCTTTGCGCAGCTCTTTTGAGTCAGTTGCTATCTTCGCATCAGCCCCTACTTTTTCGAATGCGTTCTTTATGCTGTAGAGGTTACCCATGCCGTAATCGATTATGGCAATCATTATCTGAGCATCCCGACGAATTCATCGAACAAATAGTAGTTATACCATGGTCCCGCGTGCGCTTCGGGATGATACTGCACCGCGCGGATGGGGAGTTCCTTATGCTTTATTCCTTCGACCGAGCCGTCGTTCAGTGATACATGGGTTACTTCCCATTCCTTCGGCAGGGTCTTTTCATCCACTGCGAAACCGTGGTTCTGGGACGTTATATGCGAGCGGCCGGTCTTCAGGTCCTTTACCGGGTGATTGCTTCCACGATGCCCGAATTTGAGCTTGTAAGTCTTTCCGCCTCCTGCAAGGCCGAGAAGCTGGTTTCCGAGGCATATTCCGAACATGGGTATCTGTTCGTCCATGAGCTTTTTTATCGTGCTTATTGCATAGTCTGCCTTTTCCGGATCCCCCGGGCCGTTCGAGAGCATTATACCTGAGGGCTCGTATGCCATTATCTCCTTTGCGCTCGTTCTCGCAGGGACCTGTATCACGTTTATTTTGCGCTCGATTATGAGATTGATTATGCTCTGCTTTACCCCGCAGTCCAGTAAGACGACTGTTTTTTTCCCGCCTACGTCGTATTTCCTGGGTTTTTTTATGGATACAAGGTCTATGAGGTCTTTTTCGGATATGGACTTTAATCTGGCAGCCTTCTCCTTAAGGTCTGGAAGCTCGCTTTTCTCGCAGGGGTATTTGAGTATGCCGTTCATCACGCCATAGTCGCGGATCTTCCTAGTCAGAAAACGGGTGTCTATGCTGTGTATGCCGGGTATTCCGTATTCTTTGAGGAAGCCATCCAGTTTACCGGTCAGTTTCCCATGCCAGGGATAATCCGCAAGCTCCCGTATGATGTAGCCCTCTGCCTGTATCCTGCTGGATTCATAATCCGTCCTGTTGACACCGTAATTGCCTACCAAAGGATAGGTCATCATCAGAATCTGCGCCTTGTACGAGGGATCAGTCAATGTCTCCTGGTATCCGCATATCGAGGTATTGAAGACGACTTCGCCCTCCACAGAATCCTTGGCTCCGAAACCGACTCCCTCCAACACGGTACCATCCTGCATGACGAGAGCGGCATCAGTTGTTGTCTTAGCCATCTTTACATTAAATAATCAGATTATTCACATATTAAACAGAAAAAAAGAGTATTATCACTCGACTGTAACCGACTTCGCCAGGTTCCTCGGCTTGTCAGGATCGATCCCTCTGCCTGTCGACAGGTAGTATGCGAACAGGTGTAATGGGACGACGTATAGGATCGGCGTAAGCACCGGATCGCATACCGGGACTGCGAATTCCCCGTCTTCGGCGACTGTCAGGAGGGTTGCCTTTCTTGCGCGGGCTTCCTGCATGTTGCTTTCCATCTTCTCCTTTAGGTCGTCGTTTGGGCATACCGCGATCACTGTGACGCCTTTTTCAAGTAGCGCGAGGGGTCCGTGCTTCAGCTCTCCGCCGGGGTATGCCTCTGCGTGTATGTAGCTGATCTCTTTTAGCTTGAGCGCGCCTTCGAGTGCTGTCGGGTAGTTGAGCCTTCTGCCCAGGTAGAAGAAACTCTTGCAGTCTTTTTGTTCGGCTGCGAGCTTCTTTATCTTGTCTCTTGAATTCAGGACTGAGTTTATCTTGTCAGGCATCGCATAGAGGCCGTCAAGGATTTCATTCATGTAGGCCTCGGTGATCCTACCCTTTTCCTTTGCGACCGAGAGTGCAAGAAGCGTGAGCGTCGTAGCCTGGCCTATGTATGCCTTGGTCGATGCGACTGCTATCTCCGGCCCGGAATATGTGTATATGTTGTCGTCTGACATCCTTGTAAGGGAGGAGCCGACTGCGTTGACTACGCTGATTACGTATGCCCCGCGGTTCTTTGCCTCCTTTACACTTGCCAGCGTATCGGCTGTCTCGCCAGATTGGGATACTGCAATCACTGCGCATTTTTTGTCTACTGTGTTTATCGTCGAGTAGCGGAATTCCGATGCGATAACTGTTTCTGCGGGAATAGCGTATCTTTCGAATACGTATCTTCCGACCAGCCCGGCATACGACGCCGTCCCGCATGCTACGAGATATATCCTGTCGTATTTCAGGAGCTTTTTTGCGGCGGCAGTTATATTGCCAAGCCCTCTAAGCGAGTTTTTCACTGCCGCAGGCTCTTCGAATATCTCTTTTAGCATGAAGTGGTCGAAGCCTTCCTTTTCCGCAGACTTTACGTCCCATTTGATGTCATGGACCTCCTTTTCTACGGTGATCCCTGTATCGAGGCGCTTAATTGTGACACGATCTTTCTGAACGATTCCGTACTCCAGGTCTTCCAGTATTATCACTTTATTTGTGTCTGCGAGGACTGCGGGCGTGTCTGATGCGATAAAGTTCTCGCCTTTTCCGACGCCGATTATGAGCGGGCTTTCCTTTCTTGCGACCAGGATTCTGTCTGAAGAATTAGAGTCTACCGCGGCAAGCGCGAAGCTGCCTTTTAGTTTCTTTAATGCGGAAACGAATGCGGTCTCAAAGTCTCCTGAATACAGTTCCTCAATCAGGTGAGGTATGACTTCGGTATCTGTCTGCGATAAAAATTTATGCCCCTTCTTTGAGAGCTCTTCCCGGAGTTCCTTGTAGTTCTCGACTATGCCGTTATGGCATACAGTGAACTGCCCAGTGCAGTCGCTGTGAGGGTGGGAATTCTCATCCGACGGTTCGCCGTGCGTCGCCCAGCGCGTATGGGCTATGCCGACATTGGATTTGATCTCGGTTATCCTGGATTTCCTGCGGACCTCGTCGACTTTCCCCTTGCCGCGGGAGACGATCACCTTTCCTTCGGAAAAACAGGCGATTCCTGCGGAATCATAGCCGCGGTATTCCAGTTTTTTCAGCATGTCGAAGAGTATCCCGGGAGCATTTCTCTCCCCGATGTAGCCTGCAATTCCGCACATAGTTGAATTTATCCTTTTAGTTTGATTATGGCTTCTGCCAGATCCCCGTTGGAGTCTTCAATTGCCTTTCGGGCGTCTTCTTTGCTTGCTCTGGTCTGCTCTGCTACGAGATTTACGTCCTCGTCCGATATCTCCACTGGCGTGTTTTCTTCTATGGCTTCGGCAGCTTCTTCGCGCACTTTTCCGCCGGTTACGTTGAATATTACTTGTCCTTGGACAGTCATCTTCATTACTTCAGGAGCCTCGATTATCGTCTTCTTTCCGCCGCCTTCTATCGTCACACGCTCTGCCTCGATTTCGTCAGACTTGATGCCCATACGGCTCATCATCTGCTTCATCTGCTTGGGGTTCATGCCTCCTGGAAACATAGTTACACCACTTGTTTTTTAAAACAGGTATCCGTATATTCTTATAGAATGCGCGCATTTATAGCAATACAGTGCCCGGGCGAACTGAAAGCGAAAATGTTGGAAGTGCAGGAGAAAATAAAAGTCTTGGGCGACCTGAAACTAGTAGAGCCGGGGAATATACATCTTACTCTGCGTTTCCTGGGAGAGGTCGGAGATGGGAGAATAGAAGGCATTATCCATACCCTTGAAGGCATTAAGAGATCAGGCGGCTTCGAAGTATGTATAAAAGGCTTGGGGGCGTTTCCAGGGCCGGGCAGCCCGCGGGTTATATGGGCCGGAGCCGAGAAGGGAGATAAGGAACTGCGTGAACTACATGAAGCCGTTGACTGCGCGCTTTTGCCTCTTGGCTTTGTAAGAGACGAAAGGTTTTCCTCGCATTACACCCTCGCACGGGTAAAGCATATAAGGGATAAGGAGGGGCTCAGGGAGGTTCTGAACGGCTGCAGAGAAAGAACATTCGGCTGCTTTTCCGTAGACTCTTTTTATCTTATGAAAAGCGAATTACGCAGGACTGGGCCTGTGTACAGTGTAGTTAAAGAATTCAATTTATAAGATGTGGGAAAAGGAGAAAACTCCTGTCTTAGTCCTCGTCTTCTGACCTGCGCTTCTGGGCTCTGTGGACTATGTGTATGCCCTCGGGTACGAGCAGGATCTTTTCCATGGATAGTCTGCCGATGTCTCCGTCCAGGTCTTCTACTGTTTCTGCGAGTTCCTTGGTGATGTTTCTCAGTAGCATCTGGTTTTCCATTACATTTCTTATGCTTAATAGAACGATGTTGCCTTTCTCCAGCTCTTTTATGACTGTGCCGACCCCTTTTCCTTCGCTGTCGAGCTCTATGGGCTTGACGTATACCACATCTTCCCTCTCGATTATCTTGCCGTCTCTTATGGAGAGGTCGCTTAAGTAGTTCTCTATGTCTATATCTTCTTCAGCTCGGGGTGTTTCCTTTTTTCCGAAAATCTTTTTAAGAACCATTTTGAAACCTGCCTTTCTTATAATATACTATACAATAAATTTTTATAATATTAATTTACATCCTAATATATAAAAGTTTTTCCTTAAAAAGTGGATGGACTTCTCATAAGTCCGCAATTTAACCACATCTTGCAATATAGTTATACCATTCCCGCCTGGGAATCATAGAATGACAGAGAACATCTTCGAATCCGAGCTGAAAGAGCAGCGCATCTTCCGCAACCTCGAAGTGCTGTCCCCGCACTACGTCCCGCCAGAGCTTCCGCACAGGGAAAAAGAGATAAAGGAAGTAACCAGGCTGATCGCTCCGATCCTGCGTAACCAGAAGCCTGGGAACATATTCATCTATGGAAAAACCGGCACAGGGAAGACTTGCGTTGTGCGCTACGTTACGAAGAAGCTGATGGAATTCGCAGAGAACCCTGAGAAGAACACCTCAAATACAGTCGTCCGCGTCTCTTACATGAACTGCAAGGTCAAGAACAGCAAATACCAGGTGCTGCTGCGCCTCGCAGAAGACGAAGCTCTGAACAGCGGCTTGTTAGACGCTCCGCTAAAGGGCCGCCCGGAAAAAGAGCTTAAGGGCATGGACCCAAACGACCTCTACGAGCGCATCTTCAAGGTCGTGAAGGCTAACGGCATGAATCTTATCATCGTCCTGGACGAGATAGACATGATAAACAAAGGAAAAGACCTAAACGACCTGATGTACCAGCTTATAAGGATAAACGACGAACTGCCCAGCGGCCATGTATCGATAATAGGCATGAGCAACGACATGCGCCTGAAAAGAAGGCTTGACCCCAGAAGCCTTAGCACGCTGTGCGAGGAGGAAAGGGTTTTCTCTCCTTACAACGCCATACAGATAAAAGCTATATTAAAGCAGAGAATAACGGCGGGATTCCAGGAAGAAGTCGTTGACGCGGCTACGATCTCAAAGATTGCGGCTTATGCTGCCCAGGACGGGGATGCAAGATACGCCCTGCGCCTACTCAGAAAGGCAGGAGACCTTGCAGAATCTTCGACCGCCGACAAAGTGCTTCCAGAGCATGTGGAAAACGCCAAGAAAGCAGTGGAAGACGATATAATGGGGGAAGCCATAAAGAACCTGCCCGAACATCAGTTGATAGTCATGTATTCAATAGCCGATCTGTCGTTGCAGGGCGGGATGCAGAAACGCCTTTCAGGCCTGTCGGAAGGAGACCTTTTCACAGGCGAGGTGTTCGAATCATACGAGAGCAACTGCAAAGCCCTTGCCAGGAATCCAAGGACTATTAGGCAGTTCTCACAGTACCTAAGCGAACTGGAGATGCTCGGCTTTATCACGACAGCCATGTCAGGTAAAGGAATAAGGGGGAACACAAGGCTAATACGCCTGGGCTACGACCCGGTCGAGATAAAGAGCACAATAAAAGCCTGCCTGGGAATAGAAGAACAGGTGAGACAAATACGTTAATAAAAAAAGATGATGATCAAAGGCGTTAGAACCGAGCGTCAGCTTGATAAGAAGGCGATAGACGAGCTTTTCAGAGAGGGCTACGTATACGCGCCCCATGGAGCATATATCAGAAAGACGCATGGGATAGAGATATGTAAGGTGCCGATGAATGCCAATTTCACCTGTCCGAACTGGGACGGCCGCCTAAGCAGCGAGGGCTGCATCTATTGTCCGAATTTTGCCAGACAGTTCACCTATGAGTCCTTCAGGCGCGTCATAGGCGCAGGGATAAAAGAGCAGGTCAGAGACCAGGTGGAATACTACAGGCAAAAGGGCGCAGGCCAGAAATTCCTGGTATATATCGCATTCGGAACGAACACATATCTTCCGCTCCCGGAACTAAAAAAGATATTCGACGAGACACTAGACCATCCCGACGTTATCGGGCTATCCATCGGAACTAGGCCGGACTGCCTGCCTGAAGAAGTCTTGGACATGCTCGGCGAATATGTTAAGCAGGGCTACGAGATATGGCTGGAGCTGGGCCAGCAGACCATGCATTATCACACAGTAGAGAGCATCCTACGCCACCACGGGGTCGCAGAAACGATAAGAGTCATCCAGGAAGCGCATAAGCGGGGCATCTTGGTAGTTATGTTTCTCATAATGGGCCTGCCCTATGAGACGCGAAGCGAGATGATAGAGACTGCACGTCTGGTGTCCACGTTAGGCGTCGACGCGCTCAAGATATACCCCTGCCTCGTGATGAAAGACACAAGGCTCCTCTCAGAATACCGCACAGGAAAATACCGACCCATAAGCATGACAGAATACGCACAGCTATTGGCCGACTTCCTGGAACACCTAAGCCCCCATGTCCTAATCCAGAGGATATCCAAAGACTGCGGCCTGGACGGAAAAATCGTCCCGGAATGGGACACACACCGTTTCCTTGTCGGCCCAAGGGTGGAAAAGATACTCGCAATACGCGGAACACGCCAAGGCTCAAAATACAAGCTGGGACTATGCGCAGAAGAACTGGAACCTCTCACAAAACCAGACCCAGCCAAGAAGAAAGCAAAAAAGAAGACAGCCCAGGAGATGGAAGAAGAAATGCCAATATAGAAGAAAAAATGATTCAGAGGAAAAAGTAATCATTTCCTTCTTTTATCGCAAGGAATTCCTTTGTTTTTACTATCCTCCTTGGTTTGACCAGAACCGCTGCCTGATTGTTTGCGGCTTTTACTACAAAGGTTTTCGCCTCTTTTTTGACTGCTTTTTCTATTAAGGAATTCAGTTTTTCGTTGCGGGAAAGAGCGATCGTCGAGGGGTATGATGTGTGCGCCGTTAATGCTCCTGTTCTCAGCATCTTTGGCGCGAGTACGCCGCCGTATAGCAGTGTGTTCAGGCGCATCGCTACATAGAGGTTCCCTTTGAGGCATTCATCCCAGATCAAGTCTGCTTCATATCTGTAGAGAAGAATGTGGTCTTTTTCTGTTTTCTCCTTCTTTTTCGGGATGGCGACTATCGCCCGCATAGTCTCCATTTCCCCTCTTCGCAGAACTTCTTTTCTACGATTGTCGCAGACTGCGAATCCGCCGTAGAGGCTCGTGAACAGGCGGTCGTATTCTCCCGGGCATAGGTCGAGGAGTTTTTTCTTGTCGACCAGTTTTTCACCGACCACCATGAATTGTTCTTTTACGTATTTGTCTATCTTTAGTTCGTTTACTGAGCCGTGTTTTTTTGCAATGGCGCCGCAAGCCGCCAGTGCAACTGCGACGGATTCTGCCTCGTCTTCTCCGAGGCCGGCTTCTTTTGGGATATTTGATTCTATCTTTATTGCCAGGCCGTATTTTTTGCATCCCAGCAGGTTCAGGACGTCTTTTGCCAGCTTCTTTGTTTTGGGATTTATCTTTCCCTTTATCTCTTTGGTGTTTTCCAGTACCTGCACGGATGCGATTGTCTCCAAATCCAATGCGTAGGATGCGCCTTTGCCAAGCAGGGTCTGTATTATCTTTGCAGTCCCTTTTCCGGCTGCCTGGATGGTCTCAGTATTCGAAGCCTTTTCTTGGTGGGATTTCTTTTGCGGGTCTTTTGACATCTTTTAGTTCTACTACGTAGTCTGCGTAGTCGATGAATTCTTTTGGCGCGTTTCGGCCTGTGAGGATTACTATTGTTTCGCTGGGGATATATTTCAGAAGCTTTAGGACTTCTGTTTTGTCGATTAGGCCGGTTGCTGCTGCAAGATTTATCTCGTCCAGGATAAGCATGTCAGGCTTCTTTTTTGCGGATTCCATGGAGTATTTTAGGCCTTCTTTTGCAAGGCGTTTGTCTTCTTCTGAGGGTTTTTTCAGGTCTACGAAGCCCGTTCTTCCGAATTGGCGCATCTCGAATTCAGGAGCAAGGCGCCTTGCGGCCAGGTATTCGCCTATGTCTTTTCGGCCTTTCATGTATTGGACCATGACTACCTTTTTTCCGTGGCCTGCGCTTCTCAGGGCCAGTCCCAGAGCCGCTGCGGTTTTTCCTCCGCCGTTGCCTGTGTATAGGATGATGTTTCCCTTCATGTTCTTATTCGTATATTATATGGGGCAGTTTCTGCCTTCGCACCCTCCCGCGTATTCAGATTCGGCTGATGTGTATTTCTTTTCCGAGTCTTTCCCTGTTCCGAGGTATAGCACCTGCTCTCCTTTGCTTGCATAGCGGTAGACGGTTATGCCTTTGCATTTCAGGTCGTATGCCAGGAGGTATGCGTCTTCTATTTCTTTTGGTGATGTATTTGCAGGCATATTTATGGTCTTTGATACTGCGTTGTCTGTGTATTTCTGGAAGGCGGCCTGCATCTTTACGTGCCACTGCGGCTTTATCTCGTGGGCTGTGAGGAATAGGCGCTTAATGTGCTCCGGGATTCCCGGGATTTGAGCAACCGAGCCTTTCTCTGCTACTTGGAGCATGAGTTCCTCTGAGTAGAATCCCTCTTTTCGGGCTATTTCTTCGAAATACTTGTTTGTCTCCAGGAGCGATACTCCGCCCATCACGTTTCTCATGAATGAGACGGCAAATAATGGCTCTATGCCGCTTGAGCAGTCTGCGATGATGCTTATGGAGCCTGTAGGCGCTATCGTTGTAACTGTTGCGTTGCGCATTGCCTTGTATTTTTGTTTCCAGATGCTTGCATCGTAGTTTGGGAAAGAGCCTCGTTCGAGTGCGATTTCTTCTGATTTTTTCCTGGCTTCCAGATCTATGTATTGCATGACTTTTTCCGCAGTGGATAGTGCTTCCTGCGAGTCGTATGGTATGCCCAGCTCTATGAGCATCTCGGCATAGCCCATGACTCCGAGGCCGATTTTGCGGTTCTCTAAAGTGCTTTTTTCTATCTTCGCGAGAGGGTATCTGTTTACGTCTATTACATTATCAAGGAAGTGTACTGCTTTTCGCACAGTATCCTTTAGTTTCTCCCAGTCTATTTTTCCGCCCGCAACCATCAGCGACAAATTGATTGAGCCCAGGTTGCAGCTCTCGTACGGGAGAAGAGGCTGTTCCCCGCAGGGATTTGTGCTCTCAATTACGCCCGACTTGGGAGTCGGATTATGCCGGTTTATCTCGTCTATGAATATGAGCCCAGGGTCGCCTGTCTTCCAGGCCATGTCGGCTATGAAATCAAAGACCATTTTTGCGGAAAGCTCTTCCACCGCCTTCCCGGTGCGGGGATTGATCAATTGGTATGTCTTGTCGTGGGCTAATGCCTGCATGAATGCATCCGTTACTGCGACTGATATGTTGAAGTTCTGAAATGTTCCTTCTTTTTCTTTGCATCTGATGAATGAGAGGATGTCGGGGTGGTCTATTCGCAGGATGCCCATGTTCGCGCCCCGCCTTTTTCCGCCCTGCTTTATAACGTCTGTTGCGGTGTCGAATACGCGCATGAAAGAGACGGGTCCTGAGGCTACGCCGCCTGTTGACTTGACTACGTCGCCTTCGGGCCGCAGTTTCGAGAATGAAAAACCTGTTCCGCCCCCGCTCTGGTGTATGAGGGCCATATTTTTAACTGCTTCGAATATGCTCTCCATGGAGTCCTCTACCGGGACTACGAAACACGCTGAGAGGCTGGCCCATAGGAGTTCCGGCATTCATCAGGGTGGGGGAATTTGGAAGAAACAGCATGTCAGTCATCAGGGAATAGAATTCTTCCTCAGAAGCCGAAACTTCCGCAGGGCTTTTCCCATATCTTGCATCTGCTGCGGCAACAGCCTTGGCCACGCGCCTGAAAAGCTGCCCAGGCGTCTCCACGACCTGCCTCCTCTCGTCCTTTCGCAGATAACGCCTCTCCAGGACCCGGACGGCATTGATGGAAAGCTTAAGATCATCTACTACGCCGATTACTTTCTTGGCATCCCTTATCTCTGCTCTTTTCCCCCTGTAGAGTATGTAGGCCTTGGATGCTTCGGATTGTCCTACTTTGATGAGCATGTTCTCCACGATATCCTGCACATCCTCGACACCAGGCACCTTATCAGAGAACCTGCGGTTTAGTATGCCCACGACCTCCGCAGACAAGTTTTCTGCAAGGCTTCTGTCTCCTTTCCCTACGGCAATAAATGCCTTGCTTATGGCTTCTGTTATCCTTTCAGGCTGGAACTCTACAATTCTTCCATCCCGTTTACGGATACTTTGAGATCATTTTCCAAGCCTGAAAATAGCAGATGATTATCTTTTAGGGAAAAAAAGGATATAACAGGGAAATAGATGAGATAGAAAGAAAAAAATAGAAAAAGGGGCGCACCTAATCAGGTCTGACTGCCTCCTACGATGAATACCTGGTCTCCGAACTGCAGAACCGAGAGGGTTATATTGATCCTGTCTCCCACCATTGTATCTGTGTTGAGGGCTGCGCTGAAGTTGTCACTGTTCTCCACTGTCGCGATTGTCCCGTTTATGCTTACAGTCCCCGGGACCTTTACATTGCCTGCCTTATTTATTTTCAGCCCGGTTATGCCGCCTGCGCCTGCCGCCTGCTGTATGGCCAAGAGGCTTGTATTCAGAGGCAACTGGAGCATGACGCTTCCCTCCTCCAGGGAGTAACTGAGGTTATTACCATCCAGTATGCTCTTTACGCTGCTCATGGAGGCATTAAAGGATATGTCGGTGTTGTTGCCGATATTGTCCACCGATACGCCTTTAAGTGCGGACAGAGCATTTATCGTTTTGTTATCCAGCGTCCCATTCACTGAAAACTTGGCAGGAGTGAGTCTGCTGCTCGTTACATTTATCCTCTTCTCTATCTGGTCAGGCGCATAATCCCCTGGAACCGATCCGCTGACCAGTGTGTCTGTCAGCGCCAAGACCGTGGCAGCTACTCGCGGGCCTTCTACTATCCTGTTTCTCTCCAGGGCAAAGAGGCTTCCATCCGTTGTCTTCTGGAAGAGCAGTATCTCGGCGGAGTCTCCTACTGTGGTGTCGGTGCTGCCTATGACATATACCTTATCTGTGCCCGGACCTGACAGATTCACCGGCAGTAAGCCGATGTATGACCTCTTGAGGGTGTAGTCTCCCAGCCTGTTGGCAAGCTGCGTGTTCAATTCCGCAATAGTCGTATCGTTTATGGCATCGAATTCGAACTTGAAGAACAGGAAGTTTCCGCAGATATCTCCTGCCGAGTCTCTTCCATAGTCTACCGCATCCAGAAGCACGCTGCGCATCCCCGGGACAGACGTGTTATAGACCCAGCCGATGGCCTGGCTGCTTATGCATTGCTCCTTGGGCAAAGCCACAAGTTCCATCAGGGGCTGATAGTATTTAACAGTGACAGACTCATTCAAAGCCAGCTGATTTATGTTGTAAGCATTGAAAGACACATTATCCTCCGGAGGCGCCTGCGAAACTACGTTGTCCTGGGAGCCCAGATAATACAACCCAGATACGACCATTGTAACTATGACTACCATGCCTATGATGAAATTATAAGTCTGCTTCTTTCCCTGCTTTGTTTTCTTCTGAGCTTTTAAATCCCTGTCCCCCTTTTTTGCCATGATAAATCGACCCTCTAGATATTAATGGATTGCATAATTAAAGAATGTTAAAATATTAACCCCAAATTTTAAATGTTTTAAGTTACTTTTTGTTTTTTTAAGAATGTGATGAAACATGGAAAAAAGATTCGTTAAGATTTCCTATACAGGAAAAGTAAAGGACAGCCAGGTATTCGACACCACAGACGCAGAGACCGCAAAAAAAGAGAACATATTCGACGCCAAGAGAATATACCAGGCAGTCCCGATGATAATCGGAGAACTACAGGTCCTAAAAGGCCTGGACGAAGAACTCACAGACATGAAAGCAGGCGAGGAAAAAGAACTGGACATACCCCCTGAGAAGGCCTACGGACAAAAAGACCCCAACCTGATAAGGCTCGTCCCAATGAAGATATTCAAGCAGGAGAAAATGACACCCATCCCAGGGATGGTAATAGAACTGGACGGACGCCCGGCAAGAATCCAGACAGTTTCCGGAGGCAGAGTCAGAGTAGACTTCAACAGCGAACTCGCAGGAAAAACCCTCTCATACAAGGTCAAAATAGTGGAAGAAGCAAAGACACAGGAACAAAAGATCAAATACCTGATAGAGAGAAGCTTCAACACAAGCGAAGGCTTCGAGGAAAAACTCAGCAGCAAGGATGTCGAAATACGTATTCCAGAGAAGTCGTACCGGGACAGGAACATATTCGTGAGAAAAGCATCCCTTGCGGCGGAGATATACAAGTACACAGACATAGAGAACGTTGTCTTCATCGAGTCCTGGAAGAAAAAGAAGAAGGAAGAAAAAGGAAAAGAAGACGAAGAATCCGCAGAAGATGAGAACCTGGACGAATAAGTCCCTATTCTATCTTCTATTTACTTCTTCCTGTTTTTGTTTTTCTTCTGCTCTTTTTTAACTGCATAGGCCTATAAGTTATTACATAATCAGCTAGGTGATGAGATTTGGGAGAGATAAGGGTTGCCTTGGTAGGGATCGGGAACTGCGCGTCTTCTCTTGTACAGGGAGTCGAATACTACAGAGACGCAGATGAGAACAGCGAGAACATAAGCGGCCTCATGCACAACGTACTGGGAGGCTACAGGATAAGAGACATAAAATTCGTAGCAGCCTTCGACATAGACAAAAGAAAGATCGGAAAAGACCTCTCTGATGCCGTATTCACAGAGCCAAACTGCACAATCAAATTCAAGGACGTGCCAAAACTCGGCGTAGAGGTCATGAAAGGCCCAGTCCTGGACGGCGTAGCCGAGACAACCAAGGACTCGTTTCTAGTAGACCCAAAACAACTGCCCGTGGACGTGACCAAGATACTCAAAAAGACAAAAGCAGAGATACTCATAAGCTATCTACCGGTAGGCTCAGAACAGGCCACGCGTTATTATGTAAACGCCTGCCTGGATGCCGGAGTTGCGCTCATCAACGCAATACCTGTTTTCATCGCCTCAGACGCCGAATGGGTGAAAAAATTCGAGGAAAAAAGCCTCCCCTGCATCGGAGACGACATAAAATCCCAAGTAGGGGCAACGATCGTGCACAGAACCCTCACAAAGCTGTTCGAAGACAGAGGAGTAAAACTCATAAAGACCTACCAGCTCAACGTGGGCGGAAACACGGATTTCCAGAACATGCTCGAACGCCACAGACTTAAATCAAAGAAGATCTCCAAGACCGAAGCAGTGCAGTCCCAGATGAAAGACCGGATGCTTGACGAAGACATACACATCGGACCCTCGGATTATATCCCATGGCTGAAAGACAACAAAGTATGCTTCATACGCATGGAAGGAAAAAAATTCGGAGACATCCCAATAACCGTTGACCTGCGCCTCTCAGTAGAAGACTCGCCCAACTCCGCAGGAATAATGGTGGACGCGATAAGATGCTGCAAACTGGCACTCGACAGAAAGATAACCGGAGTGCTGAAAAGCCCATCCTCCTACTTCATGAAGCACCCAATAGAGCAATACTCGGACTCGGAAGCAAAGATAAGGGTAGACGAATACATCAAAGGCATCCGGGAAAGGTGATCTGATGTTCCCCGGAAAGAGAAAAAAGGACGGAGAAGATAAAGAATTTGAAGAAGACGATTCTATTCGACGAATTCGAAGAGGAATTCGAAAACATAGCAAGCACCTTTGAAGAGATCAAAAAAAGGATACTCAAGGATGTAATGAGCACTGAAGGAGGCCCGTTTGTCTATGGTTTCTCGATGCGCATGGGCCCGGACGGAAAATCGAATATCGAGGAATTCGGAAACATACCTGGGATATTATCAGGCGAAGCCTCCTCGCCAAATGAAAGAGAGCCCCTCACAGACCTCATCGAAGGAGAAAAAGACATTTCCGTTATCGTAGAACTGCCGGGAGTCGAAAAAAACGACATAGACCTCAAGACAACTGAATCATTCCTTGAAATAAACGTGGAAACACCAAGCAAATCCTACCACAAGAAACTCACATTCCCCTGCAAAGTCAAGCCAGAGACGGCGAAAGCGTCATACAAGAACGGAGTCCTGGAAGTGAGGACAGAGCGCATGGAACAAAAGAAAAGCAGCGGCAGAGCACACAAGATAAAAGTAGAGTAGACACAGATTCGACATTTCATTCGATGACGCAACTCCCTTGCTTTTGGGGGACTACAGGCATGCCCTCAGGCACTTTCAGGTTTTTGGCGCTTGCTATATAGAAGCCTTGGAAGTAATCGAATACGTAGCATAAATCTTCTTGCTGGAAATTTTTTGAGTCTTTCATGGGAAACACCTTGGAAAATTATATCCTCTGTTTATATTTTGCACAATCAAGTATAAAAAACAATAGTGTTTTTTGGGTGAATGTGCAGATTAATGATTAATCATGACAGATTATTATTATATTTTACCTTTTATTATTATACAATGTTCATATAATTTAAATATATAAGAGCGTTTTAAAGAAAAAAATAAAAATCACATTGTTTTCAAAACCCAACAAAATCAGGAAACAAGTATCATGCGCCTTCTCCATCCTCAGCCGAACAAAAGCCCGTCTTCTTAGATACTGCTCGAAGAGAAAAAGTTTACCTAAAAGACAGTTTTTTAATTATATACTTTACTGAAACAATTAGTTTATATAACGGGCTGACTCAATTCCAACACACCCAATTAGATTAAAAAAAATGGATAAGAAGATTCGTAATATATCATCGGCCATCCTGCTTGGCCTTATCCTCTGCCATTATGCCGGCGCAGACAACTGGTCTCTTTTCTATAACGGCAGCTATTCCGGGATACAGTCTATGGCAGCATACAATGGCTCGCTCTATGTAGGAAACGGGTTCTATCCCCTTGAATCCGACATCGTTGTATTCAATGGAAGCGCATGGTCGCTTTCCTACGACGGGGATAGGGAATCAGTAAAATGTATGACGGAGTATAACGGAAAACTTTATGCCGGACTCCTTGGGACGGACCGGGGGGATGGAGACATCCTAGTCTACGACGGAAATTCGTGGTCGATAAGCTACAACGGCTCACTAAGCGAAATAGCCTCAATGACAGTATACAACGGCAAACTATACGCGGGACAGGGCTCATCCTCAGGAGACATCCTTGTTTTTGACGGGAATACTTGGCAGACAGCCTACAACGCATCGGGAAACGCTTCCGCCACGATTCACTGGCATCATACAATGGCAAACTGTATGCAGGCCAGGAAAGAGGAGGACAATGGGGCAGAATTAGAGTCTATGACGGCGTCAGCTGGTCAGACGCATACACCGGCTACGCAGGAGCAGCCGCATATTCGCTTGCATCATACAACGGAAAACTATATGCAGGTTTCGGAAGTATAGAACAGGGCGTGATACTAGTATACAACGGAGCAAACTGGTCGACAAGCTACGACAACGCACGAGACTATGACAAGATAACCTCTCTCATAGAATACAACGGAAAACTCTACGCCGGCACCCGGGGAGGCTACCTCGGATACGGCGACGTCCTAGTTTTCGACGGAAATAACTGGTCGACAAGCTACACCAACGGCTATAACGCCCTGAATGCCCTCACAGTATATAACGGAAGACTGTACGCAGGAAAAGGAGACGGAGCAGGAAAAGGCTACGGAGACGTAATAGTCCTCGACACCACTACTACGACCACAACCACCACTACGACTACATCGACAACAACATCGACAACCACAACCACCACAACAACGTCCACAACCACTACAACAACCCTTGAAACAAGCTGCAAGATGCCTGGAAACGCCCCACCATGCGCAAACATCAGCCTCGGAGAGATCATCAGCGCAATAAACGAATGGGCAGCAAATAACCTTCAGTTGGGGGATGTTATAAACCTTATCAACTCATGGGCAAACCCCACAGAATACCTGCCCAACTGATTTATCCCTTCCTGAAGCCTATATTACATAAGCCTCTTTGCGAAGATGACTGCGATTACAAATGAACAGCCAAGCAAAAAAGCAGGCAACATTGCGCCGATGCGGCCTTTGTATGATGGTCGAAAGACCACTGAAGGAGTGATGATCCTTCTGGGGGGCTGAGCCCCAAGGATGAATACAAACCAACCCCGGCGCAGCACACCCTTATATCCTTTTCTCTTATCTTTTAAATATATAATTCGAAGTAATTAGTCTAACCTTTATCTAATCGTTATATCACCAGGTGAAATAAAAAATGGAATACGTATATGGAGCAATGCTACTACATGCAGCAGGCCAGCCGATAACCGAAGAACACCTAAAAAAGGTAATGACTGCGAGCGGCGCAAAAGTCGACGAAGCAAAGATCAAGGCACTAGTCGCCTCCCTCGAAGGAGTGAACATAGACGAAGCCATAAAGACCGCAGCACCAGTATCGATAGGCGCAGCAGCAGCCCCGGCAGCAGCAGGAGCAAAGAAGGAAGAGAAGAAAGCAGAAAAGAAAGAAGAAAAAACAGAGGAAGAAGCAGCATCAGGCCTTGCGTCACTGTTCGGTTAAAAGATATCTCGAATGCCGCATCTCATTTCATACTCTTTCTATTTCTTATTTATTTTTTTAATATCTGCTCTTTGTGATAACTATGCCATAAAAAAAAGAATTCTATCTACGCTTTTCCTCTAGTTCTCTCAGGCGTCTCTCTATGTTGAAAAAGGGACATATTCCTCTGATGCATAGGTCTCTTCCCTGAGGCTGTTTTCCCTCGACGATAAGGCACACCGGTTCCCCTGATTCGTCTTTGTTCAGGAAGTCTTCCTGCAGGTCTTTTACCACCCCGATAATCCCCGGGTTGGCTCTTGCCCTGAAGCGCTTGAACATGCAGTCCTGCTTGTATTCCGACGATTTGATGTATTTACGTTCTTCCTGCGGCATTTTGTCGACCAGATTAATCGTATGTAATATATCTATTAAACTCGTATTCTGGACATTTTCTTGGATTACTTGAAGAATACCTATTATTTATTTAAGGAAGTGCAATATTAATAATAGTAATGCTGCAGGCGATCCAGCAGAAAACATGATCCGATCCGTGATCGGTGATATGGTTGCCGCCGGTGAATCCGCGTAGAAAACTGTTTCTCTTTACCTCTGAATGAGGGCGTAAGGGTGCCTGAATAGACGTAGGCATTAAACACGTCAAACAAGCAGAGGTAAAAAAGATGGAAGAAAAAACCAGGAGGATGCTCCTCGCAGGCGCAATACTTATCGTGCTTGCAGGAGGCATATTCGGAGGCTGGTTTAAAGCAGCAGCCGATATGTTTAAGGGAAATACGCCCGTTGAGGCGGCAAAGGGGAATACGTGTTTGGCGAACGGAGCCAGCTACGACGAAGGATTCGTGCTCTCAGGGATGAGATGCACGAGCGGCGAGTGGGTCCAGATCCCGGTTACTACGACCGAGCCTGAGGTGGCGACAACGTCGACCACTACGACGACACACGAAGAAACGACCACGACCATAAAGGAGGAAACTGCTTCCAACGGAACCCTGAGACTTGACGACCAGCATTATATCGAATACAACGGCTACGAGTTCATGTTGGACCACGGCATATACGGCCTAGGCTACAGATTAGACGGTATCCTGGTAGACGTTATCAAGCCTAATGGAGTCGAGGACAGAGTAGTCGTGGGTGAGACAGCCGACGGGCAGGTTGACTCGCTTAAGATACACTTCGAGGGGACCTACTTTGAGAGGAAGACCGGAGATTTAAGCTGGGCGACCGTCAGTATATTGGATGCCAATGAATCCATGAATTACTTGAAGGTCGGATCCGGCAACTATACGGCGACCTACGACGGCTACAAATTCATGCTGGAGCACTTCATATACGACAAGGGCTACAAAATCTTCGGGGCGCTGATAGACGTCCAGAAGCCCGACGGAAGCGTCGTCGAGGTCCAGGTCGACAACCAGGCAAACGGAGTAGTAGACAAAATCGAGATGGGCATAAATACTACCGAATCCAGGGATAACGAGAGCGACCAATACGCCTTGATATACATAGTTTAGAGACGAACCGGGGGACATCTCCCCCATATCTTTTATTTTTTTTAAGAAGGCTGCTCAACAACGCTTCTACACTTTCACTCCTTAAGCTTCTTAATTACTTGCAGCAGGTCCTTCAAAGACTCATAGATCAAAAAAGAGTTCCGCAGCTTCTCTGAATCCGAATCCCCAAGCTCCGGGGAAGCCATAAGATGCTCATACTGCACTTCATTTAACGTAACCATGATCTTCTTTTTCATTTTTTTGCTACGGTTAGATTATTTGCTAGTCAGATAAATAAAGATGCAAATGCGGACCCGGACACAATTTTTGCATAATCTCTGACAGATTACTTATACCCCAAATCCCATATCTTTTCCATCCTTTATAAAAGAGTATAAACAGGCAAATATGCACATAAAATGGCAAAGAAACTTTTTATACCCGGTCCGGTAGACGTCAGTCTAGAAACGTTCCAGGCGATGTCGGTTCCCATGATAGGACACCGGGGAAGCGAATTCTCCAAGCTGCTTGACGAATGCAACGACGGCTTAAAGAAACTCATGTACACCGCTAACACCATATTCATAGCCCCTGCCTCTTCAACCGGCTTAATGGAAGGAGCCATAAGAAACTGCGTCAAAGAGCGATGCCTTAACGTCTGCAACGGCGCATTCAGCGAACGATGGCACGGCATAACCAAGGAGAACGGAAAAGAAGCCGACGCGCTCATGTTTGAATGGGGACAGGCGCCGGACGCAAAACTCATAGACGAAAAACTTTCAACAGGCAAATACGATGCATTGACCCTCGTGCACAACGAGACATCAACAGGCGTAGCTGCACCAATAGAGGAAATAGCAAGTGTCGTGAAAAACTACGATGTTTCCTTTCTGGTGGATACCGTAAGCTCCATGGGAGGCGTAAAGATAGAGGTGGACAGATTAGGGATAGACGTATGCCTATTCGGCGTCCAGAAATGCATGGCACTCCCACCGGGTCTCGCCGCATGCTCTGTTTCCGAACGGGCACTCAAGAAGGCAGAAACAGTGCCTGCAAGAGGGCACTACTTCGACTTCCTGGCCTACAAAAAATACCTCGACAAGAAACAAACCCCGACCACGCCCCCGATATCCATAATGCAGGGACTAAGATACCAGCTAAACAAAATCCACAACCAAGAAGGCCTTGAAAACAGATTCGCAAGGCACACAACGATGGGCGACATAACAAGAAAATGGGCCAAGAAAAACTACGCCCTCTACCCGGAAGAAAGATACAGCTCAAACACAGTAACATGCGTTGCGAACACCAGAAACACGGACGAAAGCGACCTCAAAACAAAGCTGTCAGCAAAAGGCTACGTATTCTCCACAGGATACGGAAAAATCGTAGACAAGACCTTCAGGATAGCGCACATGGGCGAACGGACAATAGACGAACTACAGACATACCTGGATACGATAGACGACATAGTCGGGCTCTAATATATGAGCGCAGACTCTCTTTTTTCTATTTCCTTCAGAACCTTTATCCCAGTATCAAGGGCATCAAGAAGCTCCTGACGCGCATTTTCCGCGCCCTTGCTCGAATCAACCTGGCATACCGCCTCCTGCAAAGTCTTGGAACCAAGCACTACGCCAATCCACTCAGCATAGTCGTTCCTCCCATCCAGATGGAACAAAATAGCCTCATCAGGCGCCTCATAGATCGCATCCCTGAGACTCTGCAGATCGCATATCTCGGCAACTACGCTATGATGATCCTTCTTAAGCTTGAAGGACTCATGCTTCTCAACTGAACGCATAATACGGCGAACGAATTCATACATTTTTTCGCAGATATGTTATTAAATTAAGTGGCATTGGGTATATATAATAAGCAGAATAGGAGGAATACGAATTCATTTCTCTTTTGCAAATGCAATGACCTCTTTCAGGCTTGCCCTCTTACCCTGCATCAGCATCCCCATCCGGAAAATCTTTCCTGCAAGGCTCATGACCAAAAGTATTGACGCTCCAAGTATTATGATGCTTGCTGCGATCTCATATGCTGGCACGTCCGTGAGGGAAATCCGCATCATCGTTATTACAGGCGCAGTATAAGGAAAGAGCGTGAACGCTTTTGCCACGATAGAGTCCGGTGCCATTATTATAAATTGAGCGAATACCAGGGGGAGAGCAGCCATAAACGAGAATATGCTTGAGGTCTGCTGGGCTTCCTTTGCAGTAGGGGATATAGCCGCGGCGCATGCTATCGAAACAGAGAACAGGGCGTATCCCAAGATGAAATATACTGCTGCCAGGCCCATGACCCAAGTTACGTGGATCCCTGCAAGCAATGATGCGTACTGGCCGGTGGACAGTATCATCCCTGCTAAAGCCATCCATATTGCTATCTGCGTTATCCCGACGGCTCCGTAACCAAGTATTTTTCCTTTGAGCAATTGATCTGCGGAAATACTTGAAAGCAGGAGTTCTCCGGTTCTGCTCTCCTTTTCTTCTCCTATTCCCTGCATCAAAAGGTTGGAGGAGGTGATTATGCTCATGACAAGAAGTATGGAAAGCGCATACGGCAATATATACTTGCCTATGTCGTTTCCGCCTGTTTGCGGGTTTCCGCTTTTATCCAGTGTCACAACCTGCATGATAGAAGGCTGCACCACCCGGCTTGATA
>CAVVMY010000022.1:0-9358 GCA_963749405.1 Candidatus Altarchaeales archaeon | reverse complement strand
AGCTTGAGGGAAAAGAGCTTGAGAACTTACGCACCTTTCTAACTTTTAACCGAAGAAATAAAACAATTGCCGTTACTAAAAGGCTGTGGAAAGAGAACTCCCATAGAAACCTACTGAAGGGGCTTTTTACTCTCTTCTTTGCAACACAAGAGAGCTTCTTTTAAAAGCCCATTTCAACGTCCCCTCCTTGCTTCCGAAGAAGATTTTTTCCAAATGCAGCTCCCGGCTTTATTTTTACCTACAATCCTTCCCTAGGACCCCTCTACAGCATTATTTCCCAAAAATTAAGAGGAGGGATTGTGTAAAGATAATTTAGTATTTTTTAGGTTTAAGTCATTAATCGGTGAAAACCTATGCCGAGAAAGAGTAATGATGTGAAGGGAAACACTATTGGAGTCAGACTTTTCGAATCTGATGAAAGGTTACTACGCCAAGTATGTAGAAGTAGAGGAGAGGACATCAGCGATTTTGTGAGGATGGCTATAAGGACACAATTAGCAAAGATGGGTTATCTCCCAGATAGCGATAAGAAGGCCCTTGGTTTAATGTAGAGGTATTAAAACATAATAGCTGTGAGAATGTGGAAATGGAAAAAGAGAAAAATATACCTGAACCGCCCAGATGGATTAGGATACTTCGGGACGCCTTAGAGGAAGAGATCAAGCAAGAAACCCCTAAAGAGAAAAAGTTAGGCACTACAACAGAGTGAGTTTTACGATAGTTAGAAGGATAGGTTACGGACAGACCTTTTGAAGTTTCCTCTAAGTTCGCCATATTTGTGAATATGATAAATGGGTGAAAGGAGATATGCTACTGAAACCATTTCACTTATGTATTCTAAGGATGATTGCTGAAGGAGGATATGCTGCACAAATAGCAGGTAAGCTAAGAAAAACGCAAGCTACCGCCCATTATCACATTAAGCGTCTAGAAAAGGATGGCTTCATAGAGGAGAGACTTCCACGTTCTAAACCGGAATTTTATGACCTAACTGGCAAGGGAAAAAAAGCCCTTGAGGAATTTTGCAGGGAGTACCCCAAGCATCTAATTTTGCGGGCTCATTCTATGGTGTTTTCCTTTCCTTTGAACGGTTATGATAAAGATAAATTGAAAGAGAGTGAATGGTTGAAGGAAATTGATCATAGTACTTGGGTGGGGTATTCTGAGTGTGTGAAAGATTATTGGTATGAGATAACTCCTGAGCGTTTAAGGATATATGTTCCTAAGATATACTCAATTGAACCTAACGAAATCGATTTAATCGTCTTGGGGGTATGCAAGCAAATTAGGGAAAAAGTCATTAGGGATTATCCCTTTTTGAGGATAGGAAACACTATACGTATTGAAAGCCAGCATATTGCCGTTTTGGGCGATATTCTTGCTAAGGAGTGGATTAATAATAGAGGTGCATTCTTAGGTAAAGGTATAGCAATCGATGAAAGCATTGGCTCTCCTGAAATTGAATTCACTGATCGTGGCAAGGCACGATTGTCTGTAAGGTCGTATCTTGACTTTATAGAAAGCGATGCGTATAAGGAACTCATTTCTGAGTTGAAGAAAAAGAATGCTCCGGAAATTGAGTAATTGACTGCCTCCCTTTGCGGGGGCAGTATATCTATGAATACAGTATTTAAGCCCCTAATCGGAATTTATTACGTTGAGTAATCATAAAAATGGCTAGGCCGCTTGAACCTATTCCGGTCCTTAAGGGGGATGATGCAGTGAATTTCCTGAGGGAGAAGGTGAGAATAGAGTCTTTAAAGCCTTCTGACGAGGAATACGTTAAGCGTGAGGAGTTCTTTAATAAGTGTATACAGAGAGGTAGTAAGATCAAAGTCGTCAGGGATTAATTTCCTCCTTTGCTCAGTAAATCCAGGTACATTAGGACATTCTTTCTGGTTCTTGTTTTCGTCAGTATCTTGAAGCCGTTGTTTTCGTAGAACTTTAGGGGTATGTCCTTGTTGTATGCGTCTACGGTTATGAACCTGCATCCGACATCCTTTGAGTAATTGAGCGCCTGTAGCACGACCCATTCCAAGATAAGGGTTCCAAAGCCTTTTCGTCCGTGGTCTTTATCAACTCCCAGGCGGCCTATCTTAATCGCAGGATAGCTTCCCTGAGGTTTTCCAAGCTCCCATAGCTTCTCCCTGTCTTCTTCCTCAAGTGGTATTGATGCATTGGACAGGCAGAAGAACCCGACGAGGCGGCCTTCGTATGTAAGCAGATACGTTACTGCGATCTTTCCTTCCAAGTAGGTAATTGAGTCTTCTTTGAGGAACTCGTTTAGGTCTGCATCGCCGCAGTCGAAGTTCTTGCATAAGTCGATTCTTTCTTTTTTCAGCTTCATTATTTCTGCCTTTGATTCGTCAACGGGTGCCATTTTTTTCAGGACAATGCCTTAAGTATCTCTTCCCTGTTTTTCATGGTCAATAGTTTCTTGGCCAAGAGCTTTTGTATCTCAGGGTCTTCGACTAACTCGGTTAATAGATCATCCCTCTTTTTGCGCTTCTCATCCTGCTCAAGAGCATCCTTTAGCGTCAGAGGTACCTGGCACCTGCTACAGAAGCGAGCATCTGCATCGTTTAGCTTGCCGCAGCGCTGGCATGTTAGCTTCTCCTTCTTTGTGCCCTTCTCTGCTACAGATAGACCGTGCAGCTTCCTCACGGCAGATACCATATCCCTTTCTTGTAGGTGGATGTAGGTTGATGCAGTATTAGCCGAGGGTTCCCAGCCGAAATAGGCATCCATCTGAGCCTTATTCCATCCGGCGGCGGCCTTCTCGCTTGCACTTGAATGCCTGAAGTTATGTAGGTTAACCTTGTCTATGTCAATCTTGGCTATTCTGGCCTTTTTTGCAATCATCATACGCATATTATCGTACGTCATTGACTTACACGTACCCAGGTACTGCTCGACCTTCACCCATAGAGGATTAGATGGGTCGGCTCTTCCAGGGTGGACGTTTAGCCAGTTCTTCATAAAAGGCTCGGACTCTATCGTTAGAATGCGTCTTCCTCCGGTCTTGGTGAGGCCAGGGGTTTCAGGGATGTCTACCCACATACCGTTATCGTCAAAGTAAATAGAGTTTATCCTTAAGGCGCGCATCTCCCCAGCCCTTAAGCCTCCCTCGTATAGGAGCATTATGTAGGCTCGATCCCTCTCATTCTGGCAGACGTCTACCAGTTTGTCCCTCTCCTCTTTTGAGATCAGCTCCTCGGCGGTCTTATGCTTCGGCTTAGGATTGGCTGTTTTAACCCACTTCACCATCTGGGGAGTAGTGCCGTTATTTCGAGAGGTATAGAAGCGCTTAAGCAGGCTTCTCAGATCGGTCTTTGTCCATTCAGAATAGGAGGAGTCGTTTATCCTGCATACGACATCCTCTATGTCCTTCTCGGAGGCTGATTCGAGGCTGAAGTCTTTATCCGGGAGCTTTAGGAGCATACGGAAATTAGCGTAGTACTTGGCTATGCGTTTATCCTTCATCCCAGAGTGGGCCTTCCAGCTTTTT
The DNA here is from genome assembly GCA_963749405.1 of Candidatus Altarchaeales archaeon. GTDB lineage: Archaea > Altiarchaeota > Altiarchaeia > IMC4 > QMZM01 > CAIYYO01. The sequence continues at coordinate 5,850 of CAVVMY010000022.1, read as the reverse complement.
ATGAAGGATTCAACGGCTTCCCTGTTTTTCTCAGAGATGTCAGGATCGTTGTGGAAAGCGTTCTTCCGGTATTCCTTGCCCAGATGCTTGGTATAGAATCCAGTCTCAGTACTTTCGCTCATGCCATACTATAGGAAGTATGCCTATATAAATGAACTTGTATTTCTATGCCGAGGGCGGGACTTGAACCCACGACTTCCACGTTTCTCCGCTCTGGCCTTTTTGAGTACCAAATCATTGTGATCCCCCCTTATAGGGGAACCGGGCTTATGAGCGTGGCACTCTAACCAGCTGAGCTACCTCGGCTTATTTATTCTACTCCTGCCTCGGAATGTGGGACCAAACGGTCCCATCACCTCGGCGATAGTAGATACAGTCTCAAAATAGGGTTATAGGTTAGAATAGGGTGCTATATATTTAAATTTTGAAGTCTAATAGAATAGATTATAAGCGCTATTTTCCCCGTCTTAGCGTAGACTGGTTAACGCGGCCGGCTGTAGTTTTGTCTTCAAGAGTCTTTCAATTTTTGGCTCTTATTTGGCCGTTTTAGTTCGGTTGGTATTTTTAAGGTGCTTAGCCTTAGTAAAGCAGGTACCGGCAGACCCCCGGTTCAAATCCGGGAGACGGGATTCCATTATTTTTAGGTCTAAAAAGACAATTTTAACCATATAGATGCCCCGATAGTGTAGCGGCCCATCATGCAAGCCTGTCGAGTTTGCGACTCGGGTTCAAATCCCGATCGGGGCGCTTATTTTTTTATCCTACTTTTGTGATTCTGTAATAGATCGTGGTCGTCGGTGAGCATGTTCCCTGGTAGCAGACTTGGTATGATGCGGTCATGGTGAAGGATCTTCCGTCCCAGCCTGAGTAGCTGATCTTGCAGATGTAGCCGTCTTGGTTGCAGAAGGAGTTTGCGTTGTTTAGGTAGTATATTAGTTCGTTTATGTCTATGTCGTTTTCGTCTGCGGCTTCTGACCATTGTTGGCATCCGCTGTATGCGCATACCTGTACGCTGATCGCGTATCGTCCTTGGGTTGGCAGGTCTGATGGGAACCCGTTTGGCAGGTTTTGCGGTTCTGTGGGGGGTGGGTTTGTGGTTTGTGGGGGGTTTGTTGGGCTTATCGTGGTTGGTTCCTGTTCGAGGGTTGTCGGGCTTATCGTTGTCGGTTCTTCTCCTGTTAGGATTATTTGTCCGAGGCCTTCCAGGTCTTGTTCGTTGTCTATAGTTATTGGTTCGAAGTCTGTAGGTTGGTCGCTATCTGAGAGTTCCTGATCCATCTCTTCCTGCACGTCTGGGTCTTCCGAAACCTCTGGCACGTATTCTTCTGGGTCGGTGGCTGCGGAGGGATTGTCTTCAAAGTAGGTATCTATTTGTGCGTAAAGATTCTCGTCGTCTGTTGATTCCTGGGGGTCGCTGTAGCAGTATGCGCCTCTCGGCGGAGGATTCATACCTCCGGGGCAATGCATTACTGCGGCCGCTGTCGTCGTCCTGTCGATGGAGATATCGAGGGTTCCGAGATACAGGAGATCGGGAGGTATCGTCGCCATTAGGGGGTAAGTCCCTGTCGGATCCATTGCTGCAACGAATACCGGGCCGTCTGAGGTAAGTATTTCTTCGTCTACGGTTATGCTGTAGTATCCGTTGTCGTCTGTGTAAACGGTTTCCGTTGGCTCTACTTCCCAGCCATTCCGACCCGGCTTAATGATCCTAATCGGCCTGTGGGTAACTGGCTTGCAGGGGAAAGGGTCGCATCTCGCAGTGGCAAGCCTTGTCGGGGAGGATGATGTGGGTTCTACTCTCTGTTCTGGGGATGAATTAGTCCTGCCTTTGGGGGTATTATTCAACGTGACATAAGGGACTGCTACGTGGCCGGTTAATGTCACTTTATTAGTTGAATGGTCTTTGGAGATAAAATAGAAACCGAGCAAGACCACAAAAAAGCACAGAGTAATTAAAACCATGCGTGATCCGATGCCCGGCTTGGATGATGAGCCCATCTTGAAGTGTTCCTTGTTATCTATTAAATGGGGTTGTTTAAAAGGAGGATCACAAAAAAAAGAAGACCGGAAAGGACAACGGCTAAGCAGACCGCAATCATTTATTATTGATGTGCACTACCTTTGCCGGCGGGAATCCGTTGAAGTACGTCGACGATGCATGCGAGTATGCTCCGATGTTCTCCGCATATACGAGGTCGTTTATTTCCAGTTCCGGCAGTTCGGCTGAGAGGGTGATCGTGTCGAATGCGTCGCATGTTGGTCCGAAGACCGCTGATATTTGTTTTTCGCCTTCTTTGAATGCTTTTATTGGGTAGTTGCAGTGGTCGAAGACTTGTCCTGAGAAGGTGTGGTATACTCCGTCGTTGATGTAGTAGCTTGGTTTTCCGTCGCGGAAGGCTTTTCCTATGACTTTTGCGACGACTGTGCAGGCGTTTGCGATCATGAATCTTCCGGGTTCTGCGAGTATCTGCGTGTCTGGGGTGAATAGTCTTTTGGTTTCGGTGTTGAGTTTTTTTGCAAGGGTCTTGAATGCTTTTACTTTGGGGTTGTATTTTACCGGGAAGCCGCCTCCTATGTCCAGGATTTTGAGTCTTTGGCCTGCTCTTGTCTCTGCTTCTTTTATTATGTTTGCTGAGAGCTGTAGTGCCTGTACATAGTTTTCGAAGTTTGTGCATTGGCTTCCGACGTGGAAACTGAGTCCTTCGACTACAAGGCCAGTGTTGAATGCTTCTGTTATCAGGTCCACTGCTTCGCCCGGGTCTGCTCCGAATTTGCTGGAGAGTTCGACCATTGAGCCTGTGTTTGGGACCCGTATCCTCAGGACGAGGCCTGCGTCCGGCGCGTGCTGCTTTATCTTTTTGAGTTCTTCGATGTTGTCGAATGTGACGAGGGGCTTGTATTTGTTTAGTGCGATGAGCGTGTCTATGGGCTTGATTGTGTTGGCGTAGATTATTTTGTCCCATATCCAGTCCTGTCTTTCTTTGTCTGGCATGTTTTTTATGTTTTCGTATACTATCATGAATTCCGGCATTGATGCAACGTCGAAGCTTGCGCCTAGGTCGAAGAGGGTCTTTACGATTTGTGGGTCAGAATTAGCTTTTACTGCGTAATATGCTTGGACGTTGGGCAGGTTTTCTTTGAATTCCCGGTAGTTCTGCCGTATTTTTTCGTGGTCGATGACGAAGAGCGGCGTTCCGTGCTCTTTTGCAAGGTTTTGCAGTAGTTCCTTTTCAGACGGGTCGATGTGGTGCACTCCGTTGTCTGGGCTGGATTTTTTTGTTTCCTTTTTTGTTTCTTCTTCCATTTGTCTGTTAATATGATAGGGAGGGATTATTTATTAACCATACCTATGCGGTTCTTGCCTTCCTTGAGAGTTTCTGTTTTTTTATGTTAGCGTCTTGGTATACTATGATTTATTCCCCTCTTTCTATTATCTAACCTATGAAGCCCAAGATTTTAGTTGCTGAAAAAATCCACAAGAACGCGCTTGACTTGGCGGCAACCTTTGCCGAGGTCTCAGTGGAGGCCGGCCTTACGCCGCAGGAACTTATTAGGAGGATACCCGGCTTTGATGCCCTGATTGTGAGAAGCGCAACCAAGGTTACCAGGGAGGTCATAAATGCCGGGAAGAATCTTAAAATAATCGGAAGAGCGGGGGTGGGACTGGATAACATTGACGTAGACGCAGCCTCTAAAAAGGGCATACTTGTAGTGAATTCGCCGGAGGCCAGCACTATCGCAGTAGCCGAGCTGGTATTCGGAGCATTGCTTGCCCTGAACAGGAAAATCGTCCATGCTCATCATTCCATGAAGAGCGGCAAGTGGGAGAGGAGCAAATTCGAGGGAAGCGAAGTCTATGGGAAAACTCTGGGCATCGTGGGGTTCGGGAGGATCGGTAGGGAAGTTGCCATCCGGGCTAATGCTTTTGGTATGCATGTTTTGGTCTATGACCCGAATATATCTGAGGAAAGCTGCACAGGATATGATGTTAAGTACTACAAAGACCTTGATGAGATGCTGAAGCATGCGGACGTGATAACCTTGCATGTTCCATTGACTCCTAAGACCAGAGACCTGATAGGTGCAGAACAATTTGGATTGATGAAGAGATCCGCTGTGATAATAAACATCGCCCGGGGGGGATAATAAATGAAGAAGCGTTGTACAATGCGCTTAAAGACAATATCATACGGGGTGCGGCATTGGATGTGTATGTGTCAGAGCCATTGGAAAGTTCGCCTCTCGCAGAGTTGGATAACATCATCATGACTCCGCACCTGGGCGCATCCACGGAAGAGGCACAGATAAACGCGGGAACCGTGGTCGTGGAAAAGATAAAGGATTACTTCATGAACAAATAGGTAAAGCGGAAAAAAAGAAGAATCTGCAAAAAAAAGTGGTTCAGAAGAGGAAGGAGGAGATCATTAAGAAGTTTTCTGAGAATGGCCTCCTGGTCACAAGCCACGGCTTTGAAAGGATAATAGGGCATAATCTCAATGCTGACAGAGTCGTATCCCTGGCCAAGGAGCGCAGGCAGTGGCTGGTGAGTAACGAATTTCTGATAGAGTACGTCGAAAACGGCGCGAAAAAAGAGGAGGCTGCATCATCTTCCCCGGTTGTAGCCGCCGTGGTGGTTCCTGCGGAGCCTACGCCTTCGCATGTGCCTTCTGCCTCCGCATTGGAGTCTGCACAGGAAACTGAAGCACTTATTGTCGCGCCGCACCATGATGTCCCGGAATGCAGGAGGCCGGCAGAGAAAGCGCGCATGGCCGTGATCGTGGAGCGGGGCAGGAGCATTTTTGCCAAAGACATAGAGCCGCAGCTTATTATTTCCAGGGAGTCGGATGTGACCGACAAGTCCACGTGCGAGGGAAAGATCGAGGACTTTGTGGACTATTTTAACGAGAAATACAGGAACCTGCGTGAGATCATAAAAGGCCGGGAGAGTTATCTTGGGGCTGTGCCTATCGAGGTCTTGAAGAGGTATAAAGGCGAGGTATCGACTATTGTTGGTATGGTGAAGGAGAAGCGGGAGAGCAAGAAGGGTTATAGGTTCCTTGAGGTGGAAGATCCTACTGGAGAGATTTCTGTTCTTATTCCTCAGAATAATGATGCATTAAGCAGGTTGTATAACACTATTTTGGAGGATGAGGTTGTTGGGATACAGGGTAAATTGACTAATGAGTTGTTCATTGCGTCGGACATTGTGGAGCCTGAGTTGCCTGTGAGTTACAAGGGCAATTATGCGCAGGAGCCGGCATATGCGGCCTTTCTTTCGGACATACATGTGGGCAGCAACCTGTTTTTGGAAAGGGAGTTTCAGGGCTTTCTGGACTGGCTTAACCTGAAGGGAGGCAACGGAGACATTGCCGAGAGGGTGAAATACCTGCTCGTGGCAGGAGACCTGGTTGACGGCATCGGGGTGTATCCAAGCCAGGAAAAGGAGTCCGTCATACCCGACATATACAGGCAATACGATTTTTTGGCGAAGCTTTTGGAAGGCGTCCCGGATTATATAGAAATAGTCCTGTCTGTTGGAAACCACGACGCGGTGAGAGGAGCTGAACCCCAGCCGATGCTGCCAAAGGACCTTGCCGGGAGACTGTGCGATATGCCTAATGTGCATCTCACCAGTAACCCTATATGGGTGACGGTTCATGGAGTGAGAGTCTTAATGTATCACGGCACATCCTTTGACACAATCATCGGGAAGGTTCCGGGCTGCACCTATTCAAAGCCTGAGGCTGCGATGATAGAATGCCTAAAGAAAAGGCATCTTGTGCCAATGTATAAGGAGGATGCGATCTCCCCTGAGAAATACGACTACCTGGCCATAAAGGAGGTTCCGGA
>CAVVMY010000021.1:0-20488 GCA_963749405.1 Candidatus Altarchaeales archaeon | reverse complement strand
CTCCTCAAAGAGACACTTTTTGTCTCGCAAGACACCTATCTACGTAAGTCCTTGTGGGACTATCGTGGTATCGGCAGCTAACTTAGCCCCGTCCATTTTAAGGGCTTTAGACCTCGGTGGGTGAGTTGTTACGCACTCCTTAGAGGATAGCTGCTTCTGAGCTTACCTTCTCACTGTCTTAGGCTTAAAACGCCTTTGCCTACACTCAGTTAGCATTTAGGGGCCTTAACCACGAGCAGGGTTCTTTCCCTTTCGGATGCAGAGCTTACCCCAGCACCCCTTCTCCGGCCTTCTTAGACGACCATAGGTTCGGAGTTTGACAAAGTAGCGATCCCTTTCGGGTCCGTAATACTTAATCAGTGCTCTACCCCATAATCGGTCTCCAGCCAGACTAGCCTGAGGGCTATTTCGATAGGAACCTGCTATTCCCAGTCTCGATTGGCATTTCACTTCTATTCCGAGGTCACGAGAACGGATTGAGCCCAGCACCTCTGTCGGGCCTCCATCCCTCAGATGAGGGACTTCGCCCTGCCTCGGATTAGATCGACTGGCTTCAGGTCGTATCCACGTGATTTATGGCGCTTGCACACCATATCCCTGGCCCTTGCGGGTTGCGGATTTATTGCTTTCGCTATCCCTTCCGGGTCACCACATAGATACACTCCCTGCCTCATGTTTCAAGATGAACGCTGCAACTTTCGCCGCAGCGTACTATCACCATGCAGTTTCAGGCACTTTTCATACCCAGTTATGGGTACTTTGCAGTTTTCCCTCACGGTACTAGTGCGCTATCGGTCTTGGTACGTATTTAGGGTTTGAGGTTAATGCCCCCAGCCTTCATGAGCAATATCCAATGCTCACTACTCTGGAACTCTATAGGCCAATCCATCACATAACTACGGGGCTGTCACCCTCTAAAGCTTCCCATTCCAGGGAAATTCGTCTTAGATGGATAAGGCTTTAAACTAGAGCCCACCACCACATCTACCAGCCCTTTCGGGCCGGCATTCAGTTTGCCCTCTTCGGCTTTCTATCGCCTGTACTAACCGAATCCCGGTTGGTTTCTTTTCCTGCAGGTACTGAGATGTTTCCCTTCCCCGCGTTCTTCCTCCCTACGGAGTAATTAGGAGATCTCCGGCTCAAAGGCTGCATGCGCCTCACCGAAGCTTATCGCAGCTTGCCACGTCCTTCATCAACGACCAAACCAAACCATCCTCTGCATGGCTAAATTTACACACTCTCTCTGGCGAACTATTTATGCACGGTCTCATACATGCAGTTAACGCTAGTTAAAAGCACTCGACCTCTTCGGACCCAACACTTCGATCAGGTACTGCATCTAAATGATATATTAATATGATAAATGAATCTTGCCTACCCTTGTTTATTTTATAGAACCTGAATATTTTTCTGAACGCGTCTAGCGGGTAGTCATAATAGCACAGGCCGACATAAGTCTACTACCCAAATTTTTGAAAAATTTTAAATGGATAAATTATTACGCATACCTTATTTAAATATGCTTCGCATGGACCCGTCGGGATTCGAACCCGAGGCCTCCCGCGTGCAAGGCGGACGATCTACCAGACTGATCTACGGGCCCTTTCCCAGACGGATAGCCTATTTAATCCATTAAAATTTTTCTTATAGGTGACTTGCTGATTTTAGCACCTTAGTGCGAACAATTGAATCCTCAAAATATATATTTCTGTAAAGTTTCTTGGAGGTGATCCAGCCGCAGATTCCCCTACGGCTACCTTGTTACGACTTAACCCCCCTTGCGGCCCTGGAACTTGACCTTCCCAGATGAGAGAGCCTCGTCCCAAAATCACTCGGTTGGTTTGACGGGCGGTGTGTGCAAGGAGCAGGGACATATTCACCGCTGGATAGTCACCAGCGATTACTAGGGATTTCATCTTCACGAGGGTGAGTTTCAACCCTCGATCCGAACTAAGACGTGGTTTAGGGGATTGGCTTCGCCTTTCGGCGTTGCATCCAATTGTCCACGCCATTGTAGTCCACGTGTAGCCCAGGAGATTCGGAGCATACAGACCTATCGTCGACCGCGCCTTCCTCTGACTCATCGCCAGCGGTCCTTTTATAGTGCTCCTTCCCTCACGGGAAAGATGGCAAATAAAAGCACGGGTCTCGCTCGTTAACGGACTTAACCGCACGCCTCACGGTACGAGCTGACGACGGCCATGCACTACCTCTCGGCTTGTTAAGCAAAGTCATTAGCTTGGCTCTCATTCTGCCGTCGCCCCTGGTAAGTTTCTCGGCGTTGTATCCAATTGAACCGCAGACTCCACCCCTTGTGGTGCTCCCCCGCCAATTCCTTTAAGTTTCAGCCTTGCGACCGTACTCCCCAGGCGGCAGGCTTAACGGTTTCCCTTCAGCACCTCCTGAACTCGAGGTTCAGGAGACACTCAGCCTGCATCGTTTACGGCTAGGACTACCCGGGTATCTAATCCGGTTTGCTCCCCTAGCTCTCGTCCCTCATCGTCGAGCCCGTTCTAGTTGGGTGCCTTCGCTATCGGTGGTCCTCCCAGGATTATAGCATTTCGCCGCTACCCCAGGAATACCCCCAACCTCTCCCGGCTCCAAGACCGCCAGTATCCTCTGCAAGCCCTACGGTTAAGCCGCAGGATTTCACAGAAGACTTAACGGCCTGACTACGGACGCTTTAAGCCAAATAAAAACGACTACCACTCGGGTTGCTAGTGTTACCGCGGAGGCTGGCACTAGTCTTGCCCACCCCTTATTCGCAGTACTTTTTACATACTACAAAAGTGCTTGTTTTACAAACACACTTGGATTCCCCCTGTCACGCTTGCGCGCATTGCAGAGTTTTCGCGCCTGCTGCGCTCCGTAGAGCCTGGACCTTTGTCTCAGTGTCCATCTCCCGGCTCCTACTCTCATAGCCGATACGGATCGAAGGTATGTTAGGCCGTTACCCTAACATCAGCCTAATCCGCCGCAGACCCATCCTCGGACGAAACCGGCTGGAACAAGCCGGATCTTTCAGTGACGGTCATTCCAGAACTCGTCACCTACGGGATATTAGCCTCAGTTTCCCGAGGTTGTCTCCCTTCCAAGGGCAGGTTGTCCACGTGTTACTGAGCTGTTTGCCTGGTCCCAATGCCTGAGACCACGACGTGCATGGCTTAGTCGAAATCCAATAGCGGTAGTCTCCAGCAGGATCAACTGGAGTTGTTGGTACGCAATAATTTAAAGGTATAATAAAGGATTGTTGGTTCACACTAAAGTTTTGCTTTCAGCAAGTCATCTAAATCAGGTAAATGCGAACACCGCAAATACCCTCCTAAAAATTTCATCAAAGATTCTAAAAATAAAAGTGATGAATGTAATATAGCGTTTTTGGACTATATAAATCAATTAATGAGTCCGCAGTACGCTGGTTTCTAAGCCCGATAACGTGTCCGGAGAGCCGCAATCAACGGGCTAACAAGATATGGCAATAATATAAGACCGGGCATTTAAAAACCATGAAAAAATTTTAATCCAAAATCGCTTCACTTTGTTTCAAAAACCATTAAGTATTTTTTTGGATATCAGTAGGGTCGACAGACCCCACATCCTTTTGAAGGCTCTGCCTTCATGCCCTCGAGGGCATTTTTGGGATGAAGCAATCCCTTAAGGGAGGCTCAAAGGGCCGGGACCGGGATTTGAACCCGAGTCGCAGGATCCACAGTCCCGCAGGATAACCAGGCTACCCTATCCCGGCCATGTATAAACTTGTAGGTATTTACTTTGGACTCCTTTTTATTTATATCCGAACCGCGGAGGGGTTTCACCCCTCCCCAGTTCCAGGTTCCTCCTGACCCTCCCCATGTGCTATCTTCGCTTTCGCTCGATAGCACTGCCGGAGAAAGGTATTTAACCCTGCTAAGAATGCATATCCGAACCGCGTGGTTTTCAACCACCCAGTTCCAAGTGCGGGCGTAGCCCGCATGCGCCGTATGCGCACCCGACCCTCTCCAGTGGGGTCTCACAGACCCCACACTTCTTTTGCCAGCTTTTGCTGACATGCCCCTTGAGGGCATTTTGGGGGTGAAGTGCCCGCAGGGCATGCCTTACAGGCAACCTTTTATTTCTTATTAAGAAAGTGTCGGTGGAACCGACATGCCAGCGCAAGCTGGCAAAAGGGGCTCAAGGTTTTATAGTGGAACCTACTAAGAACATATACTATGTCGTATTGTGTTAACTGCGGCTCAGAAGTCGGCAAAGACGCCAAGATATGCGTGGACTGCGGCTATGATCCGAATGTGAGGGGTAAGAGGATCAGGCCTGATAGGAGCAGTATTCTTGGCTATGAGGAGATCATTAAGGGGGCTGAGAGGGCTTCTGATGAGCCTGAGAAGGTGGTGTGTGGTAGTTGTTTTAAGGTTTTTGAGCGTTCTGTGGATGTTTGTCCTTTTTGCGGTGAGAAGAATGTTCGTAAGGGTTTGTCTGCGCCGCTGAAGTCTCCGAAGAAGAAGTATGCTGCTTGTGCGGCTGTGGCGCTTCTTGCGTTAATCATTGTCTTGTCCATTGGATTGTTCATTGGATACGGCTTGTAGTAAAATGAATGAGCTGCGTAAGGATTATCTGTTGGATCGCTGGGTGATTATTGCGAAGGATCGGGGTTCTCGTCCTGATCAGTTCGTCAAGAAGCACGTCTGTGAGAAGCGGGAGGGTTTTTGTTTTTTCTGTCCTGGGAGCGAGTCTTCGACGCCTCCTGAGATAGCAAGATTTGAAGTTGACGGCAGGTGGGCTATCCGGGTTTTTCCTAATAAGTTTTCGGCCACGACTTGTGAGTATATGGACTTTGGAGGGGGTCTTTTTTTAGGTAAATCAGCTTATGGAAGGCATGAAGTGATTGTTGAGACACCTGATCATGAGAAGCGGCTTGGAGAATCTTAGCGATAAGTATATGGAGAAAGTCTTGGACATGTATATTGCCCGGATTTCTGAGAACAAGAAGGATCCTAGGATCAGGTATGTTCTTTTGTTTAAGAATGAGGGTGATGAGGCTGGAACGTCTCTTGTGCATTCGCATTCTCAGCTTATCTCTTTGGGCATTGTCCCTCCTGCGGTCATGGATGAGGTTAGGGCTGCGAGAAGGTACAAAAAGGATAAGGGCCGATGTGCCTACTGCGACATCTGGAAAAAGGAGTCGTGCGGGGAGCGCAGGATATGGGAGGATAAGCAGGTAGCATCGTTTGCGCCTTATGCTTCAAGATTTCCTTTCGAGGCCTGGGTCGTGCCCAAGAGGCATGTAATGACGCCTGAGGATATGACTGTAAAAGAGAAGAGGTCGTTTGTCAAAGCCTTTATGAAGCTTATCCGGCGGCTTGATTCCAGCTTGAATTATCCCCCTTATAATTTTTATTTCCATATATCCCCGGCTGGCGGGGACCTGCATTTTCATGCCGCTATCTGTCCTAGGATTGCAAGGTGGGCTGGATTCGAGCTGGGTTCTGGGATAATAATCAATACCTTGCCTCCTGAAACCGCTGCAGAACATTACAGGGCAGGTCTATGAGCTTATCGGGTGAAACATTAACGTATATATTATAGGTTGCCTTAAGTTCTAATTGTAAAATGAAAAGATTATTTAATGTTGTATTATTATTTATCCTGACTTTAGGTGTCTGCCCGGCCTGCGCAACGACGTACACCGGCGTTGAACCGGTCGGCAGCTACGACATAAAAGGCATATCAGGCTTCCAGGTGCAGAGCCTGGATGGCGGCGAGTCCAAGGAGGTTATAGTCTATACTGCGTCCATGGTCTATGCATTCAATAGCAGACTCATCGCTTCTCTGGTCTTACCCGGTTGATAACCTGAGAGCAGTCTATGTCTCGGACGTGAACAACGACGGATACAAAGAGGTAGTCGTTGCGTCCGGAGACGCTATGAATAACATGGAGTGGGGGAACCTGTACATATTGAACAAGGATGGAAAAGTCCTGCAGGCCTACGACCGCATGAGCGGCAAAGCATACCCCCACCTACTTTTCAATTCCATAGCAGCAGTCGATTTCAACGGTGACGGATATGAGGAGATCGTAGGCGGCTCTTCCGGCGGAGTGCATGCCTTAAAGGACACCTATGACAGTATTTTGTGGACCTTGCGCACAGATGAGCCGATAAAGGAGGTATTGTTGTATCCTCTTGATCCAGGACATACCGAGATTCTGGCCAGGTCAGATGCGCACCTGTATTTGATAGCATCTGACGGCACCCTCAAGTCCACTTACAACCTGTCTGCAGGCCTAAAAGAGATGAAACTGCTTGACATAGGGCCTGGGAACGAAAAGGAAGTGGTCCTGGTAGGGGGCGATGATCTGGTAACTGTCCTGGATAGTGATTTTAATTACCTGGCCGGGACAAGGAGGGTGAGCAACATCAACGACGTTGAAGCTTTTGACGTTAACGGCGTTGGCGCAAACCAGTTAGTCCTGGGCACTGATAACGGAATCTACGTTCTGGACAGCAAATATTATATAGCCAGCAGGTATGCGACCACGGATGCGGTTCATGACCTGTACTACCTGGACTGGGACGGAGACGGGGAAAAGGAGTTGATTTTTTCCGCGGGAGAATACATATACTCCGTGTCCGCTAAGGGAGAGCTTAAAGAGAAAATCGATATCGGATATACGATAAAGGACCTCATCGTGGACTATCTGGAGAAAGACAAAATCAGTCTCGCAGTATCCTCAGACAAGGGAGTATCCATATATTTAAAAGAGGAAGAATCGCAGATCAGGATCCGATGCCAGGGAAAGCTATTTGTCGGCTCTGGGATTATTGGAGATGGGCAAATACGACGAAGCTGAAAAGAGCGCGCAGGAAGCCCTGGCGAGATATACTAAAATAGGCGACACCGCCAACATCAACGCCTGCCAGACACTCATAGAAAAGATAAGAGCAGAGAAGAAGGCATCCGAGGCGACTGATGCTGAAAAAAATTATCAGGACGCCGAGAATTACTTTTCCGCAGGCGACTATGAAAAAGCAAAACAATATCTTGACATAGCCTCAAAGGCTTATACGGAACTCGGCGATGCAGAAGGACTCGCAAAATGCAGCAATCTTTCGGATAGGATAATTCGCGTCACCTCAGTAGAGAATAAATCCGGAACAGGCATACCAGACCTATTGGATGCTGCCAAGAACATAGACATCTTCCCTGTATTGTCAATCTTCCTGCTGATAGCAATCCTGCTACTACTTGCGATATTGATTGGAAAGAAAATGAATCACCCCGCCCTAAAGGGCGGGGTATCGTGTGTTAAAAATGTGTCAAAGTAGTTTGGTTGTGCTGGGTATACCAGCCGTGGTGTGTGTCGCTAATGTATGCGGCTATTACGTCAGCGGTGACGTTGCCCACGGTGCGGAAAAACTTGCCGGGGCTCCAGAAATGTCCTTTACGGAAGTGCTTGCGCAGCCAAGGGTGCTGGCGGAAAAGGCGGAAGGCGCTTCCGCCCTTCAGCAACTGGAGCGCACGCGAGACGCTCATAGTGGGCGGCAGGCCCACAAACAGGTGCACATGGTCGGCCTGCACCTGCAACTCGAAAATCTCCATCCGGTTCTCCTGCGCGATTTCCCGCAGAAAACGCTCGCAATGGCCCCGGACCACTGCGAACTTGAACGGATCCATTGCATATTTGGCTTTCCATACAAGATGGAATGCGTTTTGCCCTACTCCGTGGCTATGGGATGTCAGTCCTTTCATTTTTCACCGTCGGCGCAAAAATTTCGCATAGCTCACGCTAACACCAATACCAAAGGTGGGTGCGCCAACTACGCTGCGCACCCACCATTAAGAACGAGCGTAGAAAACAGGGAGGTAACTAGCAAGGCAAGCGAACGATATCTAGTTCGCAATTCCTCTGCGGCCTAAAGGCCGCAGTATCCTTGCGAAAAGTGTAATGAAAAAGATTAAAAGGATTATAAGCTCGGCGGCGATAGCTGTTTTTCTCTTGTGCCTAGTCGCAAATACCTGGGCTATCACGAACACAAGGCCCGTAGCAGACGCCAATTATCTGGAAGCTGAGAAAGCGTATAACCGGACTGATTACATAAATGCAAGCGATTTTGCAAATATGGCCCTGAGATATTATCAGGACGGCGGATACGCAGACGGGGAACAGAATACTTTGGATCTCATAGGGCAGATAGACGACGGCTTAAAAAAATTCGGGGAAAGCTTCTACAACCAGGCGCTTCAGTATTATAACAACCAGGATTGGGATAATACGATAACCTGGGCGCAGAAAGCAAGGGACCAGTATGCGGCAATCGAGTCGAACAGCACAGACGTGCAGAAATGCGACCTCATCATCAGCCAGTCCATAACAAGAGAGAACGAGGATAATATAAAAAGGGCCGACTCCGTTTACGATAACGCACTAAAGCTTTTCGACTCCGGCGATTACAAAAACTCAATGGATATGGCAAACCAAGCGCTTACGGTATACAATCAATCCAACTACCAGGACGGCGTGCTTAAATGCAACGCATTAATTCAGGAAATAGACCGTAAGATTAACGAGATAAGGGCTACCGCCGACGTAAACGACCTCAAGGCTAACGAAGCATATAAGAGCCTCAATGCGAACCGGAACTTTGAGGACTATAAAGCGGTAATGACCTATGCCGAGCAGGCGAAGCAATTATACGCCCAAATAGGCTATGATGAGGGATACAATCATTCGGTTGACATGATAAACGGCGCCAACCAGATAATATACGGGATGGAGGAAGCATTCAAGGTTCAGGCAGCCAATAGCTTCAACGATGGGAGGAATGACTATCTCCTAGGCAGAGGCAGCCCGGAAGAAATGACCAAGAGGAGTTATTTCCAGAACGCAACAGATGCATATAATGCAGCGAGAGCGATTTATCAGCAACTGTATACCTGGGCCGACGAGATAATGGATTCAGACAAAAAGAAGGCGTACCAGGATTTGCTTGATCAGTGCGACGCGAGGCTTGCGGAAGTAGCGCAGGAAGTCCAGTACATAGACAAGGGAAAAAAGGCTGAAGAGCTTTACGTGGACGGATATACCTTCTTTACTAAGGGGGCGTGCGAAAACGCCACACAGCCAGTTACGGATGCCAAATCACTTTTCAACGATGTGAGCGACATATCAGGTGTCTTCAAGTGCGAAACTCTTCTGGATCAGATAAACGACTGCCTGGATAAGTTGTCTCAAGCAGATGAGTTGCTGCAGAACGTCAGCAGGTATTACGGCATCGCCGATTACTCGAATGCCTCCAGCGATCTGGAAAAGGCCACTGCGATATACGAAGAGGTAAAGAACCAGGACGGCATAGACAACTGCACGGCACTCAAACAGAAGATATCAGACAGCATCACGGCCAAGAAAAGCGCAGACCAATTGCTGGCGCAGGCGCAGGCAGACTATATAAGCAGGAAATTCGACGACTCCAGAAAGGAGGCAGGCAGCGCACAGAAGATATACTCACAAATCAACTACCTCCCCGGGGTCGGGAACGCAACGGAAGTAATACAAAACAACAACGACCTGGAAGCTAAATTGAGCAGAGACGCTCAAATGAACATGCTAATAACCGTTGGCGCAGTTGTCGTGGCCATAGTCATCGTAGTAATAGGCACATGGATGCGCAGGATACAGAAGGCAAAAAAGGAAAAAGAAAAATTAGACGCAGAAAAACGGGCAATGGAAGCAGCCGTAATACACAAACAGGAAGAAGAAAAGCTGCAGGAAGAGGCAAAACTAAAAGAGCTTGAAGAAGAGCGCCAAAAACTAAAAGCAATGATAGCCGAAGAAATGAAAAAGATAGAAGTAGAAAAAAGAGGCGAACCATAAGCGGAATGTGATAATATCCCCCCAGTTCATTTCTTCTGAATTATAATCTGAACCAAAACCGCATGGTGGGTAAATGCTCGCCACCCACTTTGAAAGGCGTCACCCTTTCATCCCCGCAGGGGCCATGACCCTCCTTCCGACGCATTTCTAAGATTAAAATCTGGGATTCCAATACAATAAGACCATGAAAACGGATTTACTGGACATCTTCAAAAGGAGGGGGATTGTTTATCCTTCCTTTGAGATATACGGCGGCCTTTCAGGATTCTACGACTACGGACCCATAGGAGTAAGGATCAAAAAGAACGTAGAAGACCTCATCAGGGAGTGCTATGTGATAGGCATAGGCTGTATGGAAGTCGAGTGCCCCACGATCTCTCCTGAGAACGTATGGATTGCCTCAGGCCATGTGAAAAGCTTCTCGGACATGCTCACAGAATGCACAAAATGCGGCGAACCCTACCGTGCCGACCACATTATAGAAGAGCACAAAAAAATATCCGTTGCCGGAAAAGGCCTGGAAGAACTGCATGAGATAATCTATAAAGAAGGCATTAAGTGCCCTAAATGCGGAGGCGTGCTTGGGAAGGTCTATAACTACAACCTCATGTTCAAAACCGAGGTAGGCAACCCGGGGAAAATTGCGTACCTACGCCCAGAAACCGCGCAGACAACGTATCTTGCCTTTCGCAGGCTCTGGGAAGCAGCCAGGAAAAAACTACCCTTCGGAGTATTACAGATAGGACACTCCTTCCGAAACGAGATATCGCCCAGACAGGGAATGATCCGGCTGCGGGAATTCAACCAGGCGGAATTGCAGTATTTCACAGACCCGGAAAACAAGAAAGCAGAGAACCTCTCCACTGTCGCAGACATCAAGGCAAAGATGATCACAAAGGACGGAAAAGAATCGACTCTTACCATCGGAGAAGCAGTAAGAACGGGCATAATAAAGATAGAGCTTATCGCCTACTTCCTTGGGTTGTCTATACAGCTTTTCGGGGAGATGGGCATAAACATAGACGCACTGCAGCTGCGCCAGCATAAAGACGACGAACGCGCCTTCTACTCCAGCGACACATGGGACGTCGAATATTTGAGCGAGAATCTGGGCAAAATAGAGATACTGGGCATATCCGACAGGACAGACTATGATCTCTCGGCGCATATGAAGCTTTCAGGAGAGGACATGTCTGTCAACGTCGAGGGCAGGAAGTTCGTGCCTCACGTAGTAGAAGTTGCTTATGGGATAGATCGGCCTATATATTGTCTTTTGGAGTCTTGTTATTCTGAGGAATCTGACAGGGCTGTGATGAGGTTCCCTAAAAAGATAGCGCCGTATCTTGCGGCTGTCTTTCCGCTGGTGAACAAAGATGGAGTAGATGCGAAGGCAGAGGAGGTATTCGGCGTTCTTCGGAAGAACGGGACATATGTGCTCTATGATTACTCTGGAAGCATCGGCAGGCGATATGCGCGCGCAGACGAGATAGGTGTGCCATACTGCATAACCATAGACTATGACACCCTCAGGGACAACACGGTAACTGTAAGGGACAGGGATACGAAAGAACAGAAAAGAGTAAAGATAGAGGAACTGAGAGGAGCCCTCCTATTAGAGTAGATAAGGAAAAAAATATTTCCTTTTTATTACAAACCGGCAGAATACTGCGGCCTTTAGGCCGCAGAAATGCCGCATCGTGCCGGTTTTGCACCCAGCGGGCGCATGCCCTACGGGCATATATGCCTACAGGCATGCCCGGAGGGCACATACTCCCGGCCTTCAGGCCGGAGTATTTGATTTATGGCGTTGAGCCGTCGTCCGGGGATAACAATTGCACAATAGGAGGCATGTCCGCTCCCTGGCACCACCAATTTACGGATAAACAGTTGTTTGCTGTGTTGATTTCGTTTACTTCTCCCTGCGCATTTGCACAAACAGTTACCGTAAACCAGTCTCCTGGGTTGGGACAGGGATTGAAACTCTTACCTGTACCCTCGTCGCTGCTTGACCCCTGGCCAAGAGCCGGAACAGGTGTAGCTATCAATGAGGTAGCAGACCCAGTGACTGTGATAGATGAGTGACTTGCTCCTGCAGCATTGTCGCCTATGTTACTTATTGTGTATTTTATTACGCCACTTGGATTAGGCTGACCAGCTGTCGTAGGATGTATTTTGTTCCCTAAGCCGTCGTCGACATATATGTCCGTTATCGCAAGGTCTGGCAGGGGAGCACTCATGGTCGTAGTTACGTTGCCCTCTTCCATGGGACCTCTGATTGTTCCTTTGCTGACGGACGTTGCACCCGACGAAGCATCCAAGTAGTTAATAGTAACATCGGCCATGTAGCAACTTCCCTTTACAAATTTATCTTCGAGACTGGGAGAATTAGGACAGTTCAATACCACTATCGCAGCCTGACCAGGATCCATAACAATTGTATCAGTGCTGGTACATGTCACGTCCCCCAGCGTCATATTCATGCCTGTGACATTTACCGTGCCTCCTGCCAGGTTCTCTATTCTGGAAACCATGCGGTTGGAGTCTATGTATACTGCCCAGTCCACAGGCATTATCTGGGAGAATCCGAACTTGACCTTGTCGCATGACTGAGAAGTAAAAGTGCCCATCTGGGAAAGCAGGATAACAGCGCCTACACCTAGAAGAAAAACCCAGCCATAGGTCATCACCATATCAACCCCTGACTGACCTCTTTTAGTATTCGAATTCATCTTTAACTGAAATAATCGATTAAAAATATGTTTTACTAGTATTTATAGTTTAAACAAACAAGCCAAATTCTCAGTGATAGATGTATAGCTCGTCGAAAAGCTTCTCCTGGCGCAATTTAAGCCTCTGACTATTGGACAAATGCAGCAAAGAAATGAATGTCGAGACTATCTCATCCCTGCCCTGGGCAAGCTCTGAGAACGTAACTTCCTTCCTACCAGCCAGTATCGCAATCACGCGCTCATAGGTCTCCTCTATCAGATGCTTTATGTCAGTGCGCATGGCTATTACCAGGCTTCGGTCCAAAGGCTTTCCAGGAATCCTGCTCTTAATCGCACTATCCTCAAGGACATCCTGTATGGCAGCAATCAACTCCAAAGCAGTTATCCTCCTCTTAAGAACCCTATTAGGCTTGACAACGATATCGGAACTGCTTACGTTACCGCCGCTACCGCCCACCCCGATAAGATCCTCCACGCCGGAATCCTGCGAATCCATGCCGTCCAACGAAAGCTCTGAATCTTCCATGAAATCCTCAGGAGAAAAAGCCGGCACAGCTCGCTCCGGAAAAGCCTACAAACTGGGCCTTCATCCTCAACAGAACGGCGCTGACGATAACGACGTTGGCAGGAATCCTAAAATTCATCTCCTCCATCTCGGAAACACGGGTAGAATAACGACTGGCAAGAAGCGTGATGTCAATATCCCAGGAATCCATGGTGCTTATTATCTCGTAGAGTATGTCCCTCCAAAAAGACGTCCCGATCCGCTCTTCCAATGCCTCCTGTGCCGGGGCAGGCGCAGGCATGTTTTCAGTTAATACGTCCATACCTTATGCCAAAAAAACGAGGTAATTAAATACTCCCCCAATCAAGTATAAATACGTTAAAATACGTCGATTTAGGCCGGCGCAAGTATTAGCAAGTATTAAATACTTTCATCAACATTATCTGTGATATACTGGAAAATGCAGCCACCATGAAAATCAAGATGCTTGAAGACCTGTCCTTTTTCGGGGAAAACAGAGAGAAGAAAACCCTACTAAAGATAAAGGAACATGTGGAGACGACCTATCAGGCAGTAGCAGAGCTGGACAATGTATTCGAAGCCTACGGCAAAGACAACGCAACGGACTACGAGGAAAAAGCGCAAAAAGTCGACCAACTGGAGAAGAAAGGCGACCAGCTTAGACGCGCCATAGAAGAAGACCTCTACTCAGGCGCCTTCCTGCCCATCAGCAGAAGCAGGATACTGGATTTCGCCGAAACCACAGACAAGATAGCAGACATCGCCGAAGACGCGGCAAAACTCCTGCAGTTCCTAAGAAAAGACGAGATGCCGCCCGCACTGCTGGAACTGCTGCGCGAAGATGCGCGCAAAGCAGCCGAAAGCGTAAAACTCCTCATAGAAGCCGTAGAAGACATCGAAGATCTGGACAAAGTAAAAGAGATCATAAAAAGGGTCAGGGCAAGGGAGCATGAATCAGACGAGATAACCTACCGCACCTTTGAATTCCTGTACCAGGAAGACCACAGCGCACGCGTCCTGCACATCCTGGCAAAACTCATAGAGTTCGTAAGCGATCTGTCAGACGCAGCAGAGGATGCCTCAGACTCGCTGTCCCTCATTGTTCTAATGCACAAGGTGTGACGGATTCATGGACATCATATCCCTACTGATACTGGCAGCGGCCGTTCTGGTAGGCTGGGGCGTAGGAATAAACAGCGCATCAAACGTCGTAAGCATGCTCGTAGGCCCCAGGATAACACACCTTAAATCGGCAGTCCTCATAGTCTCGGCACTGATGTTCCTCGGAGCACTATTGCAAAGCGGCCACGTGATAAAAACAGTAGGAGAAGAGATCATACCCAAAGAAGAGCTGGAAAAAGACCGGCTCATCACCCTTTCGGCGCTTATCACGACTGTTTTTTTCATGGCGGTCGTCACCTCGGAAGCAATACCGGTATCCTCAAGCCAGGCACTGATAGGAAGCCTCATAGGTTCGTCAATTGCCATGGGGGCTTACGACAAAATAGATACCTCAATCGTATTGAAGATAATAGTCTCCTGGCTGGTAACACCCATACTCGCACTCCTCATATCATACGCCCTCTATACGTTGATAATGATACACCTGGCCAAAAAGACCAATTTGATCGCCTTCGGCGAAATTTTCAAGCTTCTGGCCATAGCATCCACAGCCTTCGTCGCATACGGCCTGGGAGCCAACGACACAGGAAACGCCGTAGGACTAGTCATAGGGTCTAACACATACACAGACAGCGGAATACTACTGGCAGCGGTTTCCGTGGCCATGATACTGGGAGCGGTCACCTACTCAAAAAAAGTCACAAAGACCGTGAGCAAGGACATAACCATCATAGACCCGGTAACTGCGTTCACGGCCCAATTCTCAGCAGGCGCAGTCATATTATTCTACACCCATATAGGGATACCTATATCCACGACCCAGGCATTGATAGGAGGCCTCGCAGGAGTAGGCATGACCAAAGGAACAGGCATGGTGAACAAGAACACAGTCATTGGAATATTCATCGGATGGATAATAACGCCGATAAGCACGGCAATAATATCCCTAGGCCTATACGAGATACTGACCCATCTCCTGCACTAAAAAAAACAAATATATTAATCTGCACCGCGTCTAATAATCTAATGCCATATCCAAAACATCAAGGCAAGAAAAAAATGAAAATACAGACGATCACAGTTTTACTCGGTTTATCCATCCTGCTGGCAGGAAGCGCAGCGGCAGACGACCTGCAAGTGAAATGGAGCTATGCGATGAACAACACGGCAAAGGCTGTCGTCGTAAGCATCATAGTCTCAGATTTTAACGGAAACGGATCCAACGAAATAGCTATCGGCGCAAAAGAGGACCGGATAGAAGGCTCTGCAGGATGGGTTTACCTGCTCAACACCGACGGGACGCCCAAATGGGAACAGGACACCCCCGGAGCAATATCCGGAATGATCGCAGCAGACCTTTATGGAGACGGTAAAAAAGAGATAATAACGGGCGTATCAAGCAGGGTATACGTCTTCGACGGGAACGGCGACTACAAACAGGTATCCCTCGGAGACCTCACCTATACCGCGGTCAGCATAGCAGTCGAGGATTTGAACAACGACGGCAATAAAGAGATGATAATCGCAGGAGGCTCGACGGAAAAAGGAAAAATCTTCATCTTCAACAAAAACCTGGCGCTTATCAAGGAGACGGACCTCTTAGGAGGCCCCTCTTCAATGCTTATCTCGGACATAAACGGCGACGGCCAGAAAGAGATACTGGTCGGGATCATCGGTACGAACAAGGACTTGCCAGGATACGTGCAGGCATTCGATTCAAAAGGAGACAATCTCTGGAACTCGAATAAAACGAAAAAGGGAGTCCTCAGCCTCGCAACCCTCGACATGAACGGAGACGGATCCCAGGAGATACTGGCAGGCAGCACGGATGTTCTGTACGTATTCGACTCAGATGGGAAGACGAAAGATATAAAGAACATAACCAAGCCGGGCTACGAATACAACACAATAAAGGTCTCGGACCTGAACGGCGACGGAATCCCAGAAGTCATCCTCGGATGCACGAACACCGTCTATTTGCTCGACAGAACGCTGACAGACATCATATGGAAAAACCCTGTCGGAACCGAGGTCTTTGACATAAAAACAGAGGACATGAACGGAAACGGATCCAAAGAGATAGCCATCGCCTCAGACAAACTGTATATATTCAACAAAGACGGAACATATGTCAACGGGTTTGACGCAAAAACCCCAACAAACCAACTATTCTCGGTGAGAGACATATACATCGGGGACATAAACGAAGACAAATACCCTGAGATACTCATCGGCTCGACAGACGGCAAGGTATATGCCCTCACATCCACGACCCAGGCCACGAGAATGGATGCGAACAACGAATACAAGAAGGCACGAGACCAGTATGCGGCAAGCGATTACGACGATGCCGATACAAGCGCGCAGAACGCGATAAAGTTATACCGCGAACTGGGAGACAGCCCAATGGTGCAGAACCTGACAGACCTGAGAAAGCATATATTGAACGAGCAGTTAAGGACAGAAAACCAGTCGGCAGATGCGCAGGCATACCTAGACTCGGCCAACGATGCCTTCAAATCCGGGAACTACACAAAGACCATAGAAAACGCGAAGATCGCAAAAGCCAAGTACATGGATATAAACCCTGCAGATCCACGGATACAGGAATGCGGAACAATGATAAACAACTCCCTTGAGTCCCTGAGACTAGAATCAGAGAACTACCTGAATAATGCAACGCAGTATCTTGAAAACAAAGACTACCAAAATGCGCTCGCATATTCGCAAAAGGCTTACGACGACTACGCATTCCTCGCGGTCCAGAGATTCCCGGACACGGACGAATACAAATACAAAGATTCAGTAGGCCTCGAAAAAAGCCAGAGCATACTCAACGAATCCAAACAGGTGCTGGGAGTGACCGATGACTCAGGACAAGAACAACAAGCGCCTAAGCTCGGCCCGGACATCTCATCCCTGCTACCAGTGCTCGTCATCCTTATCGTCGTCATAATAGTGGCAGGGATCTACATCAGATCTAAAAAACAGAAGGAGAAAAAGAAGGATAATTAAGCGGATCACGTTTAACGTATGATAAACTTTGGACAACGCAATATTAATCTTTGATAAGTTCAATATTCTTACACCAGATAGTCTAGCAGTAACGGGAAAATGAACCTCCCCGCCCTAAAGGGCGGGGTATCGTGTGTTAAAAATGTGTCAAAGTAGTTTGGTTGTGCTGGGTATACCAGCCGTGGTGTGTGTCGCTAATGTATGCGGCTATTACGTCAGCGGTGACGTTGCCCACGGTGCGGAAAAACTTGCCGGGGCTCCAGAAATGTCCTTTACGGAAGTGCTTGCGCAGCCAAGGGTGCTGGCGGAAAAGGCGGAAGGCGCTTCCGCCCTTCAGCAACTGGAGCGCACGCGAGACGCTCATAGTGGGCGGCAGGCCCACAAACAGGTGCACATGGTCGGGTTGCACCTGCAACTCGAAAATCTCCATCCGGTTCTCCTGCGCGATTTCCCGCAGAAAACGCTCGCAATGGCCCCGGACCACTGCGAACTTGAACGGATCCATTGCATATTTGGCTTTCCATACAAGATGGAATGCGTTTTGCCCTACTCCGTGGCTATGGGATGTCAGTCCTTTCATTTTTCACCGTCGGCGCAAAAATTTCGCATAGCTCACGCTAACACCAATACCAAAGGTGGGTGCGCCAACTACGCTGCGCACCCACCATTAAGAACGAGCGTAGAAAACAGGGAGGTAACTAGCAAGGCAAGCGAACGATATCTAGTTCGCAATTCCTCTGCGGCCTAAAGGCCGCAGTATCCTTGCGAAAAGTGTAATGAAAACAGAAAAACTCATAGTTTTATTAGGTGTTATATTTCTAATCTCCGGGTTCTGCACCGCAGATGACCTGAGCGTAAGTTGGAACTATACTATTCCCCATAGCGGCAACATAATGGTTAGCTCATTGAAGATTGCAGACTTCAACAACAACGGCGGATTTGATATAGCCGTAGGCGCATATGATGACCAAAGAACCATAAGCGAAACAGACAATTCTGCAGGATGGGTTTACCTGCTCAACACCGACGGGACTCTCAAATGGGAACAGGACACCCCCGGAGCGATATCCGGAATGATCGCAGCAGACCTTTATGGAGACGGCAAAAAAGAGATAATTACCGGCGTTTCCAGCAGGATATATATCCTCAACGGGAACGGCGACAACAAACAGGTATCACTCGGAGACACAAGTTATAAGGCGGTCAGCATAGCAGTCGAGGATTTGAACAACGACGGCAATAAAGAGATGATAATCGCAGGAGGCTCCGCGGAAAAAGGAAAAATCTTCATCTTCAACAAAAACCTGGCGCTTATCAAGCAGACAGACCTACTTGGAAGCCCCTCTTCAATGCTTATCTCGGACATAAACGGCGACGGCCAGAAAGAGATACTGGTCGGGATCGCCGACACAACTAATACGGACATGCCCGCATACGTGCAGGCATTTGATTCAAAAGGAAACAAGCTCTGGACCTCAGATAAAACGAAAAATGGAGTCCTCAGCCTCGCAGCCCTCGACATGAACGGGAACGGCTCGCAGGAGATACTTGCAGGGTCGATCGGCAGCCTTTACGTACTTAGCTCAAAGGGAGAGACAATAAGTATTAATGAGAACATAACGAAAGCAGATGAGGAAATAAATATAATAAAAGTCTCCGATCTAATGAACAATGATAGCTTACCTGAAGTAATACTTGGATGCCCTGACACCGTCTATATGCTTGACAGGACATTAAATCGTATATGGAAGAATTCAATCTATGGCCTCTTCGACATTGAAACAGAGGACATCGATGGAGACAGACTCAAAGAGATAGCTGTCGCCTCTGACAAACTGTACATATTCGACAAAGATGGAAATCTGGTGGATGACTTTGACGCTAAAACGGGCCGATTCTCGGTGAGGAGCATATGCATAGGAGACATAAACGAGGACACGTATCCGGAGATTCTTATAGGGACGTCAAACGGCGAGGTTTATGCGCTCTCGTCTACCTCCCAGTCAAATAGGATAAAGGCAAACTTCCAGTACAGAAGAGCCCAGACCCAGTTCGCAGCGGGCAATTACGCAGAGGCCGAGACGAGCGCGCAGAACGCAAAAAAGATATACCTCGAACTGGGAGACAACTCAATGGCCCAGAACGTGACAGACTACCTGAAAAAAGTAATGACCCAGGAAGCCAAGGTCTCAAACCAGTCAGCAGACGCTCAAACATACCTCGACAACGCATACACCGCATTAAACGAAAGTGACTACGTAAAAGCAATAAACAACTCCAGAATAGCAAAAGCAAAATACATGAACATCAACCCCCAGGACCCGCAACAGATCCAAAGAGCCGACGACATCATAAACACATCCATAGATTATCTTAGATTCACAGCCGATAACGACTTAGAAAACGCAACAGCCTACGCAGGCAGCAAAGACTACGAAAAGGCCATGCAGTACGCCAAAAACGCATCAGAAGCATACGCTTATCTGTCAGACAACGCAGACTATGCGAGAAGCCAGGCAATAGTAAATGCATCAGAGCAGGCCCTGGGAATAACGGGTGAAACAAACGAAGGCCAGCAGCCAGCAGGAATCGACCTATCCTCCATGATGCCTATACTAATAGCCGTCGCCCTGATAGTGGTCATAGCATTTATAGCAGTATATGCTCTCAAGAACCGAAAGAAGAAAACAAAGAAGGATGAACCAGAAGACAGCGTCCTTGACGAGATGGAAAAAGAGCGCCCGAAGGAAAAGAAAAAAGAAGTACGCGAGCAGCGCAGCATAAAGCAGGAAGAGCAGAAGCACTGGATAAGAGAAGTCGACGAGGCTATGAAAGAGCCCAGGAAAGAGGATAGAGCAGCCGTAGAAAACAGGGAAACGCCTGCAGTCCACAAACACCGGAAAACCATGAAGAGGATAACCAAAGACAGCTACCGCGGCGAAGGAATAAGCCTGCGCAATCTATCATGCAGCCCCTCAGAGGACGACATCAGGGACTGATTCCCTTATTTTTATATCTCTATTTCTCCGCCATTAACAAGGAGGTGGATGTTCCTATTCATCTCGTAGCCTTCCTCCAATGCGACTGCCGCATAGTTGCTGCGCATCTCCAGTGTCCCGTGGCAGGGAATTATGTGGTCTGACTTGATTAAGTCAATGAGATATCGGTGGTCTTCCTTTGCCGCGTGCCCGGAAACGTGGACGTTGTCAAATATCCTAACGTCGTGATATT
>CAVVMY010000020.1:0-18126 GCA_963749405.1 Candidatus Altarchaeales archaeon | reverse complement strand
AGAACCGAGCGTCGGAAGGGCTGCGAGTACCATTATTGTGACGATGTCCTGCACAAGAAGCGTCCCAAGCACGATTTTCCCATGTAATGTGTCCAATTCGTTTTTGTCTGACAGCAGCTTTACCACGACCATTGTGCTGCTTATCGTCAGGGCAAAAGCCAGATAGAAAGGCTCATACCCGGAAAAACCCATGTACTCTGCCAGCAGATACCCGAAGATAAAAGTTATCACTATCTGGCCTATCCCGCAGCCAGTGGAAACCCTGCCAACGTCCCGAAGCCTCTTCAAATCCAGCTCCAAGCCGACCATGAAAAGCAAAAGCGCTATCCCGAACTGAGCCAGGATATTAATCGTATCCCTCTCGGTAATTATGCGGAAAAAAGAAGGCCCGACCACAATGCCTGCAAACACATAAGCCAGTATAAGAGGCTGACGGAGGGCTCTTGCTATGAACCCCAGGAAAGTTGCTGCGACCAGTGTCACGCCGATATCCATGAGAAGCGCAGTGCCTGTTTCCATTCCGGATGCTTTACCATTAACTCATCCAGGTTAAAATACCTATAAAAAGACTTTCCAATATTTTAACATTACATACCATATATAAATACTCGAAAATGGCAAAGGACGAGATGAAGGTCAAGGTTGAGAACATTGTATCATCCATCACCCTAGGAATAAACATAGACATAGAAAAACTCGCAAACAGCGTATCAGGCATAGACAACCCAAAAAAATTCCCAGGCATAATCTACCGGATAAGCAGCCCCAAACTATCCATGCTCATATTCCGCACAGGAAAAGTAATATGCAGCGGCGCAAGATCCAAAGCAGACATAGAAAAAGCAGTAGAGCAGCTCCTGGCAAAACTAAAAGAAGGAAAGATAAAAGTCAAAGAAAAACCCAAAGTAGAGATACAGAACATCGTAGCATCCGCATCCCTCAACTTCCGCGTAAACCTGGATCAATTGGCCATGGACTGCGAGAACACGGAATACGAGCCGGAACAATTCCCGGGCCTCATATTCCGCCTCGACGAACCAAAGACAGTGATGCTCATATTCAAATCAGGCAGGATGATAGTCACAGGCGCAAAAACCGTGCAGCAGGCCAACACGGCAGCCGAGGAAACCCGGAAGATAGTAAAGAGCATAAATGCGACCATCTGAATTAAATTGGTTAATTACCTACTTTTTTGCCTCTTTTTTCCGGTAGTCCTTCATCAGGTCCGTTATGTCCGTCGCGAGTTCTTTTATTACTGTCCGGTCCTCCTTCATCGTCTTTTCAAAGGAGCTTATAGCGTTTGCGAGCATAACGATTGCATCCGCGCTTTGGTTTATGTTTTGGGAGATTACGCCGTATTTGTCGTCTAGTTTCCTTAGGTAGTGGTCGTATTCAAGTAATACGCCATAGGCTGCCCCCATTTGGTCTCCAAGTTCTTCGGAGGTTGTGCCGTATTTTATGGTGTAGGTCATGTACTTGCATGTGGGCTCTTCCTGATAGATTTCAATGTCTTGTACCTCAGCCAGGGGGTGTTCTTTTATTGCGCCTTTGCCTGCGTTTTTGGTTTTGATTATCTCTGATACGAATTTGTCGACCTGCCGATCCTCTCCTTCGCAGATGATTTCTACTGTGCGGTCTGGCTGGTTCTCTACGGAACCTTTTAAATCATAAGACAATGCAGTTTTCTGCACGTAGTCCCGGTATCTGACGCCTACAACATTGCCTTTGATTATGAGCCGGCACCTCTTTAAAGCCATTTTTATTCTTTATTAAAAAATAGATTTTAGGGTTAAATACGTCAGAAACCCACTTAAACCTTAAAAAATCTTTATTCCTTCTTCAGCCTCTTTAGTTCGTTTATCCTTCTTATCACGGTATCTATAAAGAATAGGCCGAGTGCCGCTGCTACGAAATAGATCGCTATGGAGTCTTTTTGCTGTATTTCTTTGAGTGAGCCTTGTTTTACGTATGCTATGGCGTCGTCTATGAGGTCTTGTGTCTGGGAGGCGTTGTATCTGGCTCCTGAGGTGTAATCTGTTATGTCTTTGAGTTCTTGCGTGTTTATGCCTAGTTCCGCGTATTCCTGGGCGTAGTTCACGGTGTATGCGTCTTTGTCCATGCCTGATGCGGTTACGGCTGTCAGGTCATAGGTGCCTGTCTTGTCCGAGGTTAGTCTTGAGGTATAAAGGCTTCTGTCTGTTTGTTTGACCGCGGCTTCTGCAATGCTTCCGTTGTCTTGCATGGCGAATAGCTGCGGCGTCTCGTCTGATTGGATGGATGCGTCGACGGGCTGCCCAAGGGATACGTCGGATACGTCGATTCTGACGCTCTTCTTTTTCTCCAGGTCTCCGATGGCCCAGTTAGCGACTGCGGAGACTATTTTTCCGTCGTCTGCCAGGTACATGTTCGGAGACCACCGGTTTCCGTTGTCCGTTGTGACTGCTGCCACCCTGCCGAGGCCGTATTGCCATACTGTAACTATTGGTTTTCCGTTTGTGGTAACCAGTACCTGGGATATCGATTTCGGGGTTACGTCGTTGTAGTCCTTTACGGTGGCATTGGAGAGCTGTACATTCTGGGTTATAAAGTGGTTGGGGTTGTTGATATCCAGTATGTATTGGTCTTGGTTTTTCTCAGAGTCTTTCTGCTCGAATGCCATCTGCAGCCTCTGGTATGCTTCGGGCTTGAAGTATAGGCCTTTACCGGTGGCTGCAAGGTCTGACATGAATTGCTCGTCTGTGTCGAAGCCTACGCCGACGGTATAAAGTGTTATTCCTTTATCTGCCATGGCGGCTACTTTCTGTTCCGTGAGTATGGACCTGGACCCTGAACGCGTGCCCAGGACTCCGTCTGATATGATTATCACGTATTTGTCCAAGGAGTAGGGTTCCAGCATCTGGTCGGCCCTGTCAAGTGCCGGCAGCATGTCCGTTCCTCCGCCGAACTGCAGCCTTGGGATCTTATCATTTATCTGGTCTATTCCCTCGGAGAGCCTGCCCATGTCCTGGATCGTGAACGCATCTGCGTTGAATGCTACTATGCCTACGTAGTCTTTGAGGTCCATCTGTTGCACGATGTTTAGGGCCAGCGCCTTTTCCACTGAGATCTTTGAGTCGGATTGCAGGCCGTATGCCGTGCTCTGGGATATGTCCAGCAGTATGACAACAGCTATCTCTTTTCTTTTCTTCTCAGGTTCCGCGGTAGACTTCACAGGCAGTATTGCTTCCAGCTGCGGGCTCTGGTTATAGCCTCCTCTTTCATAAGCACTGTCGCCTCCCACCACTACAAGTCCTCCGCCGTCTATCACGTATTGGTTGAGAGCTCGAGAGGTCGTCGTCATGCAGGGTGCTCGCGTTGCGGTTGTCCAGGAAAACAGCGGAGTAGATGGAAAGGTTCGAGGGCAATTCCTTATCGGCTGATACCAGGTAGTTCTGGGATAGAATAGCCATAAGAGGGGAATCCTCCTCTCCTGTAACAACGAATACCGCCGGCTTGTCCACTACGTCTATGGTCTTCACGTATATATTGTTCTGCTGGAAATGGTCCGGGGTCTTTGGGAATATCTGTGCTTCGATGGTATGCACGCCTACTTCCTTGAATATGACAGTGAAGTTAAAAGATTCCATATCGTCTTTCTGTGAATCGACGATGGCGCTGCCCACATCCTTGCCTCCGACCGTGACCCTGAGCGTGTAAGAAGCGATGCCTCCCAGCTTTGCTACGTCTACTGTGAAGAAATAATTGGAGTTAATAGGCACCTTGCGGTCTCCGTTCACGCCTTTTACATATATTTCGTCGACAGGATTTTCCGGCGTATATGCAAATACCTTGGTATTCGACTCCCCGACGGCCTTGGCCACGTCTTCTGCATCCCTGCCATAGTTGTTGTTGCCGTCGCTCACCAAAATCAGGAGATTATTATCCTTGGAGGACCCTGCGGAATTCTCATACATCGCATCCCCGATACCAGTCTGGTTTCCTTCCGAGAATTCCTTGATCTTCACGCTGTCGTATCCTGTGGCATTCTTTATTTCGCTGCGCAGGTTCGTGTAAAGGTCCTGGGCCATAGTTTTATCTTCGTCAAAGAGGGACATGGAATCAGAGCGGTCATCGAGTATGGTTACGGATGCTGTGTCCTGATACTTCTCAGAAGAACTCAGCAGGTAAGGAGATGCCAATGCGATGAGGAGGAGGAATATGTAGACTGAACGGGTGCCGTAGTAGACCCACTTCCTGCGACTCATAGAGGGCTTCCTGATATAGAGGTAAAAGAGGAGCATCAGGGGTATTATCAATGCCAGAACCAGCGGCTGCTCTATCCCATACATCTGATATTCAAGGCTCATATTAGACCCCTCCGCTTATAGAAATATATCTCTATCAGGAAAAAAAGCAGAGCTGCAATAACCAGATAAGGCAGGAGGTCTTCTTTGACAGTGACTATCTCCTTCTTGAGATCAAGGTCTTTGTCGTCCACGGCAGAGATCTTCGGGCTTGCTGAGATATCGGATTCTTTTTCGTTCAAAAGGCTTGCTGCAACGACGTCGGTTTTCCCTCCTCTTAAAACGTCATAAAAGCCTGCTTCGTCAAGTATTATATTCCCGGACGTAAGAACTTTCCCGGAAGGTGTTTTTATCTCGGAGTCAGGGGTAACAGGCAGGTAATCGCCTGTCTGGAAGTTGTTAACCCCCAGAGTCGACTCATCCCTGTTCACCCAGTTTATAAGCTGCAGCCAGAACACAGGGAAAGAGCTGCTATAGTAGAAGTTGCTCCAGCCCTGCGCAGGATTGATGCCGATATACACGACTCTGCCCTTTCCGCTCTGATTGTAGGCGATTACAGGGGAACCAAGGACACTCGCAATCACATTTACAGTCTTATTCGAGGCCAGGATATAACGGTCCACAGTGATATCCGGAAAGACACTCGACCCTGTGGGAACAACGTCTGAGAGGATTCAGGCTGGTCCTTGACCACTTCTATCTCCGAGGTCTTATTTATTATATCACCCAAGGACACGAAAGGCATTAGCCCGTTTAAGTCCTTGTTATTCTTGTAGTTTGGAAGATTCTGCGAGGCAAGGACTATCACGTGTCCGCCGCTATCCGCGTACTGATGCAGTTCCAGAAAAGTAACCGGGAGAAACTCCGAGTTGAGGTCTCCTAATATGACCACGTCATAGCCTGAGAAATCAGAAGTAAAAAGAGGAGGAATCTTGGTTGTCAACTCTATGTCCTTGGAAGACTCAAGCGCATACCTAAGGTATTGGTCTGTCACCTCACCTCCGGTCTTTACTTCGTCGGTTATGAGCAGCACTTTATATTTGCTCACAGGAGGCATATAGAGATACGCTGTATTGTCCACGGAAAGCGAATCCTGCACTGAAAGCTGGAGAGTGACCCAGTGAGCATCTTCCGAGACATTGCCATCATAGGTGAAAAGTTTTTCAGATGCGCCCGCAACCGTCTGCTTCAAGGTCGCAGCCAGCTTGCCATCCACCAGGACAGATGCCTGCACATCCTTCTCGCCGTCGAAATAATTATGCACAGTGAATGTGACATAAAAACGGTTCCTGTCAGTCACATACCTCTTAACCTTGGCATCCACGATCCCTATGTTCTTTCCATCGCTGTTCACCCGGATAAAGCTGACGGATACGTTGCTCTGGGAGGCCATTTTTTGGACAAGCATCAGGTCTGAGCCCTCAGGGTGGGCATAGTCTGACAAGACATATATCTTCTTATTCACGTCGGCATCCGAGAACATATCTTTGGCAAACAGTACGCTATCGCCTATGTTGGAAGGGGAGTCGCTGACGAATGCACTGGACAGCGCAGAAAGAGCCGCGTCACGTTTCATGCCCCTCTCAAGGATTATAGGCGCGCTCTCCGACAGCACTATGCTGACCGTGCTCTCATCGTTCATCCGGCTAATCAGGTCCCTTGCCAGCGCTACAGCCCTTGAGAACCTGTCAGGCGATACGTCTGTTGCCTGCATGCTTGCCGAGGAATCCAAAACAACTACTGCAGTCTCTTTTTCGTTCTGCTCCTCCTGGGCAAAAAAGTAAGGGCCCGCAGCAGCGCAGACAAGGACAGCTACCAACAGAATCTGAAGCAGCAGCAATGGGTCGCGCACTATCTTCTTGAGAAAAGAGCGCAGGCGCTTGGCCTTCTCCGCATTTATTATGAACATTACAGAGGGAAAGCGGACATGCTTGGGCTTAGGCCGCAGGAGATAGAGCACGATAATTGGAAGCACGAGCAAAAAGCCCAGCAACGCCAAAGGCGCAGTTAACTCAATGAGAGACATTTTGTATTATAAATAACATAGAACTATGTAAAGAAAAACAAGAAGAAAAAAGTCACATCTTGCTTAACATAAGGCCTCTCATCTCCCTGTCCGAGAAGTACCTTGCCACAGCCAAAAAAAAGCCCAAAGTCGGACCCGGATCATCCAAAGATATTATGTCATCTGCCGTATTGGATGAGAAGAATGACGGCAAGGCCTTCAATTTGTTCTGAGAAGAAAGAAACCACAAAAGGTCTCCAGGAAGCAGCCAACGGCATTTTATGCCCTCCCTGTAGTCCAGATTCGGCTCCACTTCCTCCCCAAGAGCCATCCTATACAGTAGATATGGAAAATCCGCACCCGCCAGAATAGACAACTGAAGAGAACCCCAGAAGAACGGGCTGAATTCCATAAACTTTAAAGAGCCGTCGCGTTCGTCTATGCAGAATTCCACCTTCGCAAGTCCGACCCATCTCATAGCCGAAAGAAGCCGGACAGCTATACTAGCCGCCTTCTGATCTTTTATCGTCTGCCGCAGGGTGCCCGGACCGCCGGATGAAGGATAGGAACGTATCCTCTGCTGCACAGTCAATGCCAGAGGCCTAGACCTCCGGTCAAATAGGGTATATACCCCGATCATACTGAGGCTTTGCGTATCTTCCTGCACCAGGAAGGCACCATATTTGGCGTCAACCTCTTTGCATTTTTCATTAAAATCCTGTATCGACTCGCATAGAACTGCATCTTTAGAGCCGTATCTTCCGGGCTTGATGACCACCGGGTACTCGACCATGCCTGCCAGTTCATCAAAACCCCGGTCGCCGTATCGCCCCATAAAATAAGTCTTAGGGCAGGGTATGCCGTTTTCCAATGCGATTTTAACAGTGCTTATCCTGTCCAATGCCTTGGATAGGACGCCATAAGGCGGATAGGGAACAACGGTATATTTGGAGAATTCATCCATGCGCTCAACGATCGGCAACATGGTTGCCTCAGTTACTGGAAAGATAACGTCGTATTGATTAGTCTTTACCTCGTCAAGCACGTACTCAGTGAATGAGCCAGTCTCCTTATAGGCGCTGGGATAGACTCTCCTATGCCGGCAGTACCTGGAAAATAGACCAGTCGCATAGCGGGTCTCTTCGCCGCCGGTAACCTTAAGACCATTCCTCCCAAGCGAGCGCATAATCGCAAGAGAACTGCGCATCTGCGCATCCAAGACAAAGACGTTACCGGATTTTTTCATTATACCATAAAACCAAGGTTTTAAACCATTATATATTTGATTTTCCATAGTTTAAACAAGGGTGAAACCAAATGGACGAACAAGTTAAGAGAGTAAGTTCAGGCATTAATGGTTTGGACGAGTTGATCGAGGGAGGCTTTCCTGAGGGAAGCAATATACTGGTTACCGGCGGGCCGGGCACAGGCAAAAGCGTTCTTGGCTTGCAATTTATCGTGTCAGGCGCCTTAAAAGGGGAGCCAGGCGTTTATCTGACGGTTGAAGAAGATCGTAAAAAGATCGTCACGCAGGCTCGGCGGTTTGGGTGGGATGCGGAACGGCTTGAAGCGGAAGGGAAGCTTAAGCTTATTTCTGCAAATGATCCGGATATAGAACACATACTTAACTATTTGAATGAGTGCGCAGACCAGATAAAAGCTGTCCGAGTTGTAGTTGACTCGCTGTCTATGATGAGCATATACGGGCGCATGGTGAAAGGGGCTAAAACTCAGTCCCGCATAAACCTTACGATGGAATCCGAGCTAAACCGTGCGCAAGTGGTGCTGGTAATGGAGCAGCTGGAAAACATGGGTACGACAAACTTCATAATTGCGGAAGACCAGGATGCGGATAAAATAGCTGCATTCGTGGCGGACGGCGTAATAAGCCTCCAGAAGAAGTTGATCGGGGAAGAGTTGCACAGACTTTTAACTGTTGAAAAGATGAGGAGTACGAAGATTAACGGCGTGCCTAAGAGGTTCGAACTTACAGACAAGGGGTTAGTGATTGAATCATGAGACCTTTCATAACCCGGTTATTGGGCCCTTTTGTATACAGTAATCTATTTACGGGCGTCATAGGTGCTTGTTTTGCGTATACCTTAATGGTTTTACTGGGTGTGCAGCCCAGTATAAGCCTCTTGATTGCCTTTGGACTTATAGTGTTTGCTACGTATACAATTAACCGGCTTACTGATACTCCTGAAGATTCTATCAACTACGCTCAGCGGTATTTGTTTATCAAACAGCACGGCAAAACCCTGCTGTTTTTTTCAGTCATCGGCTATCTGCTCTCATTTGTCTTAATAATCCCCTTAGGTTTAAAAGCTCTCGTACTTGGGGCGCTGCCTATAATAATGGGTTTTTTGTATAGCGTTGAATGGATGCCCCACACAGTATCTGCGAAAAGGCGCCTTAAAGAGATTTTTTTATTCAAGAATTTCGTCATAGCATTTACTTGGGCAATTGTGCCTGTCGGATTATGCATTGTGTACGCAGGAACGGGAATACGCATGATCGCAGCGGAGGCCGTGTTTGTTTTTGCTTTTTTGAAGGTTTTCATAAACACGGTCGTGTTCGACATACGGGATGTTAAGGGAGATGCTGCCAAAGGAATAGACACGATACCTGTCCGACTGGGAATAAAAAAGACAAAACGCCTCCTTACAGTGCTGAACCTCCTACTGGGACTGTATGTGATTGTGGCGGTTTTTAACAACTGGATGCCAACATATGCCTTGTTCGTTGGCGCAATAACTATCTACGCCCAAGGGTATTTGAGCATCGTTGAGAAGAAGGATTTATCATTTCTATTCGACCTCTTGGTCGACGGGGAAGATGCTGTGATGGCGACGCTGGCATTTATTGGTTACCATTTTATATGAACCTGACACGATGACTGAAAACGTTTTTGACGTGGCCGTGATTGGAGCAGGGCCCGCAGGCTCTTATTTTGGCTACACGGCTGGCGGCAAAGGCCTGAAAATAGCCTTATTTGACGACTCCCATCCCAGGGAGAAACCATGTGGGGGTGGTATAACCTCCTTTGCCCAAAAGAAACACCCCATCCTGCAGGAATTGTATCATTTAGGCGACTTGGGGAATCGATTCACCTTCATTTCTCCCAAGGGGGTCAAGGCCGAGATCATCGGAGCAACGACCGGCTTCACAATATCCCGAGAGATACTGGACAAATTCTTACTGGGAAAGGCAGTTAAGGAAGGCTGCCAACTCAAGAAGAACGCGCAGTCAAAGTCGGCCATGAAACAGATTTCTGGACTATTGAAACCAACGGCGGAAAGTACCTCGCCAAAATTCTTGTAGGTGCCGACGGAGTACAGTCTCTTGTAAGGAAAACAGTCGCAAATCCGATACCCAAAGAAAACCTTGGCCTGCTTTTTGGATACTTTGCAAAGAGACGGAATCATCACGATGAAGTCTTCAAATATCTAAGAGGTCGAGTGGGTTACTTCTACTTATTCAAAAGGAAGGACCACGTAAGCATAGGAGTCGGCACGCATCTAAAGGATGCCAAAGGACTCAGGGAAGAACTCGATAATTTTATCCGGGAATATTACCCTGACCTGGAAATAATCTCCGAGTGGTCTCATATGATACCCTTTATCTCCGACCACAAATTCTTTGAGCTGCCCTGTGCCGGAAAGGACTGGATTCTCATAGGAGATGCCGCAGGACACGTAGACCCGCTGACTGGTGAAGGCATACTATACGCCATGTGGGGCGCCGAGCTTGCGGCAGAGGCCGTGCATAAAGGCAGACTTGGATTATACGAAAAATACTGGCGAAAGGAATACGGCAAAGAGCTTGCAGACCGCGCAAAGGAAGTTAAAGCAAGCTACATCCCCTTCCTGATCGAGCTAAACATCCAGCTGATGAGGCGCAGCAGGACATTCACGAACATAATATGGAACCTGAATCAGAGGGAGACGAGCATAAACGACCTGAATAAGGAGCTTATTAAGAACTCGCCTAAAATAATATTCGAATACCTGTTCAAGGGAAACAAGAGGGAAAATGCTCGACAAAGTCAAGGAAAAGGTTGAGACATCGCTTGCGTCAATGTATATAAAATACTGGCTTCTGCCTAATATAGAGGATCTTACGAATCCTGGTTTTGTCATAACCAAACTGACGGGCGGAGAATCAGATGCCGTCCTAAGAGACTTATTTGTACCGGAGGAACTTTTCATGGAGATCGAGAATGCGTTTGACGAAAAACACGGCGTAACCGGTAGAACGGCATTATATTCCGCCGGAAAAAAGGCAGGATACGTCTACGCAAGTTTGTCCAGTCTCACCCGGAGAAGTTCTACCAGTGATGAAAAGTTTCTGAAATTTCTTGGACAGTTGGTCATATTCATCGGAGGTACATATTCCTCGAAGGTAAGCTACGTTGTTGATCTGGAGAAAAAGACCTTCGAGTTGTCTTTCGATAATTTCGTAGTCTGTAAAGAGAATGGTCGGGGCTACATAATCACTGAAGGGAGTATAGCTGGGGTATGGGCTTACATGATCGGCGACAAAAGCGTTGAAGGACTCCAGTTAGAATGCAAGGGGCGATGCGGGGCTAAATGCTCCGTAGTAATACAGCCAAGAGACCGATTCGACAAAAGCGTATCAGTGTATAACGTGGGCAATCTCCCTGAAATAAAATATGACGAGGAATTCATGGAATACAATCACGTACAGCCAACAAGCCACAGCAAAAACTCCCTTAAAAGCCTTATCGACGGCAAGTTTTTTGAGTATAGAGATTGCATGGTGCTGTTTAAGGGGGTGAGGCATTTTGAAATGGATCCCTACTTTATATACTTGATTGAGGAGGAAACCAGCGTTCTTGAATCCGGAAAAGAAACGCTCTTCGAAGCGGCATTCAAAACAGGAAAGAGTATAATAAAGGTTGCAAACGACCGCTCCCTGAATTTCATAACCGACTACCTGTCTGCCCTTGGATGGGGGGATGTATTAGTAGAAGAAAGCAGGGGCGTTTTCACCTTCAGTTCGACCTACCACCCTTGGACAAAATACTCCCTAAAATCGGAGTATACGATAATAAGGGGCTTGGTGTCCGGGATGCTGTCAGAGCAACGGCAAAAAGAGATAAGACTCGGCCCTGCAAAAATCGACCTAGAACAAGGATGGCTACAGATAAGCGCCAAAGCAACCGAGGCCAGAATCTGACGCCTCCACAGCACTCAAGCTAATACCGGAATGAAATACCAAGAGATGTTTAGGGATCATCGTTTTATCCTCTTTATCGGGTTGTCTACGGCAGTCTACACCTTGGGAGGGGGTGCGGTGTTCTTCCTACTTCCTTTGCTTGTCAGCAAGTTGTCTGACAATCTACTGCTTGTAGGCTTCATGGTCGCCCTTCCATCCTTATCATCCCTGTTTTTCGACATTCCAACAGGTGAGTTGGCCGACTGCGTGGGTAGGAAGAGGCTTATCGTATGCGGCCTTTTTGGGATGCTTCTTTTCTCTGCGTTTTTGCCTCTTGCCTCATCGATCCCGTCATTGTTCGTTTTGCTCCTCTTGCTTGGTTTTTTCAACCAGTTGATAAACGTGCCAGTCCGTTCTTACGTGATGGATATTGCGCCGAAGGATAAGAGTTCCGAGTACTTCGGCCTCCTTGTAACAGGTATGCAGCTTGGTTTCGCAGTAGGGCCCATAATAGGCGGATTACTTCTTTCAGGTAATTTCTCCGGCGGAGTCTGTTTGATCTCCTTACTGTATGCTGTAACCTCTGTTGTGTCAATGCTTCTTGTCTGGTTCGGAGTTCCTGAGACCGTGAAGGAAAAGAAAGGCCTCGTGTGCGGCATCAAGTCGGTTGTGACCAAGGACAAGATATTCATGAAAGGCTTATTGGAATACCGGGCGTTGAAGTCTGCTGGCCTATTGATCTTCCTCTTGACGCTTGCTTTCATAGTGACGGACGGAGTTATTTGGGCCATTGAGCCGCTATATAACGATCTCGGGATAGGGAGTGAAACAGTGGGCGTCATATTATCCATGTTCGTCATACCGTTTGTCTTATTCCAGATACCTGCGGGCATCCTCGCAGACCGGGTAGGCAAGACAAAAGTACTAATAGCCGGCTTATTACTGGCAGGATCCTTCTTCATACTATTCGGCCTGACAAGAGACGTCTACCTGATGATGTTCTCGGCCTTCGCCGCAACCACAGGCCTGGCATTAGCCATCCCAGCAGCAGACGGCCTACTAACAGACGCATCAACCGGAAAAGACAAAGGATGCGTCGTCGGCGTATGGGACACAGCAGAAGACCTCGGATACCTCATAGGACCAATACTCGGAGGACTAATAGCAGAAGCGTATAGTGACATTACCCTGCCGTTCATATTCCTCGGAGCAATGCTTCTGATACTGATCATCCCAGCATATTACCTACCGAGAAAACCGTCCTCCTATGCAGTCATACAGAGCCGAGTCGAGACGGGGAAACAGGAATGAAGAGAAGGATTATTTGCCCTTGCGTTTTTTGCCTTTCAACAGGAAGAAGGCAGCCACTATCAATACTAAGACTAGGAATCCACCGACGAGTGGAATGACGGGAAACCCGCTGCCGTTGTCGCTGGAAGATTTGGAATTATCCGAACTATAACCGCAGTTAGTGGGCTTAGGATAACTCTGAAGAGCAAAATCAATCGCACAGTTCGAAAATCCCGGACTCTCCTTGTTAGACTCCTCACACCACTTACAAGCATTCTCCGTATCACCCTTAAGAGCATAACAGAGAGCGATCTGGGCATACTCAAACCCACAGTTATATTTAATCCGTCTCTCGTGTTCACAGCCTTTTAAATACCATTCTATCGCGGTATCGTATTTGGAGGAGTCATTGTATATCTCGCCAAGGGCCATATATATATCACCTATGTTTTGCACAGATAATCTGTCTCCCGTGCGGTTGTATTCTTCTTCGCATAGTTGTATTCCCTTTTCCAGGTATTCAGGATGTTCTATTCCTATTTGTCTATAACAGTTCCAGGTAGCAAAGTAGTTTAGGCCGCCTGTCGACTCATCATGTAACACGTTCACTCCATATTCAGTTCCATTAAGCATTTGATCGCAGTCTTGCTTAGTTCTCTGACTTGCTTCGATGTTTGCTATGCATGCAAACAATACCAACAGAATCATTATTCGGGCAATTTGTTGATTTGTCATTTTTTACTTTTATAAGCATTGATTCCCATCACAGTTGTTCATAGCCTTCAAAATCTTCTTAGATGCTTCAGGATCCTTATCAAGATCCATGTGGATGTATACTATCACATATACATCGCCAGTATTTATCTTATGGTTCTTATAGATAACAAACTCCGGAGCGACATGCGTAAATAACTGATGTGTTAGATTATACCCATATAAGTCATCATCTCCGGCATAAATATTATGAAGCATTACCCGATCTTTATCATCTATCAACGTCTCATCCATAGTGTATTCAACCCGTATGTCATATATTGCAGGAAACCAACTTGCAGCTTCCTGGATCACATTTCGAGCCAACTCCTCTCCAGTCCCCTCACTTGCGCCAACAATAACTATCGCCGCACACGATGCTGCCGCAATCTGTGCGCCGTACAACCCGCCTGACGTGCATACGTCGCCGCATACTCCTTTGTTTACGTCTTTCCAGATGGGTTTATAGTAGCACTCGCCCTTGTTTGCATTAACCCAGCCAAAGAAGAATCCATCGCTTAAAGGCAGACAGCGAGTGTACTGCACCTCATCATACACGATACTGGAACTTACATCATATCCTTCGCTGACTGTCCCCTGGTTTTTAATATCGGACACGGTCTCATTTAATTTACTTATGCTGTCAGCCTGGTCTTCATACCTGTCAGAAAGCGTCTTCATATATTCAATCTGCGGAAATAATTGGTTATATATTCCTGTCAACGTGGTTGATATATCATTTGATAGCTCTGGCTTTATATTACATTTGCAGTTGCATGAACTGCAACTTTGACCGGACTTAAAACATCCATCGGCCCCTTCTTCTATGCAACAGGAATCCTCCACACAGTCCCTATCATACGTATATTCCACGTCATCCCCTTCTCCAGGGCATTTCCCACAGACGTCGTCAGATATGCACTCACTCGTACAGAAACTACAATCAGCATCGCTGTCCGGGAGGACATCAAGACGGGAAAGAAAGTTTGGTTTATTGCCTTTTATCTGCTTTAGAAATGATTCAATGCCAGTAATATCGATCTGCTCAAAGCTGCCGTATTTGCCTTTGAAATCGGCATTATCCGCATGGCTGCTCGTACTATTCCCTTGCCCTTCCATACCTTGTGCAGCATGTGACTTGGACAGGTCCACGAAGTCCAGCACGTCCTGTAAAACATTCCCTGTCGCGGTTTTGAAGTCTTCACAGCCACGGTCAGGTTCAGTATCCGTTTTCCATTTATCTATTTCATCTGTTAAGTTCTGTATCATCTCCGAATACTGCAAATACGCCGCCGAAGCCGCACGATACTGATCCTCACTCATCGTAGCCGCATTCGGGTCTTTGGCCGTCACCTCTTGATTTATCTGACCTAAATCAAGGTTTCCCGCAAGATAGCCCCTTATTATATCAGCCAACGAATCATTAAAATCCACCCCAGGCGGAAGATACGACGGCTCCCCTAAGTACCTCCACTCACTGTACGCCGTCGAGGCGGGAATCGACCCCCAGTCCGCCAAATTTCCTATCTTAAATCCTTTCATTTGCTCAGGATCCCCTGATAATACCTGAGTTATTGGATCATAGGTAAAATATCCCTGCTTTATCAGGGTGCTATTATCCTCCAGTCCGGAATAGGCGTTTATGTAAGCTCTCCCATAAGTCATCCCATAAGTGAAAGTTCTGACCGGGGATAAAAAGTTTATACCCGGGTCATAATTATCATGGAACGCTTTCGCCTTCTCCTGCATCTGAACCAAACGAACAGGCACCTCAACAGTAATCGGCACATGATCGTTTCTGTAACTGTATTTCGTGCCGAAACTAGCCCACATACTCATGTCTACCTTGATGGTTAAACCATCGCCTGTCCAGGTTATGTTTACGTCTCCATTCTCCACAGGACCCACATACACGTCCTGAGTATCCTGTTTGAAGGTATAATAAGTACTGTTGTCCGTGCAATTATCTGAAAAATGACACAGGTCGTCATTCATCTGCACAATAAACTGATCCGTTAGATTAGACAACATTTCATCCTCGGACTCGCTTATATAAACATTCACACCCTGCGCATCCACATCATGCCCCATCTTCCAAATCACCGGATACACAGCATGCCTCACCACATCATGCATATCAGCCTGCGTATCATAAATCGCAGTATTAAACCTACGCTGAGACGCCAAATCCACCTCATTCGGAACATACGTCGTATTTATGATATGTATTGCAACAATTGCAACCATAGCGATCACCATAAGGCCTATGATGGTGTAGAAGAGCACGCCTTTCTTGTTCTTTATATTTATTTTTCTCATATTTATCCTCTCCAGATGTATAGGTTCATCGTGGCTTCTGTTCCGTCGGGTATTTGCAGGCTTTTCTTGGCGTGTCCTGCATCGTCGGGTATCCGGGTGCAGTTCCCGGTCGTTACCTGTTTTTTTCATTATATCATTCTATGCAAGACTCCTCTATGTCTATTTATCGTCTTGGATTTAATATATAAACGATGCCCAAAAAAACAGCCAGAAGAGAGCGTTTTCTCCAGAAACTCTCCGAACTGGAGGACAGAATAGATTTCATTGAAAAAAATTTCGGCAGCAAAGAAGAATTCCTTGCAAACCGCATCAGGCGCAAAGCAATGTACAAAGAGTTCCAGGAACTCGCAGAGATATCCGCCGATCTCTCAGCCATGCTGGTGAAGGATTCAGGCAAATGCCTGGAGGACGACTACTCTAATATGGAGAAAGCTTCATCCATGCTATGCCTGGGAGAAGACATATGCGACAGACTGAAGAAAGGAAACGGCCTGCGCAACGTACTAGTCCACGAATACAACGGAGTCATCGACAAACAAGCCTATGAATCGATCAACGAGGTTCTCTTAGGCACTAAGTCATTTGCCTCAGCGCTTCAAAAATGGCTGAAAGAATAAACCTAAAAGACATAGAAAAGGATTTCTCCTGCTTCAAGGACAGCATCCTGGGAATACTCCTATTCGGCTCCAAGGCCAACGGCACGCACAACAAAAGATCCGACGTCGATGTATGCCTCATAGCAGGAGGAAAAAATAATGCAGACAAACTATTCGGAGACATTCTCAAGACAAATCTCACAGGAAAATACGACATCAAAATCTTCGAACTACTGCCCCTGAAACTGAAGGGATCAATCCTTGAAAACCACAGAATCGTATGGGCAAAAGACAGAAACGAATTAGACTATTATTTATATAAGACGGGCAGGATCTGGAACGACCAAAAGACATCCCTAAAGAAACTAGGACTGGAAATGTATAGATGACTATTCTATGTCAGTAGTCCTGAATAAAGAAAAAAAAGTTAGGTTGCCTGCGCCCATGCGTTTATAAGCGTGACGACCTGATTCAAGTTTGCCTTGTCCTGCGACCATAGTATAATCAGGTTTATTACTTCCTGTAAACTCACTTGGCCGCATGGGGGATCATCTCCTGTCATCGTGCATGAGAGTGCCTCTCCTCCGACGGCGTAGTCGCTGAAGTGGGAGACATTCGCCCATACGTAGTTTGCCGTGGTGTTGACGCCGGTTCCATATACCCATGGAATGGTCGTTGACAGCTTCACCCATTCCAGGCTTGTAGTATTGTACCAGTATATAGCCAGGCTGGACTCGTTGAGGCCTGATGCATTCAGCTCTGCATCCGTGTAGTAGACCTTCAACATTACGGACTTGATCGCGTCTCTCACATCGCTACTGGTCTCGACCTCTATGTATTTATTCAATGCCGGAACCGACAATGTCGCATTCACTTGGCTGCTGGAGGACGTCTTCACCGTGATCGTGGCATTTGTAACATTTTCGCCTGTCATGATGTCCATGGATATGTTCTCCTTTGGAACTTCAACGGTTGTCGTCTGGTTTGCCACCATCGTAGTCGCATTGCCTACGTATACATAAGACGTCCTAAAGACGTAGTTTCCCGACACAGCCGATAGGTTCCAGGAGCTTGTCGAACCGACCCTGT
The DNA here is from genome assembly GCA_963749405.1 of Candidatus Altarchaeales archaeon. GTDB lineage: Archaea > Altiarchaeota > Altiarchaeia > IMC4 > QMZM01 > CAIYYO01. Next base: position 610 of record CAVVMY010000020.1, on the reverse strand, counting down.
AGTGATAAAGCGTGTCAGGCGTAAGTCCGCTGAACGCTACCACATGACTCTCTGTAAGAGAGCCGTCTGACGCGTTCATCCCGTATGCCGTTGTGACTCCGTATTCCACACGACTGTCTGACGATCCATGCGTCTTCCATACTACCGCCGCCGAATTCTCAGAAACGGATACTGTCTGGACGTCGTATATCAGCGGCGCATCAGGCATCGTTGTCGTAGTTGTCGACGTGGTCGAAGTAGTCGAAGTGGTCGTGCTCGTTACATTGTTGTGTAACTGCAATGCAGCGAGGCACGCACTCTGATTGTCGAACGTCCTCAGGCCGTAATACACATAGTCACCGCAGAAGGAATTATTCCTGCATGTATCCGTATGATTGTTGTCAAACCACCACTTAGAGTAGCATGGAATGGTTGACGTAGTCGTGCTTGTGCTTGTAGTGCTGGTCGATGTAGCCGGGGCAGTTACCGGAGGATGATACTGGGTCGTTACCGGAGCCTGTGTCGTGGTTGTTGAAGTAGTTGTGGTCGATGTCGTGGTCGTTGTGGTAGTGGTTGTGCTGTTTGCCGTTCCTTCGTATGTGCCGATGAAATACGTCGAATAAACCCTCTC
>CAVVMY010000019.1:0-43585 GCA_963749405.1 Candidatus Altarchaeales archaeon | reverse complement strand
CATCCGCTACCGCCTAATCAATGCTCTAATAGTTTACGATGACGTCGCAGAGCTCTACTGGAAGGTCTGGGACGAGCACTGGGATCTTGGGCTTTCTGACCTTGAGGGGGTCATCATCCTTCCGTCGCCTGTGACAAACTCGAGCGAGGTATACACGTGGGGTCATCCGCAGCTTACAGGAAAACTTGCGATGCTGGACAATGATAAAGTTATTTTCCAGACCTTTAATGTTCCTGCGAACCAGTGGGTGGAAGTGCGTGCCGTGTTCCCAGCATCTGTTCTTTCTGAAACGACTTACGCCCAAAAGATGTCTGGGCAGGGCCTGCAGAAAATAGAAACTGAAGAAAAGAATTATTCTAACACGGGCTCCTCGATGTCCTTTGAAACCCTTGCCGCGCTGGTCATAGGCTTCGCGCTGCTGGAATTAATAGCATTCGCCGCCGTCTGGTACTTCTATGGAAGGGAGCCGAAAGTCGATGTTCAGTCGATCTATGAGCGCGAGCCTCCATATGATTACAGCCCTGCAGTCCTGAGCGCGCTCATAAACCAGAGCTCGAAGGAGCCGAGCCCAAATTCGATAACAGCGGAACTGCTTGACATCTGTGCTAAGGGAAAGATGCAGATAAGTAAGATTCCTAAGGAGAAATTCCTGGGCCTGTTCGGAGGAGAAGACTACGAGCTTAGAATACTCGATAGATCAGACTTATCCGAGTCAACCCCTGGATCTGATTATTACCTGAAACAATATGGGATATCGGACAGGGCGGAAGGTGATCCGTCTAAGTTATCCGAGAGCGAGAAAAAGCTCTTCAAACTTATAGACGAAGCTGCAGGCTTGCGTTACGAAGGCTGGCCGATAAAGAAAGTGGTCGAAGACGATACGCCTGATCTTGTCACCCTGACGGAACTGAAGAAATATCTTGAAGGAGACAGGATAAAAACACAGGCATGGCTCGAAGACTGGAAGCAGACCGTAGAATCGGAAGCCAAAGACATGGATTTCTTCTCGAAGAAAACAGGATACCTACCTTTCTTCGGCCTGACTGCTTTGATAGCCGTCGTGTCGTTTCTGGTATTCTGGCCACTCGTCATCCTGATAGCATTCGAAGCCTTTATTCTCATCGCGTCTTTCCAGAACGCCTTGCCGAACAGAACCCCAAAGGGTGCCGAGCACTACGTCAAATGGATGCGCCTCAAAAAGTTCCTCGAAGACTTCAGCAGCCTGAAAGAAGTCAAGCCCGACGCGATCACCCTCTGGGAGAAATACCTGATTTACTCGATTCCGTTGGGCGTCGCAAAGACGGTTCAGAAGGCCATGGATGACGTATTCAAAGACTACAAAGGAGAGATACACTCGAACATATATGCCGCCGGCGCAGGATTCTCTGCGGCATCGTTCGGCTCAGCAGTTAGCAGCTTCTCATCGGCCTTTACCGCTGCGACCAGCACTTCCGGCTCAGGAGGATTCGGTGGCGGGGGCGGCGGAGGAGGCGGCGGAGGCGGGGGCGGCGGAGCAGGTTAGTTTAGAAGTCGCCGAGTGTCTTCTGTCCTCTTCCATAGAAGTTGTCTGTTTCGTCTTTCAGTGTCGGGTAGCCGTATTGTCCCCCTCCCCCGGCTACGTATTTTATCTTGTCGGAGCGGAATTTCTCGATTATTCTCCCAACTTCAGCATTTTCTTTCCTGATCTCTTCGGTGTCTATGTCTACCAGAATATTGATCTCTGTTCCGAATTTCGCTATCATGCGGTCCCATTCTTCTTTGATCTTTTTGCCTGTGGCGTTCCTGCTGCCTGATGCCAGGGCCAGGACCTCTGCAAGGGGTATTATGTGCATGTATCTGGGCCGGTGTTCCGGATGGTGCGGCGTTTCCCATGTTGCAAGCTCGTTTATCCTGTCCGCTACTCCCTTCTTTATCATGCCCCTGCATTCCGGGCAGCGCCAACGCAGCCTTGTCGCATCTTCGAGTTTGAAGCGTATGAAGCATTTGCTGCAGGCGGTGAGATGGTATTTTCCTTCCCTCGGATCCAGGCCGACGTTGAGTGAGACCTCTCTTTTGTTTTTTCCCTCCAGGGCGTCTGCGATCTCCTTGAATGAGGGATGGTCTATGAGCAGTCTGTTGAATTCCCGGCCCAGGCGCTGGGGCCAGGGGCTGTGGGTATCAGAATTGGACAGAAAGGTTATGTCTTGGAGCTCTGCGATGCGGTCTGCCATATAGGTGTCTGCTGACAGGCCAAGTTCCAGGAATTTCACATACTGTGTATTTGTTCCATAGCATTCCCTTAATGAGTTGTATTCTTTGTAGATGGCAGTCCAGGGGGTGAATGCGTGCGCAGGCCCGACGAGAGCGTCGACTTCCCTGGCATGGTCGACAAGCTGTTCCCCGTTGATCTTGACGTGCGGCCTGCCCTCTTTGTGTATGTCGTTTGATTGTTTGCGCAGCCGTTCTGTCATCTCTTCCGCTGCTGAAATAGATGGGAAAAGTATGAGGTGGTGCACTCTTCTCTCGTCTTCGACCTCGGCGGTTACCAGGAATTGCGTTTTGGAGTCTTCTGTTGTGTAGGCTCCGTCTACTTCTTTGGTCAGGGCTTTTTTTATGTGTCCCATCCATGGGATGCAGAGGGCGTCTCCTGTTCCTACCATGTCCAGGCCTTTTAACTCTGCCTGTTTTGCTATCACCGGCAGCTCCATGTTCTTGGAGACGCCTTTCGAGTATTTCGAGTGTATGTGGAAGTCTATGTCGTAGTCCTGCATTTTGCTTGGTTAATACTGCCCTTTAGATTATATTAAATCTATGTAATTCAATAATTATCTCATAAAAAAAATTTTTGTTTGATAGAAAAAATGAAAATATGCCAGAGTTGCGGGATGACGATGCAGAAATACAATGATTTCGGCGGCGGAGATATGAACAATATTTACTGTTCTTACTGTACGGACCAGAAAGGAAAGCTTAAGTCCAGGGAAGACGTAAAGATCATGGTGTCTAAGATGTATGTCAAGCAGGGTCTGGGCCCGGAAGAAGCGGCTAGAAGAGCAGAGATGAATATGCGTGAAGCACCCGCATGGAAGATAAAGAAGTAATTCTTTATTTCTTTCCTGTCAGCTTTTCTATTTCCTATATCTCTTTTTAATCTTACCTTATGTAGCTTGGCGTCTCGTCCAAAAATTCCTGCTGCCTTTCCATTGCCTTTTTCTGGTCTGTGAGCATCTTGCTCATCTTGGTCATCTGTTCTTCTGTGTCTTTGGCTTTTCCTGCGAGTTCCGTCATGTCCATCTCTATTCCAAGGATAGCGGTCAGCACTTTTAGGACTGCTTCTGCGCTTTTAGCATCTATGATCTGTCCGTGCGTTTCTCCCATCAGGCATGCTGCGGGTATTCCTTTGAGCATTCCTAGGCCTACGAGTAGTCCGGCGGCTCCGAAGATTGCTCCTCCTCCTCTGAATATTACGCCGTATTTTTTCAGTTCTTCTACTTGGGCTATTGTGGTTGCGGCTCCGAATACTTTGGGGTTTCTTACTATGTCTCCTGTTCCCAGGCCTCCGAGGGTGAATATCCTTTTCAGGCCGTATTGCATGGCTGTATCGATTGCCTTCTCGGATAGTTTGTACTGGCTGTCTGGCGTTATGCCTTGGAAGTCTCCTAAGAGCAGTATGATGTCGTTTTTCTCTCCTTTCCAGTAGTATAGTTCGTTGTTTACCAGTTGTACTGTGCCGTCTTCTTTTATGGAGACCTGCGGCGGCAGGAACGGAGAATAGATTTCTGCGAACTTTTTTGCCTTTAATTTATCCAGCATGTGGTCTGCGGCAAGTTTGCCGACCAGGCCTATCCCGGGCAGGCCCTCTATGAGTACGGTGTTCTTCAGTTCGGGTTTTTCTATTATCCTGACTTCTACGTCCTGCATGGTAAATACTTGTATATCATGAATAAAAAACCAGAGAGCCGCTGTCGGTTGTATGGTCTATATCCTGTGGCTGCTGTATTCCCTGAGTATGTTCTCAACCGAGCATGAGACGTTCTGTGAGATGTTTTTTGCCGCTCGTTTTATAGCCGCAACTTGGTCTGCATGTATTCTTACCAAGAAATTCTGGCCGTTCGACACGTCCAGTCTGCCGTCTGCGTATCTTATCTTAAGGCCTGCGGAGTCGGCGTAGGTGCCGTCTGTTCCGGGCTGGGTGAATTGTTCGAATGCCTGCCAGGGTATGGATACTCGGCGGCCCATGTCCGGCCGGTACAATATGAGAGATGTGATTTTTTTCTCGAAGCTGGCTGAGTATTCGTAGTCAAGCTCCGCTTCGTATGTCGTCTCCCAGTTTTTGTACCCTTTCTTGAACCGCAGCACATTCATCTTTTGGATGCAAGTTCTATGTCTTCGGCAGTCACGGTCTTTCTTCCCGCGTGTTTGGATAATACAACGGCTTCTTTTGTCAGAGTATTTAAAAGTTCTTCTGCCCGGTCTGCGGCAGCTTTTACCGCATCATTAGAAATCCTGTCGGCGCCGGCGGTTCTCATTATCCGCTCGACTGTAGCTAGAGGTAATCCTGTCATTGTCAACCACCTAAAAATCGTTGGATTAAAATTATTACGTTTGAAGTATAAAAAGGGTCTGTGAATAGTCGCAGCATATCGGTTTTAGTTTTTCCGTCAATAGATTATATTCTCTTTATAGACTCTATAATCCCTTTGATCTTTGCGCAGTCTTCTTCGCATAATGAGCCGTTGACTATTATGTCTGCTCCTGCGTCTGTTTTTTCTTTTGCGGTTTTTCCGTCTCTTATGCCGCCTCCGACTATGATCGGTATGTCTGTTTCTTTTCTCACGGCTTTTATCATCTCGTTTGGCACCGGCTTTTCTGCGCCTGAGCCTGCTTCCAGGTATATGCACTGGAGGTTCAGATATTCTGCGGTGAGGGCGTAGGAGACTGCCTTCTCTGTGTCTGCTTCTGTGATCCTGTCCAGGCTTGCGGCTTTTTCAACTGTCGTCTGTGTCTTGCTCATGCTCACGACTATGTAGCCCATGGATATTGGTTTTATGCCCCATTTTTTTATGTGGGGTGCTGCTTTTATCTGTTCTCCGATGAGGAATCGGCGGTCCATGGAGTTCATGAGCATCATGTAGAAGATGTAGTCTGCGTTCTCGGAGATTGCGTGGGCCGAGTTTGGGAAGAGTATTGTTGGGATGTCTGCCTGTTTTTTTATCGATTCGATGGTCTTGTAGACGAGTTTTTCATCCCTTACCGTGGATCCGCCTATCATTATTGCGCTGCTTCCGTAGTCTTGGCATGTTTTGGCGCGTGCTGCGGCTTCTTCTGGTGGCTGGTTTTCTGGGTCTATTAGGGTGAAATGGGCTTTTCCCTGTTTTTTTGTCAGGTCTTTGATGTAGTCCATTATGAAAGTTCATTCGTCGAATGATATCTCTATTTTGTCTGTTGTGAGCGAGGATACCAGTCTCTCTATCTCTTTTATGTCCATCCGCATCCTTTTTTTGTCGTTTTTGTTTATGCGTATTTTTGTGACTTTTGTCCCGTCCGGGCGGTAGACTTTGTTTATGGAGCTTATCTGTGCGGGGGCTACGAAGTCGTGTATGGTGTCCTGCAGGCTTTCGGTGCCGATGGCCCGGACTTTTTTCCCTAGCTTCTTTGATATTATCCTTATATTGTCGCCGCCTTTTCCTATTATCTTTCCGATGTTTTCTTTCTTGGCGAGGATTATAATGTATTCGCCTGTGTCGATGGCTCTTTCAAAGCCTGTTCCCTCCATCCCTGATTCATAGAATATCTTTGCAAGTTCTACGTCCATCTCGGTTATCTGTCCATTGGCAAGCTTCGTTTCGCAGGCGTTGCAGAGCACTCCTGTTTTGGCGCATATGGCGCAGATTGGTACGTTCATTTCCAGAACCCGGCATAAGCTGATTTGCTGGGGAGGTACTTAAGGATTCTGAGCGGACGCAGATAAATAAGAAAGTAAATGGAAGAGGGGAAAAGGCTTAGCCAGCTTATCTAGTACCTTTCCTGCAGGTCACGGTCCCTGATGACCGGGACGAACAAGTAGTACTTGCTTTGTCCCTGCAGTTCTTCGACTATTTTGTCTGCTATTACCCTCACAGGGTCTGGTATGCTTTTCAGCCGGCTCTGCATGTCTGCGAAATCCTTGAATGGCTGCTTTTCTCTTTCCGCCAGGATTTCGTCCCTATGCCTTTTGCCTATCCTGGGCATGACCTCCAGCTTGTGCTGTCTTGTGCTGATGCTCCCGGCCGTGTTGTAGAAGTTTATGGAACTTGCTTCATCGTCTTTTAAGGCCTTTTCCAGGATAAAGGGAAGCTCGGATTTGGCGGTGGGCGTAAGCCACTCATATTTTATCCGTCTTTCGATGTGATCTACGCGGTCTCTGGTGCCTTCTCCGATGTATATTCTTTCCCCTTGTTCGAATCCCATCCCTTCTCTTGGCACTAGTTCCAGCAGGGAGAAATATTTTTCACCTATCGCCTGGGCTATGGGTTTCCTCTTGTGAGGCGGGACATCGGATTTGCCTCTTGGCAGATAATCCAGAATCCGGACATATTCGTCTTTTCTCATTTTACCTCTACCCCCTTATGCAGAATTATCTGTAATGGGCCACGACATCGAGTATCTTATTGATGTCTTCTTCGGTGTACTTGAACCTCTCTTTTGCGAAGATGGCCCTTACGTCGTCGACAGTCTCCGGTAAAAGATCTACTATTTTCACTATCTGGTCTTCGGAAAGCGCAAGGCCTATTGCTTTTACTTCCTCTACCAGTTTTTTGGCGTCCTTCATGCTCAGTTTCGCAGCCTTGGTTGCATGGTCATGTGCCCTCTTCTGCTCATAGAACAGCTCTTTTCCCGCGTCTTCGTATTCCTTTTTTTTGTCCTTGAGGATGTTTTTGACCTCTGCAAGAGTAACGTTTTTTTCGCTAATAACATTCATGTTTTATCACCACAGAAAAGGCCCCAAAAAATTTATTTAAGGGACACTAGATGCTCCGGATTTACAAGTATCGTTTTCTTCATACTCCCGTCGAATATCTCGATAAAATAGGCTCTGCCCTGTTTTCCGACTACTTGGCCGCTTCTTCCCTGAAAGCGGGGGTGGGGTATGTTCTGGAAGGCGGCGTCGATGTCGATCCCTACCCTGTCGGACTCGTTGAAGTCCTTCATGTATCTTTTAATGTGAACTTTGCCTCTTTCTCTTGGCGCAACCCTAATTCCCCTGCTCTTTCTTCTATACCCTTTTGATCCTTTCATCTTTCCAAAATAGATAGAATAATCTAAGTTAAGAGTATTATTAATAGAATTTCACGCTTAAAATATGCGGTGTGCCTATTTCGCGATTATGATGTTTACTTCGCTTCCCTCTATGTCCCATGTTTTCTCGAATCCGCTGCATGAAGGTTTCCCGGGGGTTATACGGCTTCTTGTCTCCTTTTCTATTCCTGCTTTGTTGTCTGACACGTATTTTTTGAATTCCTCGTCGCATTCGATGTAGGCGTCTACTACTTCCAGTTCCTGCAGGTTCATCTCTTTTCTCATGGCCTGTATCCTTCTTATAGCTTCTCTTGCCATTGACTCTGACATAAGGCTGGGGTCCATCTTGGAGTCTATGTAGACCATGCCGCCTGGGAATTCCTGGGCGACAAGGTCTTCAGGCATCTTTGCTTCGAATAGGAGGTCGCCTGCTTCCAGGACGATATTGTCTATCTTGTATTTTCCTGTCTTCCCAACTTCCTCTTTGACCTTCGCAGCATCGGCAGACTTGAGGTGCTGCATTATCTTTCCTGCGTCTTTTTTGTATTTGGGTCCGACGGTGGCCAGGTTAGGCTTTACCGCAATTCCCGCTTTCACGTCCTTTAATTCCAGGGATTTTGCGTTGCAGGATTTGAGTATTATGGCTTCGAAAGGTTTCACGTCGAAGTCCTCTTTTAGTGCAATCATTATCCTCGAAATGGGCCAGCGCAGCTTTATTTGTGCGGTCTGTCTTGCGGCATTTGCGCATTCTACTATCTGCTGTACTACTGCCATGTTCTTTTCAAGTTCTTTGTCTGTCATTGATTCGTCGGCGCAGGGCCACTTCTGTAGATGGACGCTTTTTTCGCCTGTGAGTTTACCGTACATGTGTTCGGAGAAGTGGGGCGTTACTGGAGCCATGAGAAGGGCAAGGCCGGTGAGTACTTCATGCATGGTGTAGTGTACCGACATCTTTCTTGGGTCTTCTCCTTCCATCCAGACCCTGTCGCGGATGAGTTTTACATACCAGCGGGATAGTTCAAGTATGAATTCATTTATGGGCCTGCAGTAGTCGTGGGGGTATAGCTTCTCGGCGGCAGACGACACGTCTTTGATGAGTGTAGCGTATTTTGAGAGGATCCAGCGGTCTTCGGTTGCTAGTTCCATCTCATACTTCCTATTTGGGTCGTAGTTGTCCAGCTTCATGTATGTGTCTGCGAAGGAGTAGACGTTCCATAGTATGTTAAGCAGCCTCTCGACTGCGGTCATGCCTTCCCATGAGAAGCACAGGTCATCCCAGGGCACATTCGCGGACAGTACGTAGAACCTGAATACGTCTGCTCCGTGCTTGTCCATGACCTCCATGGGGTCTACGACGTTGCCCAAAGACTTGCTCATCTTGCGGCCTTCAGCATCCAATGTAAATCCGTGATATAGCACCCTCCGGTAGGGGGCACAATCGAATGCGATTGTCCCCATGACCAGGAGCGAATAGAACCATCCGCGGGTCTGGTCGCTGCCCTCGGTTATGAAATCAGCAGGGAACAGGCGGTCGAATTGTCCGGTCTCATGCGGATAACGCAGATTCGCCCAAGACGCAGAGCCTGAGTCGATCCACACGTCTAGGACGTCTTTTACGCGGTGCATTTCTTTTCCGCATTTGCATTTGAGGTGTACTTTGTCGATGTACGGCCTGTGAAGGTCAAGCGCATCTGTGTCTATCTCGTGAGCCGACTTCTCAGTTAGTTCCTTTATCGAGCCTATGACTTCAATGTTTCCGCATTCGCATGTCCAAATCGGCAGGGGTGTGTTCCAGTATCTCTGCCTGGAGATGCACCAGTCCCTTGCATTGATGAGCCAGTTCTCGAAGCGCCCTGAGCCTATCCAGTCCGGGACCCAGTCAACTTCTTTATTGTTTTCGAGGAGATGGTCTCTTATCTTTGAAACAGCCAAAAACCACTGCTTCGTCGACCTCAGGATCAGGGGCGTTTTGCATCTCCAGCAATGCGGGTAACGATGGGATATGGTCTCTTCACGCAGGAGTTTTCCATCTTTTTCCAGGTCTTTTATTATGACCGGGTTCGCATCCCTTATGTATGTCCCCTTGTAAGGCTCCGTAGCTAGCCTGCCAGCCTCGTCCACAGGAGAAGGCGCATCTAGGTTATACTTTTTCCCGATCTTTGCGTCTTCTTCACCGTGCCCTGGGGCGATGTGCACGCAGCCGCTGCCTTCTTCGAGGGTGACTGCCTCAGGGGCCAGAACCACTTTATGCCTTATCCTGTCTTGCAGGGGTATTTCCAGGATGGGCATATACTCCAGGCCGGAAAGCTTGCTTCCCTTGAATTCCTCAAGTATTTTATAATCTTTATTCAGCACGGCGGGAAGCCTATCCTTGACCATGATCAATATCTCACCCTTGTAATCCGCTCTCACATAGTTAAAATCAGGGTTCACAGCGATAGCAACATTCGCAGGAAGAGTCCAGGGCGTAGTGGTCCAGATAAGCAAATACTCGTTCTCTTTGCCTATCAACTTGGCCTTGACATAGACAGAGTGATCGGTTACCTCCCTGTATTCATCTTTGACTTCGTATCCGGCAACAGCAGTCTCGCATCTTGGACACCAGTGTATGACCTGTTTGTCCTCATAGAGCAAGTCCTTCTCATGCGCCTTCTTTATGCCGAACCACACGCTCTCCATGTACTTTCGGTCGAGAGTCATGTATGGGTCGTCCCAGTCAAGCCATGCGCCAAGCCTTGAAAGCTGAACAGTCATGCTGTTCATGTTACGTATGGCGAACTTCTTGCACTCCGAGATAAAGTTTTCGATGCCGTACTCCTCTATGTCTTTTTTCGAGCGGGTCTTCAGAACAGTCTCCTCGACCTTGACCTCGATCGGAAGGCCGTGCATGTCCCATCCTGCGCGGCGGAAGACGTCGAAGCCCTGCATGGTCTTATAGCGCAGGACCCAGTCTTTGATCGTCGTATTCCAGGCATGGCCTACGTGCGCGTGTCCGCTTGTGAAAGGCGGGCCCTGGCAGAAATAGAACTTCTTTCCCCCCCGGCGGGCCTCGACTACCTCGTTATAGATGTCTTTTTCTTGCCAGTAGTCCTTGACTTCTTTCTCTATTTCACGGAGGTTGAGCTGGGCCATTTCGATACTTAAAAGTAAAGTATATTAAAGAGTAGGGGGTTAAATTTCGGTATTAGGTTGAAGCAACCATTTCCACAACGACAGGTATCTTATAGAATAGAAAGCTTTAATAAAAAGCTTTACATTGTGAATGCAAAGCTTTGATTACTGACTATGCAGAGCTCCGAAACATTGATGAATTGATACACTATGATGTATCATTTTTCCGCCTATGTACGACTCAATCTTTTACTTTTTATTGAATCCCTCCAATTTTCTAACATAATGGAACTACCCTGGACTGAGAAATACCGGCCTGTGAAGCTTAAGGACATGGTCGGACAGGAGGCGATCGTTGACCGGCTGGAAGCGTATGTTAAAGCCCGTTCTATGCCTCATCTATTGTTTGCCGGGCCGGCTGGAAGCGGTAAGACGACTGCTACGTTGTGTCTTGCAAGAGAGCTTTTTGGCGGAGATTTGTCGCATGATTTTTTGGAGATGAACGCATCCGACGAGCGGGGGATAGACGTTGTGAGGACGAAGATCCGCGACTTTGCCAGGACCCGGCCGATAAACGGGGAGTTTAAGATAATTTTCCTGGACGAAGCCGATGCGCTTACAAATGATGCCCAGAACGCCTTGCGGCGGACCATGGAGAGCTATACTCAGACGTGCCGCTTTATCCTGAGCTGCAACTACTCCTCAAAGATTATCGAGCCTATACAGTCGCGTTGCTCTGTTTTCCGTTTCAAAAGGCTTTCACGCGAGATGATCAAGAAACGGCTTAAGCATATCCTTGAGCATGAGAAGGTCGAGTACGACGATTCCGGTCTTGATGCCGTGGCCTACATCGCAGAAGGAGACATAAGGCGTGCAGTCAACATTCTGCAGTCTGCCGCGACCCTTGGAAAGGTGGACGAGAAGAACGTCTATTCTACGTCGTCTGCGGCCAGGCCCAAGGACATACAGAGCGTGATAGAACTGTCTTTGGGCGGTAAATTCCTTGACGCAAGGAACCTGGTGGACCGCCTTATGATGTCCTACGGCATGTCTGGAGAAGACATACTCCTGCAGATGAACCGGGAAGTTATGAACGTACCAGACATATCAGATGAGACAAAGGTGAAGATAATAGACCTCGTAGGCGAGGCAAACTTTACCCTGGTAGAGGGATCAAACGAAAGGATACAGCTTGAAGCCCTGCTGGCAAGAATCATGCTATTAAAGAATAAATAGTAGTATATGTCATTATTTAACGAAACTATAGTTGAAGATGACGTCCAAGCATAGCCGGGAAAAACCTCTGAAACACAGCAGGAGACATGCCAGGCATAAACTGGAAACGGCTTTGTCAGATGACGATAAATCCCTCATTTCTTCGCTTATAAAAAAGAAAGGAAAGATCGCTGCCTGCCAAAACTGCGGAGGAATGGACCTAAGCGATCCGCCGGGAGGCGAGAAGGCTTCCAAGACAGGTATGTATTACTGTATTGATTGCGGCTTTGTCGGAGAGCCGGAGGCATTCAGCCATGAGAAGGCGTATGAGACCTTCTTCTGTTCTAGGCGGGAGAAATACAATGCAGACCATGCCAAAGCAACTGAAAAAAGACGCAGGCCTCTGGCCCATCTCAAGGAGGAACTGATTGGTGCTCCAACTGTCGCGGCATGGCTTAGCGTTTTTCTGCCGGGTCTGGGGCAGGCGTACAACAATCAGATGCTAAAGGGCGGAAGTCTGGCCCTGATATATCTGCTGCTTATCTATCTAATGTACAGTGTCTTTTCGAAGTTCAATGCGTTCCTGCCCCCTATCCGACCCTTCATTGCGACTGCACTGCTGATACTTATATACTCTTCAGGAGATGCATACTTTGTGGCTTTGAGGAAGTTAAGAATGATGTATTGAATCCTGTTCTGTAATACCAAAAGGAGCATTGCCACACCTTTTTCTTTTGGGGTTCATATTTCGCTGCGAAAAAACAATGATTAAAGAAATGGAAAAGCTGTTCGGCACGTCAGGCATCCGCAAAAAATCGGATGAATTGACCGACGTTTTCGCATACGACTTGGGCAGGGCGATTGGCACATACTCAAAAGATTCGGCCGTCGTCGTGGGCAGGGATACTAGAAAGTCCGGGCCGCGCCTGGAATACGCCCTTACTTCCGGAATACTTGCGACAGGCAAGGACGTAGTCATGCTTGGGATAGTTCCGACCCCAGTCGTAGGAATAGCGGCGATGGACCACGGAACCGGGGTAATGATAACTGCGTCGCATAATCCTCCGGAATACAACGGCTTCAAGCTCTGGGGGCCGAAAGGCGCATACACAGCCAAACAAGAAGAAGACCTTGAGAAACTATTCTACTCAAAGAAATTCCTCAAAGGAAAATCCTACGGGAAACTGACAGAAGAGGAATACATCGACAAATACATAGACCTGGTCCTGAAGAAAATAGGCAAAGTAAAAAGGAAAGTAAAAGTATTCCTCGACTGCGCAGGAGGAGCAGGGTCAGTCGTAACCCCGAAACTCCTTGAAAAAATGGGCTGCGAAGTGATAACGATCAACACAAACACCGACGGGAAATTCCCGCACGACCTTGAACCCCGGGCAGAGAACCTCGTCAGCGTATGCAGGATGGTAAAAGACTCAGGCGCAGAGATCGGCATAGTCCACGACGGAGACGCAGACCGGTCCGCAGCCATAGACAAAAAAGGCAGGCTCATAGACTGGGATTCATTCCTCTCCGTGCTTGCATATGGGAAGAAAAAGGTCGTTACAACCATGGATGCGTCCATGCGCATAGAAGACGTATGCAAAAAAGTGATCAGGACGCCGGTCGGCGACGTAGCCGTAGCAAATGCGATAGTCCGCGAAAAAGCGGATTTTGGGGGGGAGCCCTCTGGTTCGTATATATTCCCGGAAGTCCACCTCTTCCCGGACGGCCCGCTGACTGCGGCGATCGTTGCAAAGATGCTCGCAGAAGGAAAGTTCTACGACATACTCAAAGAGATAAAGGAATACCCGACTGAGCGGCTTAAGATCCCGTGCAAAGACTCAGACAAAAAGAAATGCATGGAGAAACTGAAGCGGAAACTAAGAGGCAAAAAGAACGTCGATTATACTGATGGGATACGCATCGCCAGACCAGAGGGATGGATACTGATACGGCCTTCCGGGACCGAGCCATATATGAGGATCACTGCCGAGGGACGGACGAAGGGGGACCTGGAGAGGATAGTCGACGAAGGGAAGAAGTGGCTGGATGAGGCGATGAAGTAATTCTTTACTATTTTTATCCACATAATACATTCTATATACATATTATTGTGTATAAAAAAAGATGGCTTTTTTTACTTTGCATATCCCGGACGATCTTAAAAAGAAGATGGGCGAGCACCCCGAGGTCAACTGGCCGGAATACATAAAGCAGCGTTTTGAATTGCGCGTTACGCAGCTTGAGAAGTTCGAGCAGCTCGTTGCCGAGGGGAAGGTCTAAAATGGCCAGCGTTATTCTGTCGACCTCGGACGATCTGAAGGCCAAGCTAAAGCGCTTTTCCTGGGTCAACTGGTCCGAGGTGGCAAGAGAGGAGGTGCGCAAGAAGGAGATATTCGAGAACTACCTGAAAACCGGGAAGGTCTCAGACGAGGAATGGGCCTTCTGCGAAGGGATCGACTGGCACCCGGCCGACGAACTGCCACTGAAGCAAGGCTACGCAAAGAAACTGGAGAAGGCAAGGAAAGGGCTGTTTAAGACTGCAAAGAATAGTCCGATAAGCTGAGAATATAATTCATAAGTGTTTTTATTTTTATTTATTTAATAAATTTTAGCTTTTAAGCTTATGATTTCTATATATACCCATGACCGAGCCCGAAATCAAGCTTCAAAAGTGGCTGGAAACCCGATATACGTTACTCTGGGATGCTTTCCAGGACAATGAATTCGACCTCGATGCTGCTGTTAAGGTATTGGAAAAGAATGCGGATAAGAAGGAGGAAATAGCAGTTTACCTGTCTGAACTGCGTAAAGCCGGCTGGCTTGAGGCCAAAGTAGACGCGAAGGACTCAAGGAAACGGCGGTATACTCTCATAAGCCGCAAGGAGATAATTAATGCTGCTCTTTCCATAAAGAAGGAGACGCTAAGCCGCTCGGACATCGAAGGCCTACTGAAGAAGGCCGCGGACCTAATCAGAACCCGCGTGGACTACAAATTCATTCTCATCATGCTCTTCCTGAAGCGTATCAGCGACAAATGGCTTGTCGAATACGAGAAAGCATACAAGGAGGCGCTGCAAGACGGCTTTTCAGAAAAAGAAGCAAAGAAGGAAGCCACTAACGCTGCATATCACGACTTCGACTTCCCGGAAGAATACCTCTGGGACAACATCAGAAAAGACGTAAGCAAACTCCCTGAGAAATTCTCGGCAGCGCTCAAAACCCTCGGGGAAAGGAACCCTCAGCTAAAAGACGTATTCGATAACGTCGACTTTATACAGTTCACATCTAACCGGGAAAACGCGGAGATACTGCGGCAATTAGTGGAGCTCTTCAGCGAGAAGAGACTAGAACATGTATCAGCGGACATACTCGGAGACGCGTACGAATGGATCCTCGGATACTTCGCGCCCCAGAAGGCGAAAGAAGGGGAGGTCTATACTCCGCGCGAAGTCATTTCTTTGCTTGTCGAGGCCCTTGATCCAAAAGCAGGTGACAGCGTCTACGATCCGGCATCTGCGTCCAACGGGATGCTGATTATCGCATATAAGCACGTCGAAGAAAGGCAGGGCCGCAAGGAGGCCGACAAACTATTCCTTTACGGGCAGGAAGTCAATCCAAAAACCCTAGCCCTCGGCCGCATGAATCTTTACATCCACGACATCAAGAACGCAAAGATCGCATACGGAGACACCTTGTTGTACCCGAAATTCAAGGAACCGAACGGCGTACAGCAGTTCAACGTAGTGATCGCAAACCCGCCATGGAACCAGGACGGCTACGAAGAAGAAGTCCTGAAAAAAGGCGACTACTACAAGCAGAGATACGGCTATGGCGCGACTACAAAGCAATCCGCGGACTGGGCATGGATCCAGCACATGATCGCTTCAGCCAAGGACAAAACCGGCCGAATCGGTATCGTCATAGACAACGGAAGCCTCTTCCGCGGAGGCGCGGAGAGGGCTATCAGGTCAAAGGTTTTGGAGTTTAACCTGATAGAAGCGGTTATACTGCTGCCCGACAAGCTCTTCTACAACACAGGAGCGCCGGGGGCGATCATACTCCTGAACAAAAACAAGCCGCCTGAAAGGGAAGGCAAGGTGCTCTTCATAAACGCATCAGGCGAATACCGCAAGCACCCGCATGTAAGGAAGCTAAACCAATTAGGTCCGGACAACATCAAGACCGTAACCGAACTCTACCAGACCTATTCTGAGAAAGAAGGAGAAGCAAGGATCGTCGATTTAAAGGAGATCGTGAAGAACGATTATAATTTGAACGTGACGCTGTACGTGCATCCCAAGCAGGAGACCGAGGAGATCGACATCGAGAAGGAATGGGGGGAACTCGGGGAGATCGAGAAGGAGATGAAGGAGATAGATAAGAAGATCGAGGGATACTTGAAAGAGATACGATGAAAAAGGAAGAACTGGAAGCACTGATCGCCCAGGGGGAAGGCCCAAGCCTTGAATTCAAGGAATCCTGGTCTGATTCGATAGCAAAGGAGATAAGTGCCTTTGCCAATACGAAGGGAGGACGCATACTTGTCGGCGTAGGCGATGATAAAATGATCCGAAAAATAAGCATGACAAACCGGGTGAAGTCCCAGATACAGGATCTCGCAAGAAACATGGATCCTCAGGTTTCACGTATCCATTGAAGAAGTTGACGGCGTGCTTGTGGTAAATGTTCCGGAGGGGACTAAAAAACCGTATTCTGCGGCAGGGAAATTCTACAAGCGCCAAGGCGCGAATTCACAGCAGCTTGCAAGAGACGAAATACATGAATTCTTCATAAGCGAAGGCCTGATCAACTTCGATGAAAAACCGAACGGCGCATTCGACATAAAAAAAGACGTAAACAAAAAAGCGTATGATACGTTTCTGGAAAAAGCAGGCATAACCGCCGTTCTGCCGAGAAAAGACATATTAAGAAACCTCAAATTAACGGACGACGGACGCATGAAAAACGCAGGAGTCCTCCTATTCTGCGATCGCGTCACAAAATACTTCGGGAACGCGACCATAGCCTGCTTCCTATTCCGTGGCACCGACAAATACAAGATCCTCGATCGCGGGGAATTCACAGCCGACCTTTACTCCAACTACGAAAACGCGTACACCTACATTGAATCCAAGCTGAACACCGAATACATAATACGATCCGGCCCGAGAGACGAAAAACCGGAACTCCCCGAGGACGCGCTAAGAGAAGCCCTGCTCAACGCATTAGCCCACAGAAACTACTTCTCACCCGCACACATACAGGTGGACATCTACTCGGACCGCGTGGAGATCACAAACCCCGGAGGCCTCATGCCCGGAATGACCCTCTCGGACCTCGGGAGAAAAAGCTCGCCAAGAAACCATTTACTTTTCTCCCTCATGCAGCGAATGGACCTCGTGGAAAAAGCGGGATCAGGCATCCTGCGCATAAACAAAGCGATGAAGGAATACAAGCTCAAAAAACCGAAGATCGAAGCCGACGAAAACTGGTTCACGATAACGTTCCGGAGACCGGACTTGCAGACCGAGAGCTATGAGAAAAGGATGAACCTAAGGGAAGAAACTACCCCTAAAACTACCCCTAAAACTACCCCCAAAACAGACGAGGAAATCCTGGCCCGGATCAGGAAAAATCCGTCGATTACCAAGGAACAACTCTCGCAAGAACTCGGCATAACCATAGACGGCGTCAAATACCACATAAGAAAATTACGGAAAGAGGGGATCCTGAAATGGAGCGGTCCGACCAAAGGAGGGGGATGGGAAGTCAAACATTGAAAAACGAAAACTACCCCACGACTACCCATAAAACTACCCAATAAACTACACAAAAGACTAGGGAGTAAACTAGGGAGAAAACTAGGGAGAAAAAGGGACCTAGAAAGGGACCTAGGCAGAGACCTAAGAAAGCTCTTGTAAAACCCGGAGAAAAGTTCGGAGAACATTCGGAGAAAATGCTAGGGAGGATCGGACCCGGCAAGGGAGGGAGATGGGAGATAATATGAAACGTCGTAAAAAGAGAAAAGGCTACGCAACGCGGAAATATGCTCTAAATCAAGCATATGCTAAAGGACTAGTCTTTGAATCAGTAGTACAGGACCTCGTAAATAAAGCAGGGTTTACGAAAGAAGGTTACCTCCCGCAGTATAACAAAAAGAAAACAAAACTGCATGGCAGAGGAGCACCTCACCAAATAGATGTTATGGGGACCTTTAGATTGGGAGTTCCATTCACGAACCCAATTTTTCTCGTTGGTGAAGTCAAAAATTTCAATCGAACAGTGAGAATAAAAGAGGTCCGCCAGTTTCTTGGAGCCTATATCGATATAATAGAGTTTAGCCGGGTTAATACGAAAGCGCCGTGGGATGTCAGATACAATGACATTTTGAAACCTAGAGTAACATATTGCCCTGTGTTCTTTTCAATGAAGGGCTTTTGCCACAACGCCGAAGCACTCATGTTCGTTCATGGCATCAAATATTTCTCCTATGAGAATTCGGAGATAATGGAAAAAGTAAGGAAACTTGTCGAGCAGTTCATAGGTCAGATAAAGTTTTCCACTTTAATGGAAACAGATTTCCCTGTGTTCAAGGACGTTAAAAAATTCAAGGAATTACACGCAGAAGCGAAAAAACAAGACTACGACAAAGTAGCCGATAAAATAAGCAGTTACCTCTCACGTGTTAATTCCTATATAGGCGTCTTGGACAAAACGTATCCGATTCACATACTATCACTCAGGATGCAGAATCCGAGGAAACAAAAAGAAGTGAAACTCATACTAGAGGGCGAAAACTCTTTCGTAATCAAATCCCTTAAGAACAGGCAATACGGCAAATTCTCTCTGACCCCAAAGTTCGTGCAACAATATGTCCGCCATGCAAGGAAAAACAACTACCTGAATACAGTTTTTATGCAGATAGATGTCATGCTGCCTTATAAGGATACATTAATGCTAGTACACCTGAAGATAGAAAATAATTCAAGGGAGGAACTAATCAGGAATTTGACCTCCGCCAGCAGTTGATACCATGAAAGCTCGTGACTTATCTCAAGGATGGGAAATCCGAAAAGCATCGGACATGTTTGAAATTCAAACCGGGACAACTCCTTCCA
Organism: Candidatus Altarchaeales archaeon; assembly: GCA_963749405.1. Lineage (GTDB taxonomy): Archaea > Altiarchaeota > Altiarchaeia > IMC4 > QMZM01 > CAIYYO01. Next base: position 24,884 of record CAVVMY010000019.1, on the reverse strand, counting down.
CAAGTCAAAACGATTACTGGGAAGGTGGAGACATAAACTGGATAACCCCGGCGGATATGAGAGGGTTAGATCACAATATTAAAATAATTCGTAGTGAAAACAAGATAACTGAGAAGGCATTAAACGAGACAAACCTAACCTTAATGCCGAAAAATTCAATCATCATTTCTACACGAGCCCCGGTCGGGTATGTCGGCTTGGTCGATACGGAGACGACCTTTAATCAGGGATGCAAGGGCCTGATACCTAAAGACTACGACAAAACTGATCCGACCTTTTACTGTTATTTCTTACTGAGCAAACGGAAAGAATTGGAAAACGCAAGCGGTGGAAGCACTTTCAAAGAGCTTTCCAAATATTCGCTGGAAAATTTTGAACTAATAGAGCCGCCGTTCACCGAACAGAAAGCCATCGCCTCCGTCCTCTCCACCGTCGATTCAGCGATCCAGAAATCAGACGAGGCGTTAGAGAAAACCGAGCGCCTGAAGCAGGGCTTGATGCAGCGCCTGCTGACGAAGGGGATCGGGCATACGGAGTACAAATACAGCGAGGAATTGGGGTGCGAGATTCCGAAGGAGTGGGAGGTTGTGAAAATCGAAGACATCGCCGAAACCTCTAGTGGTGGTACTCCAAGTAGAGACAAAAAAGAGTATTACGGAGGTAAAATCCCTTGGGTTAAATCAGGAGAACTCAGAGAAAAAATTATTTATGACGTCGAAGAAAAGATAACTGAAAGCGGATTAAAGAATTCCTCAGCTAAAATGTTCCCAAAGGGAACCCTGCTTATTGCGATGTACGGTGCTACCGTTGGTAAGACTGGAGTTCTGGGGATAGATGCGACAACGAATCAAGCTGTTTGCGCAATACTGCCTAAGAGAAACGATTTGGATATCAACTACTTATGGTACTCCCTTCGATTCAGGAAATCTTTACTTAACTCATCAAGCTCAGGAGGCGCTCAACCAAACATAAGCCAAGAGATAATCCGGTTTTTTAGAATACCTTTACCTCAGCTTATTGAGCAAAAACAAATCTCTGAAATACTTTTAACTATTGATCAAAAGCTTGAACTGGAAATGGCGAGGAAAGAAATTTTTGAACGTATCAAAAAAGGCCTGATGGACGTCCTGCTTTCCGGCAAGAAGAGGGTGATAATCAATTAATTAACCTTTGGAACAAATATGTTACATATGGAACAAATTTTATCTTTGGAGATCGTCCTCTCGCTTCTAAGGGAAGAAGGCCATGTCAGAGCAATCGCCAAGAGGATCGGCGTCAATCACATGTCGGTATCAAGAGCCCTTAAAGGATTGGTGAAAGACAATGTAGTGGACTATAAGCTCGTGGGCAGGAGCAAGGTTTACTCGATCAAGAAGTCTTTGGAGGCGCAGAACGTCGTCCTCATGGCCGAGGCGTATAAGCGCAACAAGGCTTTCGAGAAGTATCCGGTACTTAGGAGGATCGCATCCTTCCTCGATAAGCGGAATGACATCTTCCTGGCTGCGGTTTTCGGCAGCTATGCCAAGGGCCTTGCGAAGAAAGACAGCGACGTCGATCTATTTGTAGAGTCGGATGACCGGAAGCTGCGCGACGTAGTCGAGGGCGTCGACTCAAGGCTGAGCGTGAAGATAGGTAAATATGAGAAAGACAACCCCCTTATAGGCGAAATAGGGCGGGATCACGTGATACTCAAGGGTTTGGAGGTTTTTTATGAGAGATCGGGAGTTTTTGGCAACGCTGTATGATGAAGGCAAGTTTGAATTTGTCGAGCCGAGCGAGAACATAAAGGAGTCTTATCTGAAGAAGTCTGAGAGCTATCTCTCTTCCGCAAAGCTCCTCTTTGCGAACGGGAAACTGGAGGAATCGGTTTCGATGTCTTATTACAGCATGTATTACCTGGTCCTTGCGCTCCTATACAAGGCCGGGATAAAGTCCGAGACGCACGCAGGATCGATAACGATAGTAAAGGACGTCATGGGAATAGACGTTTCAAAGATCAACAAGGCCAAAAAAGAGAGGATAGACAAGCAGTATTACGTTGACTTCAACATAACGAAGGCGGACGCGGAAGACCTGATAAAATCCGCAGAGGGATTCAGCGACGTGATGACTGCAAGGATCGCAAGATTGTCGGGCGAAGACGTCAAGGCCGTCAGAAAGAAGATAGAAGAGATAGTAAAAGCATAAAATGCCATCCTTCAGCGAAAAATCGACAGCGGAAGACCCCTTGATCGAAAAGCTCAAGGAAAGGGGCTGGACTTATGTCCCTGGAGAAGAGCTTGATCGGGAAAGCTTTGATGAGCCTCTGCTTTTGAAGAATTTCATAAGGAAGATTAGAGAAATAAATAAAGACATTAAGCTGGAAGACGTCGACATCAACAACGTCGTAAACGAGCTGAAGTTAAGAGGATCAGGTATCGAGGGCTGCCGCCAGATCCTCAGCTTCCTGAGGAAAGGCGTTCCAATCAAATTAGAAAAGGATCGTACCCTTGTTCGCGTGCGTTTGTTCGATTATGGGACCGGAAACAATGAATACATCGTTAGTGGCCAGGTCGTCTTCCACGGAAAAGTTGTGATCAGACCCGATATTATTTTATTCGTCAACGGCATCCCCTTAGTAGATATAGAATGTAAGAACCCTGCGAGCTTTTCCGAAGGCTGGTATCAAGCCTATAAACAGATAAAGGATTATGAGCAGACCGTTTCGGAACTGTACAAATACGTTCAGTTAGGTGTGGCAGTCGAGCAGATAGTCAAGTATTTCCCAATCGTTCCATGGCAGGAAGAAGTAAAAAGCGATGAATGGAAAGAGAAGGGCGTTCTTGACCCATTGGATGCTGTTTGCGGCTTGCTTTCCCCCTATACCCTAATTGATGTAGTCGGCAACTACCTATTCCATCGGATGGAAAAGGGCGAAGAAACCAAGGTCGTCACAAGGTATATGCAGTACCGAGCTTCAGAACATATAGTCAAAAGAGTCATCGACAACCTCGAAGGAAAGGAAACAAAAGACAAGGGCTTGATTTGGCACTGGCAGGGCTCCGGGAAGACCTTGACTATGATCTTTGCCGCAAACAAGCTCTATAACGACCCCAGATTAGAAAACCCTTCGGTTTTCTTCATTGTTGATCGACTGGAACTGGAGGAGCAGCTATACCGGGAATATAATGCCTTAGATATTGTGGAGCCTGAGATCATCGGGTCCATTGACGAATTAAGAAAAGTCCTGGAGTTTGACGAGTATCGGGGCAAGAGAGGCGTATTCATAACACTCATCCACAAATTCAGGATAGAGGAGCTTTTAGGTTTGCAGAAGGAGCTTGAAGAGAAGTCGGAGACCCAGGAAACGGTTTTGAGCAGGAAGAACGTTCTCGCCTTCCTGGACGAAGGCCACAGGACGCAGTATGGTATGCTTGCCGCCCAGATGAAGGGAATTTTGAAGAAGGCGTTCTTTTTTGCTTTCACCGGAACGCCGGTCGCAAAAAGCGGGAAAGACACATACAGGGAATTTGCCTATCCCCCTGAGGAGTTGTATCTGGACAAGTATTTTGTTACAGAATCCCTTAGAGACAAGTTCACGGTGAAGATCACCTACCAGCCTCGTTTGGAAAAAGAAGTTCACTTGAAGAAGGAGCTGCTGGAAATGTTCCTTAAGATCGAGATTGAGGAAATCCCTGAGAAAGCAAGGGGGGAGGTCGAGGAAAAAGTTAAGAAGAAGCTTAATCCGATCAACATGTTCCTTGAGGACCCGGACCGGATAGAAAAAGTCGCAGCAGATATCGCCCAGCATTACATGGAGAATGTCGATGGCCGGTTTAAGGCTATGGTCGTTGCCGCCAGCAGGAAGGCATGTATTTCTTACAAACGGGCTCTTGACAAACTGCTCCCAAAGGAGTACTCAGAGGTCGTTATGACCTATAACCGCGACGACGAAAAAGAGATCAGGGAATATCATAAAGAGCTTACGGAGCGCTTCAAGGGTTTGGAGGACGACAAGATAAAAAAGGATATTGTCGAGAAATACAATGAAGAAGAAAACCCAAGAATTCTGATAGTAACCGACATGCTTTTGACGGGTTTTGATGCTCCGATTCTTCAGACCCTGTATCTTGATAAGCCTTTGAAGGAGCACAGGCTTCTTCAGGCGATAGCAAGGACCAATCGGCCCTATAAGGATGCCAAGGAGGCGGGGAAGATAATCGACTACGTCGGGATACTCGATCAGATCAATAAGGCCTTTGCTAACTACGCAAAAGAGGATTATGAGAATGCCTTATTCAGCATCGACGATATCAAGGCGGAATTCGCAGAGCTTATGGATGAGATGCTTTCGGTATTCAAAGGGGTAGAAAAACGCAAGTATGACCGAGCAACCCTGTTGAAAGCCGTTGAAATACTTACTTCAGATGAAGAAAAAGCCAGGGAATTCCTTGAGGACTACAAGCACCTTAGAACGATTTTCGAGCTTTTAGGCTCGGATATAAGCAAGCTAGACTATTTTGAGGACTACAAATGGCTTTCCAGCGTCTATACGTACTATGTGCGCCTTGTTCTGAGGGAAGAGGAAAGCTATGAGGGATATGTTCAGAAATACTTCGCTAAGACCGTAAGGGTCGTGCATGAGGCGACTGCCATATACGGACTCGAAAAGGACCTTCCCCCTGTTGAATTCGACGACAAATACTTCACCCGGTTAGAGGAAGAGGCGATGAACACCGAAGAAAAGGCCGCAAACATAGTATTCACGTTGAACCGGCTGGTACTTGTCGAGAAAAATACCAACCCGGTTTACGAGTCGGTTGCTGAAAAAGTGGAACGGCTGGTAAACCTGTGGAAAGAAAAGACCAAGGATTACGGGCGGATATACAAAGAAGGCCTGGAAGTTCGCAACAGGATAGATCAACTCACTTACCGGCAAAAAATGCTACAATTCAGCGAGTTTGAATATGCTCTCTTGCTTGTTTTGGAGAGGAGGGCTGGGGAAAACAAAGGCCTTGTAAAAGAGGTAAAAGAGCTTTCAGAGCTGCTCAAAAAAGATACTTTCACTGGCTGGCTCGCGCAGTCTACTGCGAGGAAAAGTGCGGAAGGAAAATCCGGCGGTTCGTCCGCAGATTTGTAAAGGAGCATGATCTAGGCATAGAGCAAGTTGATGAGATTTACACGGAACTGATGGAAAAACTCAAGAACTATGAACAATAAAGCCGCAGTAAACGACTCGGAAATAAATTACAAAGTCGTTTACAGGAAAATTAAATATCCCCGATTAGAATTTAAGACTGGCGAACTGCTTCTTGTGATGCCTTTGGGGCAAGACCACAAGAAATTAGTGGAAAAGCACAGGGACTGGATACACGAGAAGCGGTGGTTTATTCAAAACACGCTTAAAGAGGCTAGAAATAAGAAACTTGATCCGGATAGAACAAACGACGATTTCAAAGAGTTATCATATGGAGCCGTTGATAAGTTCTCAAAAGAATTAGGCGTCAAAGTCAACAAAGTCTATTTCCGGAGGATGAAATCTAAATGGGGTAGCTGCAGCTCAAATATGAACCTTACCTTGAATACCGACCTAAAATTCCTTCCCCGGAAACTGATAGAATATGTGATATTCCATGAGATAAGCCATCTACGAGAAAGAAGGCACAGCAAACGATTCTGGGAACTGATATCAGTTAAATACAAATGTTACTCGAAGAACGAAAAAGACCTCTTCGCGTATTGGTTTTTGTTGCAGAAGGGAAAATCGAAATCAATAATTAAGAAACCGAGAAGATAATAACCCATATCCGAATTGCGGGTGCTCGCCTCTTTTATTCTCCTCCTACTAAATATTTTACTCTATCAACTTTTGATGGTGGGTTACCTAAAATGCCTGGGAAGCAATTTAAGAGTTATCAGATCGGGGATCCTCGTAAGAGGGGTTTGGAGCGTAAGAAGGCTTTTGTCAAGAGGAAGGCGGGTAATATCATGTCTATTGCTGAGATGGACGTGGTTTCGACTCATCCGCTTAATTCTGTGAAGAATGTGGCGCGGCTTATGAAGGATCATGATGTTCGCAGGCTTCCTGTGATCGATGCCGGGAGTAGGAGGCTTTTGGGTTTGGCGACTGCTATGGATGTTTTGGATTACATGGGCGGGGGGCCTAAGTATAACATTATAGTTAAGGATTATAAGGGTAATCTTCCTGCGGCTGTGAATTGTCCTATTGAGAAGATCATGAGGGAGGCGACGTTTTTGGATAATACTGCGTCTGTCGAGGATGCGGCTGGGATCATGTCTACGAAGCATACGTCTGCTATTCCCATTGTTGAGGATGCCCGGGAGAGGAAGGTTGTTGCCATTGTTACCGAGCGGGATGTTATGCCTCAGGCTGAGAATTTTGGGATAACGGTTGAGGAGGTTATGAAGACTGATCCTATTATTTCCACTTTGGGTATGATGATTTCCGATGTTGCGAAGATAATGGTTCGGAACGGGTATCGCAGGCTTCCTGTGATCCAGGAGCGTAAGCTGATAGGAGTGGTTACGGTTTTTGACGTGCTTGAATTTTTGGGCTATGGCGAGTTCCAGCATACGGATGCGGAGGAGGCCTTCAGCGAGCGCGTGGACGAGATCGTCAGCAGGGATGTGATAACCGTTACCGGGGATCAGGATCTTTCGGATGTGGCCCGGCTTGTGGATGAGACTGGTATTGGCGGGTTTCCTGTGGTGGATAAGGGCTGTTTGACAGGTATTGTTACCATAAGCGACGTAATAAGGGCAGTCTATGGGTGATATTATAGGCATTAAAAACTTTTTCTTATTTTTATATACCTTTTCTTAAGTTATTACTCACTTAAAATATACACTTTTTCTGAGGTTTTGAATTTGGATAAAACAGTTTTTGCAAAGCATGAGGTTCTGGGTGCGGAAGAGGCGAGGGATGTTTTGGAGAAATACAGGGTTTCGGAGGACGAGTTGCCCCGTATTAAGAAGGATGATGCTGCGCTGACGGATTTGTCTTTTAAGGTGGGCTCTATCATCAGGATAACCCGGAATAGTTCGACTGCTGGTAAGGCGGTGTATTACCGTGTCGTAGTTGATTGATCGTTTTGTTTGTCATGTTCGTTTTTTGTGAGCTAGAAGATGAATGTAAAAGATTTCATAAGCAATAAGGACTTTATAAAATTCCAGCTGGATTCTTTTAATTGGCTGATTGATGTGGGGCTGCAGGCTGTGATTGATGAACGCGAGCCTTTGGAGATAGATATCGAGGGTTATTCTCTTGATTTTGGGAAGATCCGCGTTGGTACTCCCGTTGTTAACGAGTCTGGTCAGGGGCCTGAGAGCAGGTTTCCTTTTGAGTGCCGTCTGCGTAATCTGACTTATTCTGCGCCTATTCTTTTGGAGTTCATAGAGAATGGCGCTCCCGTAGAAGTTGAGATCGGCCATATGCCGGTTATGCTGGGCTCTAAGATGTGTCTTCTTTCCGGTATGAGCGATGAGGAGCTGATTTCTCATGGAGAGGATCCTTTGGATTTGGGCGGGTATTTCATAATCAATGGGACTGAGAGGTCTCTTATCATCGTTGAGGATCTTTCGCCTAACCGGATTATTACGAACGTCGACGAGGTTGCCGGGAAGGATGTCATTATTTCTAAGGTTTTTTCTGTTAGGCAGGGTTTCAGGTCTCGTGTGACTGTTGAGAGGCGGGATGATGGGAGCGCAGGCACTTTGTTTGTAACGTTTCCGGGCATACCTAACAGGATTTCTTTGACTACTTTGATGAAGGCTCTTGGCCTCTCGGATGAGGACATATTGAATATGTTCGATGATGAGCAGTCTAAGCTTGAGGTCTTGATGAATTTGGAGTTGAAGGAGACCAGCCAGAGGGATGCTTTTGAGCAGCTTGGTAAGAGGGCTGGTGCGGGCCATGCGAAGCAGTATCAGGCTACGAGGGCGAATCAGGTCATAAATAATTTCCTTCTGCCGCATATAGGCAACACCGAAGAGGACAGGAGAGCAAAGGCGATTTACCTTGGCATAATGGCCCGGAAGGTTTTGGAGCTTGCAAGCGGTAAGCGGGAGTCTGACGACAAAGACCATTACTCCAATAAGAGGCTGAGGCTTGCAGGGGATCTGATGCAGGAGTTGTTCCGCGTCAGCTTTAACAAGATCGCAAGGGACATAAAGTATCAATTGGAGAAGCAGAATGCGAGGCATAGGCAGGTCAATGTCCGAACAGCGGTTAGAAGCAATAACCTTACTGAGAGCATATGTTATGCGCTGGCTACCGGTAACTGGACCGGTGGAAGAGTCTGGTGTGAGCCAGGTTTTGGATAGGACTAACTATGTAAGCTCTCTTGCGCATAGGAGGAGGGTGTCGTCGTTGTTGAGCAGGAGTCATCCGCACTTCGAGGCAAGGGACTTGCATGCGACGCAGTGGGGCAGGGTCTGTCCGAGCGAAACGCCTGAGGGGCAGAACTGCGGTCTTGTGAAGAATCTTGCAGTGGGCTCATACATATCGACTGAGATAGACGAGGTTCCGATTGTAGAGTACCTGCACAGTTTCGGCATACGCGAGGATACCAAGGATTCCAAGGGAACAGAGATATACCTCAATGGACGGCTTGTGGGCAAGAGGAAAACCGACCCTGAATCATTGGTAAAGAGGCTTCGCGGACTGCGCAGAGAAGGCAAGATCGATTTTTCAGTTTCCATATCCTACCGCGAAGAGAACAACGAGATACAGATATACGCAGACAAAGGCAGGGTTCTAAGGCCCCTAATCGTAGTGGAGAACAAAAAACCCCTGCTGACAGAGGCCCACATAAAAGACCTGCAGGAAGGAAAAGCCAAATGGACCGACTATGTGAATAAAGGCCTCGTGGAATACATAGACGCAGAAGAAGAGGAGAACGCCTACATAGCAGTCAAAGAAGACAAACTCACGGCAGCTCACACGCATCTGGAGGTTTCAGCCTCGCTCATATTGGGCATTTCCGCAAGTTTTGCGCCTTTCCCGGAATTCAACTCCGCGCCAAGGGTCACAATGGCTTCGGCCATGGCCAAGCAGTCACTGGGCATGTATGCTGCAAACTACTACATGAGATTCGACAGCAGAGCAAACGTCCTACATTACCCGCAGGCGCCCCTGGTCAGAACCAACATAACAGACGCCATAAACTATGCCAGAAGACCCGCAGGACAAAACTTCGTCGTAGCGATCATGTGCTACGAAGGATACAACATGGAAGACGCAGTCATACTGAACAAAAGCTCGCTTGAAAGAGGGCTGGGACGCTCAACCTTCTTTCGGACCTATACAACAGAGGAAAGAGGCTATCCGAGCGGACAGCACGACATATTCGAGATACCCAGCGAGAACGTGGAAGGAAACCAGTCGCCGGAGACCTATGCAAAACTCGACGCAGACGGGATAATATTCCCGGACACTGTCGTCGACACAGACGAAGTACTTGTCGGAAAGACCTCGCCTCCAAGATTCCTGGAAGAGATCGGCCCCTACGGTATAGTGGAAGAAAAGAGGAGAGAGAACTCCACTACTGTCAGGCACATGGAGTCCGGAGTAGTCGACCGCGTTGTGTTGACCGAGACACTGGAAAAGAATAAACTGGTCAAGGTCCGGGTGAGAAGCCAGAGGATACCTGAGCTCGGAGACAAATTCGCGTCAAGGCACGGGCAGAAAGGAGTAGTAGGAATGCTCGTACGCCATGAAGACATGCCCTTCACAAAAGACGGGATAGTCCCGGACCTGATAATAAATCCGCACGCAATACCCTCCAGGATGACCGTAGGACACCTGCTGGAGATGATAGGCGGGAAAGTTGCCTCAGTGAACGGCAGGCTTGCGAACGCGACAGCCTTCGAATCCGACAGCGAAGAATACCTCAGAAAAGAGCTTACAAAGAACGGATTCAAAGCAACAGGAAAAGAGGTCATGTACAACGGAGCAACAGGCCAGAAATTCGAAGTAGAGATATTCACAGGAGTGATCTACTACCAGAAGCTGCACCACATGGTAGTAAACAAGATACACGCAAGAAGCAGAGGACCGGTACAGATGCTGACAAGACAGCCCACAGAAGGACGCGCAAGAGAAGGAGGACTCAGATTCGGGGAAATGGAAAGAGACTGCCTCATCGCCCACGGCGCATGCATGATGCTCAAAGACCGACTCCTGGACGAATCAGACAAGATTGTGGTTCCGATATGCGCCAAATGCGGCCTCGTAGCAGTAAAAGACTTCGAGAAAGGTACGATATACTGCCCGATATGCGGCGACGTAGCCACGAACAACATCGAGATGGCCTATGCATTCAAGCTCCTGTTAAACGAGCTAATGGGCATGTGCATATACCCGAAACTCAGACTAAGAGACAAAGCGTGAGCCAGCAGGCTCACGTACGGGGCGGTTGCATGGCAACCGCACCCGCGTGAATATAAAGTAAATAAAAACCCTATACTCCAAAATGATAGTCCGCAAACAAATAGACCAAATAGAATTCGGCCTCTTTTCGCCGAAGATGATAAAGAAGCTGTCAGCCGTCAAAATACACACGCCAAACACATACGACGACGACGGATACCCCATCGAAGGAGGCCTGATGGATCCGCGACTCGGCGTAATCGATCCCGGTATCCGGTGCAAGACCTGCGGCGGACGCCTTGGAGAATGCCAGGGACACTTCGGCCACGTAGAACTTACAAGGCCGGTCGTACACGTCGGATATGCAAGAGAGATATACCTTCTGTTAAAGGCCACCTGCCGGGACTGCGGACGACTGCTCATGGCTCCTGCAGATGTAGAAAAACTCAAGCAGAGAGGACTCACTGTCAAAATATGGGAGAAAGCCGCGAAGATATCGGATGCGCAGGGCAAATGCCCCCACTGCGGAGCAAAACAGGTCAAGATAAAATTCGTAAGGCCTTATTCCTACTACGAAGGCGAAGACAGCCTCCTGGTCACAGCAGTCCAGGAAAGATTCGAAAAAATAACAGAAGAAGACGTGCAATCACTCGGCCTAAACGTCCGCCCGGAATGGATGATAATGTCCTCCATACCAGTCCTGCCCATAACCGCAAGACCCTCCATCACCCTGGAATCAAGCGACAGAAGCGAAGACGACCTCACACACAAACTGGTAGACATACTAAGGATCAACCAGAGACTCGAAGAAAACATAAACTCAGGAGCGCCTCAACTGATCATCGAAGACTTATGGGATCTTTTACAGTACCACGTCGCAACATACTTTGACAACGGCATCACGGGGATACCTCCGGCAAGGCACCGCTCAGGAAGACCTCTGCGTACCATTGCCCAGAGGCTTAAAGGAAAAGAAGGGCGTTTCAGAAACAACCTCTCAGGTAAGCGTGTCAACTTCTCGGCAAGAACCGTTGTTTCACCTGACCCCAACATCAGCATAAACGACGTCGCAGTGCCTTATCTCGTGGCAAAGGAACTGACCATGCCCGAGGAAGTCAACGAGCGGAATATCAAAAAACTAAGAGAATGCGTACTGAACGGCCCAGACGTGCATCCCGGAGCGCACAACGTCATAACCGCCATCGGAAGGAAGAGGATAATGGATGACAACAAAAAAGAAATAGCCGAAGCGCTCGCAGTAGGCGACGTAGTGGAAAGGCATATATGCGACGGAGACATCGTGATGTTCAACCGGCAGCCATCGCTCCACAGGCAGTCCATGATGTGCCATTACGTAAAGGTCCTGCCCTATAACACATTCAGGCTGAACACCGCAGTATGCGCCCCCTACAACGCAGACTTCGACGGAGACGAGATGAACCTCCACGTCCCCCAATCAGAGGAAGCAAGGGCAGAAGCTGAAATACTCATGAAGGTACAGGAGAACATAATATCCCCAAGGTTCGGAAGACCCGTAATAGGCGGACGACACGACCACGTAACAGGAAGCTACCTCCTGACAAGAGACGAAATAGTCCTTACAAGAGAAGAAGCAATGCAGCTAACAAAGGAAATACTAGCCCTGCCGGAAGGCAAAAAGAAATTCACAGGAAAAGAACTATACTCGCTGCTTCTCCCAGCAGACTTCACGCTGGACTACAAAGGAAAGATGGGCCCGGTATCCATAAAAAACGGCAAAATAGTGTCCGGGGTAATGGACAGCGAAGGCCTCGCAGGAAAGCTCCTAAACGAATTATTCATAAGATACGGCTCAGACATCTCCAGAGACTACATAGACAAATCCACAAGGCTCGCAATCAGGGCATTCATGAAATACGGGATGAGCGTAGGCATAGACGAAATAGACCTCTCCAAAAAAGAACAGGAAGACATCGACACCCTGCTGCATAAAGCCGAAGACAATGCAGACAAACTGATCAAATCCTACCACAAAGGGGAACTGCGCACCATACCCGGTAAATCCCCGGAAGAATCACTGGAAGACTACATAATGATGGAGCTTGGAAAAGCCAGAAGCGAAGCAGGACGCGTCGCAGAAAAAGCAGCAGCCAAATCACCGATAAACTCAGCACTCATCATGGCAAAAACAGGAGCCAGAGGAAGCGTACTAAACCTCACACAGATGGCGGGATCCGTTGGACAACAGGCCGTCAGGGGACAGAGAATAAAAAGAGGATACCACAACCGCACACTGTCGCACTTCCAGAAAGGAGACGTTTCCGCCGAAGCCAATGGATTCGTTAAATCAAGCTTCAAGAACGGCCTATCGCCGACAGAATACTTCTTCCACGCAATGGGCGGAAGAGAATCACTCGTAGACACAGCCATCAGAACAGGGCGAAGCGGATACATGCAGAGACGTCTAATTAACGCGCTCCAGGACCTCAAAGTCTACAAAGACGGAACAGTCAGAGGAGACGGCAACGTCATAGTACAATTCCTATACGGAGAAGACGGCATAGACCCCATGAAGAAAGGATACTTCGAAGAAGGAAACACGCCCGAAAACCTTGAAAAAGCAAAAGTCGTATCAGGAGAAGCAGTCGGAACGGTCGCCGCCCAATCAATAGGAGAGCCGGGCACACAGATGACGCTTAGAACATTCCACTACGCAGGAGTCGCAGAACTATCAGTACCCCTGGGTCTTCCTAGACTGATCGAGATAATCGACTCAAAGAAATCCCCCAAGAACGCCGTAATGACCATATTCCTTGAAAACAAGATAAAGAACGACAAAAAGGCAGCAGAGGAGATAGCAGCAACCTTCCAGGAAAAATTCCTACAGGACGTCTGCAACCTAAAGATAAACATAGACAAAAAAGAGCTAATCATCGACACCAAAGATGCAGACGCCTTAGAGATACTGGAGAAACTCACAGAAGAGAAAAGCGACAGAGGCAAAATCGTAATACAAAAAAAGACCCTCTCAGACCTAAAAAAGCTCATGAACAAGCTCCTAAAGAAAAGAGTCTCAGGCGTGAAAGGCATAAAAAGAGTATTCGTAAGAGAACTCGGCGGAGAATACGTAATATACACCGAAGGCTCCAACCTCAAACCCATACTAAACACACCCGGCATAGACAAAAACAAGACACGCACAAACGACATATTCCAGATATACGAAACACTCGGAATAGAAGCAGCAAGAGACGCTATCATGGCCGAAGCAATGCAAGTCCTAGACGAACAGAACCGGCGCTGGAGGAGAGCAACCAGAAGCTGATGGAACTGGACCAGATCAAGAGCCGCTTCTTCGCCAACATCAGCCACGAGCTGCGCACGCCGCTGACGCTGCTGCTCGCCCCGCTGGAGACGCTGCTGCATCGCTTCAACCGGTCGCTCGACGAGGAGACCCGCGACCTGCTGGTGACCATGCATTCCAACGGGATGCGGCTGCTGAAGCTGATCAACGACCTGCTGGATTTGGTCCGGCTGGAATCGGGCCGGATGGAGGTCAAACGCGAGCCGCTGGAAGTGGCCGAGTTCGTCAAGGGCCTGGCCAGCGCGGCGCGCCAGGTCGCCGATGACAAGCGGCTGCGGCTGGAGACCTTCGTGGATCCCGCGCTGGGCACGGTGCTGGCCGACCGCGACAAGCTGGAGAAGATCGTTTTGAACCTGGTCTTCAACGCGCTGAAGTTCACGCCCGCCGGTGGCCGGGTGGAATTGCGCGCGGAGAAGCAGGGCGAGGAATTCGTGCTGATGGTGGCCGATACCGGCATGGGCATCTCGGAGAAGAACCTGCCGCATGTCTTCGATCGCTTCTGGCAGGCGGACGGCTCTTCCAAGCGCAAATACCAGGGAGTCGGCATCGGGCTGGCGCTGGTGAAAGAACTGGTGGAGATCCAGGGCGGCAAAGTTGCCGTCCAAAGCCAGGAAGGCAAAGGCACCACCTTTACGGTGACGCTGCCGTATCAAAAAGCCGAGCCGGCGCAAACGCCCAAGCCCGAAGCGACGCCGCAAACCGCTCCGGCCGCGGCTGACCGGCGGCGGCACCGTCACCTCCGAGGAATGGCTGGCCAATCTGTATCGGCGGGCCGAACTGTTCCCCGCGCTGACGCCGTTGCAGGAATCGCTGCGGCCGGTGGAAACCGCGCGGCAACGGCAGCCTGCCCACCATCCTGGTGGCGGATGACGAGCCGGACATGCTGCGCTTCCTGAAATCGCAGTTGAGCCCGCATTACCGGGTGCTGGAGGCCGTGGACGGCCAGCAGGCGATCGAAAAGGCCAGCCAGTTCCTGCCGGACATCATCCTGCTGGACATGATGATGCCGGAGAAGGACGGGTTGCAGGCCTGCCGGGAAATCCGCGAGCACACGCCCACGCAGAGCATCCCCATCGTCCTGCTCACCGCGCGCGCCGATGAAGAAACCAAGCTGGCCGCGTTGTCGGCCGGCGCGAGCGACTTCCTGACGAAGCCGTTTTCGACCACCGAACTCCATGTGCGCATCAAGAACCTGGTGGAATCGCACCAATACCAGCGCAAGGTCTCGAAGCAGAACCAGGTGCTGGAGTCCACCATCGAGCAGCTCAAGGAGACCGAGACGCAACTGGTGCAGACCGAGAAGCTGGCTTCGCTGGGCCGCATGAGCGCGGGCATCATTCATGAGATCAACAACCCGCTGAACTTCGCCACGACCGGCCTGTTCACGCTGCGCAACAAGGGCAAATACCTCGCGCCCGAACAACAGGAGGAATATGCAGGACATTCTGAAGGACGTGGAAGAGGGGATCAAGCGGGTGAAGACCATCGTCTCCGACCTGCGGATGTTCACGCATCCGGAGACCGAAAGCCGCGACCAGGTGGAGGTGCCGGAAGTCGTCGCCGCGGCGCTGCGTTTCCTGAGCAACGAATGGAAAGACAAGGTGCGGATCGAGCAGAAGCTGGCCGAGCATCAAACCGTCTGGGCCAACAAGAACATGCTCATTCATGTGCTGGTTAACCTGCTGCAGAATTCGCTCGACGCCTTGAAGGCCAAGTCGTTTGACGAACGAGCAGCCGACGATCTGGATCGAGGGCCGCCTCGAACCGGGCAAGAGCATCCTGGTCGTGCGGGACAACGGGACCGGCATTGAGCGCAGAGCATCTGGACAAGATTTTCGACCCGTTTTTCACGACCAAAGATGTCGGCGAGGGCATGGGGCTGGGCCTGGCGATCTGCTACCGCATCGTGCAGGAGTGCGAGGGCCGGATCTCCGTGCGGACGGAGCCGGGCAAGTTTTGTGAATTTACGCTGGAGTTTCCGGCGAAAGGGCAACAATAGATGAAACGATAAGGCAACGCGTTATGCAGAATCTTTACGACTACAAAAGGTTCGCGGTCCTCTACGTGGATGACGAAGAGAAGTCCTTGAAGTATTTCACCCGGGCTTTTCAGGATCAGTTTCGCATCCTCACCGCCACCAACGCCCAGGACGGGCTCAAGCTGCTGGAGGAGCACAAGGACGACATCGGCCTGCTGATGACCGACCAGCGGATGCCGGGCGAAAAAGGCGTCTGGCTGCTGGAAAAGGCGCGCCAGCTCCGCCCGCGCATCATCCGCATCCTGGCCACCGCCTATGCCGATATGGACGCGGCCATCGCCGCCGTCAACACCGGCGCCATTTACAAATACGTGACCAAACCCTGGGACCCGCCCCAACTGGAAAACACGCTCAAGCGCGGCCTGGAGTTCTTCATGGTCCAGCGCGAGCGCGACCAGTTGTTGAAGGAGAAGATGTCCGTGCTGCACAACATGATGATCGCCGACCGGATCGTCAGCCTGGGCCTGCTGGCCGCCGGCCTGAGCCATCACATCCGCAACGCGCTGGTGGCGGTGAAGACCTTCCTGGACCTCGCGCCGGCCAAGATGGAGGAGGAGAAGATGGACCTGGAGGGCCTGCGCAACCCGGACTTCTGGAAGGAGTATTACCAGAACGTCCAGGGGCAGATTGAGAAGATCAACAACCTGCTCAAAGACCTCTGGACGGCCTCGGAGAAACCCGCGTTCGAATTCGGGGATCGGGTCCATCTGCACGAAGTGGTTGCGGACGACGGTCGTGCGGCTCAAGGACGGGTTCGCGGCCAAGAATATCCAGGTGGAAAACCACATCCCCGACTTCCCTGCCGGCGCTGAACGTGGACAAGCCGAAGTTCTGCCGGCTGTTCGAATTGCTGCTCAAGGATGAAATCGCCAGCCTGCCGCCGGGCAGCCGGGTCACCCTCTCAGCCACGCTGCTCAACGGCGCCCGGCCGGACAAGCAGGAAATCCAGGTGCAGGTCAGCGACAACGGCCCGGGCTTGCCCAAGGAGGCCTTGCGGCTGGTGTTCGACCCGTTTGTGGTCCGCAGCGACAGCCCGATGGAATACGGCATTCACCTCATGGCCTGCTATTTCATCGTGCACCATCACGGCGGGCGAATTGATGCCAGGAGCGAAGCAAGGGCAGGGAACGACCTTCACCTTGCGCCTGCCCGCTCAATCCCAACCAGGCGCCACCGCCGCAGAACGAACAGGAATTCCTGCAGAAGGTCCTGTTGAGCGAAACGCTCTGGGAGAAGCTCATCTCCTCGGAGTAACTAGGCCGCAGTTTTCGGACTCGCCTGCAACGAGTGCACGGAACTCCGGCTTCGGAGCGCTCCGCCCCCCGGAGAATCCCCTGGCCGGGGTACGTACGCGCCCCAGGCCGGAATCGGTATTCCCCGTTGTTGTAGTCGGCCGCCAGAAATGCTAATTCTGTTGGCCACGATCAAGTGTATCAGACGGCGGACTTATGAACGACCTGGCAATGACGGTGGCAGTCAGAGACAGTCTTCTCCGGCAAGACGACAATCTAAAGATTGCCAGAAGGGAGAAAATGCTCCTTAATGCCCGGGTGGATTTGCCGTGCTCGCAGACCAGCCACCTGAAGCTTCCAGCCTCGGCGGGGGGCATCGCGCCATGAAGACGTTATTGGTGCTGGCCGAACATCCCGATTTCGCGGAAGCGGTCCGCGCGGGAGTCAATCCCGAGCAGTACCGCGTCATCGCTCGCGCCAACCTGGATGAGGCGGAGCCGTTGCTGGCGCATGGCCTGGCGGAGGCCTGCATCGTTGACGTTGAACTGACCGGCGTTCAGGGGATCTGGTTCCTGGAGAAGCTGCGCCGCAAAGCGCCCAAGTGCCCGGTTATCATCTATACCGGCGCCAAACAGTCGGAGTGGGAGGAAGAAGCCTATCTGCAAGGCGCGACCCACGTGCTGACCAAGCCGGTGCGCGGGCGCATGCTCACGGCCCTGCTGGACCGGCTTTGGCCGACGCCCGCCGCCGCCCGCCCGATCCAGCCCGCGGCCGCCGCCGCTGCCGCCGGAAACCGATGAAGTCCGCCGAGCCGGGAACGGCCCACGGCGCGGCCCAGACGCTGGGCGTCCTGCGGGATTTCTCCGGCATCCTGACCCACTCGCTCAATGCCGAAGGGATGCTCAAGCAATTCCTGCTGCTGCTGCGCGAGATTCTCAGCATCAATCGCGCGGCGATATTCCTGCGGCAACCGTTCGCCTCCTTCGGCAACGCCCCGGCGTTGGCGGAAAGCCGGCGGTTGCGCGCGGCCTGCGCCATCGGCTTGTCGCCCGGCTTGCTGCAGCATTTCGAGTTGTCGTTCGAGGCCGGGATTGGCGGGCACCTCTTTCGCCTGGGCCGCATCCTGCGGCGTTCCAGCGAAGAAGCGCGCAATGACCTCGAGACCCAGAAGGAATTCGAGCTGCTCGGCGCGCAGGTGGCCGTGCCCATCCTGGATCGGGAGACGGTTCTGGGGGTGGCGGTCTTTGACGGGCGCATCACCGGCGAGCCGCTGGTGAATTCGGAGCTGGAGCTGATCTTCCATCTGCTCGAGCAATTGGGGCTGGCCATCAAGAACATCTGGCTCCACGACCAGTTGGCGGGCAACCACGAAATGATGGCCGACATCCTGCGCGAACTCAGCAGCGCCTGCGTGGTCGTCAGCCGCGACCTGACCATCCTCCACGCCAACAAGACGGCCCGCAGGTACTTCAGCCGCGCCGAGCGCCGCGGCGGCGACCTGGAGTTCAGCGACCTGCCGCAGCTCCTCGGCGCCAAGGTCTATCAGGTCCTCAAGACCGGGGCGGCGATCTCCAGCTTCAAATACGAGCCGGAGGATTCGCCGGGCACGGTCTATAACATCAACATTGTCCCCTTCCAAAGGCAGCAAGCCGGCCTGCCGGCTTCCGCGCTGCTGATGGCCGAAGACCTGACGCAAAGCGAACAACTGCAGCGCCTGGAAATCGAGGCCGCCAACCTGCGCCTGGTCAAAGACCATGGCCGATCGCCTGACCCATGAAATCGGCAACGCCATGGTGCCGCTCTCCACCCACCAGCAATTGCTCGCGGACAAATGGAAAGACGCCGGATTCCGCGCCTCGCTCAACGTGGCGCTGGCCGACGGCGTCAAGCGCGTCACGCGCCTGATCAATCAGATGCGGTTCCTGGCCCGCGACGCGCTGGTTTCGCAGGAGGCCTTCCCGCTCGCCCCGTTGATCGAGGAGGCCTACCAGGAAGCCTGCAAATACCAGCCGGCCAAAGCGGCGCAGCTCAAATACGACACGCGGCAGCAAACCGATCGTCCTCACCGGCGACCGCGCGGCGCTCAAGCATGCGCTGGCGGAGGTGATGCTCAACGCCCTCCAGGCGAACCCGGCCGACCCGAAAATCGGCGTTCGCTTGCACGCGGAATCCAGCGGCAACGGCCTGCAAGGACTGCAGATCGAAGTGCAGGACAACGGCGCCGGCTTCACGCCCGAGGCCGCGCAGAAGGCCTCTGCGCCGTTCTTCACGACGCGCAACGTCGGCTTGGGCCTCGGCCTGACGGTCAGCCGCAAGATCATCGAGACCCATCGCGGCAAGCTGGAAATCGTCGCGCCCAAGTCCGGCCAGGCGCGGCGTGGTGCGCATTTCCCTGCCCCTGGATGCGTCCCTGACGCGTGCAAACTTGAAGGGTGGCCAGGGCCGGCAGCCGGTGTCGCCCATTCGCCGATCTACCCGCATCGTCCCCCCATTCTTTCCGCTTGTCGGGCGCCCCGGTTCCTGTAGGATGCGCTCTCGCTGGACTTGTCAGTCTTGGCGAGTGGTCTATTATTTAACGGCATTCACATTTGACGATGTCTTTCACTCTGCCCATTAGACGCAGTCGACGACGCTGGCGCAGCCGACCGGCGCAGCCCCGGCGCAAAGGCACGCTGCTGATTGTCGATGACGAAGACGGGGCGCGCCAGTCGCTGCGGGTCATCTTCAAGGACGACTATCACATCCTCATGGCCGGGGACGGCGCCACCGCCATCGAGCTGGCCCAGAAGAACCAAGGTTGATGTGGCGGTGCTGGACATTCGGATGGCGGGCATGTCCGGCATCGAGGTGCTGGAGCGGCTGAAGTACGTCGACCCCGCGCATCGAGGCGGTGATGATGACCGCCTTCGAAACGACCGACACCATGCGGCAGGCGCTGCGGCTGCGCGCCTGCGATTACATCAACAAGCCGTTCGACGTGTCCACCATGCGCGCGGCCGTGGCCACCGCCATGCAACGGCGCACCCTGGAGAGCGAAATCCACACCAACGCCGAGAAGCTGCAGCAACTGCTGGGCGAACTGCAGAACCAGAAGATCGAAGAGCAGATGGCGCAGACGCGCGGCGAAATCTACGCCAGCATCATTCACGACATCAACGGGCCGCTGACGGTCATCTCCGGCTTCATCCAGCTCATGAACCAGCGCATCGGCAACGCGACGCGGCTTGAGCTGGAGGACCTGGAGTTCATCAAGGACCGGCTCAAGACCATCACCCGCCAGGTGACCAACTGCATCGAGATTTCCCGCCGCTACCTCAGCTTCCTGCGCCGGCAATCCGACGACGCGCCGCGCGTGGGCGTCAACCAACTGCTCACGGACCTTGGCCATTTGGTCCGGGTGCATCCGAGCCTGCAGAACAACCAGTTCACCGTTCGCCCGCTGGCCGAGGATATCGCCGTGCGCATGAACGGCACCGATGTCATCCAGGTGCTGCTCAACCTGACGGTCAACGCCTTCCAGTGCGCGCCGCAGGCCGCATTCGGTTGAAATCGAAGGCCGCGTGCTGCCCCAGCCGCTCGACTTGGCGGCGTTCAAGGACGGCCCGCAGGACCGGCTGCTGAACGTGGAGAGCTTCGAGAACACCGCGCCGCTGCTGATGCTCTCCGTCCGCGACAACGGCCCGGGAATTCCGCCCGAGACCTTGCCGAAGATCTTCCAGGCCTATTTTACGACCAAAGGCGCGCGGCAGGGCACCGGCCTGGGATTGAACATCGTCCAGCGCCTCGTCAAGGAGGCCAGGGGCGCGTTGCACGTCCACACGCAGGTGGGCGAGGGGACGAGCTTCACGGTTTACCTCCCGGCCGTCCCTCGCCGCCGCTTAGCTCGTTCCTAACCTGACGCGTTCGAAGTCCAGAACCTGAATTCTTAGACTTACGGCTGATTCTGCGTTTCGGCGGCGCCGCTTAACCGCTAATCTCCCGGCGATGGTTGACCGCAGTCGCACTGCCATAACCTACCGCTACGAATGCTGGCGCGCTCTTTCCGCCGGCGTCATCGAGGCGGCGGGCACGATCTTCCTGCTGCTGATCGCGGTGCGCGCTACCAGGCCGGGCCGTTGGCCAAGGCCCTGGTCGCTGGCGGTGGCAGTTTGGGCCTGATTCTGGCGCCTTGGGTGGTGTCGCGGGTCGAGCCGTCGGGCTGGCCGGTGGCCAAGGCGGCCGCGCGACTGGCCGCGTTGGGGGCCGCGAGCTTCCTGGTGATGGCGCTGGTTCCGTTGCTGCCGGTGTACGTCGCCGGCTGCGTGCTGGCGATGACGACGTCTTCCGCGGCCATCCCGCTGCTGACCCAGATGTACCAGGAGAACTATCCCGACCGTGAACGGGGCCGGCGCTTTGCGCGCGACGATGATGATCCGCATTGCGACCGCGGCGCTCTTCAGCGACCTGGCGGGCCGGCGCTTTGTCCGGCCACCTCGACCGGTTCCGCTGGCTGCTGTGATCTTTGCCGGCGCCTTTGCTTTCGCGAGCTTCTGTCTCGGGCGTTGTCCTTCCCGGCCGCTCACCGCTTCGGGGGCACCCACCCGTTTCACGCTCTGCGCTACGTGCGGGATGATCGCCTGTTCCGGCAAACCCTGATTGCCTGGATGTTCCTGGGCTTCGCCTGCTGATGATGGCGCCGCTCCGGGTCGAGTACCTGGCCAATGCCAAGTATGGCGTCCGGTGGCACGGACCATAAGATCGCCCTTATAGTGCTCTTCAACAAGATGCGCAAAAACTTCGGTATCAGTGTCACAGTTAAAGATTATGGCCATTCCTGATGAGCTCTTCTTTTAAGCTCTGAAAAATAACTATTATACCATTATGAACAACCGCAATATTACCATTACAATCTGTGTGGGGATGTGCATACGTAGAGGAGGGGGGTGGGCATGAGTACCCAGCGGGTATGGCCAATCCCAATAGAACAGTCTACTTTTATGTCTAGTATTGTTTCAGGTTGTCGAGATCTTTCCCTTTTCACTCTTTGTTATGTCAATTTCAGTGTCACTCAATGTAGGGATTCCAGCAGAATGGTTCCCTTTATATTCAAGCCTTTTCAATGACTCTAGAAGTATTGGAATTACATTTTATTTTCCAACACACCCAACTATCCCACACATTTGATCGTCCCGTTTTCAACGTTCGTCAATTTCAGTGGCTTTGTAGATAGGCGAACTTTATATCCTATATAAGTTACGCTTTTTTTCGTTGGTTTTTCGTTTGTAAAACAAAGAATTGGCTACACGCAATGTCGCATCTCCGAAATCATGTCTGCCCATGGGGTATATACCCTTTCGCAGAGGGCATCGGGGTTGTCATTGATTATCCGGTACAGGATGGGAATACCCATGTTGGACATGCAGATCGTAAAGGTCGGGATAAGAAAGGGCGATTTTGAGGGGGGTCTTATCCCAGTCCTTTTTTACTCGTTCCACTCGCCACCGGTGTAACGGGCCGGCCTTAACTTTATGTAAAATAGAATCCTGTTTAGGGTTTATGTTTGAAGTTTCGGAATTCATCATGAGGCCATTATAAGGCCTAGGTGAATAATTAGGCAATCAGCTTGTGAATGGGATTAAATGGCGGTGCTCGAATGTTGTCAAAAGATTAATCGGATGACCACCGAGTTGTAAAAAAACGAATTCCCCCTTTGATAAAGGGGGATTGAGGGGGATTTTTGCACCTGCTTTAGTGAAATCCCTCTCCTGTCTCCCTTTTTCAAAGGGAGAGGGGTGGTTGTATTTTTTTCGATGGCTGTTTTTGATGAGCGACTTGTCGATTGGGAATCGATTAGAGACTGTTCTTAGGGTTTGTCGAGTTCTTTAAGGTCGAATTCCATGCCGTCCCGGGCGGCAATCACGCGAACTCCTGTCTCATCCGATAACTACCCCCGGCGATTTTAGTCGGGTTGTCCTCGTAGAGGTGCGGTCCAAAGTGGGTCAAAATGGCCACTTTCGGCTTGAGGCCAAGGATTATCTCTTTGGCGTCCGGTATAGAGAGGTGGTCGACGCGCGGTATGGGGTGAGTGAAAAGGGTGTTGATGATGATAAGGTCACTCTTGTAAGCGTGCGCCGACTCCGATCGAAATAAAGGCTGTCGGCAATATAGGATACTGTATGTGTTGCGCCTTGAATGTTATACCATACGTCTCGACCGAGTGGATGTGGCGGAGAGGCGTGTTTGAAAGAGAGGCCGTTTAAGGAGTAGCTGCCGCCTTCTTTAGAATGCAATCCCTTCAAGGTATTTCTTGAGATAAGAATACATGACCGGCTCGGAGTCTAAGGCATCGGATGGAGCAAAAAACCAGCCCCATGCGGCTTCGTTCCGCCCCTCACCATGGACTCGACCATGATGTTGACATCGGCGGAATGGTCGAGGTGGCGGTGGGAAATAATGACGGCCGAGAGCCTGCTGGCATCGAGCTTGCGGTCGGTAGCCCGGACAATATTCCGGCGCAGGGTCGAGGCAGTTCCCTTCCCGTCCCGTGAAGTTTAAGCCAGAGGCCACCCGAGGCCAGCACCTGGCTTTCTACCATCATCCAGGCACGCCAGTGCCCAGAAAAAGGATGCTCTCTTGCGGTGTGTTTGAAGCTTCCACAACGTATATTATAGCAGTTTGTACCGATAACGATAAGAGCAGAAAATTAACAAATAACAAAATCCCAAAAGGTAAACAATCAAAGTTGCCGTTGCGAAAAAAGCGAAGCCGATCGCTCATGACGTTGACATTCGAGACGAAAAGGAAGAATGCCCCACTCCAGATTGGTCTTGCAGACGCTTCCCCGAAAGGGTCGTCGCAAAGTGGCCTTCGGGTCTTACCACCGGCTATCGCTCGGCCTTAATGACAATCCTCAACTGCCATTAATACTTTGCTTCTCGCAACGACAGTATGTTAGTTTTTCTTTTCATCTGTTTAATTATTTGAATTTATGTTAGAATTTGATACTTGGAGCTTGGAATTTCTCCGGCGTCTACCCTTTGACGGAAGCATTCCGCGCAGTTAAAATGGGATAGACTGCAACTGCTAAAATCCATCGATATTGAAAAGGAGCAACGTTAAAATGGAATATCTGTGGGCACCCTGGCGCGCCGAATATATCGGGGAGGAAAAGCCAAAAGGGTGCATTCTCTGCGAAGGGCCGAAATCCAGTGAAGAGGAAGAGGCCAAAAACCTGATCCTTTACCGCGGCAAGTATAACTTTATCATCATGAATAAATATCCCTATAACCCGGGACATCTCATGGTGGCCCCTTACCGCCATGTCGCCTCGCCGGAGGATTTTACCGACGCCGAGCTCGACGAGCATTATCAGATCGTCCGGCGCTCCCTCACCGTGCTACGGGCAGCTTTAACCCGCACGGTTTCAACCTGGGGATGAACCTGGGCAAGGTCGCCGGCGCCGGTATCGCCGAGCACTGTCATACGCACATCGTGCCGCGCTGGGAGGGAGATACCAACTTCATGCCCGTTATCGCCGATACGAAAGTAATATCGGAGTCCATGGAAGCCGTCTATAACCGTCTCAAGGGCAAATTTTAAGGGCTGGTGCACTTAAAATACAAGTGCTATCAAATCGGCGAGGAGGAAGAACGGAGGCTAGTTCTGCGGCGAGTCATAACGGGATTGGCCATAGTCATCTTGGTATTTGCTCCGGCAGGCTGTACCGGCACGTCGCTGCCTTCCAATTCTTCCGTATCGAACACAACCGCCGGTTTACAGGCCGGAAACCAGCACTCCCAACTTGGAACTTCCGTTATTGCCACCGCCAGCACCTTCCGGGGAAATGTGAGTGCTTACACTTCTGCAAATCAAACGATATCTGTTAAAGTTGGCGAGGAGTTTGCTATCGGTTTCGATACATTC
>CAVVMY010000018.1:0-24380 GCA_963749405.1 Candidatus Altarchaeales archaeon | reverse complement strand
ACCAACATTTGCTGGCGGGTACTACCTGATACTGAATTATGACCCAAATCCTATTTTCAGTAAAAGAGTAACCTTTGGTTTCTCGCAAGGCTGTTATCCGAATCCTACGTAGTCTCGAACAAAAGCTGACTGGGAATTTGACAAATGGTACAACATAGTTGGGAACATGGGACTCAACTACCAGCGCAGGCCGCCTGAAGCTGCAGGTCAATGGCGAATTAGATGCAGCGGCTACCGCAGTATACCTGAAAGTAATGCAGACCACAGCCGCCCTATGGATAGGAGCATGGCGACAGGACCGAACGGAAGACTTCAGGGACTAGTAGACGAAGTAAAGATATACAAAAGAACACTGTCCCCCGAAGAGATAGAAAGCACAATATGATAACGCTATTGGAACTACGACGACTACGAGCACAAGCACCACTACAACAACTACAATGTCTGAAAGACCGCTACAACCAGGATAGAATCTCAGGACCAGTCCAGACGATCTCCCGTTAATCATAGTCTTGGTCATAGCAATATCTTGCTCCGCTCATTCATCGTCAAAAAGCAGAGTAGAAAGATTCCCGGAAAAAAAAATACGAAGCCAACCACCTCAACCAAATTCTGTCCAAATTGCGCAGCCAGCGTTTCTCCGAATGACAAGTTCTGCAGGTCTTGTGGAAAGAGCCTGTTAATGTGTTCAGAACCACGAAATCAAATCCTTCTGCGAAAATTCCTTCATATATTTTTCCAGGTCGTCGAACGCATTATTCACCGCTCCTCCGAGAACTCATGCTCTTTGTGGAGTAGATTCAACGCGGCTCCCGGTCCGGCTTCCCCCATTCGATGCCGTATTCATCCGAAACCGCAGGGTCCATGAATAGTTCTTTTATCTCGTCGAAGTCTTCCACTTGGCTGCGTAATTCCTCTATTTTTCCTCCTTTGACTGCTTTCAGGGCTTTTTTTGGGCCTATCCCTTTTACCCCATCATTGAAGTCTGTTCCTACCAGTATGGCGAGGTCTATCAGTTGTTCGCGGGTTATGCCCAGTTGCGCGAGCGCTTTTTCCAGATTTATCATCGATAATTCGATCGTTCCGCTCATGGTCAGGCCTCTTATAAGTTGCGGAGATCCGAGCAGTAGGGAGTCATAGTCCGGCTTCCCACTGCCCATGCGTCGCCGTTTGCGCATATGCGTACGCATTGGGCTTCTCCTTCGCTTGGTGCCTGTACGCAGGGTATGCCCATGTATTTTAGCAGGTCTTTTGATTCCCTGAGCATCTCTGAAGTTAGACGGGATGTGCGCATGGCGTATTTTTTTGCATTTCTATCCGTCCTTCTTCCTTGGCGCGGATCGATTCATAGTGGGCTGCTTCTTTGCTTCGCTTTTTCTGCTATCTCTCTTCCTTTGAGGTGTGGCGGTTTTCCGTCGAAGACGTAGATCGGTTTGATGCCCAGTTCCAGTAACTGGATGGTGCGGTACAGTACGCCTGACAGATGTGTGTGACGTGTTTTCGGGAGTCCATTAGGGGTGTCCCGTCCTGTTGTCTGACGTCTTGCCAGGAATCGGTAAAGAGAATTAGGGCGTCTACGGCTATTACTTTTCCTTTGAGGTCTGAAAATCTGGGTTCCTGGGTTCATTATGTCTTTTCAGGTTGACCTCCCATCTTTCCAAATGCGGCACGCTGGCTTTTAGAGCTCTGAATACGTTCCCGTAGTCTTCTGCGGTCTTGCGCTTTTCCTTGTTGCCGCAGCAGGCACAATCAGGAAGGGTCCGGCCTTTGTCGGATTTTTCCAGAGCGCAGCGGCATCTTCTGCAGAACGCCTCGACTACGCCCATAGGGGCCTTTTGTGGATATGTCTATCAGTCCGGCGTCTATCTTTATTACTACTCCTTTTACTATGTCGCCGATTGCGAATGCATCCTCTGGCCGTTCCACGTGCCATGTTGGAGCAGAAGGCCGGTTTTTATGTCCACTTCGCCAGAGTGGCCTTTCAGCTTCCTCACGACTGCTGCGTTCTTCTCAGGTCCAGTACTTCGCCAAATCCCACCCGGCCCCGCTCCAATCTGTGGGTCTTCCCGTCGACTGAGACTACGCGATTCTCGGGGTATTCATAATGTCCCTGCCTATGTTCGACGCATATATTTTTCCATCTTCCGCGTAGGTGCCTTTTCCTGGAACGAATTCCTCGATTGTGCCTAGATAGTCGCCTATCAATATTCTTTTGTTTTCCATCTTTTCATCATCAGAGTAATATTAGAATCTCCGGTTAATTAAGTTCCTTCTTCCCAGGGTGCCAGACACGCATGCTCTGCCTCGCTGATAGTTCGTCTATTGCTATATCCATTGTTTTCAGTTTCAGGCGGGCTATCATCTCGTCTATCTCCCTGGGTATGAGATGCCTGCTTTCAGCTTGTTTTGATTCAGATACTTCACAGCCTCATTCGGCATGATCCGCAAAACTCATATCCATTACCTCGCTCGGATGCCCTTCTAGTGCGGCCAGATTAACAAGACGTCCTTCAGCCAAAAGATAAACATGTTTCCCATCCTTCAAGGCATCCTCTCGCGTATCTTTTTCTTGCTGGAAGAACAGCTTCTCCAGGTCCTGCGATTTTTATCTCCACATTCGCGTGGCCGGAGTTTGCGTACTGCGCCTGTTTTTCATTTTTTCCAGATGCTTTGTTTCTGCTTCGACATCGCCTGTCGCTGTCTACGAAGATGTCCCCAACTTCTGCAGCCTTGTCCATAGTTACTGAAGTGAATCCTGTGAGGGCATTGGAGGCGGTGATGGACGGTTTCCGTGTCATGCCTATGGACAAGGCTGCAGAAGTTGGGGACATATTCGTGACAGCGACAGGCGATGTCGACATCATAACTGCAAAGCATCTGGAGAAAATGAAGAACGGCGCGGTGCTGGCAAACTCCGGCCACTTCAATGTGGAGATAAATACGCAGGACCTGGAGAAGCTGTCTTCCGGCAAGAAAAAGATACGCGAGAACGTTGAAAGATATGCCTTGAAGGATGGGAAACATGTTTATCTTTTGGCTGAAGGACGTCTTGTTAATCTGGCCGCGGCTGAAGGGCATCCGAGCGAGGTAATGGATATGAGTTTTGCGAATCAGGCCCTGGCTGTGAAGTATCTGAATCAAAACAAGCTGAAAGCAGGCATCTACAAGATACCCAGGGAGATAGACGAGATGATAGCCCGCCTGAAACTGAAAACAATGGATATAGCAATAGACGAACTATCAGCGAGGCAGAAGCAGTACATATCCAGGCTGGGAAGAAGGAACTTAATTAACCGGAGATTCTAATATTACTCTGATGATGAAAAGATGGAAAACAAAAGAATATTGATAGGCGACTATCTAGGCACAATCGAGGAATTCGTTCCAGGAAAAGGCACCTACGCGGAAGATGGAAAAATATATGCGTCGAACATAGGCAAATACACTGTGGATCCCGAGAATCACGTAGTCTCAGTCGACGGGAAAAACCCGCCGGTGCTGGAGCGGGGCCAGGTAGTATTCGGCGAAGTACTGGACCTGAGAAAGAACGCAGCAGTCGTAATAGCAAGGAAGCTGAAAGGCCACTCTGGCGAAGTGGACATAAAAACCGGCCTTTTTGTCTCCAACATGGCAGACAGCTACGTGGAACGGCCAGAGGATGCATTCGCAATCGGCGACATAGTAAAAGGAGTAGTAATAAAGATAGACGCCGGACTGATAGACATATCCACAAAAGGCCCTATGGGCGTAGTCAAGGCGTTCTGCAGAAGATGCCGCTGCGCTCTGGAAAAATCCGACAAAGGCCCAGACCTCCTGGTCTGCCCCTGCTGCGGCAACAAGGAAAAGCGCAAGACCGCAGAAGACTACGGGAACGTATCAGAGCTCTAAAAGCCAGCGTCGCATTTGGAAAAATGGGAGTCAACCTAAAAGACATAATAAACCCAGAACCCATAAATTTCTCAGACCTCAAAGGAAAAGTAATAGCCGTAGACGCCCTAAATTCTCTTTACCAATTCCTGGCAAGCATCAGACAACAGGACGGGACACCCCTAATGGACTCCCGAAAACACGTCACATCACATCTGTCAGGCGTACTGTACCGCACCATCCGACTACTGGAACTGGGCATCAAACCGATCTACGTCTTCGACGGAAAACCGCCACACCTCAAAGGAAGAGAGATAGCAGAAAGAAGCGAAGCAAAAGAAGCAGCCCACTATGAATGGATCCGCGCCAAGGAAGAAGGACGGATAGAAGATGCAAAAAAATACGCCATGCGCACATCCCGTCTAACTTCAGAGATGCTCAGGGAATCAAAAGACCTGCTAAAATACATGGGCATACCCTGCGTACAGGCACCAAGCGAAGGAGAAGCCCAATGCGTACGCATATGCGCAAACGGCGACGCATGGGCAGTGGGAAGCCAGGACTATGACTCCCTACTGCTCGGATCTCCGCGACTTATAAGAGGCCTGACCATGAGCGGAACGATCGAATTATCGATGATAAATCTGGAAAAAGCGCTCGCGCAACTGGGCATAACCCGCGAACAACTGATAGACCTCGCCATACTGGTAGGAACAGACTTCAATGATGGGGTAAAAGGGATAGGCCCAAAAAAAGCCCTGAAAGCAGTCAAAGGAGGAAAAATAGAGGAATTACGCAGCCAAGTGGAAGGCTTCGACGAGATAAAAGAACTATTCATGGACCCTGCGGTTTCGGATGAATACAGCATCGAATGGGGGAAACCGGACCGGGAGGCCGCGTTGAATCTACTCCACAAAGAGCATGAGTTCTCGGAGGAGCGGGTGAATAATGCGTTCAACAACCTGGAAAAATATATGAAGGAATTTTCGCAGAAGGATTTGAGTGCGTGGTTCTGAACGCATTCACAGGCTCTTTCCACAAGACCTGCAGAACTTGTCATTCGGAGAAACGCTGGCTCCGCAATTTGGACAGAATTTGGTTGAGGTGGCTGGCTTCGTATTTTCTTTTCCGGGAATCTTTCTACTCTGCTTTTTGACGATGAATAAGCAGAGCAAGAATACTGCTATGACCAAGACTATGATTAACGGGAGATCGTCTGGACTGGTTCTCTGAGATTCTATCCTGGTTGTAGCAGTCTTTTCAGTTATTGTAGTTGTTGTAGTGGTGCTTGTGCTCGTAGTCGTCGTAGTTCCAATAGCGTTATCATATTGTGCTTTTATCTCTTCGGGGGACAGTGTTCTTTTGTATATCTTTACTTCGTCTACTAGTCCCTTGAAGTATCCGTTCGGTCCTGTTGGCCATGCTCCTATCCATAGGGCGGCTGTGTTCTGCATTATTGTCGGGTATTCTGCGGTAGCCGCTGCATCTAATTCGCCATTGACGTACAGCTTCAGGCGGCCTGCGCTGGTAGTTCCATCCCATGTTCCGACTATGTTGTACCATTTGTCTGATTCCCAGTCGCTTTTGTTCGAGACTACGTAGGATTCGGTATAACAGCCTTGCGAGAAACCAAAGGTTACTCTTTTACTGGAATTAGGATTTGGGTCATAATTCCGGTATATTAGGTAGTATCCGCCGCTGCAACTTCCTTCAGGCTGCTTGGTCAGTAGGGTCTCAACAACAGGGTTTCCATCGTTTGAGTTATTTTTTGAACCAAGGCCTTTCACCCACAAACTTATCGAGTAAGGGCTTGTTCCCGCGATGTTCAGGCTGGATGAAGGACTAATAGAAACATAATCCTTCAAGCCATCAAAAGACATCGACCCTTTCACCACGCCCTCCTCACTCCAATTCGCTCCCGAGATTATTCCGGCATTTCCGTAGACCGAACTATCTCCCGCTTGCCCTGGGGTGTCCCCTGCGCTGAGATTATTATCAAAATGCATGTCAAGCACAAGAGAATTATCTTCATTGAACACTGCAAAAGCAACGCTGCACAACAGCAACACAAAAACAAAGAAATAACTGAGAATTTTCATTTGTTAATATATTAAAGAATAGATAAAAAAAGCCGCATTTAGGGGTAAAAACTTATTCAAATCAGTTTCGCCACCGCCGACCCCACCGGCACCCCGATATCCCTTGCAACCGGTCCGCATTTTGCCTTCATCAGTAGCGCAACTTTTCCTTTGGTCTTTTCCGGGTACTCGGTCAGCGTTTCATAGCATCCCATTCCCTTGGCGATGATCAAATCCGCGTCGTCCCATTTTTTCAGGAATTCCGGGGTGCAGCGGTCGAACCATATGCCGATGGAGTCGCTTCTTGGGATGATCTGTGCGAGTTTGTCGATCCCGGTTTTTCTGATTTCTTCGGGTGAGGCGTCGTCCTGTACCGGGACTGTGAGCGGCGATACGATCACTTTCGCATATTTCAGCAGTTCTTTGATGAAGAGTCTGTCGAATACGAGTTCTCCTGAGTTGTCTGTTGCGTATAAGATCATCCTGGCTTTTCTGGCTTTTTCGTAGATTTTGTCTGTGTCGTCTATTGCGAGTGGGGACTTGGCTGCTTCCATTACTTCTTCTTTGAGTCTTTTTAGGTTTGGGTGGTGTTTTTCTGAGCCGAATTCTATTGTATTGCCTGCGAGCGCCATTTTTAGTGCGGCTTTGAATCGTTCTTTATCGTCTTGTATTTTTTTCAGGTGTTCTTCGAGGGAGGGGTATGCTTTTTCTGCTTCCTGGATGCTGGATTCTTTGAGGTCTTTGAGTGGGTCTTTGTTTTTGATTATTCTCTCTGTGAGCTGGTTTCTGAGATAGGCCATCTGCGTTGTCGTGAGGTTTTCTGAGAAATTCTCGCCGAACAATTTGCATACTTCTTTTACTACTTTGTATCTGGTCTTTTCGTCTGTGTTCCTGCAGAACAAGAGTGTGCGGTTTATCATGCATGGTCCGCATTCCGGGTAGAGCTTCATTTTGGCTGATATTTATAGACTTTTTACGATATCTTTATTCTATTCTGTATTTTATATACCTGTTACGTTACGAATAAAAGATAAAGATGAAAGTTTCCATTGTCGAGAAAAAAGACGGTCTTCTGGATTTAGAGTTTGATGATAAAGTCCTCCCAAATGCTTTGGTGAGCGTTCT
Organism: Candidatus Altarchaeales archaeon; assembly: GCA_963749405.1. Classification (GTDB taxonomy): domain Archaea; phylum Altiarchaeota; class Altiarchaeia; order IMC4; family QMZM01; genus CAIYYO01. Next base: position 17,310 of record CAVVMY010000018.1, on the reverse strand, counting down.
GATGGCTAATAAGGTGGATGCATACGCTTATGAGCCGCATCCATTGCTTCCGGGCTACAGGCTGCATATAGAGGCTAGTGACCCGATGAAAGAGCTGAATACTGCTATTAAGACCGTGGAAGCCGACTGGAAAGCCTTTGAGAAGGAGTTTAAGGCCAAGTATAAGCCTGTCAGGAAGGAAAAGAAGCCGGCTGCTAAGAAGAAATAATCCCTTTTTCTTGTCTTTTTATTGTTCCTCGACCGTTTTTTCTTTGCTTATACGGTGTCTGCGGCACATAGCGGAAAGTATTTATATCACTTTATAGTTATATCTTAGTAGATACTTTAGAACAGGACGTTCTATTGCTACTAAGGGAAATGGAAAAGGTTACTCATGAGATAATGGATCTGTTCCTGCACGGGAAGCCGTCTGGGATTGTTCTGAGTTTGAAGGACTCGGATGGGAAATATGCTTCCATACTTTCTAAGGAGGTTGACTGCACTTATACGCATACTTTGAAGATATTGACTCAGTTGAAGGAGTATAACTTGGTGGAGTTTGAGAAGAATGGGCGGATTAAGAGGGTGTGTCTTACTGCTGAGGGTGAGGATGTGGCTCATGAGCTTGGGGGTTTGGTGCGGAAGCTGGAGAGGATAAATAAGGAGTCTCGGGCTGCTTTGGTCGGCGTTGAGGAGAAAACATAATCTTTTAAGCTAATCTTGTTTCAAAAATGGATATAAATGAATTATTCCAAATGTTGAGCAGCAACGATATAATGTTGTTTTTTGTATTGATAGTCACCCTTGTGCTTGTGGTATTAGCTATAAGTCAGAGGAACCGCTATTTGAAGCTTTCGGCTAGTTTGGATAAGGATATGGAAAAGGTGAAAGAGCAGGAATCAGCCATCAAGAAGCTGGAGGATGACTTGCGTGAGTATGTGATGGGTGGGAAAAGCCTGCGTGAGTGGAAGGTTGTCAAGCAGCAGGTGGAGGAATTGTCCGAGCTTCCGAGTTTTGTCGAGACAAAGAAGGAATATATCTTGAAGATTCATCTGTCAATGGCTAAGAAAGATGATATCAGGGTTTCGGGAGTGAGTAATGGCATAAAAATAGCCATAGACTCAAAAGAGGGTCCTCCCCTGCAGTCGACTTATACGACGCCCAAGGAGATAGACCCTAACGGGATGCGTGTAACCTATCGGGGTAATTCGCTTGAGGTGACTGCGCCTAAGGTGGTTGCGGGAACCTGAAAAAGAAAGTATTAGTGTGTTAAAGATGGCTGGCTTTATAGATTTTGCAGTTGGAAACTTAAGGGATGTATTGTGGTATTTGATAATGTTTGGGATGTTACTCTATGTGTTAGTATTTGCCAGTATCGCCTACATGCATTCCCAGATTGAGCGGAAGGTTAAGCTTATCCCTGCGAGGCTGAAGGCTATGTCTCTTAATCTTAAGACCTCTAGCGTGGGGCTTGTCAAGGATAATTCCGACATCACAGGCCGGGAAAAAGATCAGGTCGTGGAAGAAGTAAAGAAGATATCGAATCTTTGGAAGACGCGCCGGGAGCAGCTCCAGATGGGTTACTGGGAGAAGATGGAAGCCCGTGCGGATGAGTTAACACAGCTGCAGGAGCAGAAGGATCATCTGGAGGAGCTTATCAAGAGGACTAAGGTCAAATACCATAAGAGGGAGCTTGATGAGGAAAGCTTCAGGGAGATAGTGAAAGACTACCAGAAGCAGCTTATGGAGATAAATGTGAAGATCTGGGAGCTTGAGAAAAGCTTAGGCTGATCCACTACCTTCTTCGGGGATCATGAGGTTTTTTTCTGCGGCCTTCTTTCTTTTGTGTCTTGAAGTGAGGACTTGGGACTTCCAGGCTTGGCCTATCTTTGTGAGGTAGTTTGTGAATGTAAGCGAATCCGAGAGGATAAGCGAGCGGCCTTTGCCAAGGCTTCCTTCCTCTATCTCGCGCTCCCTTTTCAATAGGCCGAAGCGCACGAGTTTTGGTATTATCTTGTTCTCCAGGGTCGAGCGCGAATAGTTTTTTTGTTTTAGGAATTCTCCTATCTCCTCTTTGGTTACTGTCTCGTTCTCCAGGACCAGGTTCAGGAATTCAACCGCCACTTGATAATACTTGGGCTGATAGGCTTTTGGGAATATAAAATCCACCACGTCCTCTGCGCTCCAGATTATCTCGTCCTCCAGGCCGCCTTTCTCCTTCACCTCTTTGCCGTAATGCCTCGGAAGCCATAAACTCTCATCTGAGGGTATGCCCCGTGAGGATGGGGGTGCTGGGTTTCGGTTTCCTTTCTGGGCCATTTTTATTTTTTCAATGAATCGAATGCCGCCAGAAACTCGTCTGCGTGCTTCTTTTCTATGATTAGCGGCGGAAGGATTCTTACAGTGTTCTTGGAGTTTATTGCAAGGACTCCTTTTTTTATCAGCTCCAGCACGGTCTTTTCTCCGTTCGGAACGTCGATCCCTATCATAAGGCCTCTGCCTCTTACGTTGTGGCCTCTTTTTTTCAGGTTTTCCATGAGGTAGCGGCCCATTTTTTCCGAGTTCTCGGCCAGTTTTTCCTTTATGATGGTCTCTACTACCGTGTTTGCCACGCTGCATGCAAGCGGGTTTCCGACGAACGTTCCCCCATGCTGTCCTGGTTCGAAGTCTTCGCAGGAGAACGCTATGGCGCCTATTGGGAATCCTCCTCCAAGTCCCTTGGCGAGGCATAATATGTCGGGCTTGATGTTCTCGTGCTGGAATGCGAACATCTTGCCGGTTCTTGCAAAGCCGGTCTGTACTTCGTCGAGTATGAGCAGGACGTCCTTTTCCTTGGTTATCTCTCTTACCTCCTTCAGGTATCCAAGAGGCGGGATGATAACCCCTGCTTCTCCCTGTATCGGTTCTACGATGACTGCTGCGGTGTCGTTCGTTACTGCATCGCGGAGTGCTTCTATATTTCCGTATGGTATGGATTTTGTTCCAGGGACCAGGGGTTCAAAAGGCTTTTTGTATTTTTCTCCGTAGGTGAGCGAAAGCGAGCCCATGGTGCGGCCGTGGAAGGCGTTATCCATGGCGATGACCTCTTTTTTTCCTGTCACTTTTCTGGCCAGTTTGAATGCTGCTTCGACTGCTTCTGTTCCGTCGTTTGTGATGAATGCCTTATCCATCCCTGAAATTTCTGTCAGCTTCTGAGCAAGCTCTATCTGCGGCATCGTGTATACCCAGTTGGAGGTATGCATCAGGGTCGCAGCCTGCTTCTTTATTGTATCCACTATCTTTGGATGGCTGTGGCCGAGGCAGTCGACTGCTATTCCTGCGAACATGTCAAGGTATTTTTCACCCGATACGCCGTAGAGATACATCCCCTCTCCCCAGGCTATCGCTACCGGCAGCCTCTTGAATGTATGGGCGTAGTACTTTGTTTCCCTGCTTTTTATGGTTTCCAGGTCCATCATGAGGTCATTATGGCATCTTCTTATATAATTCTGATTTTTTTAGGTAATCTACAAAATAACTTAGATAATACGAATTTAAGATACGTAAAAATGATAGTGATGAAGTTCGGCGGGACATCGGTCGGCAGCGCAAGAGAGATACTAAGAGTAGCAGAGCTTGTCGGAAAAGAGAAACGAAGGAAAGTCGTCGTAGTCTCTGCAATGTCCGGGGTAACGGACAAACTGGACAAGATAGCAAAGAAGACAGTCAATCTGCCTGCAGAGGTCGTTGAAAAAGAAGTTGACGCCTTCCACAAGGAAATACTGCAACAACACGTATCAACCATAAAAGAAGCCATAAGCGACAAAGGCATAGCGGAAGACGTAATAAAAGACGTTACTGCGCTTACGCACAGCCTGAAATTCGCGCTCATCGGCATAGGATACCTCGAAGACCTATCACCCAAATCCCTTGACTACATACACTCATTCGGCGAGCGCATGTCAGTTCTCATAGTCGCAGGAGCCCTGCGCTCCAAGGGGATCGATGCAAAGCCTTTGACCGGTTACGAAGCCGGCATTGTTACGAATTCCTGTTTCGGGTGCGCGAGACCTCTTTTCAAGAGATTGGACAATACCGTAAAGAAGAGCTTAGTCCCCCTGCTTGATAAGGGGATTGTCCCGATTGTGACTGGATACATAGCAGCAGACGAGGAAGGCAGGATAACCACTCTTGGAAGAGGGGGTTCCGATTACAGTGCATCCCTTATCGGCCGCTACCTTGGAGTCAAAGAGGTGCAGATATGGACAGACGTGGATGGGATAATGACCACAGACCCAAGGATCGTCCCAAATGCCAAACTGATAGATGTCATATCATATATCGAGGCAATGGATCTTGCATATTTCGGTGCTAAGGTGATACATTCCAAGATGATAGAGCCTGCCATGGATGCTGACATTCCTGTGAGGATACTTAACACGTTCAATCCCGGATGCAAGGGAACTCTTGTGGTAAAGGAGCAGAAGGAGGTTGAGGGCGTGGTGAAGGCAGTGTCCATAGCCAAGAACGTCGCTATCATAAACATGAAAGGCGTAGGCCTTGCCGAGACGCCGAATATCGCTGCAACTGTTTTTAATCTGCTGGGAGATGCGAACATAAATATTATAATGATATCAGCGGCTTCAGAAGCGAATCTATCATTCGTAGTCAAAAAAACCGACGTGCAGAACGCCTTAGATGTGCTCAGCAGCGAGTTGTTGGAAGGATGCATCAGGAGCATGGAAGTAATAGACGACGCCTGCATAATAGCCGTCGTCGGGGCCGGGATGCGCGGGACAAAGGGAATAGCTGCCAAGATATTCCAGACCGTAACAGATGAGGGAGTGAACCTGATAATGATAGCACAAGGCTCATCAGAGGTTAACATATCCTTCCTGGTCAAGGAAAACGTAGGAGACAAAGCGATAAAAGCCCTGCACAAGAGATTCATTGAAAGCAACATCAGGCAATGAAAGAAGACGACGTAAAGAAAGCCGCAGCAATATTGGAGAATGCAGGCTTCCAGGTATCGGACTGCTCACAGGTCCGAAGCTGCTTTGACCTGCTGGCAAGAAGAGAAGACACCCTCCTACTCATAAAAATCCTAGGCAACATCGAAGGAGTCACCTGCCACCTCGCAGCCGGCCTCAGGAATGCCGCCCGCTCCATGTCCGGGACGCCGCTGATCATAGGAGACCACATGAAGACTGCCGCCCTCTCGCCCGGGATAATATATACAAGATACGACGTCCACGTCGTCAACATGGAGTCCTTTGAAGAGATAATGGGCCAGAAAATACCCCTCATCTACTCGGTCAGAGGAAACTACTGCGTGCGCATAAACTGCGACCTGCTCTCAAAAATAAGGAGAAAGGAAAACCTAACCCAGGAAGAGCTGGCAGAAAAGCTGGAAGTATCCAAGCAAAGCATACACCGCTACGAATCCTCTGGAAGAATCTCCCTCGAGATAGCGGAAAAACTGGTAGGGCTTCTGAAAGAAGACCTCATGATGCCAGGCGAGATATTCGACCAAGACACCTGCCCGATCGAAGACGAAGTATATTCCTATGTGACAGACCTGAAAAGGGCCGCATATCAGGAATTCCAGAACATGGGCTTTACGGCATCACTCACAAACGCGCCATTCGACATAGTGGCAGCCGAAACGCCTGAAAGCGAGAGAATACTCACGATAGCAAGCGACGACCGCAAAAGCCTGATACGCAAGGTAGAGCTAATAAAAGACATATCCGAGATGACGGGCTGCCTGCGTGTCTGCATAACCAACAGGTCATGCGACCTGGATGTCGTAGTCATAAAGCCAAAGGACCTTTCAGAGATAAAGAAAAAAGAAGAGTTCATCCGTATTCTGACTGATTATCAGGAATAACTGTATAATTCTTTTCTCCTTGCTTCCAAGAGGTCGTCTGCTTTTCCTGAATATTCTGCCGCAGTCAGCACTTTTACCGTGCCCTTCTTCTCAGCCTCCTTGAACACTCCGGCAATTTTATCCCTCCATCTCAGGTCCCGCAGCAGGTGATGGTCTATTACAAGCTCCTTTACGTCGCACTCGCGTATTATCCTTTTCAGGTTCGCATTCGCCTGCCCCAAAGTGAAATACATTGGGCCGTCAATAAATACAGTATCAGGTTTTTCCTTTACTATAAAAGACGTCTGCTCATCAGTGCAGGGCCCAAGGACATCTGACGTATGTATGAAACGCCTTCCTCCATCATCCACCAGGACCTCGGTTACATAGCCCAGCCGGTTCTCCAGGCCGTGCGTCACAGGCTCCGAGAACTTTATTTTCGTATCCCCAAAAGAAAATTCTTTCCCATCCGAGTAAATAATCTCCTTAGGCAAACCCTCCAAATTCTCCAAAAAATCCGCAGACCTCTTTACCTGGCTCTTGTTTATGCGCTCCTTGGGGTTCTTCAAAAAGGCGACCTTCCCTTTATAGATACCCACTTAAGCCGGCATGTGGTGGTCAAAATCAAATACTCCGGCCTGACGGCCGGAGTATGATATATGCCCGTAGGGCATGCACCCTGCTGGGTGCAAAACCGGCACGATTAGGCATTTCTGCGGCCTGAGGGCCGCAGTATCCTGCCGGTTTGTAATGATAATGCGTTACTATAAGAATATCTGCATGCCGGGATGCGTTTTTTATCCGGCTCCAATGCTCCTTCAACCTCTCTACCTCCTTAGGATGCGGAGGCAGGCCATACCTCATAGGCGCAAGGGCCACTCCAGGATCTTATGACAACACTTACGTCTTTTGTCTCCACAAGAGTTGCCATACTCCTCGTACCCATAGAATCAAAAGCGAGAGGTGCGATCTTCATCTTGCTCTAATATTTTGTTTTTATATGTTTAATCTTAAGGTTTTACTCAAGTTTTTCTGTTTCTAAAAGGCAGATAGTATACACCCAAACCCACGAATATTTATCATTTTTATACACCCAAACCTATAAATAAATCCTATTAAAAAAACAAAAAACCAAAAATCAGGTGGTAAAAAAAATGGCACAAGGAGGACAACCGATATTTATTTTGCCCGAAGGGGCGCTTAGGACAACAGGAAGAGACGCACAGAGAAACAACATAGCTGCTGCCAAGGCTGTGGCAGAGACCGTCAGGACCACGCTCGGTCCGAGGGGAATGGACAAGATGCTGGTAGACGACCTCGGAGACATCGTCATAACAAACGACGGCGCAACCATAGTCGAAGAGATGAACGTCGAGCACCCGGCAGCAAAGATGGTAGTCGAAGTCGCAAAGACGCAGGATGAAGAAGTCGGCGACGGAACAACCACGGCAGTCGTGCTCACAGGCGAACTACTGAGCAACGCTGAAAAACTATTGGACCAGGGCATACATCCATCCATCATCGTCAGAGGATACAGGATGGCGGCAGAAAAAGCAGACGAGATACTAAAGACCATCGGAAAAGACGTCACATTAAAAGACGAGAAACTACTGCAACAGATAGCGCAGACCGCGATGACAGGAAAAGGAAGCGAAGCATCCAAAGAGAAGCTGTCCGACCTCGCAGTCAGAGCAATCAAGCAGGTCTCTGAAACAGTCGACGGAAAGATAAAAGTAGACCTCGACAACGTAAAAGTCGAAAAGAAAGAAGGAGGAAGCATAGGAGACTCAGAGCTCATACAGGGACTGATAATCGACAAAGAAAGAGTCTCAGCCAACATGCCCAAACTCGTCAAGAACGCAAAAATAGCACTGATCGACGCAGCAGTCGAAGTGAAGAGCACCGAGACCGAGGCAAAGATACAGATAACCGACCCCTCCCAGATGCAAGCCTTCCTGACACAGGAAGAGAACATGATAAAAGACATGGTCGACAGGATAGTGAAAAGCGGCGCAACAGTCGTATTCACCCAGAAGGGAATAGACGACCTCGCACAGCACTACCTTGCAAAAGCAGGCATCTTCGCAGCGCGAAGGGTTAAGAAATCCGACATGGACAAACTCGCAAAAGCAACAGGCGCAACCGTACAGACCAGCCTCAAAGACCTATCCGCAAAAGACCTCGGATTCGCAGGCGAAGTAGAAGAAGTAAAGATCGCCAAAAACGAGATGACCTACGTGCGCGGATGCAAGAACCCGAAAGCAGTCAGCATACTGATAAGAGGCGGAACAGAACACGTCGTAGACGAAGTCGAAAGAGCCATGACAGACGCACTAGGAGGAGTCGCAGCAGCGCTCGAAGTAGGCAAAGTAGTCGCAGGCGGAGGAGCCGCGGAGATCGAACTTGCAAGGCAGATACGCAAATACTCCGGAAGCGTAGGCGGACGAGAACAGCTAGCAATAGACGCATTCGCAGACTCCATAGAGATCATCCCAAGAACTCTTGCAGAAAGCGCGGGAATGGACGCCATAGACACCCTGGTAAAACTGAGAAGCGACCACGACAAAGGAAAAGACGGAATGGGCGTAATGGTCCTCGAATGCAGCACAGGAGACATGCTGAAAGCAGGCATCATAGAGCCCCTGAAGATCAAGACCCAGGCAGTGAAATCCGCAAGCGAAGCGGCGCAATTGATCCTCAGGATAGACGACGTAATAGCCTCCACCAAGAAAGGACCCATGATGCCTCCGGGCGGAATGGGCGGAGGAATGGGCGGAATGGGGGATATGGATTAGACGCGAAGCGGTAATGCTCGAAGGGCGGCATAAAAGTCCATAATCTTTCTTTTTCTTATTTTTTTTATCTGTATCACAAGGTCGTAAGAATAAAGTTAACACGGAACTTGTTCACTGGACGTATTAGTTATTTCATCGGTTATCTGATCACCCTCAATTTTTATTTTACCGCTGTATTTATTGATACTACAGCACCCTCCGTCGGTAAAGGAAAAATCATAACCTGCATCAGTTTTTACCAATGTAACACTGTTCAGTTGTTCTATTTTTTCGAATATTTGAGAATCTTTAGAAAGGTTATACCTATTTTTAACAAGCGTTACTAGCTCAGGATATTGATTTAAGGTTCTATTGACAAGTTCATCCGAAACTGGCCCGGGCATCCCAAAACACATACCCGGAGCATACTTATCGATCAGATATATTTTTATATTAATCTCTTCTGTTTCTTTAGGTGGATTTTTTTGAACGCAACCACTATTAAAAAATATTACAATAATAGTAACAATTGCAAAGAGTGCATGAGCCTGTCTTTCCATGTTTATCATTAGTTTTATTACAAACCGGCAGAATACTCCGGCCTTCAGGCCGGAGTATTTGATTTATGACCCTATGAAAATATTCACTTTTGGAAGCTTTCCAGTTCTTCCCTGCACGGCAGACCCGACCTCGCCCCTATCTTCCGGATGCAGAACGATGCCGCAGCATTGCCTGATTTCGCTGCTTCCTTGATCGTCCCTCCTCTGAGTATCTGGTAGAGAAATCCTGCGGAGAAAGCGTCTCCTGCGCCGGTTGTATCGACGGGTTTTGTTTTGTATGCCGGGACGGAAAAGCTCTCCTTTTCATCCGAAACGTAGCAGCCTTTTTTTCCAAGGGTTACTGCTACTATCCCTGCGCCTTTGTCCAGCAGTATAGAGCAGGCGTCTTTGTATTTTTTCCCTGTGAGTTCTTTTGCCTCTGATTCGTTCAGGAAGATGACTGAACTCCTTTTTATGAAGGGCATAAGCGCATTCATTCCCTTCTTTGAGTAGAGGTCTCCTGGGGAAAACGACAGTTCGACATCAGGCAGCTCGGATAATACTTTTTTCTGTATCTGGAATTGTTTTTCCGACACAAAAGAAGTGATGTGCAGAAACTTTGCTTTCCGCGCATAGGCGATGTCTACGTTCTCTATGTCAAGCAGGCTGTTTGCCCCGGGATAGGGATAAAGAGTCCTCTCCCCTTTCGCATCGACAAAGCCTATTATGATACCTGTCCTGGCATCTTTCAGTGTCGAGACTCCGATGGTGTCTACGCCGGATCTTTCAAAGTCCTCCAGCATTATCCTGCCCTCGGCATCATCTCCTACTGCTCCGATAAAGCCGCATCTGGCTCCGAGTCTGGCAAGCCCGGACACGGTGTTTGCGGCTGATCCGCCAGGCGAATCTGTAACATCCAATATGGGCATATGTTCCCCTGGTTTTGCTATCCTCTTTACACGATACAGGCGGTCCAGGTTCAATGCACCAAAGCCTACGACATCCTCCTTTTCTTCCCTGTTCATCCTAGCTTTGCCGCCTCCCCTCTGACAAGGGATCTGGCCTTTTTATGGATGGCCAAAACCTCGGCCATTTTCTTCTCGTCTATCCCCTCCAAAACATGGAAGTAGGGCTGCATGAATCCTTCATCTGACTTCTTGCCAGCTAAAAATCTCCTGACTATTTCAGGCGCCAAGTCCTCATCTATGCCATAAGGGTTTTTCAGGAATTCCCCCCTGTGATCCTCCCATTCCCTGGCTACCGAGAGCGCACCCTTCTTCTGGCCGCATTCATAGCCCTCTACTACGACCAGCAGCATACGCATATCAGTAGATGCCAGGCCCACGTTCGCATAAGGCAGAGAATACTGGTTTGCGTTAAACGCTACTGCGACTCCGCCCCCTGCCCTGACCGTTTCAAGCATCTTGTAATCTGTTATGCTGTCCCCGACCGCTATCACTTCATCAAGGCCGCGCTCGGCTTTTCTCGCGATCTCCGAAACCGCGTCCATCTTCCTCTGGCCGCCCACGACCCGGACATCCTTCATAATCTTCCCAAGAGACGTCTTAGGCAGGTCTTCCCAGAAGAAGTGGTCCAGGCGGGCTTTGATCTTTTTACCGTCCGACAAGACGGGATACAAGTCGTTTAATATGTCTTTTTCAACCTCTTCAACGAAAAAGGAACCGGCATCGCCCGCCTCTTTTCGCATTTTCTCCAACGGAAGCTTGGTGCAGTATATCTTGTGCCTTGGGATGCCGATCTTTGCCGCGATGCTGAGCGCGTGCGGCTCATAGCTCGTGGATATTATGTGGGGGTCCCAGCCGGTCCTCTTCAGCTCATCCATCGTCTCTTTCACTCCGTCCACTATCCTGGCTGAGGCTGAGACCTTTTTTATGTCGTCTTCGGTTATTCCGTGGTGGATAAGGAACGGAACTATTAGGGAAAGCGTATCCCCCGGCTCATATCCTTCTTTCTTTTCCAGTGTTAGAATGTCGTCGTAGGCGCTTATGACTTCAAAAATCTTACGGCCCCCCTCTATCAAGCCCATCACTTCATAGGCGTTGTCCTGAGGCGACAGAGGCCCCTCCAGGTCGAAACATATGACTTTGGCCATTTTTCACTTGTGTAGATTAATAATTTAATAAACACAATAATAAGACAATGATATTGCTGATAGACTTGGCCATATATCTGGCGATTATATTTCTTGCCCTTGGAAGCATTGAAGACCTTAAGACCGGAGAGTATCCCCGAAAAAATAAGTTACGGATACGTCGCCTGCGCGCTTACCTTATCTGCTTTCAACTCCTTTTTTTCAGGCGATGCGTATTTTTTCCTTAATTCCCTGCTCATCGGCGCAGGCTTCTTTGCCGTAGGCTACGTCTTATTCTACTTTGGGCAATGGGGCGGAGGAGACGTAAAACTTGCCGCAGGAATAGGATGCACCCTGGGATACCTTTCTCATGCAGGATTCTTCCACGACGGCTTATTCCCATACTATGCAACATACTACATAAATATGATATGCGTCGCCCTGCCATACGCCACAGTATACGGCCTGTATCTTGGACTGAAAAGCCCTGAGACCTGGAAGGAATTCGGCAGATACCTGCGCGACAAGAGAACGATAGTAACCTTCCTACTCTCATTTACGCCCTCATTCGCCGCAATGTACCTAAACTTATACAGCCTGGCTCTCTTCTACACCGCTTTGCCACTAATGGCGCTCATAGCATTATACCTAAAGGCAGTGGAAATAAAAGCCCTCAGAGAGGAAACAGACGTTGCCAGACTCAAAGTAGGAGACGTACCCGCTGAAGACCTGGAAATAGAAGGAAAAATACTGGCCAGGAAAAAAGACATAGAAGGCATAAGCCAGGAAGACATATCAAAACTGCAGAAACTAGCTGCAGAAGGAAAGATCCCCCAAGATTAGTCATAAAGAGAGGAATCAGATTCGTGCCAGTGCTGCTGCTGGCGCTGCTATCAGTCTTATACATAGGAAATTTTATAGAGATAGTGATCAGGGCTTTGGTGTAAGTATCCCTCATAAAAGCTTCAAGAATTCTTCTCTCGTCAGCCCAGCCTGCCTTATTATCTCAATCAGGGTCCCTTTATCTATCTCTTTATGATCTGGGACAACAAGACCTATTTTACCTTCCAAATCGGATTTAGAAAGAATAATGTGGCTTCCTTTCTGTCTTATTGGAGCGAAACCGATTTTGCCCAATATCTTGATGACTTCACGCCCCGAAAGGACTGGCAGTCTTGACATCCTTGACCTTAAAATGCGTTACAAGCATCTCCTCACCTTTAACTTCCTCAGGTACGCCGAATTCCTCCAGATAAAGCTCCACTGCTTCCTTAAGGTTTCTGAGAGCCACCTCAATGCTGCGACCCTGGCTTACGACGTCGATCTCTGGACACAGTGCCACATACTGTTTTTCGCCTTTTTTTATTATTGCCGTTAAATCCATTGCTCACTAATATTCGGTTTTATGAACATAAATAATCAAGGGAAAGGGCTGGGATATATTTGACTGCAGCGTTTGCAGATGGTGCTGACGTCGATATGATTGTCTGCGCGCTGGCATATACTAAGCCTGTTCCTCCGTTTGTGCAGTCGCAGTTCAGGGGATTTGCGCTTCCTTCGCTTATGGCGTTTAAAGCCGGCACTGCCAGTATGACTATTATAATGCCTATCAATGCATTCTTTATCCAGCCTATCATGCGGTGTCTTGCGGCCGGGTCGTCTCCTGAGATCATATACCTGAGTCCTGCGAATACTAGCACGAGGACTAGTACTAGGCCGGCCGCGTATTGCGTCAGGCAGATTATCCTGCATGAGAATGCTTCGGCGGCCAGTCGGAATAGTTGTGAGTCGGGGGAGCAGGAAACGCAATTGAATGGGCTTTTCATCTGGTTGACCATGGCGTTCACGGCCGGGACGCCTGCGAATACAAGCAGGATTCCGGCGACTGCGTATATCATGTTGTTTCGCATGTCGTGCCTTACCTGCGGGTCGTCGGAGGACATGTAGCGTGCGGCGGATAGCACGCATACGACGGCTGAGACTGCCAGTATTACGTATTCTATGACGCAGAGTATGTTGCATGAGAGGTTGTTGAATAAGTCTCTTACCGAGAAAAAGTCCTGGGCTGAGGCGCTGCCTGCGGCGGCCAGTAACGACAGGATGGTCAGAGTGAGCAATTGCTTCTTCTTCATCTTATGTATTATTTATTGTGTCTGGGCCACTATCGTTTCTCCGTTCCATGCGATGTTTTCCTTGTCTATCTTTTTTCTACCTATCTTTATTCCTGCGAACCGGGAGTCGTCCAGAAGCACTTTGGTTACCTTTCCAACTTCTGCTCCTTCCTTGTTTATCACTTTTCTGCCTGCGTAATCGCTTATGGCCTTCTTCTTTGCGTTTATCTCTTCAATGAATATGAGCTCGGTGCTCTGGACTATTACAACGAAGAATACTATGCTCAGCACAACTGCTATTGCCAGATCGATGGGCTTTGTCTGATTCATGTAGACGTATGCTCCTGTCTGTGCGGTCAGGGTCACAAGGACTAGCAGGGCCAGGAATATTATGTATCTCCTGATGGACAGGTATCTCTCCATAGAGTATTCATCTATTATCCTGCCCACGATGGCTATTACGAATGCGAGAAGTATGACGTCTGCGTAGCTTAGTGTGAGAATGGTCTTCGCTATCTCAATGTATCCCTGGGGATTCCGGTGGACATATTCGTCATAGTTCAAGCCTACCCCCAGCAGTAAAGTAAAGAAAGCCAGGACATAAGCCATGACACTTATCCTCTCAATGGACAGCGATTTTAAGAACTCCGTTGTCCTAGAGAAGAACTCCTCCTCGAAACCCAGGCCCTTCATTATCAGATACAGGCCGACTATGGCCAGGAGGAGCAACATGGTCTGCATGAGTATGTTCAGAGCCCCGCCTATCGCTATCAGCAAAAGCACGAGCCCAGGTATAACAAACATGAGATGCGCAAGACCCGGGTCTTTTTCAACCTCTTTCAAGAAATTAGTAATCGTGAAATACGCCTTCTCCAGTTCCTTGCTCTGCCTCACTATCACAGTCTTAACAGCGTTGATCTTCACCCTGGACTGTATGATAGGTATCAGCTGCTCATCTTCTGCGCCGTCTGTCACCAGGATCACTGCCTCAGGTTTGAATCTTTCTATGACATAGTCAAGCTGTTTTGATATCTTATCATCTGATACTACTCCTACGTCCCAGTCTCCTGTGAGCGTTGCGACTTCGCATTTGAGTTCTTTGGCTGTCTTGGCAGCCTCGAACAAGGCATTTACGTCGGTATCCTCCGGGTCTGCGAGGCCAAGCTCCCTTGCAGCTTTCAGGTTCTCCTCAATACCTAATATAGGGCCTGCAAGATGTGCTTTTTCCCCTATGTCGTTATCCCGGTCAACGCACAAAACAATGGTTTTCACAATTTTTATACTATTATTATATGGTTCTATCCATAAATTAATTATATCTCTAATACCATCAGCCTATCCAGTACCCTGCCTGGTTTTTTTCCGGCCGAACTGTCCCCTCATATTCCTTTGCTTTTTAAACTAACATGCATAATTAGTAACAATAAAATAAAACCAAAAATATAAGAGGTTTCCAAAAATGGCGAAAAAAATAAAGAAAAAAGCGGAAGTTAAGTACTATGAACTGAAAAAAGGAAAAATAAAGCACATATTTACCGGGAAAACGCCCAGGCAGGCTGCGCTTAAAGCCGCAACAAGAGGCTTTACCGAGATAAAGCTGCGTGAACGAGGCAGAAGAAACAAAGACGGAACATACAGCATACACTCATTCGCAGGCTCGACCAAGATCGTTGAAGCCCCCGCAGACAGGCCAAGCTGGCTGCCTGCAAAGGTTAAAAAGCCCAAAGTTTCGAAAAAAGGAGTAGAAAGGGTTAAAAAGTTCTGAAAAGCCTTAAGCTTTTCACCTTTATTCTTTTTTTCTTTTTTATTATCCTATCTGATTTATTACTTCTGACACCCTTCTTTTATAACATGATCATTACAAACCGGCAGGATACTGCGGCCTTCAGGCCGCAGATGCCGTGCGCGGCATGTCCCCCTAAGGGACAGAATGCCGCAACGTGCCGGTTTGTATATCATACTCCGGCCTTCAGGCCGGAGTATTTGATTTTCTCCGGGCAGTCCTGTGCAGGCCTCGGGCGCAGGGTAGCGGAAGGCATGGGACTGCGTCTCGGCGAGGCAAAGACCGATCGCTTCCCTGACGGGGAGATATACCTGCGGCTTCTGACATCGGTTGCTGGGGAGGAATGCGTTTTGGTTCAGTCTACGCTTGGCAACGACAACCTTGTCGAACTACTGTTATTCCTTGACATGCTGCGCGAGCAGGGGGCGGCGAAGGTGCACGCAGTGGTGCCGTATCTTGGGTATGCCCGCCAGGATAAGACGTTCAATTCCGGCGAGGCGCTGAGTGCGAAAACAGTCCTAAAGATCCTTCTGTCCCTGTCGGATTCCGTAACCACTGTGAACTGTCATTTCCTGGACCTGGAAGGAGTATTCAAATTCCACAGCATGGAGATAAAGAACCTGGATGCTTTCCCTCTGCTGGCAAAATATTTCAAGACAGAACTTCGGAATCCGATACTCATAGCCCCGGACAAGGGTTCGCTGGAATACGCCAAAAACGCGGCAAAGATAATAGGCTGCGACTTCGATTTCCTGCAGAAGAAACGCATATCGGGCGAGAAGGTAGAGATAGCGGCCAAGGAACTTTCAGTCAAAGGAAAGGACGCGCTCATACTCGACGACATGATATCTACCGGGGGCACTATAATCGAGGCGGCAAAACTGCTTAAGAGCCAGGGAGCAGCGTCTGTGAACGTGGGATGCGTGCACGGCGTATTCTCGCAGGGCATGGAAAAAGTAGCTTCGGCAGTAGACCGGCTGGTATGCACCGACACCATAGAAAGGGACATAAGCAAAGTCTCTGTTGCGCAGCTCATCGCAAAAAGCCTCTAATTTAGCCATTCCTTCAATGTCTTATCCTTCCGGTGCTTTATCTGCAGGCTCGCGATACTCATCTTCTTGAATTCTATCCTCTCTTTTTTTAGGATGGCAAGGGCGTTTGGGGTTATTCCCGGGGCAATGAGTATCCCATGGGCTTTTCCTATGTAACTTTCAAGCCATTCCTTATACCTTTTTATCTGCAGCGCCGCAGGGAGGCCGGCCCTCTCAACCTTAAGCTCAACCACCACGTAGGTTTCTCCTATCCTCCCATAAAGGTCTAAAAACCCAAGAGGCGTCTGATGCTCGGTTGAAATCAGCCGAAAATCCGGATGCACAAGCTTCGGGTTCTTTTACAAGATAGTCCTGCATGTCCTGCTCAGTATGCGTCAAATCCAGCTTCTCATTATCCACGACATCGGTGTAAGAGCGGTAATCAACGACATCCATTATCCGCAGTTTCATCTCCTCAAAAGGCTTCTTAGTCCTCTGACAATGCAGTACAAGTTCCTCGCCGGCAAATTCCGCCACGGTCTCAGTGGGCGCATTCATCCAGTTCACAGGCTTAAAACCAGTCACGCTGTGCACCAAAAGAGTGGAATCCTTCTTGACAACGATTATGCGATGACCCATCCCGATAACGGAACGCGACCTTCCGAAATACTCTATGCTGCAATTGCATAAAATGAAAACGACCCTGCGCTCCTCCAGGTCCAGGTTTATCCTGTTATGCAAGTCTGGGTTTATCATATTCCTCAGCGTAATAATATAGAAGGGAATACATAGTAAATAGGGAAATACCATGTACCAGTTGTTTGATTACGCAGCCGCAGCAGTTGCGCTGACAGGATGCCTCACAGGCCTCAGGTCTGATCTGTCCACAGGAAAAATACCAAACAAACTGACCGGGTGCATGCTCCTTGCGTCTGCAGTCATCGCTCTATTGCGCATAAGCGCAGGCGATACGTCTTTTCTTGTGCTTTATCTCCAGAACTTTGTCCTGGGATTCCTTGTGGGAATCATTTTCTGGCGCATACAGGCATGGTCAGGCGGAGACGCCAAAATGTTCTGGGCCATCTGCGCGCTCCTACCCGCATACCCTGAAGCATTCAAAGACTTTTTTTCCCTGCCCACGCCATGGTACACG
>CAVVMY010000017.1:0-33415 GCA_963749405.1 Candidatus Altarchaeales archaeon | reverse complement strand
TCGGGGGCAACGGGCTACATTGTCAGGCGTTCGACCTCCAGTGTCGGACCTTTGCACCGAGCATATCCACCAACTCCGTGAACAGTTATCTGGACGTTGGATTGAATAATGGCACAACGTATTACTATGTGGTGTCCGCCACAAATAACGCCCGGAGCAGAGTGCCGATTCCAGTCAGATCAGCGCCATGCCCGTGGCTGCGACAAACTCGGTGTTGCTGGCATATGACGGGTTCAATTATGCGGAGGCGCAAGTATCGCCGGTCAGGCTGGGGGGCGGGGTTGGGGCACGGTCTGGCAGACATTCAACGCGGGAGCATCCAGGGACAGGTAGTAGTCGACCTCATGAAAGAAGAAGACAACTTCGGAGAATGCGATCTGCCGATGGCTCTTATACCTAAAAAAGGCGAGATAGTCCTGCTACAGATGGATGGGAAACTGTCCAGAGACGAATTCAAGGACGCATACAAACTGGCATTCGACGGCTGCATGAAAGTATACGACATGCAGAGAAAGACGCTCATGGACAGCATGAAGAAATTCGTAGGAGAAGGAGGAATAGAAAATGGAGATTGAAGGATACCTTAAGAAGGATTACATCACGAATCTGATAAACCAGGACAAAAGAGAAGACGCAAGAAAATTCGACGAATACAGAAAAATCCTGATAGACAACGGATACGTAAAAGACAAAGCCCCAGGCTCATGTTTTGTGCAGCTCGGAAAGACCAAGGTCCTCGCAGGGATAAGTATCGACGTAGGAGAGCCCTTCCCGGACAGACCCAATGACGGCGTGATGAGCACCAGCACCGAGCTTAGGCCCATGGCATCGCCGAGATTCGAATCCGGGCCGCCGAACGATGAATCCATAGAGGTCGCAAGGGTCATAGACCGCGGCATAAGAGAATCAGGCGCAATAGACACAAAAAAGCTACTGATAGAAGACAACCTGGTCTGGATAGTCTTCATAGACATACACGTCCTAGACCACGACGGAAACCTGATAGACGCAGGAGGAATCGCAGCCATGTCCGCGCTACTGAACACCAAGCTCCCAAAATACGAAGACGGAAAAATAATCTACGGAGAATACGAAGGAAAACTGCCGATAAACTGCACGCCGATACCCTGCACCACGGCAAAGATAGGAAAAACCCTGCTGGCAGACCCAAGCCTGCACGAAGAATACGCAATGGACGCGAGATTGACGATCGCGACCACTGATACCATAAACGCCATGCAGAAAGGAGGAAACGGGTCATTCAACGAAGACGAGATAATGTCCTGCGTGGACGCAGCATACGAGAACGGCGAAAAAATAAGAAGAATGCTCAAGGAATAGAGCAGCCCTCCCTCTTTTCCCATTTCTTCAACTCGGATATTTTTGCAAGAGTAGAACCTCTCTTTATATCCTCTCTCTGCCGGTTCTCGCGCTCCATGATATCAACAGCCCGGTTAGCGACTTCCACGGCTTTTTCTTTAGGCACGACAACCACTCCGTCAGAGTCGCCGACTATGTAATCGCCGGGCCTGACAACCAAGCCGCCGCACCGTATAGGCACATTTATCTCGCCAAAACCCTTAGGCTCCCCGGCATTAGAACTGACATACCTCGAAAAAACGAAAAAACCCGCCCTCCGGATGTCTTCAATATCCCTTGCAGCGCCATCTATGACAACGCCTGCAACCTTTTTCACAATTGCGCTCCGGGACGCAAGCTCACCCCAAACAGCAGTTGCCCCGCCTCCGGCATCAACAACAATCACATCACCTACATTCGCAAGATCGATTGCTTCCACAGGCTTAGCCCAATCCCCGGGATAAGTCCTCACAGTAACCGCAGGCCCACAGACCTTTTTACCCGACACCACCTTGATCCCTTCCATACAAGGCGCCCTGTGCATGGCATCGCTGACGTTAGCAGTAGAAACCATAGAAAAAGCCTTACGCGGGTCGACGTATTTCTTGTATAACCCCGTTTTTCTGCCTTTCCCAGACAGCATAGCCTCCTTTATCGCTTTGGCCGCTTTCAAACCATCCTCTGCCTTAGTGATAGCCCCCCCGACTATGACTATGCTTGCCCCGGCCTTCACTGCATCTCCGGCAGTCTCGGAATTGATACCCCCAGCCGCAGCAACTGGTATGCCGACTGCCTTTGCGACCATGCGCAGCTCCGAAAAGAAACCCACCCCCTTCATCTGCTGATCAATGGACAGATGCACGCAGACATAATCAACACCCAAAGCCTCCACCTCCCTCGCACGCTTCCCAGGCTCAGGGACGCCGATTAGGTCAACCATCACCTCGCAGCCCACATTCCTTGCGGCCTCCACAGCTTCAACGATCGTGGAATCATCCGCTGCTGCAAGAACCGTTACAATACCCGCCCCCGCCCTGGCTGCGGCCTCCACCTCAAAGCGGCCGGTATCCACGACCTTCATGTCCGCGACGATCTTTCTGCCGGGGAAGAGCCTGCGCAATTCTCTTACACTGGAAAGACCCTCGCTTTTGATTAATGGGGTTCCGGCTTCGAGCCAGTCAACTCCGGCGGATGCTTCCTTAGCTGCCTTAAGCGCTCTACTGTTGTCCACATAATCCAAGGCAAGCTGTAAAACAGGTTCCATAACATAGTATTTCACTTTAGTTAATTTTAAACAGGAATATCTCTTTTACCCAGGACTTTCTCTGTCCGCTCTATGACACCCTGCGGCAGCCCCATTCTGCGCATGCCTCCCGCTATCACTTCAATATCCTCCATCTCCAAAGCCCTTAGAACTATGACAAAAAAAAGGTACAGCCCGCAAGTCAAGACACCTATCAACCCCAAGAATACTACCTCCAGGATTTTGCGCATAATTTCAGAGTCTGCCGACCCTGACAAAGAGAACGCACCTGCAAAATCAGATGAATAGCCAAGAAATGCCTTTAGAATTAAAAGCAGTCCAAGGACTATAAAACCGGCCAATACGCCTTTGTACAGATTCCGAGGTATCTTCATATAGACGCTGTCCCTTATGTACATATATATCCCAGACATAACGACGAACGAGACAGCAGAACCGAACGCGGCTCCGTCAATTCCATACACCGGAATCAGCAACGCATTCAGGGATACATTTATAACAATCCCTACAATGAGTATTTTTATGCTTACCCCTATCTTCCTCATCGCAGACAAGCCATAATACACAGGCCAGGAAAAAAGAGACAAAAAAATCCCGATAGAATACAAAACAAGTGACATAGCCCCTGTTTCATAACTGGACCCATATAATATTGAAAGTATTTCCCGCGGGAATACTACAAAAGTGATAAACACAGGCGTTGACAGAAAAAGTATCCATCTCATGAGAGTGGAAGACGCCTTTTCTATCTCCCGGTAATCCTGCCTGCCCCAGGCCTCCGAGATAACCGGCAGGAATATCCCAACAGCCGGCCCGGAAAAAAGATAGATAACAACGCCAAGATTCACAGCAAAAGAATAAACTGCGATCATCTCAAGGCTTGCCGTTCCCCCGATAAGGTAACCAATCATGAGCCGGTCGATGTACGCATTGATCGTCGACATTGACGACAGGAGCACAAGCACCAGGCCGAAGGGTACCATCTCGGCTAGGAGCTTGTGACTATCAACTTTCTCCTCGGATGGGGGATCCTGCGGTATTCCCTGTAGGCCCATAAGCAGCCGAAAATGCAGGCCACAATAAAAGAGAGCGTAAAGCCCCACGCTATGTTGACTGCATAGGGACCCAGGAAAACAAGAAAAAGAGCTGTGAGCAACAGTTTAGCCAGGTTCTGTATGTTATTCATGTGAGAGCTTAGTTTCAGCATCTTAAGCCCTCCGAGAAAATTTGCAGCGATCAGGAAAAAATTCATGAAAAACAGATACAAAGCCATTATATAAAAGACCTGGACTATTGTTGGAACAAGAGGCGGGCTGTTGAAAAAAACGGAGAGATCGCCTGCGAAATAGATAAGTAGAACCGCGCAGACAATCGAGAATGCGGTTCCTGCAAAAAGAGATATCTTGACAACGGCTCTTGCATGGTTATACTCCTTTCTGCCGATATAATAAGGCACATACCTCCCAAGGGCTCCCGGTCCCAGGCCCAGATCTGAAAAAGCAGCTATTAAAGCGACGACGCTGAGCGCGTAAAAGAATATGCCCTGTTCTACTTTGCTCGGGCAGAGCCTAGGGAGCATTATAGTATAGAAGAATCCTAGAAACTTTATGAAAAAACTGCTCAAGACACCCCAAAAAGTGCCCTTGGCAAGGGTTTTAGCTGTTGATGAGGACATATCATAATCTAATAAGAACTCAAATCTAATAAGATGCAGGACTCTGCGCGTCAAACAGGCGACGATATTCTTCAGTCATGCGCTTCATATCATAGTTCTTATAGACGTATTCATATCCTGCCAGGCCCATCGATGCTCTTTTTTCAGGGGAGGAGAGGAGAAGGATTTTTTCTGCGAGGTCTTTGGGGTCGTTTTTCCGAAAAAGATATCCTGTAACGCCATCCTGTACTGCCTCTCTTACGCCTTCGATGTCGGACGCTATCACCGGTTTTTTGACTGCTCCAGCTTCCACGCATACCAAACCAAACGCTTCCCAGTTGCTTGAAAGAATAACGATGTCGGACGCCGCCATAAGACCTGCAACATCCTCACGGAACCCCAGGAACCGAACATTGGAGGGTATACCCAGGTTTTCTGCTTCTGCCTCAAGAGAGCTGCGCAGCGGGCCGTCTCCAGCTATGAGGAGGACAAATCTGCCCCCATCCTCATTGATTATCTTAAGCACCTTAAGCAGGGTTGAGAAATCTTTCTGGGGATGCAGTCTTCCGACGCTGCATAACACCGTAGAGCCTTCGATATTAAACTCCTTTTTTATAGTCTCCGCATTCTTCGCGCCTGCTTTGAATGCGTCAAGGTCTATGCCGTTCTTTATAACAACGATCCTTGAGGGGTCTATCAGCTTATGTCTCAGGACCTCCTCTCGATCCCCGTCGCTCACGCAGACGAGAACGCTTGTCCACCTGTTCATCACCCTTTCAAGGAATAGAAGGATATGCTTTTCTGGAAAATTCCTTTTTGCTATATGTAGGCCGTGCAGGGTATAGACCAAAGGAGTCTTTTCCCTTGTCAACAGAACTGCAGCGCGCGCCCATAAGGCCGCTCTTGTGCCGTGGGCGTGGATAACGTCCGGTTTTTCTTCGATTATTATCCTGCGGACCTGTTTTATGGGAAAACCTCTTGAAAGAATGCGCGTCTTTAATTTGATCGCTGAGTATTTATCGTTGTATATGCCTGCCGGAGAAGCTACGATAAAATTGAAGCGCTCCCTGAGAGATGAGCAGATATCAAATGCGATTCTCTGACCTCCTCCTATGCCTGCGGAAGAGTCTATTACTAATATCTTTTTTCGTTCCCCCTCTTCCATTCCGTTGTGTGACGGTTTTGGTGTAACCATTTTTTTCTCCAGCCTCTTAGGGGCAGGTTCCTAGAGTTAGCGAGGCTGGAGGAATTATGCTCTTAAGTAGCTTATTTCTTATTGATTGACAGGTAAAAAAACAGGTGTCTGGTTTCTTGTAGATGTGTGTGTCGGAGGGCTTACTCCAGCCATCTTCTCTGCCAGCGGTACCTGTACCATCTGAGCAGGACTGACAGGGGCTTTCCTAGGCCAAGGTATGATGCAGCCAGCATACAGATTGCGGCAAGCCAGTAGACAAACAGGATCGGCTGGTCGAGGTTTCGCAGTATTGGCAGTAGTACGTCCTTGGATAAAAAGCCGCGTAGAAGGTCCCTGGCTGCGGCGTTGTTTCCCCCGGAAAGGTAATTCACCGACCTCTTTATCCGGTCCATGTTCCTCCTTAGCTCATATCTTTCAAGGACCTTGCCTGAGATGACGAGGTCTTCAGGCTTTGATGCAATGTGGGCGTCGAGGACCTTAAAGTAGTCTTCCTCGTAAGTCCTTGACGTGTCGAACTTGTAGACTCCCTTCTTTGGACTCAGGCGGTACTTGATCAGCCTCTCCTCGAGGATGGCTATCGGGCTTTCCTTTGCGAGCCGGAGCCACATATCCAAGTCTGCTGCTGTCTTGTAGACGTCAGCCCTGAATGGGGTGATCTTACGGTATATATCGGTTCTCACGACCGCTGTGGGGGTTATGAATGGGTTGTTGTTGCGCAGCGGGCTGTCGAGGATTGCGAGCAGGAGCTCGATGATACGAAAGGACCTTTTTTCCCTGCAGGCTTGCTGGAAGGTCGAAGCATCCCTTGATTACGTTTTCGTCGTTTATGTGATACCCTATGGTGAAAACCCCTCCGACCTTTGGGTTCTCCTTTATGACTGACATCTCCCTTTCAAGGATCGTGGGATCGTACACATCGTCTGCGTGGAAGAGTGCCGTGTACATGCCATCTGACAGTTCCAGGCATTTGTTCCAGTTTGACTCTCCTCCTATGTTCTTCTCGTTTTGGTATATTTTCAGCCGCGGGTCTTTGAATTTTTGGAGTATCTCATATGTGCCGTCTGTTGATGCGTTGTCGACCACGACGACTGTGTAGTCGTCGTATGTCTGGTTCAGGATGGATTCAAGGGTTTCTTTTATGGTGGCCTTGGAGTTGTATACTGGGACGCAGACGCATACCGTCTTTTCATTCCCTTTGGGAGTATTCGTTGTTGGCATTTTTTATTTTCGTCCCAGGGAGGACGCCCTGATGATTGTCTTCTTTATGCTCTTCCTTGCCGGGTAGACCATCTTGAACGCTATTTTGTAGAATATGTTCGGGACAAGCAGGATAGGGACATCAAGCAGCCAGAAAGAAGGAAAGTCAGCATATGCGGCATGCATATCTTTCAGCAGCCTACGGTCCACTTTTAAGTCCATTGCTTTCGCAAGAGGCAGGTACATTATGTTCCCTCCCCTGACCGCATTAATGCCTTTTCTTATCACACGTTGATCGTAGCCGTATCCCTCCATGCCCCTGATTATTTTGACAAGCCTCAGGCCTACTTGCACGAAGGGATCCGTTCGCCCCCCAGCTTTCGCCCACTTTTTCCGATGCTCCCTGGACAAGGTAGGGAGTCGCTATTATGTATCCCCTGCCTTTTGAGAGCATCTCTATCAGGGCGCCCATGTGTATCCAGTTGGTGTAGAAATATTTGGAGGTGTCTATGCTTTCCCATGACTCTTTTTTTACTATGTTGCTGGATACGAGGCCGCTTTTGTAGTCGCTTTTATCGAAGAATTCGCCGCCGTCTTTGCATAATATGTCTTCCCTCAGGTTCAAAGGAACGTCTCCTATGAGATTTACGAAAATCGCATCAAGGCCGGGGTGTTTTTCCATGACCTCCAGAACCTTCTTCACCCCGCCATCCTTTATGTAATCGTTATCCGTGAACAGCCAGACATATTTTCCGCGCGAGCGTTTGACAACGAGGTCGTAATTCCTATCCGCTCCCACATTCTCTTCGTTCCTGAAATACTTGATGAAGCGATGCTTTGAGGCATATTCCTTTATTATTTCAGGAGTCCGGTCGTCTGATGCATTGTCTGAAAAGACAATCTCTACCTTGTCTTCCAAACCCTCCAACTGGGGCAGTATGCTTTCAAGTGGCCTGTGGAGATATTTTTCTCCGTTGTATGTTGGGATTCCGATGGAAAGAAGTATCCCTCCTGACTTTTCCGTTTCAGCATCATCCGTCATTTTATTTCTTTACAGTCTGCCGCCTTTTACGTATATGCCGTCTGAATATATCGCTGCACCGTCTATGGGACTTTTTGCTTCATTTTCCCAGGTACCCATATAGATGAATCCCCGGCTATGGAGGAACTCATATACTTCAGCGAAAAGGGGCTGTCCTTTATACAATTCCTGAAACGAAGTTTCGACTATGACAACTTTGATCCTCTCCAGGGATTTTACGCTCCCCCTAAGGACGCTTCCTTCAAATCCCTGGACATCTATCTTCATAAGCACGTTTCCTTCAAGCAGGACCTCGCCGCGTTCCACCATTCTGTCAAGCGTCCTCACTTCTATCTTCTCGGCGGTGTGCTCGGCGGTGTGCGGATAACACGCCTTGTGCAGGTCGCCCATTTCGAGAAGCGAGGAGCTTGCGGAAGCCTCGCTCCGGTTCATCTCCATGCTGCCTTCGGTATCCCCAAGGGCTACGTTATAAGCCTTGAATTTGCCGAAGCCTACAATGGATCTCTCAAGTTTTTCGAAGCATTCACCAAGAGGCTCAAAAGAGTAGATGCGCGCCTCAGGCATGATGCCGTGAAATTTTATGGCCGAGGACCCGTCGTTGGCCCCTATGTCGAGCACGGTCTTTATGTCCATGTCCTTGAGCCATTTAAGGCTTTTAATAAACGTGATCTTTATACCGAACAATTCAAAAAACCAGATCACGAAAACTTTCACCGAGGTTACTACCCTTAATTTGACGTTGCTTGGATTTTTCAATTTCGAATGTCAAGCGGCTGTTGTACTATCCCCTTGGTTATTATGATTTGAGTTAAAATCCTTAAAAATCGATTTTTAAAATACTGTATACGGTGGGCGGTGAAACAAACAGCTCTTCTGGAGCGCATCGCGTATGGTGTAGTGCATGTACTGGGCAGGGTCTTAGACGAACCAGAATGCCTGAAAAAGGGGTATATCTAAGATAGAACTTCTTCAGAAGAGCTCATCACACGCATTATGCTGTCATCGCCGAAAAGTCAAATTTGTTCACTGAATGGACGCTTCAACGCAGGGTCTCCAATTGATATTCTAAAAAGAATTACCCAGGAGAACAGATAGGAAAAGGGTATCTCTACCAGTGCAATCCCTCATAATCGATGTTATCTCTTTTTTTCAGGATGTTGCGGCCATCTATCACTGCTTTGTTCTTCATTGCACCAAAATCGATGTTTTCGAATTCTTTCCAGTCGGTCAGCAGTAATGCCAGGTCGGCATCTTTCAAAGCGTCGTCTATTGTGGGCGCATATTCAATCCTTTCGTGGAAAAATGCCTTGGCGTTCTTCGCTGCCTTTGGATCGTAGGCGCATATTTTTGCCTTTTCTTCTAGGAGCTCTTCTATTACCGGGAAAGACTGACTGTCCCGTATATCATCGGTATCTCTTTTGAATGCCAGGCCGAGAATTGCGATTTTCTTATCTTTCAGGCATCCTATTTTATTTCGGGCCAATTCAACAAGGATGCGCGGCAGTTTTTTGTTGACTTCAAGCGCGGCATCCAGTAGGACGGGCTCATATCCTATACTTTTGGCTTCGTAAATAAGCGCTTTGATGTCTTTTGGAAAACAGCTTCCACCCCATCCGAGGCCTGCATCGAGAAAGTATGGAGCTATCCTGTGGTCGAGGCCCATACCCTTCGCCACATCGTAGACATTGACTCCTTTCCTTTTGCATATGTTCCCTATCTCGTTTATGAAGGAGATTTTCGTCGCAAGGAATGCATTCGACGAGTATTTTATCATTTCTGCCGTAGTTATATCCGTTTTTATTATGGGGCTTTTGAAGTCGCTATACAGCTTTTCCACTGATTCGGAAGATTTTTGATCCAGGCTCCCTATTATTATTCGGTCCGGGTTCATAACATCTTCAAGTGCTATTCCCTCTCTCAGGAATTCAGGGTTTGTGGCGACGCCGAAATCTTTTCCCGCTTTCTTCCCGGAGTGTTTTTCAAGAAGAGGTATAAGCTTTTCATAAGTGGTGCCTGGAAGAAGAGTGCTCTTAAACACCACTGTATGGTATGTTCTTTTTTCCGAGAGCGTTTTAGCCAGGTCCTCTGAAGCCTTGTCTACGTATGTACTGTCGAAAGAGCCGTCAGTCTTTGACGGAGTTCCGACGCATATGAACGTTATTTCTGAATCCATGACTGCGCTTTTCAGATTGGTAGTTGCTATGATGCTTTTCCCTGCATTTTTCTGTAGCACGTTATCAAGGCCCCTCTCGAAAATAGGGGACCTACCGGAGTTTATCATATCTACCTTCTCCTTGGCAACGTCAACGCATGTTATGATGTGCCCCTTCTGGGAGAAACCAACTGCAGTAATAAGTCCTACATATCCTGTTCCGATTATAGATATCCTTCATTTTAGGCTGAGTTCTTCCCTGAAATAGCTGATTGTTTCTTTCAATCCTTCTCTGAGTGCGACTTTTGGAGCCCACCCAAGCAATCTTTTTGCTTTAGTTATATCCGGCTTCCTCCTCCAGGGATCATCTTCAGGAAGTTTTTTGTAGACAATCCTTGAGTCTGTGTCTATCATCTCCTTGATGATTCCTGCAAGCTCTTTTATAGTGAACTCGTCAGGGTTCCCCAGGTTGATAGTCTCTCCTTTTGTCCCATCGCAGAACATAGCCTTTTTTATGCCGTCTACCATATCGGACACGTAGCAGAAGGATCTTGTCTGCGATCCGTCCCCGTATATCGTGATGTCTTCTCCTTGGAGTGCCTGTGTTATGAAGTTGCTTATGACCCTTCCGTCATCTGCCTTCATCGCCGGACCGTATGTGTTGAATATTCTGATGACCCTCGCATCTACTCCGTATTCTCTGAGGTACAGATAAGTCAGAGTCTCGCCTAGCCTTTTGCTTTCATCGTAGCATGCCCGTATGCCTGTAGGGTTTACGTTACCCCGGTAGGTTTCCTTTTGGGGATGCTCAAGAGGATCTCCGTATATTTCTGATGTTGAAGCGTAGAGGAATTTTGCCCCTGTCTTTTTGCACAGTTCCAGAAGATTCATTGTCCCCTGCGAGTTGCTGAGCAGGGTATGCAATGGGTGGCTCTGGTAGTCTTTGGGTGAAGCCCTGGAAGCCAGGTGGAATACGTAGTCTATTTCCTCCAGATAGTCTTTTGAGCAGTCGAGTGGCTTGATTATGTCGTGCTCCAGTAATCTGTAGTTCCTGCTCTTCTTTAGATCCTCTATGTTGCTTTTGCGCCCGGAAGAAAAATCGTCAACGGAGACGACCTTGTAGTCATGTAAAAGAGACCTGCATAAATTGCTGCCAATAAATCCTGCGCCTCCTGCCACTAAAGCTGTTTCCATGTCTCTTAACATTTTATTTGGATTTGTCGGTTAAATGTGTATTATACAGGTTAATCTATTTCCTTAGGAGGATTGCTTCTGTAAGCCTGTCATGAATCTTCCTGCTCGCCTCAGTTAAAAATCGTTTGAAATATTGGATATGACTTCTGGATATGCTGGGCAGTGAAACAAACTGCCGGTCCCGGGGGCGGGCCAGATGCGATTAAGAGGCCACTGATATATTTACTCTTATCACGATTATCTATATAATTTATCTAGCGGAGTATGAATGTCATCTATCTAATAAATTCGGATTTTGCATTACGCGGGACGGGCAACATCGCATATAATGCGGTGCGTGGCATATATAGTAAGGGCTTTTTGAAGAGGGCTATAGTGCGTGAATTCCGGCAGTCTGAAGTAGGTAATGATTATCTTGTAAAGCCCGTACCATTTGGCAGACTGTTTCCCAGGATGCTTACTGGGATACACTTATATGTCTTGCACAGCTTCTCTGCGCAGTATTACAGCGACAGGATGTTTGATCTTTTCTCCCTTTGGCATATAGAGAAATGTGATATCTTTCATTCCTGGAATTCTCCTCTGAGATGCATAGAGAAAGCAAGAAATCTGGGGGCGGTCATTACCGGTGACGGGGCTTCATCTTATCCTTTGACGCAGAACCGGCTTGTATGCGAAGAGTTTGGCAAGTATGGCATAAACTATCGCCCGAGCAGGCTTGACATGAATCTGCGCATACGAAGTCTTGAGGCTTCCGATTATGTCTTTGTGCCCTCTGACTTCGTGTACGACAGCTATGTCGAGAACGGCTACCCAAAGGAGAAGCTCGTCAAAATCCCCTTCGGGGTCGACCTGGAGAGGTTCCGGCCTGTGAAAGAGAAGGAAGACGACGTGTTCCGGGCGGTTTTCGTAGGCCAGATAGAGCTTAGAAAGGGCGTACAGTACCTCCTGGAGGCATGGAACAAACTGAAACTGAAAAACTCCGAACTCATACTCCGGGGAAGGATACACCCCGATGCCAAACGGATAGTCGAGCACTACCGCGGCAGAATTAACCTGAAGACCCCAGGCTACGGAGATCCGAGGCAGGATTACTCCCGCTCAGACGTTTTCGTCTTCCCGTCAATAGAAGAGGGCAGCGCTCTTGTAAGCTACGAAGCAATGGCATCAGGCCTCCCAGTGATAGTCTCATACAATACCGGGAGCGTCGCAAGGGACGGCGTGGACGGATACGTGGTCCCGATAAGGGACGTAGGAGTATTAGCCGAGAAGATCCAGTATTTTTATGACAACCCCTCCGAGGTCGCGAGGATGGGCGCTAATGCAAGGATGCAGGCAGAGAAATATAGCTGGGACCGTTATGGGGAAAACATAGTAAAAGCTTACGGTGATATACTTAAATGAAAGAGGAGAAAGAAAAAAGCAGCGTCGGGGAAGCGTGGGACAGCAGGTTTGACGAGAATTCCTATAAGACCTCGCTCAAGGAAATAAGACAGATGATGAATTCTATACATATCCGCTTCATATTGAAATATGCAAAGCCGGGATCGAAAGTACTTGAAGGCGGCTGCGGGAGTGCAAAGTTTGCCTTCGCACTTGCGATGAGAGGATTCGACGTTACTGCAATGGACTATTCAAACCACATTGTTGCTAATGTAGAAGCTATGCTGGCATCGGTGAAGAAAGAAAGAGACATAAAACTGACCCCTGCAAAGGGGGATCTTACTTCCATGGATTACTCCGACGGCTCCTTTGACGTTGTCTATAATGAAGGTGTGGTGGAGCACTGGCTTGACCGGGGGGAGAGGGTGCAGGTCATAGAGGAGATGGTGAGAGTCACGAAAAAAGGGGGCTACGTCGTCATATTCGTTCCCAACGGCAGGCATCCTTTGTATAGCATGTGGATGCGGCTTAGATGCCCTTACTTCCTAGATGCTCCTCCCATGACGTTATATGATGCCCAGAAGCTCCGTGAGGAGATGGAAGAAGCAGGCCTGGAAGTGCTTGAGACCGATGGGATAAATGCGTGGAACAGCTTAGGCCACTATCCGAGGCTGATGCCAGTGACTGCCGCAGGGAGAGTGCTTAATCGACTGCCTATTCTACCCCGGGGCGTAAGAGAGCATTGGGGCATCGACCTTGTGTCAGTCGGCCGGAAAGGATGAGTTTATCCGAGGTCTTCTTTGAGGGTATTTAATATCGTGTCTGCGTAACATTCTCCGCTAAAGAGATATGCTGCGTCGCTTTTCAGGAACTGCCTAATGCCTTCGAGGTATGCTGCATATTCTTTTTCCGGCATGTTCTTAATGTAACTGTAGACTTCCCCGTACGACTCATAGTCCCTCATGTCTATGAATGCGTTTCCGGGTATGTATTCTTTGACGTTGTTTGCGCCTAGATAGACCGGGACGCATCCAGAAAAAAAGCAGTCGAATATCTTCTCGCTTATGTAACCTGGGATGTTCCTTGCGTTCTCATAGCATATCGAGAATCGGTACCGATCCAGGACCTCTCTTTTGTCCTTTACGACTCCCCTATACGAGGGATAATTCGGCGCAAGCATCTTTCTCAGGATGCGTATCCTGTTTAACGCCCTTACAGGCTTTGGGCCTCTGAAACAGTAGCGATCCCAGTCCACGCCGTATAAGTCGAAGTCCTCCAGGTGGTTTTTTTCGAACCAGCGTATAGCCCTGATCCTCTCGGTGTAAAGTTCTCGAGGGTGATTGGTGTATTTGTTTCCGGCTATCATGGTGCAGAAGCGGTCCTTTTTTCCGGCGTCAAATTCCGGGTTTTTTGGTATCCTGTTAGGCAAGTATATCTTGATGTATCTCTCGTCATCAACGAGGGTGTCTTTCCATGTTAGTATCCTTCTGAAATGACGGTGGTTGCGCAGGTCCATGTTGTCCGGCCTGATTATCTCAGATTCAACCAGGACAAGATACATGTTCCTGAACCCGGATTTGACCAGGGTTCTGTAGTAGCGGTTCCTCTTCCTTGGGAAGTCCAGAAAAAATACCGCGTCAAAGGAGTCAAGCGGTTCGGTGTCTATGGTCGAGAACACGTATCCTCTCTTCTTTCCCTCCTGGGCCAGGTGGTGCGTAGGGTAAACGATGTCTCCGTACACTGAAACAGAGGGGTCTTCAAAGAGCCTGTTTTGATTCAGGCATGAAAATGCGCTGTAAAACCCTATCTTTTTCATGTTCAGCAGTTCCCGGAAAAATCCTCACTTTGCCTCTTTTATGCAGTAGGCCGCATAGCCGAGGGTATAACCCTGTCTCTTATCGATCCAGTCAAGGTAAAAAAATAGAAGCGGTATGATAAAAGCCCAGAAAGGAGATGTAATGATGTATATCGGAGCCAGCAGAAGCGCCAGAGGCTTTGGCTTAAATCGGGTGGAATAATTCTCTCCGTATTCAAACACGTATTGCCCAAGAATATACGGTGGAAAAATCTTCAGTCTGTTTCCAAGATACCAAAACATTCCACCCCTGGGCTTGATGTACTGCACCTGGAAGCCTGCATGCTCAAAAAGCGATCTCAGACCATATTTTGTAAAATAGTAGAAGTTATAAGGCTCCATATGCAGTCCCCATCCCTGAGGCGCGGTCAGGAAAAGCTTGCCTCCGGGCGCAAGGACTCTGTAAAACTCATTGATGACTTTTTGCGGATATTCGACATGCTCCAGGACCTGTGTGTTTATTATCGCATCATACGAGCCGTCCGGTTTAGGGATGTTGTCCAGGCTGCATATAAAATCATGGATCGGCTTACCAGAGTTGTCGTAGGACTCTGCAAAATCAGTGGATTCATACTTTGCATGGGAGAAATATTTTCTGTAGGGCGTTGCTCCTGCGCCGGCGTCAAGGACCCGTTCTCCGGGTTTTACCTCCCCTGATGCGAATTCCATGAACTTGGATATGCCGAAACTTTCCGCGTCAAGCCTTGATCTTATCGGGCCTGGGATGAGTATGTTGCCCAATGAGTTGATAAAACTCTGAAGCTCTCTGACTGGGTTCATTTTGTAGATACTTTATTTGTTTAAGGGGGTTATTAATTCTTCTGCTTGTCCAGGAATTCTATGAATACGGATAGCATGTAGTTCATCTTCTCAGGGGTTATCCCAGGATACACACCGACCCAGAACAGGTTGTTCATGACCTTGTCGGTGTTTTCAAGCGAGTCAGAGCAGCGGTATTTAATGCCTTCATATGCTGGTTGTTTTGTCAGGTTTCCGCCGAACAGCATTCTGGTTGCCACCCTTTTGTCCTCTAAATGTTTCACGAGGTCATCCCTTGTGAATGGTGCGTTATCTTTTACAAGTATTGGGAACCCAAACCAGCTGGGGTCGGAATTATTAGTTGCCTTGGGGAGCAGGAGGTATTTTTCGTATTTTTTCAGTTTGGAATATAGAGCCGCATAATTCCTCTTTCGGGCTTCGATAAAACCCGGAAGCTTTTCCAGTTGCGCGACACCTATCGCAGCCTGCATGTCCGTTATCTTCAGGTTGTAGCCTATGTGCGAGTAGACGTATTTGTGGTCGTAGCCATAAGGCAGCCTCCCGAACTGCTGCGTGAACCTTTTTTTGCAGGTATTGTCCTGGCCTGGGCCGCACCAGCAGTCCCTGCCCCAGTCCCGGTAGGACGTTATTATGTTCTTGAGCTTGCCATCGTCGGTGAGAACTGCGCCCCCTTCGCCCATCGTTATGTGATGCGCAGGGTAGAAGCTGAAAGTGGATACGTCGCCGAATGTTCCCGTGTATTTGCCGTTGTACTTGGAGCCCAGAGCGTCGCAATTGTCTTCTATGAACCAGAGGCCGTGATCGTCCACCAGCTTTTTTATCTTGTCTATCCTTGCAGGGTTGCCGAGTGTGTGGGCGAAGAATATCGCTTTCGTCCTGTCCGATATTGCTTCCTCCAGGTTCTCTGTCTTTATGTTGTATGTGCCGAGTTCCACGTCTATGAATACAGGCACGAGGTTGTTTTGGATTATTGGATTCAGGGTCGTTGGAAAGCCGCATGCTGTGGTTATGACTTCGTCTCCGGGTTTGAGCCTTTTTTCGCCGAGTTTTTGGGACGTAAGTGCCGATACTGCGAGGAGGTTTGCAGAAGAGCCTGAATTTGTAAGGAGCGCATATTTTGTCTCAAAGAAGGAGGCGAAATCCCTCTCGAAGGCCTCTGCATATCTTCCTGCTGTGAGCCAGAAATCAAGGGATGAATCAACTAATGCAGTCATCTCATCTGCGTCGTAGATGCGTCCCGCGTAATTCACTAAAGTTTCCCCAGGTATGAACTTTTCATCTGCCTTGCGCATCTGGCAGTATTCTGCGACCTTGGCAAGAATATCCTTCCTTAGATCTTTTTCCGATACCATTTTTTATTGGCGCTATTTTTTATGGAATGAGTGTTCTTCAAACCAGCTGACAGTTCTCTCGACTGTTTTATCGATGGAATAATGAGGCTTGTATTTGTAATCCTTACAAAGAAGGGAAATATCCGGTAGGTAGCGGGGTGGAAGTTCGGAGCTTTTCTTTCCTTCTATTATTATTTCGGTTTCATGGTCGAAACATGCAGCTATCTTTTCAGCGAGCTTTGCTATGGATATCTCTTCGTCTGAACCGACATTGTATGCAGGATACTTATTTTCATTAAGTAGCATCTTGAACATAGCAACTGTCAGGTCCGCGCTGTAGCAATAAGACCGGATCACTCTGCCGTCGCTTTTTATCCTAATCTGTTCTCTGTTTAGGCAGTTACGTATGAATTCGGTTGCAGCGTAGCCTGCGTTGAGGCTCTGATATGGCCCCATAAAAGTGAAAAGCCTCGCGATTTTTACCGGAACTCCTTTGTCCTCTTTGAATATCGAGCATAGGACTTCAGCGTATCTTTTTCCTTCTGCGTAACCTGACGCTGGTTCATTGACTGGAGGGCCCTGAAGAAACCCTTCCGGCACTTTTCTTAGCTCATGCGGCTGTGTTCCATAGACCGCACCGGAGCTAACGTAAAGGAACGATTCAAGCTCTTTTTTGGACGCATATTTTAGGATGTTTAATGTGCCTCTACTTATTGTCTCCATTAGTTCCAGGGACTGCGGCCTTATAACTGATGGATTGGCAGGCGTTGCTGCGTGGATTACGTAATCGCATTCAAGGTTGCCATAGTCAAAGGAACATGCGTCTCCAGTCAGGAGTTTTACGTCTTTTCTGCCCGCAACGTGAGGCATTTTTGATCTGAAACCTTGGGCGTCTCTTGTTAAAAGGAGCATCTCGACAGGTTTTTTTAGAACAGAGTCATTGACTTTCGTAAGTGTTTCGAGTAGGTAGCTTCCAACAAAGCCTGTCCCGCCAGTAATTAATATTCTTTTGCCTGAGAGTTTATGCAGATCATCATCCAGCCGTTCAATAATGTTTTCTACGTCTCCCTGAATGATCATTTTTATAAAGGTTTTACGTGCCCTTAAGGGGCTGTGTTTTCTTTGCAGACGGATTTATTCCACATAAGCGTTCGCCTGATTGCTTCGTCTATGTCTACTTTCAACGGCAGCTTAAGCGTTTTCTGCGCAAGGTCCGTATCTGGTACGAATCTCGAGCGTTTGGCGCATACGCTTGCCGGGTCGTCTGAGACGATCTTTGGGGGGCTTGGGTAATTCTGCGCTATCTTTTCCGCGAGTTCTTTTAGGGTTATTGCATGCGGGCTTCCGACATTGTAGGCGAGGCCGGGTTTTCCGCCCGCTAGTATCCTCAGGATCCAGACCGCCATGTCGCTTGCATACATATAGCTTCTCACTGTTTCCCGATCTCCCAGTATGCGTATCGGGCCTCCCATAAGGCTGTCTCTGATGAAGTTGTTTATGGCCCATGGTTTGTCTAACAGTTGGTATGGGCCAATGAACGCAAAAGGCCTTGCTGTGACGATGGGTATTTTGAACTGGCTTCTATACGCAGTGCACAGGCTTTCTCCGAAACGTTTGGCTTCGGGGTATACTGAGGTTATGGAGCTGCAGTCCGAGCTTCCCGAGTAGTCTTCGCGCATACCCTCAAGTTCAAGGGGCTGCGTGCCGTAGATAAGCCCGGAACTTATGTTGAGAAGTTTTTTTATGTTCGTCAGCCTTGTAGCCGCCGAAAGCACTGACTCTGTGCCCCGGGATATCACGTTCATTACTTTTATCGGGTCGGATGAGTGCAGCCGGTTGTCTGGATTAGCCGCTGCGTGCACGATGTAGGAAACTTCGTTTGGTATCTCCATGAGGTTTCTTACGTCTTTTTCGATAAGGGAAACATCCTTTCTTGCTGCCAGATGGGGTGCCTTTGAGGAAAAATTGTAGGCGTTCTGCGACAGGAGGATTATCTTTGTATTATATCTGTGATTGTCGTTTAGGTATGTGAGCATTTCCGTGAGCCATGTTCCCATGAAACCCGTCCCTCCGGTTATCAGTACAGTCTCATTTTTCAGGTTGGCAAGGAGGGGTTCTGTGTCTAGGACAGCCTCCCTGCAGTCCTGCCGTATCCTTTCAAGCGTCGGCTTTGTCATGTCTTCCTCCGTTTTTTTGATAATCCGATAGCTACTTCCACTATCGAGTCCTCCTGCCCGGCTATTACCTTTCTTTTTCCAAGCTCAAAGAAGATATCTCTCGGATCTACTTCGTATTCTGCTCCGACTCTCTCCACCTGTTTGTAGAACCCAGAAAACACACCTGCAAGCCCGCTCACGATGCTTATTGGCTTTACCGCGGGGAGGGCGTTTATGACTTCTTTTTCTGCCAGATCGCTTGCGTCAAGTATCTTGTATAAGTCTATGCCAGTGGAATAGCCCATCTTTTCAAGGACTGGAACCAGCACTTCTATCGGTGTGTTTCCTGCCCCGGCTCCAAAGCCCCTGGCTGTCGCATCGAGTATCGTTGCCCCTGCTTCGGCTGCAACAAGCGAGTTTGCGACCGCCATGCCCAGATTATTGTGGGCGTGAAAGCCTACCGGAATCGTCAGATTGGATGTCAGCTCTTTGATCTTTTCTGTGACGTCCTTTGGTAGGTATGCCCCTGCCGAATCCATCAGTATCACTCCCTGGGCGCCGTAGGATTCCATCTTGAGGCATTCTTCTAAAAGAACTTCCTTTGAGGCCATATGCGTCATCATAAGGGAGCCATATACCTCTTTACCTCTCTCCCGCGCATAGGTGATATGCCTTTCAGTCAAGTCTGCTTCGGTGCAATGTGATCCGACTCTTACTACGTCGGCGCCCATATCTATCGCGGGCTTCAGGTCTCTTTGTATCGTGCCGAAACCAGGGAGTATGAATATTCCCAGCTTCGTTTTTTTGAGTTTCTCCCTCGCGGTTTTGAGCATCTCCTCGTCTGATACTAGGCTCTGACCCACCTGGATAGATGATGCCCCTATACCGTTTCCATGCCCGACTTCCACTATGGGAATCCCGGCAGCATCCGCGGCGGCACAGTAAGCTGATATCTGGGGCACGTTGAGCTGGTGCTTTATCGCGTGGGATCCATCCCGCAGCGTACTGTCGCTTATGAGTATTTTAGGCATTTTAACTAATATTAAAATCTTGTGCTTATATCATTCCTTCTGCGAACGTTTGATCTTATTCCTCGCGTATTCCTCAGCCATTGCTATGGCTGCGCAGTTTATGATGTCGAGGTTTCCGGCGTAGCTTGGAAGGTAATCCCCCCTTCCTTTTACTCTGACGGTCATGATGATCCGCTCGTTTTCAAGCGTCGGAGGGACGACGAGCTCGTATCCCGGGACGTATTCACGTATCTTTGCGGACATCTTCGCAACCTTTGTACTCAGGGTCTGGATATCCGGATCGCTTACTGTTGCCGACAGAGTGGTCTGCATGTTTATGCAAGGCTGCGCCGGGTTGAGTATCAGTACTGCTTTTGTTTTTTTGCATCCTGAAAATTTCTTGATGCCCCTCTCCGTCGTCGCTATGTATTCATCCAGATTCAACCGGGTCGCGGGTCCCGCGCTCCTGGAGGCTATTGTCGAGACGACCTCTATATATTCGACATTCTTGTGGGTCAACCCTATCATGTGCGCGAGAGGTATGGAGGACTGCCCGCCGCATGTGACCATGTTGACGTTTTTATATTTGACGCAGTCGTGAAGGTTCACGGCCGGGATGCACATCTCTCCAACCCCTGAAGGAGTCAGATCTACTGCGATTATTCCAAGGCGTTCCAGTATGGGCGCATGATACTTGTGGCTCTGGGCCGAAGTCGCATCGAATACGAGGTCGTAACAGGCAGATTCTCTCTGTATTTCGTCTATGCTCTGATCAGATATCCTCACTCCCATGCTGACTGCTTTTGCCATTCCAGGGGACTGGAGGTTTCTTCCTATGAAAGAAACGCATTCGAGCAGCTCGGACCTTTTCACCTTAACAAGAAGATCGGTTCCTATCAGACCGCTTCCGAGTATTGCGACCCTGAGTTTTTCAGCCTCTCTGAATACTTTATGGGACATCGTCTATGGTCCGTGTTTTGATGTATTCCTCAGCCGGCAGAAAGGGAAACATGTTGTCATATGGCATCGATGCCATCTGCCCATCATCGAGCTTTTTCGACGCGACCCTTGGTATCAGGAGCTGATTTGATGGCGTCATCACCTCGAAGATTACTGGACCTTTGTAAGCCCTCAATTCATCGATCTTCCTTTCTAATTCCCCATTTTCCGAGACCCTCATGTAGTGTATGCCGTAGGCGTTTGCGATCTTTTTCATGTCCGGAAAGCCTACGCCGGTCTTTGGGCTTTCTCCTATGAGGTGGCCTTCGCAGAAATTGTTCTGTGTGTGTCTTATTAGGAGGTATCCGTTGTTGTTCAATAGCACGATCTTTATTGGGAGCTTGTTGTACGCTATCGTTTCCAGCTCCTGTATGTTCATCTGTATCGAGCCATCCCCTGTGATGCAGTAAACGTCTTTTCCATGGTTTGCCGCCGCAACTCCGAGGGATCCTGGCATGTATCCCATAGTGGATAAGCCGCCTGTGATAATGTGTCTTTGTCCGTATTTTACTTTGAACGCCTGGGCGTGCACGTGGAAGCATGAGCCTGTGTCGACTAGGAAGACGTCGTCCTTTGTCATTTTGTCTGAGAATACTCTCATGAAATGATAGGAGTTTATGCCCTCTTTTTCTTTTGTGTACTCAGGCAGGTCCACAGGATAATTCTTTTTCCATTCTCCCGTTCTTTTGACCCACGCGGTGTTCTTCAGCCGGTAGTCTCCGAGTTTCCCGGATAACGTTTTTATGAAGAGCTTTGCGTCTGCTTTTACCGGGATGTCCGGTACGACCGAGGGCTTAATCAATTCCTTTTCATCCACATCCACCATTATCTTCTTTGCCTTCGGAGCGAAGTTCTGGAAATCATAGCTTACGAGACCTATTCCAAGGCGGCATCCTATTACGAGTAGGAGGTCGCAGTTCTGGACCGTGAAGTTTGCGGCCCGATCTCCGTATGTCCCGGGGCGCCCAACGAACAGGGGATGATCGTCGCCTATGATATCCATGCCCAGCCTGGAGGTCATTATCGGGATCCCTGTTTCTTCTAGGAATCTGTGCAGGTCTTCTATCGCACCAGACAGGCGCACTCCAGCGCCTGCGAGGATGCATGGCCGCTTGCTCTTCTTGACCGCCTCTGCTGCGAGTTCTATCTGCTTTTCCAAGTCCTTTGACAGTTTAGAGTAGTCTTCCTGCGCAGGCGTATATCCTGGGAATTCCTCTGGGTCAAAACAGGTGTCCTGCAGGTCTACCGGGCACTCGATGTAGACAGGGCCTACGCGGTGGGCTTTGGCGAGGTATAGGCATTTTTCGACTTCGTATCTGACCCTGGATATGTCGTCGAGCATCACTGCGTATTTTGTTATGTGCTTGAACAGAGGGAGGCTGTCGAATCCTTGGAGTGGGAACTGCCTTGGGCCGGTTATCCTTGCAAGAGCCCTTTTTGACTGACCAGAGATGATAATCGTGGGTGAGGAATCAACGTATGCTCCAACGACCCCGTTTATGGTGTTCAGAGCCCCAGGGCCTGTCGTTACGTATGCAGCGCCAAGTTTTCCGGTGAATCTCCCATAAGCTTCGGCGGCCATGACTGCAGCCTGCTCATGGTGGCAGCAAATGACCTTAAGCTTCTTGTTCATGTAAAGGGCATCGGAGAGGTGCATTATCATGCCGCCAGTTATCAAAAAAACAGTATCCGCCCCAGCCTCTTGTATCTTTTGAGTGATATAATCCGCAACCCTCATACGCATAAGATCACCTTCTAAGGAGCGTTCATATAAAAAGAAACATCAGATTATATGAGCCCCATTATAAAGTTATACTGGACACTGGGAATATAAATTGCGACAGAGCCCCCTTATACCTTCAGAGTAAGGCGGTCATGGGCGACTACCACGTCTGGATGATCTGTCTTTATCTGATCGCGTTCTTCAATCGATCGATAGATGTCCGCGTCGAAATGGGTGAGTGCGAGTTTTTTTGCGCCCGCAATGGACGCTATCCTCACCGCATCTTCGGGATTCAGATGAGGCCAGTTAATGTTCTTCTGCCCCTTCTTAAAAGAGCATTCTGCTATGAGGAGATCGGCTGCGGATGCGAGTTTTACAGCATTTTCGCAGTATCCGGTGTCCGTGCAATACGCGAGCACCTTTCCATCTATTTCGAATCTGTATCCGTAGCATGGGTCGGCGTGTATGAGCGGCCTGCATTCCACAGTATAGGGTACCTTGTGCCTGCCTGAGTGTAGGTCGTAGACCTGTGTTTTGTATGAAAGCTCGTCCAGGGGTAATGTATAAGGGTGCTTTAATATGCCGTTTAACGCTTCTTTTGTTCCGGGCTGGCCGTATATGTCCATGCCTTTGCAGTGGTTGAATTTTGCAAGGATGTGCAGGCCTGCAAGATGATCGAAGTGGAAGTGGCTCAGGAAGAGGTGCACGGGCTTTGTTTCTTTCATGTAGTCGCCGGC
This sequence comes from Candidatus Altarchaeales archaeon, assembly GCA_963749405.1. GTDB lineage: Archaea > Altiarchaeota > Altiarchaeia > IMC4 > QMZM01 > CAIYYO01. Next base: position 10,384 of record CAVVMY010000017.1, on the reverse strand, counting down.
CTTGTGGATGCCGTTCCCTGCATCCAGTAGGATATAATAATCCCTTGTTTCGACCAGTGTGCATATGGTGTTGCCGGTATCCGTATCGTACCATCCGTTCGTGCCTAAGAACACTACCTTCATTTATCGTTCTCCTCCGCGTAGAATTCCTTATACCATGCGACAGTTCTCCTGAGACCTTCTTCCAAGGTGTAGGCGGGCTTCCATCCAAGCATGTCTCTTGCCTTTTTAGCCGACAGGTATTGGTGCTTTATCTCGTTACTGGCCTGGCTCAATATGATTGGTTTTAGGTCGCTCTTCATTATTTTCAGGACTTTCCATACCATCCCGGATACCGTTATCTGCAATTCGTTGCTGAAGTTGAAGGCTTCGCCGTGTATCTTCGGATCGTCCATCTTTTCTGCGAGCATCATATATGCGCCTACGCCGTCTTCTATGTAGAAGTAGTCTCTTATGAAGGTTCCGTCGCTTCTTATCACCGGAGGCTTGCCGTTCAGGACTGAGCGTATAGTGTCCGGTACTATCCGGTTAAAGTTCAGGTCTCCTCCCCCGTAGAAGTTGCCGCATCTTGTTATACAGACCGGTAGCTTATAGGACTCGTAATATGCACGGCAGATAAGGTCTGCGCAGCTTTTGGAAACGTCGTATGGATGCCTTCCCTCCAGAGGGGTTTTCTCGTCATATGGCAGCTTTTCCTGGTCTCCGTAGGCTTTGTCGCTTGAAGCGACTACTATCCTTTTGACGAGAGGAGACCTTCTACATGCCTCCATCATGTTCCATGTGCCTTTGATGTTCGCATCGAACGTAGATAGCGGGTTTCTGTTAGCTATTGTCACAATGGTCTGCGCGCCTAGATGGAATACTGTCTCTATCTCATATTCATTCAGTGCCCTCTCCAACAGGGGATAATCTTCCAGTTCACCTCTTATTGTCGTTATCTTGTTTATGTATCCCGACTTGTAGAGATAGGACTTCGGGACATTGTCTCTGACGAGGCCTACGACGTTAGCCCCTTTTGATGTAAGCTCTTTTGTCAGCCAGGAGCCTAAGAGGCCGCTGCATCCGGTAACAAATACGTTACGGTCCTTCCAGAAATTTTTGGCCATTTTATTTCCATACCTTCCACGGAGGATTTCCTGTGTCCCACAGGCTGTTCAAGAGCTCAAGCTCTCTATAGGTGTCCACGCACTGCCAGAACCCCTCATGCAGGTATACCATGAGCTGCCCTGCTGCTGTCAGGTTCTCAAGGGGTTCTTTTTCCAGGACACAATTATCTGCACTGCTCAGGTAGTCGAAGAATTCATTTTTGAATACAAAGAATCCCCCGCTCACGAGTCCCTTGTTGACCTGCAGCTTTTCATGGAAGCGCACAACCTGATTGTTCTTGATGACTAGAATCCCCGAACCTTGAAGAGGGATGCACACCTGTTACTGTTCCGATTTTTCCATGGCTCTCGTGGAATTTGACAAGCTTGGAAATGTTCAAATCAGCTACTCCATCTCCATACGTCAGCATGAACGGCTCTCCGCCTACGTATTTCTCGATTCTCTTTACCCTGCCCCCGGTCTGGGCTGCATCTCCTGTGTCCGCGAGTGTGACGGTCCAGTCCTTCTCCTCATGTTTGCTGTGGAAATCTATGCTCTTATGTTCTCCGAGACGCACTGTGCAGTCATTGTTCATCGCCTCATAATTCAAGAAATATTCCTTGATCATGTTTTTTTTGTAGCCTAAGCATAATATGAAGTCATTAAAGCCGTAGTTCGAGTATATCTTCATTATGTGCCACAGAACCGGCCGGTTCCCTATTTCTACCATGGGCTTGGGCCGATACTCAGTTTCCTCTTTAAGCCTTGTTCCGAAGCCTCCGCATAAAATAACTACTTTCATTTTTTAGCAACGCAATTTTCTTTTCCGCGATCTTCTTTGTACCAATCGATGGTTCTTCTAAGCCCTTCCTTAAAAGGCATCTTAGCCTTGAATCCGAACTCCTTCTCCGCTTTGGTCGTGTCCAAGTATCTCCTGGGTTGGCCGTCTGGTTTGGATGAGTCCCAGATTATTCTGCCCTCGAATCCTGTGCAATCTGCTATAAGGTCAACAAGGTCTTTTATCTTTATCTCAAATCCGGCGCCTATGTTCACGGGGTCTGGCCGGTCATATTTCTCTGTTGCGAGGACTATTCCCTCCGCTGCGTCTTCGACGTATATGAATTCCCTTGATGGGCTGCCGGTTCCCCAGACAGATACTTTTTCTTCTTTTTTGTCTACTGCGTCAACGAATTTCTTTATGAGGGCGGGTATCACGTGCGAGCTTTCAGGATTGAAATTGTCCCCTGGGCCGTAGAGATTTACGGGAACCAGGAAGATCGAATTAAAGCCATATTGCTGGCGGTATGCCTGTGATTGGACGAGCAGCATCTTCTTTGCCAGTCCGTATGGTGCGTTTGTCTCTTCGGGGTAGCCGTTCCATAGATTTTCCTCTTTAAATGGTACGGGAGTGTATTTTGGGTATCCGCAGACTGTTCCGACAGCCACAAACTTTTCCACCTCGTTCAGTCTTGCCGCCTCAATTAGCTGTATCCCCATTATGGCGTTATCATAAAAAAGCTCTCCAGGATAATCTCTGTTGAATCCGATTCCTCCGACTTTTGCTGCGAGGTGTATTACTATGTCTGCACCCTTTACTGCGTCCATGCAGTTATCCCATTTGCGCAGGTCTGTTTCACTGCTTCTGGGTATTTGTATGTTCTCTTGCAGAGCCCCTCTTTCAATCAGCCTGTGTTGCACCGCCTTTCCCAGGAATCCTGCGCCGCCTGTGAGTAGGATTTTTTTTTCTTTTAGGGATATCATACCTAGCACCTTTCTCTTATCCTGCTGTAGAATGCGAAATCGTGGTTCGTATAGCTGAAGCCTTTCTTTTTTGATATCGCTATGCCTTCTCCGGGGGGTTCTAAGCCTATCTGTTTCATGTCGTAGTCTGTCATTATTTTCACAAGGTCTGAAAAAGAAGTTCTCGGCTCCCATGATAATACCTTTTTGGCTTTTGTGTTGTCTGCCTGAAGGACGTCGACTTCGGTGGGCCTGTAGTATCTGGTGTCTATCTCTACGAGCGTGTCTCCTCTGCGTACGTTCTTGCAGCCTGTGTCGACGTGTTTTACTATACCCTTCTCATCTCCTCCGGTGCCTGACCATCCCAGAGTTATGCCGGCATATGACATGGTCTCTTCAACGAACTCCCTTACGCTGTGGCTTATCCCTGTTCCGAGGACGTAATCGTCCGGGTTTTTCTTCTGGAGCATCAGCCACATGGCTTCGACGTATTCGGGTGCAAAGCCCCAGTCTCTTCTGGCGTTTAGGTTTCCAAGATAGAGCTTTTTTTGTTTCCCTGCCAGGATATTCGCAACAGCTCTTGTTATTTTCCTCGTAACGAACGTCTCTCCCCTCCTGGGACTTTCATGATTAAACAGTATCCCATTGCATGCGTGCATGCCGTATGCTTCCCGGTAATTCCTCGTCATCCAGTAGGCATAGACCTTCGCAGCCCCATACGGGCTTCTGGGATAAAACGGGGTTTCCTCATTCTGGGGAGGTTTAGCCGCTCCAAACATCTCAGAAGAAGAGGCTTGATAGAATTTAGCACCTATGTTGTTCCTGTAGAGCGCTTCAAGTATCCGGATAGTCCCAAGACCCGTAATGTCGCCAGTGTATTCAGGCATGTAGAATGATACTTTGACATGTGACTGCGCACCCAAATGATAGACCTCATCAGGCATTATCCTGAGCAGAGCATTAGTAAGCACCCCCGCATCGGAAAGGTCGCCGTAGTGCAGAAACATTTTGACGTCCGGATCATGCAAGTCGCTGTATATGTGGTCTATCCGCTGGGTATTAAAGGAGGAAGACCTGCGTATTATGCCGTGTACTTCATAGCCTTTGGACAGGAGAAATTCAGCGAGGTATGATCCGTCCTGGCCTGTTATACCGGTTATGAGGGCTTTTTTTGTCATTTGATGAGGGGATTATTTATACTATTTTATACTATTTCATATATCCTGTACGCTGCTTCTCCGTCTATGTCTACAGCCTTGACCAGTTTCAGGTGCTTTTGTAGTACGTCGCTCCAGGGCTGCATCGGGTTATTGCTTGCGGGCATCACTGCCAGCATATTGTATCGTTTATATCTTTCAGACCATGCGGGGTCCAGGTAGGTCGTTACTTGCTGGTATTTTACGCCGTATTCGTCCAGGTAGTCTTTGTATTTCGGCTGGGCCATTGAGGGCTCGTTTGCGGCTATGGTCATCCAGTTTGCGTCCCAGTACAGGTATGATACGTTGTATACCTTGAGCAGTTGCAGGGTTTTTTCCTCGTTGTTGCCGTAAAGCATCACTGCTGCGTCGGATATTCTTTCGTCTATGTCCACGTAGGGGTTGGAATGCGTTCTGCGGTCTATTACAAGTTTTCGCCCTGTTAGGCCGTTTAGCGCGAAAGACAGCTCTTCCGTGGAGAGGAATACTGCATTCTTGTCTGTGTTTTCATCGACCCAGGAAGCCATCTCAGAGGTTTGTGGAAACTCTGGAGAGAGTCCAAGCTTAGTCCATTGGCTGTTATAGTCTCCTTGTACCTTTTCTGCTGCAAGCACGGCAAAGAATATGAAAGCGATTACGAAGAAAATTTTTCTCTCCCTGTCTGTTCTGAACAGACTATAAAGAACGTATACGCCATAAATCGATAGAATGAATGCTGCAGGGTTCAGCATGAAGTTCTCTATCCTTAGAGGCGAGTAGTTGGTATGCAGGATGGGTTCTGTCACAAAGTAGTGGAAGTATCCAAAGAATCCTGTAAAAAAGGCTATGGCCAGAAAAGAACTGCTTAGGTCTTTTCGGTCTCTTATTACGCCAACTAGGCCTATGAGGGTGAGCAAAGGCACAAGGAACGACAGTAGCGAATTCAGTGCATCCATAATATGCCAGCCCATCATGGCAGTTGCGAACTGGGAGAGTGCGTCTATGTTGAAAAGATAGCTAAGTATTGTCTCCTTAGCAATGGTCAGGCCATAGATAGTATAGTCCGGCATTGTATAATCGGCCCAGGAATTCTTGACCTGGAAATGGTATAAAAAGAACACGGGGCCCCAGTAGAGCAGCCCTATGACAAAACCGATAACGCCGATAGGTATGAGAATCTTAGATGCCCAGGTAACAGACTCCCTCAGCCTTTCTCTGTTGGCTTTGAAAACCACCCTCATATCCTCAGGGTTTACGTCAAATCTGACATTCCCCGCAAAAGAATAATACAACCACAGCAGAACCAGCAGAAGCACTCCCGGCGGAAGAGTCGCCACGTGACTCATAATAAACAATCCAAAGGACACGCCGGCAGCAACCACCCACTTCGCTTTCCCACTCTTTAAAGCCTTGAGAGTGGCTAGCAGCAGCAACGGAGTCATCACAGTAGGCGTGAAATTGGCAGGGATATAGTCCACAAAGAGCCGTGTCCCCATCCATCCGAAACACAGAAGAAGCGCAAAAAGCTTGTTCTTGAATAACTCCCTGCCCAGCAGATAAGATAGGACCCCACCGGCTATTACGACCAATACTGGGAAATAGAGCAGGTATGATTCAAGAAGATTCCCGGTTATCTTTGCGATTACTACGACCAAGAGGTGCAGAAGCCACGGATAGAAGGCCCAATTATCCTGATACTGGGGACAGGTCCAGGGAAAGTTCCCGTCATATATGTGGTTTATTATAGCATAGTGGGCATAGTAGTCGCCTCCGTAAAGCGGCCCAGGTATCTGCTTGAGGCCCCAGTACAGATACCCGTATATGAGAGTGAAAATCAGTATTATGACTGCCGCAATGATTATCTCGCTGCGTTTAGAGATATGCCTAGTTTCTTGGGAGTCCATCGCCTCGTAGTAACTCATTTCCCCGGAAACCTCCTTCCTTATCTTTCCCTGTTTTTCCAAACTCTGCAATCGTTCCTGAAGGGCATCCTCGTCTTTTTTCTTCAAGTTAAGGGCTTCCTTAATATCCTGGTATTCCTTTTTGTCTTTAAGTACTCTGAGGAGGTCTACATCTGAAACAGGCATTTTTAGGTATAATTCATTTACATTGAGACTAAAAAAGGGAAATATATAAACTGCGAAGTGTTAATAATTAATTAACTTAATATTACAAATATTTTCCGGAGGATTAGAATGACAACACTAAGAGAATATCTTGACAGCACCAAATGCGACAAAGACCTAAAAGACCTGATCGAGCTTATAGCAAAACAGGCCGACCCGATAAGGAATGCTTTTATAACCAACCAGAAATACGTGGACACCAAGAACATCTACGGGGAAACCCAGATGGAGCTTGATAAGTGGAGCAACAACCATCTGAAGAACGTCCTGGAGAAGTCCGGGCTTATAAAAGAACTTGCCTCGGAGGAAGAGGATGACATCGTGAAATTCCCATCAGCCAGAGGAAACTATGCGGTGACAATGGACCCCCTCGACGGCTCCTCGCTCATACAGGTAAACCTGTGCGTCGGGACCATCATAGGGATATACGACAACGGCAAAGTAATGCAGCCAGGCAATAACATGCGCGCAGCGATGTATATGCTGTACGGCCCTATGACGATACTAACGCTCACTGTAAAAGAGGGAGTGCACATCTTTGCCTTGAATGACAAGAAAGAATACGTCATGCTTGTAAAAGACCTGAAAGTCCCTGAAGGCAACATCTATGCAAGCGGCGCGCTAAAGAAAGAATGGCTGCCCAAGCACAAAGCATTCATAGAATACCTCGAGAACGCAGGATACAAACTACGTTACTCAGGCTCCTTCGTAGCCGACGTGCACCAGATACTCAAATACGGAGGCATGTTCTCATACCCCGCATTCCAAGGCCATGAGAAAGGCAAACTGCGCCTGCTATTCGAGGCAAACCCCCTGGGATTCATAATGACCCAGGCAGGCGGCAGGATAAGTGACGGAAGCAGAGACATACTGTCCATAACGCCTGAGAAAGTAGACCACAGAGTCCCCATATACATAGGCAGCAAAACAGTCATCGACAAAGCAGAACAAATGCTCAAATAAAAAAAAACTAAGGTGATAGAAATAAAATGGCAAATAAACCAATTCCCGGAGACGTAATGTATAATTCGCTGAGAGACAAGGACTGCATAATTATGGCGGCAAACACCAGGTTCATACCCGGCGTTGCAGAAGGGCTGTTTCGGGCTGCGAAGGATCTCGACGCACCCATAATAATCGAGATCGCGCGCTCCGAATCCGACCTGAAAGGAGGATACACAGGCTATACGCCCAAGGACTTCGCAGACCGGATCATCAAGGCAGCAACCAAGGTCGGAGTAAAGAAATGGGTCCTGCACGCAGACCACATAGGCGTAAAAGACGGTTCGCCCGAGACCATCCAGGGAACAAAAGACTTGATAAAGGCTCAGATAGACGCAGGATTCACATCCTTCGCAATAGACGCATCGCATATCTTCAACTTCGAAGGAAAAGATGAAAAAGAAGAGCTGGCAGGAAACCTTAAAGCAACCATCGAGATAGGAAACTTTATCAAAGATGAGATGGCAAAGAAGAAAATAAGATCCTACGGCCTCGAAGTCGAAGTCGGCGAAGTAGGGAGAAAAGACGCAAACGGCCTGATACTCACAACGCCCAAACAGGCAGAAGTATTCATAACCGAACTAAACAATGCCGGACTGAGACCCAACCTCCTTGCAACAGCGAACGGGACAATCCACGGAAACGTCTACGACGCAAAAGGCGTAAAGATACCCAAGGTCGGAATAGATATACCAAGGACTAAGGAGATAGCAAAAGCCCTGCGCGACATGAATTCAGACGTAAGGATAGCCCAGCACGGAATAACAGGCACACCACTGGAACTGATACAGAGACAATTCCCAAGAGGAGACGTCCTGAAAGGAAACGTAGCCACCTTCTGGCAGGACCTGGTATGGTCAACCATAAAGATTTACGAGCCAGAGCTATACGACAACATGTACCAATGGACCCTGAAAACCTACCCAGGCACAGGCGTAAGCGACGAAGAAATTTCGGAAAGAACTGCAAATTCGCATTCAAACAATACTTCCAAGAAACCCACAGCCTCGGACAAGACACACTACGCGCAATAGAAGCACACTGCTACGCGAACGCACTAATGTTCTTCAAGGCGTTCAACGCGATGGGGAAGGCGAAACTGGTGAAATGAAGCTATAGGTTTCATTTTATCATTTGTTTTTATTTATCCATCATCTTCTTCCTTCTCTCTTTTTCCTCATGGAAGTTTTTAATCTCTTTCGTATAATAGTCTATGAGCCCCTAGTTTTTGGCTTCTACAGCCCTCGCCTTTTTCTGCTCGTGTATTGCGATCTGTTCCTCAAGCGACTCGATGCTTTGCTTTAGTTTTTTTCTGCGGCTCATTTTTCAGTTCCTCCAGCATTTCTGAGACTATCCCATAGAGTTTTCTTAAGTGTTTGACTGGGATCTTGTACTTGGGCGTTGGCCGCTCCTCTCTTTTAGCTCTGTAGAATGCATAAATCTTTTCGAATAAGATGGGCTCTATTCCCTTGCTGCTAACGTATTTCTCAAGGTCTCTGGTTGTGTATTTCTCTTGTTTGAGAATGCATCTTGCCAGAAAGAGCCCCCTAAGCCTTAAGACTAGAGAATAGATGACTCCAACATTATCCCCAGTAGGTATCTTTAGGAGTTCTTCGCATATCTTCAGTGCCCTGCCAGTATCCTCATAGTAATCCAACAGGTTCTTTAGATCTGGTTCAATGCTCTTTAGTTCCTTAAGCATAGGCGCATTGATGATCGGCACCGCTTCCTGTATAATCGAGTAGTATCCTATGGGATCTGTGCGAACCCATTTTCTGATATTTTCCGGGCTTGCGCTTTCGATATTCAACAGGTCTAATTTCTTGTCCTGTAGTTTCTTCTCTGAGATAACCAATACGTCTATGTCGGATTCCTCGTTTTCCTCTCCTCGCGCGTACGAGCCATAGAGGTATACTCCTGATAGGTCCTCCATGTAGGGCGACAGTGCGTTTAGGATGTATTCCTTCACGCTGATAGGCTGTATCAGAACCTTTTGTCCCACCCAGCTCTTAGGTAAGTAGACTCCCCCGGAGTGCCCTCTATCTGCCACATCCTTGACCAGATGACCCTTCATGGCAATATATTCCATTTTGTAGCTGTTTTGTATCCACATAAATATAAGAATTTAACAAATAAATAGGGATAGGGCTGCAAGACCGCATAAAACCCATCTTATCTTTTTTGATATCTAATAAATAGCCGATGAAAAACCCAGTTCTCATACTTGCAGTCTTTTTGTTTATTTCAGGAGCAGCTTATGCAATACCTTCAGTCACAGTCGTAGGCAACTCCATCGACCTAGCTTTGAGCAGAGGATACATAGACAACCTTGCAGCATCAGGCATAAACGTGTCAGCCATAACGGCAGCCGATCTTCCAGCACATAAGGGAGACGCAAACATCATGATACTCGGAGGCCAGAATGCGCCCGAAGGCATAGGCCCGATAGTTGGCGACCTATTAACAGAATCCGAGAAAAAACAGGTACTGGCATCGCCTGATGCAAAAATCGTAGTCATCATAGCGAACGCATGGGCAACAAAGCAGAAAGTCATGATATTCGCAGGCTACGAAAAAGCAGAGACAAGAAAAGCCTTCGGAGACGCCCAAGGAGACATCATGAAATCCCTGAGATTCAACGACAGCCTATACCCCCAAAACGAGACAACAGTAACCGCAAACGTGCCGCCCATAGACCCCACGCAACCATTCACCGAAGTATCAGCATACGAAGCATACGCGATCATACAAGACGTGCCAGGCGTCGAAGTGATAGACGTCAGGGGTAAACCGCTATACGATAACGGACACATACCAGGAGCAGTCAACATGCCGGTAAGAGAGATCGAGGGAGGAGTCGACTCGCTTGCCAAGGATAAAACATACCTGCTCTATTGCGGCGGAAACTCCGAAAGCATAAACGCAGGAAACATACTCGCAGCAAACGGCTTTAAGAACCTCTACAGGCTCGTGGACGGATACGTCGCATGGAGGAAAGCAGGATACGCAAAAGAAGTCACACAGACAACGCAATAAATCAATAGTTAACCGTGGGGTCGAAGACCCCACCAAGTGATTTCTTTTTCCGCCAGCGCTTTTTCTTTACTGAAAAGAAAAAGGGCTGTGCCGAGGGCGGGACTTGAAGAAAAGGTTCGGTACAGAACAAAACAAGTATACTGAGGAATCTCCCAATTATAGGCATAAATCTATTTCTTGGGTTTTTCGGGCTTCTTCACCAAATCAATGGTTATTTCA
>CAVVMY010000016.1:0-110185 GCA_963749405.1 Candidatus Altarchaeales archaeon | reverse complement strand
AGGTTGGCCACCCGGCTCGCTGGTGATGGCAGCCGGCTTGTCTCCAACTGGTGGCCCAGTATCGCCGGGGTGCAGGTCGACCTTGGCTGTCACCTCGTGGCGCTGGACGACCGAGCGAGCAGCTGGCGGGGGGCCTACGGGGCCCGGCGGCAGCCATCGTTGCTGTCGCCGCCATCGAACGTGTCCACGGCCCGGCTGCCCTTGTCCACCATCCAGCGCTCGCGCTGCTGCGGGACTTGGCCAGCAGGGGCATCGAGGACCCACGGGCCCAATCCCGGTAGGCAGCTTTCGGTGTGCGGCGAGCCCTTCAGGGGCTTGCGGGCTACGGAAAGTCCTCGAACAGCGCCTTGAGCTGTGCATCGGCGCTGGTTCCCTCGAGCGCCAAGCCCAGAGCAGGAGGCGTCGCGACCTCAGACGCACCAACCAGACCTGCCCGCCTGTTGTCGTCCCCGAGGTCGTGGTGCTCTGCCACCACCAGCGGAGGTGGCTATATCACAAGCCATGCATAACTATAGTTCTCTGGAGCGGGGAGGATATCGGTGCTGCTAGAGGCATAATTCCATTACGAGGACATGTCCTTGAGGTTCAGGAAGTCTTGGTCACCGACGCTGCCCGAGCGAGCCTGAGCTGGCGGGCGAGCTCCCCGGCCACCACGTCGGGCACCTATTCCCACCTCGATGTCGACGACCTGCGGGGCGGCGCTTGTGCGTGCCGGCGCCTGGCCCACGGGAGCTGCCGTTGCCACACCGACCCCGCTCAGCGCCACGGTCCCTACCCGTCTTGGACCCGCAGGGTCGGCGGAAAGACCGTCACCCGCACCTTGAGCGCCGAACAAGCCGAACGATACGAGCCCTTTTTCGACAACACCCGGCGCCTAAGAGAGCTCGTCGACGAGCTCGAGGCGCTTTCGGTCGAGTGGTAACCCAGGCCAAGGCTGGGATGCCACGGACAAGCCAAGGAGGCCACGTCGGCGACACTCCAGAGAACATGTCCTCGACGACAGCTTTTGGCCATGAAAGCGACATCGGGGACACCCTTAACCGCACTCCAGAGAACGATAGTTATGCATCAATCGGTCCCGCAAACGGCTCGCCACGGCCAGGTGCGTGCCTCGGTCAGCTCGCTAAGCCCGACGTTGGCTGTGGGATAGTCCCGCTCAGAGCAACGGGTGTCCTTGCTCCTGCGCCAGCGGCGCCGAACGCTGAAGTGGACCCGACGGCTAGATACGCTCCGTTCGAACCGAGAATCGAGACGCCATTGAGTGTGGTTTGTCCACTGAGGTCCAAACCTGGCGGGTCAGTGACCGCCACCCAACCCGCCTGGTTTTCCGTTGCCAGGAACCCAACCGTCTTTTCGCGCCCAGCTGGCAGAAAGACATAACGTAAGCAGTCAGGTCGCTGCCCCAGGGGGGTGAAAGGCTTGTCGAACTGGCCGGTCAGCATCGGGACTGTTGGGTCCTCGGACGACAACCCGGAGCGCAGCGGAGGGGCGTCAGGCGCGGCCGAGAGGCTGGGGGCTGGTCGCCGGGGACAGGCCGAGCCATATGGCTCCGGGCCCGTGGGCAAGAGCCGCCGATGGGTCAGCCTGGCGCCGCTACGGCAGGGAGCCACGCTCCAGCAGTAAATAGCTGACGGAGGGCACCGAGCAGGTTCTCGTTATGGTGGGCCGCTGTTTGCAGATAGGAGCGCACGGCGGCGAATGCTTGGGCACTGCTGAGGCTGTGGAAGGGGCCCGATATCTTGTCGTGCAATTTGACCATCCGTAGAGCTCGTTCTGCGACGTTGTTGTCCAGGGGGACCCGGGTGTCGTCGAGGAGCCGGAGCACCTGGTCGGCATCGTCGGTAAGGCGTGTGGCCAGGTTCCAGGCCTTGCGCTCGGCTGTGCTCCAGCCGCCCGTGTGGCACTTGCGGGGCGGGCGCCCGGGTGGCAACAGGTCGAACACGTCGTTGACGATCTCGCTGTAGCTGCGGCGGATCTCCTCGGCCCGGGCTGGCTCCACGGCCGCCAGGCCGGCGGCGGCCGCTGCCTCAGAAGCCGCCTTGGCCTCCATGAGAACGCCTGTCACCTGGGAGGCCCAAGCGGCGAAAAGTTCTGCCTGGCCTACGTTTTTCAAATGCCGGAGCAAATGAGCCCCGCACTGAGCGTGCAGGCCCGTGCTGAAGTCATCGTACGAGGCGTAGCCGTCGTGCACGAGCGTGCCGGCATAATCGGCCAGGATGCCGATGTCGGCGAAGGCTTCGCGTCCACGTCTGGGGTGCACGGCGATGAGGGTCAGCAAGTTAGTGGTTAGCGTGTGGATCCAGTGTTTGGTCGTGAGCACGGCAGTGCCGGTCTCGTCGGCATGCAGCACCGGCTCGGTAGCGAGACGCTCCTTCAACCACGCCAGGAAAGGCGTGAGCTTGCCCGCCGCCTCGGCCTGGACGGCGCAGAGCCAGCCGGTCGAGACCTTCACGCCCAACAGGTCCTCCAACAGCTCGGCCGTCCGCCCCAGCGGCAGGTGCTGGCGGTCCAGCAAGTACGTCGCAAAAGCGCGTACTTCTGGCCCGAAGCACACAGACGCCCTCGCTTCGGGCGGGAAGTCGGCCGTGGTCTCAGCCCCGCAGGCGCAGCGGAGCCGGTAAACGACGTGGTCGGTGACCACCGGCCGTACCGGGGGTAGGTCGACGACCTGGCGTACGGCCGTGCCGACCACTTCGGCGCTCACCAGACCAGCCCCGCACGACCAGCAATCTGCTGGCGCGTGCTCGACTACGCCGTCGGGCACCCGTCGCGCCAGGTTCGCCCCGGGGGTACCGGGCTGCTTGCCCTGGCGGCGTTTCTCCGCGCGCTCCTCGGCCCGGCGCTCGGCCCGTTTCTTCCTCGGCCCGATCGGGTCAGAAGACGGCGGCCTCCCCGTGGTCGACGAGTCTGCTCTCCGTTCGGCTTCCAACCTGGAGACCCTGTCGCCCAACGACTCGTTCTCCGATCGCAACGCCTCGTTCTGCGATCGCAGTGCCTCGTTCTCCGCCTGCAACCGCTCGATAGTGCCGAGCGCGCCTCGCAATTGCTCTCGCAGCGGGGTACTGACCACACCATCGGTTCTAGCCGATGGTGGGCCCTGAGTGGTGGATCTTCGCCGCGCTCCGCGCGATCAGGCACCTGACTGCTTACGTTGCATCAAGGTGCGCTTGAGCTCCCTTTCCTGGTCTGTTCTGGCGACTTCCGCGCCCGAGCCCCGCTCTTTCCGCTGAGGGTGTTCCACAGTTAGGCCCGGACCTCGTTGTCCGACGGCGGTCGCGGGACCGGCGTCGCTGGCGCCACGGACAGCGTGGGCGGGCAGGGGTTGGCCCGGCCCGCCGCCGTCCCAGGCGCTCAAGGGCGATGGCCCGCCTCCCCATCTCGCCCGCCGGTACGCGTCAGCGGAGTGGCAGCCACGATCGGCCGGGCCAAGTTCAACGGGGGTGACGTCGACCAAGATTTCATTACGGGTGTGACCAACGTCGGGGCATCGATGACGGTCGGCCCCAAGTACATCTACTGGGGCGACGGAGGAGCAACTCTACAGGGAGGAACGGCCGTTGGGAGGGCTGATATCGACGGTGCCAACGTAAACAGGCACCTCTTGACCGCTCCGGCGAGCTCGGGTATCGCGGTGTACGGCAATGAGCTTTACTATGCCAGCGGTCTCAGTGGCGCGGGGACGATCGGGCGTGTGGACCTCGATGGTGCACGCTCGCAGCCGAATTTCATTCATGTCGCTGACGATGCATTTGGCCTCGCCATAGGGCCTCGTGAGGGGTGAAGAACCAACTCACCGGAGGCTCGGGCATGACCGCAGGCGTATCCCGAATAAGCCAGCCGAACCCACTAGCGTTGTTTTGGCATCAGAGCCGGTCAAGGCCTACCCGCCCACGCGCGCAGTAGTTTCGACCGGCTCGCCGGGCTCCGGTCGTCAGTCGCCGACGCCACCTGGCTTTGAGCTGAAGGTTAAGCACGGTTGTGCTGGAGGCGGCTTGCCACAGCCAGCTCGCGGCGGTTTCTCACCTGGAGCTTGGCGAACACCCTCGTCAAGTGGGACTTCACCGTTCGTGTCGAGATAAAAAGTTGTTGCGCAATCTCAGCATTCGTCAACCGATGCCCCACGAGGGAAGCGACTTGACGCTCGGAGGGGGTAAGGCTGTCCCACCCAGACACGGCCTGAGCATGACGCGCTCGTCCTCGACGCGCATACGAGACTGACCTTTCCAAGCTTAGAGCTCGGCCTTCAGCGTGGGCTCTTTCGAACGCGTCCCGGCCGAGCGTGGCTTCGATACTGTCCAGTAGCGGCACCAACTCGACACAGACCAGGCCCGAACGGACGTACCCAGCTAACTTCGCGGTGGTGGTCCGCCGCACCGAGTAATCGGGCCGCCACTTCAGGCAGCCCGAGCTCAAAGAGCAATGTGACGATGAGATCAAGCAAATCGACCGAAAGCAGGAGCGCGCCCGAAGAGAAGGCGCTTTGGAGCCCGTCGCAGGCCAGCCCCAGCGCTCTGTGCGGCCGGCCCTCAGCTCGCGCCACCCGGGCAGCGGCGCGCCAAGTCAACGCCGCCCGAGCGTCCAGGCCGCCGGCGCCGTACCTAGAACAGGCAGCAAGATGGTGCCGTGCGGCGTCCAGGTCGCCTCGCCCTACGGCGAGTTCGGCCATATGAGCTCGGTTGTTTACGCTCGGGAAACCGAGCGCCTCAGCCTTGGCCATGGCTGCCTCGATATCTCGTAACCGCGGTCGAACTGGCCAAGCGACACCTGGAGGTGGCCAGCATGGCCTCGGCCCAAGGAAGGTTCACCGTGTCTCCGGAAGCTTCGGAGACAGCCCGGGCATGTTCAAATGCCTCCCGATGCCCCGCGTCGCCCCTTAGCCTCGCGACCTCGCCCCGGACGTTCTCAGCACACATGACCAGCAAGGGGTCCGACAGCTCGGTGCCTAGCGCAAGAACCAACTCAGCCTCTTCCCATGCCCGTGCCAAGCGACCGGTCCAGAGGGCTGCGAAGGCTGACCCTGGCCCGGGCGAGGGCCGTACCCCAGAGCCAGTCGGCTTCCTCACCGGCTCGCACAGCCTCCTCGGCGCATTTGAAGGCGTCTGCTGGACGGCCGAGCTCGAGGTACGACTGGGACTTGAAGTCCAATAGGTCCGTGTACAGGTGTGCAGGCCCTGCCTCAAGGCCCAGCGGGATAGCTTCTTCGACGGTCCTTATCGCCTCTTCTGGTTGGGTGCCCATCTGTACCAAAGCCACGAGGGACAGGCCGTGGCATATTGCGCTGCGGTCGTCCATTGACCGCCCGAGCCCGACCAGCTCCGTCGCAAGGCGGAGCGAAGTTCCGGGGTCGGTGTAGAACCTGTAATGGGCCGCAAAAAACAGGAGATGGGCACGGCTCGACGGCTCCATCTTCTCGGCCAACAACCGCTCGCACCGTCCCCAGAACTCGGACTGCAGCCCGGCGGCTGAGACGAAGTGGCCCAAGTCCCAGATCAGCTTGGCACCGGCATTGTATTGCTTGGACTCGATGCACCAGTCCAGGGCAGTGCGGATATTGTCGAGGTCGGGCGCCAGGGCAACCGCGGCGGCGGGTAGCTCGCTGGTCCAGGACTTCGGGCCGAGCTCCTCGGCCAGGTCACCGCAATACTCCAGGTGACGGTGCCGTACGGCCGTGGTCTCGCCGCTGGCTTCTAGCTGGGCTAAACCGTAGCGCCACGCATTGTCTCGTGCAGTCGGAACCGGTCTGCCTTGGGTTGAGCTTGGACCAGGGACTTGTCCACCAAGCTGGTCAAGAGCCCGAGCACCGCCGCACGGTCGATGCCCGCTCCGGAACAGACCGCTTCAGCCCCAGGGAGGGTGAAGCCCGAGGTGAACACGGACAAACGGCGCAGCACGAGCCGCTCGTCCTCGCAAAGCAGGCCGCAGCTCCATTCGATGCAAGCAAGGAGCGTCTCGTGGCGCGGGCGGGCGAGATTCCCGCCGTCGACGAGCAGGCGGAAGCGGTCAGACAGACCTTGGGAGATCCTTTTGACGCTCATCACCCGTACTCGGGCCGCCGCCAGTTCCAGGGCTAGCGGCATGCCGTCGAGGCGCTCGCGAATCTCGGCGACGAACAAAGCGCTGGTGTCGTCAATGTTGAATTGAGAACTGGCTCTGCGTGCCCGGTCGACGAACAGGCTTCCCGCTTCCGAGCTTTCGAGCCGACGCGCTCCACCGGGGTGGGCGCAATCCGGAACCGCGAGACCCTCTACGGCGATAACGGTCTCGCCGGGATGCCGGACGGCTCGCGCGACGTCGCCAGAATCCAGGCGAGGACAGTTGGTGAGCAGCGCGTGGACCAGTCGGGCGCTGGCCTCGACCAGGTGTTCGCAGTTGTCGAGCACGCCAGCAAGTCCCGCGGGGCGACAAAGCTGACGAGCACGTCGGTGGCCTCCCGGCCTGGTACCTGCGCAGCCCCAACGCTCGGAGCAACGCACCCGGCACGAGGACGGGATCGGACAGGCCGGACAAGTCCGCGAAGAACACCCCTTCCGGGCGGGCGGCTCGGACCAGGCGGCCGACTTCAATGGCAACGCGGGTCTTGCCGCAGCCCCCCGCGCCCACCAAAGTGACGAGGCGGTCGGCGACGAGACGGTCGCTGGCCAGGGTCAGCGTGGCCTCCCGCCCGATGAACTTCGTGAGCTGGCCCGGCAGGTCCTCGAGCCTCGCAGGGGCCGGTTCAGCTGGTGCGACCCGGTTTGCCGCCGGTTCCCCGGTGCTGGCTACACTTCGCGGCCGCACCTCTTGCGCTGCGGCGACCAGCGTCGCCTCCTGCGCCGGCGTCAGGGACAAAGCGGAGGCCAAACGGCGGACCACGCGGGGGGTAGGCGACGTCCCACCGCGCTCCAGGTAGCGCAGGCCGCGAACACTTATGCGAGCCAAGGTGGCCAGCTCCTCTTCCGCGTAGCCCGCCTGTTCCCGGTAGCCCTTCAGCAGCGACCCGAACTTGGCCATCGGCACCTCTGGCTCCTCCCTAGAGCGACGCGCCGAGCGACCAGAGCAAGGAGGAACATTGAGGGAGCCGGGTATTCATTTAACGGGAGCTGTTTTCGCGGACGCTAAGCACGGCGCTCGGGCTCACAAGCTCAGGCAAGTACGCCAGCGCCGAGCTCAAAGGCCACCGGGAGCTTCGCCTTCCAAAGCGATTACACCAGTGCCGTCTTCGTAAGTCCTGTAACGTGGACGGCGTCATACTCACCAAATTGGATGGCAGCGCAAAAGGCGGGGGCGCGTTATCGGCTTGCGCCGCCACGCAGAGCAAGGTTTATTTCATAGGGGTCGGCGAGCACATAGATGATTTGGAGGAATTCAATGCTGAACGCTTTGTCTCCCGGCTGATCGGGTTCGGAGACCTGCAAGGCCTTCTTGAGAAAGCGAAAGAAGTAGAGATAGACGAAGAAACAGCGAAAAGGATGATAAGCGGCAAATTCACACTGGAAGACGTCTATTCCCAGATCGAGCAGATGCGCCAGATGGGCCCCATGAAAAAGGTTATGGAGATGCTGCCTTTCGGCCAGAAGATCCCGCAGGACATGATGCAGCTGCAGGAGACAAAGCTTAAAAAATTCAAGATAGCCATGGATTCCATGACCGACGAAGAGATGCAGGATCCAGACCTCTTAAAGCATGACCGCATAGAGCGGATCGCCAAAGGCGCAGGTGTAAAGCCCGAAGAGGTGAAGGAGCTACTCAACTATTACAAGAAGATGAAGAAGATGATGAAGACCATGGGCAACGAGCGCAAGATGCGCAAAATGATGGAGCGCTTAGGCATGGGCGCAGGGATGTGATTCTCTTTTCGCGATGAGACACAAAACCGCATGCCGGCATGCAGCATTTTCTTATTGGCTCTTCCTACATAGTCATCATTCCTTTGAAGAACGAGCCTAGGAGTGTGTTCATCCCTAAGAAAATCAGTATCGACAGTAATACTAGTAATGGCATCAGGGGTACTCCTGAGCTTAGTTTGCCTGATTTTATGAGTCCTATGAGCAGTGCTCCGAACAGTCCTAGTACGAATAGGACTATCACAGCGTATTGGAAGAAGAAGTTTGTGGTTATGGGCAGCTTTTGCAATGTTATCATCCCTGACTGGACGGGCATGCTGCTTGCGCCGCTGCTATCGTAGCCGACTTTTTCATATATTTTATTGAATATGGTTACGAATTGGAGGGATGAGGCAAAGAGGAGCGGTGCGCCTATTAGTAGGGCGAAGATTATGAACATGGCCTGGGAGGTGGTCTGTGCGCTCATCCTTTTGAATAGGTTCTGTTCCGCACGTATGTCGTTTGCTATTTCCTGGAGGACGGTTGGTAGTTCTCCTCCGGAGCGCATACCCTGTATCATGAGTTTCACGCTTCTGGACAGCTTGTATGAGTTTATCCTCTCCGACATATTCAAAAGCGATTTCTCGAATGCTTCCCCTCCAAGGGTTTCCCGAGCTACGGTCTGTATCTCAAATGCCAAGGGGCCGAATTCCGGGCGGGCTGCGATCCATAATGAGTTGTAGACCGTCATCCCAGCTATCATGTTCTGGGAGATCATTGTCAGGACGTCTGGTAGGACTTTTTCCACGCTTGTTGTGCGTCTTTCGGTCAATACAATGAAGATTAGGTATAATAGAATCCATATCATCGCGAAGGGGCATATCATGGCTAGTAGGAGTATCACCTTGGAAGGCAGGCCAAAATATGATTCCGGTCCGGTGGCGAACGCCAGGAAGGTGAATGCCGCAGAGAGCATGATGCTGTACATGAGTGCGATGCCCAGTATTTCTTCCGGATTTCTGGAGATTCCTGCATATACCACCATCATACTTATACGGTTTTTGCTGGTCTTCGAGAAATATGAGCCTAGGCGGGATTGAGCGGCTTTTGAGAATCTTACGAATCTCAGGTTGAACCTCCTCAGGATTTCCAGTGTGAAATCCACCAGCTTCATCACGACACTGGCTATGGCCAGTATTATGTATGAGATTACAGTGCTGACTATATCCAAACCCCCGTCAAGCGGGTTTTTTACTGTTTTGCGTGGTTCAGGAGGTTTTATATTTTGAGGCATTTTAGGGATTTAACCGACGTCCGGTCTTTTGCTTCTTATGATGGAAATGAATATTATCTGGGCGAATATTATACCCACGAGTATTAGCCAGAAGATGGCTTCGGTGATCATTGCGCCTCCGAGGAAGCTGGATAATATGAGTATGAGGGTTACTCCCATGGATGGCATTACGATTACTACTATCATGTAGATAAGCGACCACAGGCTTAGTTCCTGTGAGTAGGACGTTATCCTGTTCTCTTTTTCTTCTTTTAGTTCTGTGGAGATCATTTTTAGGGATATGCCTACGTTTGATCCTGTCTTCAGGGCGTTAACTACCTGCCAGAACACCCGTCTTAGGTATTCCGAGGAGGACATCATGCCGAATTCGTCTAGGACGTTGACTATGGATTTTCCTGCCTGCACTTCCTGCACTACTTTGTTGCATACCACGGAGCATTCTCCGTATCCTCCGCTGGCTACGTTGACGAATATGTCGAAGAGGGGTATTCCTGCGGTGAGTCTGTATTTGCATGTCTTTTAGCATGTATTCCAGGTTTTTGTCTATGCCCCGGCGGTTTCTGGATATCTTGAAGCTGGGTATGAGCAGAACATAAACGAGTGCCAGGATGCTGAGTACTGCTGCAATTATCATTCCGGTCGCAAATTCCATGGTCCCCTTCAATATCAGAGGTAGTGCGATAGCCACAATGCTTATTGTAAATACCATCAGGGCCACGAATATGGCTATAGAAAGATATACCACGGCGTCTACTTTTATGCCTGCCTTTTTGAGGTTCCAATTAAGGTCCGGGAACAGCGCCATCGCTCCCCAGGATACGGGCTTCAGGGGCTTGATTAAGCTGTTTATTTTTTTAGATTCGAAAAAGGGTTCCTTCGGTTGCTTCATTTTTAATCTATAATTAAGATTTTATCAATCAGCCTAAAATACTTTTATTTGGGAATATTCCTGTCGTTTTCCACTAAATCGAGGACCGTCTCCTTGTCTATGTAATATTCTGTGATTATCTTCCCGACATCGTTTACTTCCTTTATGTTCTTGTTAAGCAGCCATTCCAAAACCTTCCTTTTACCTGCAAGGTCCTGCTCTATTTCCTTGTCCGACATGCCAGAAAACATCTGTATCTCTTCTATAACCCGTATGCTGTTACTCACTTTCTCCACTTTGTCGGTTCTTGGCCTCCACTTAAACAGGGTATTTACATCCGGGCGGCCTGTTTCATTCTTAACATCTTTTATCAGCTCGGCTATTTCATAAGTTCTTCTCTGCCGCGTCCTCCTGTTCATATACTGCGTGACAACCATATGAAGCGACCCCAAGACCATAGGAGGAATATTCATGGGCGGGCTTATTATCCTCTCAACGACCTCCCATGCGCCGAGGGCGTGGAATGTGCCGTAAACCGAGTGCCCCGTGTGCATGGCCTCGAACAGGACTTCTGCCTCACGCTGCCTACGCACCTCCCCGACTATGATCCTATCCGGCCTCATCCTTAAGGAGTTCTCCACCAGGTCCAGCATCGATACCTCTCCCTCTCCTCTTGAGGTCGGCGGCCTGGTGCTTAGCGGCACCCAATGCATGTAGTTGGGCAGGTTCAATTCTCGTGTGTCTTCTATTGTGATGATCCTCTGGTTTGCAGGAAGAAACGGGAGTATGGCGTTGAGCATGGACGTCTTTCCCGAGGCCGTTCCACCGGATACCAGCATGCTCATCTCATACTCCATAGCAAGCCAGAGGAATGCTGAGGCTTCAAAGCTTATGGTGCCGAACTTTGGGTCGAGCAGGTGGACTATGGTCCACGGCGTCCTGGAGAATCTTCTGATGGTCAGGGTATTTCCGATAGTGGAAATCGGGAACAAAGTAGCATTGACACGGTCTCCGCTGTTCAGGTGCGCGTCCAGGAGGGGTTCAAGGTGCGTTATCTCTCTGCCAACTTCCCTGGCTATCCTTGAAGCATAATTCATTATCATCTCTTCAGACTTTATCTTGATGTTGGTCTTAAGCCAGCCGTGTACCTTGTGGAAGACCCAGACGACATCTTTGCTGCTGTTGATAACTACCTCCTCTATCTTGGGGTCTGCAAGCACATATTCTATCTCTCCAAGACCTATCATATCGTTTACCACTATCCTGCTAAGAACAGCTATGTCTTCGTCAGAGGACTTCTTCAACACGCTCCGCAGTTTCTCTTTTGATCTTATGAGGAACTTGTCCTTCAATTCCGCATATTTTCCGGAGTCCATGGCGTTCCTGGTCTCTATCTGGACCTCGGAAACGGATTCCCTCTTTGTTTCGTCCAAAAGCGCCTCAGTTACAAAGTCTATCTCCGGCAGATACACATTATAATGGGGCACATAGTCGCCGGCATCCACTATGTTTATGGGAAAGGAGATGTCTCCAAGCTGTATGTTGTAAGAGTCTATCTTTATCTCTTTATCAACCAGATCATCAATCTGTTTGGCTTCTTTGCCCGCACCCAACCCTCCTGCGGCTTCTACCATCGTAGTCTTACAAATCAGAACAATATACTTTTTAAACGGGATTTATTATTCTGTAAATCATTAGTAATTTACTATCTAGCCCTTTATAAAGATTTCGAAAAAATTTAGCCGGTACCCCCGGAAAAGATAAAAATGACAGGAATAAAATCGCGGGTCTATTTCATCCTACTTGCGTTAACCCTATCAACTCTTTGCGTGCACGCAACCTACATAACCCTGCAGAACACCATCACCGTAGAACGGGTAATCTACGGAAACCAGACATCCGTCAACGTGAGCATCACGAATACCGGAGACGAAGCAGCGAACGGAGTACAACTATCCCTCCTTATGCCCCAAGGCTTCAAATCCAGCACAACATACATAGGCCGAATGGACCCAAACCAGCCGCAGACCTCGGGCTTCATCGTGGAAATAGACCCCGCAACAGCCCCGGGAATATACCCAATCGCACTCCTCACGGAATACAAGGACGCCAACGGCTATCAATTCTCATCAGTCACACCAAACAACCTAGTCATAAAAGAACCGCACTCCTCACAAATAGACGCAACACTCTCCCAAGAAGAAATAGGCAACAAAGGAGAGATCAAAAAAATCACCTTGTCGCTGCGCAACACAGACCAAAAAGACCACGACGTCACTATACGCATATTCGCTCCAAAAGAGCTCAAAATAGACCCAGAGGAAAAAACCCTGACCGTCCACGCCAGAGACAACCCCAGCACGGATTTTGAAATATCCTCCTTCGGAGCCCTCCCCGGCAGCAGCTATGTCATATTCGCATCAATGGACTACGAAGACGCAGGAATGCATTACTCATCCACGGCCAGCTCAGTAATCAAAGTAGTACAGCAAAAAGACGCCATAAGCTTCTCAGGCTGGATCCCCATAATCGTGGTCGTAATCCTTGTCATCGCAATAATAGCTTTCCAGTTCATGGGAAAACCCAGACACAAAAACGCTAAAAGAGACCAAGACGCACCCACGGAAGAAGGCACGGATCGCAAGACCAAAACCTTATCAGCTAAAAAAATAAAATGACGTTAAAACCCAAACCTGAAAACACCGGCTCATCACCCCCATCTAAACCTAAAACAGTTCGAAGATTTCATATCAGCTTCGAAGACCTGATAAACATATTCGTCCTAATTGTACTCTGGTCCTTTCTTATCAGCTTCTTTACGCCAGAGCTCATGCTGTCAAAGACCACCACAACAGGCGGAGACATGGGATCGCATTATGCACTGGCCGATTACCTTACCAACTATCTATTACCGCACGGCAAACTCATAGGCTGGTACCCCCACTGGCTGGCCGGGATCCCGATGTTCCAGTTCTACTTCATTCCACCCTACCTGCTGATGGCTATCCTCAGCCCCTTCATATCATTGCAGGTGGCCTTCAAACTGGTATCCGTCATGGGAATATTCCTACTGCCGATCTTCGCTTTCCTCTCCATACGACTAATGGGTTTCAAGTTCCCGGCACCAATAATAGCGGCATGTTTCTCCCTGCCTCTCCTGTTCCTGGAAAGCTACTCGATATACGGCGCAAACATAAAGTCAACCCTTGCAGGAGAGTTCCCTTACGGAATAAGCTTTTCCTTCGCATTCCTATCCCTGGGCCTGATGTATTACGGCATGAAGAAGAACAAACACTACGTTCTAAACGCAGCAGTCTTGTCGATGGTCATACTCACGCACGTTTACACACCTATTTGCCTCGCAGCCACATATGTGCTGTTCTCAGTGGAACTACTACTGCGCAAAAAATACAACGAAATAAAATACATCATATCTGTCGGGATACTGTCACTGCTCTTCGCAGGATTCTGGCTAATCCCCATGTTCGCAAAGTTCGGATACACGATGGCTCCGCAAGACAAATTCTTCGGATTCCCGGACTTCGGCCAATTATTCATCCCAACATACGCAATCTTCTATGCCCTCATGATATTCTGCCTGATAAGCCCGCTCCTAATCAACATACTCAAACTCCTCTTCAAGAAAGAGAGGCCCGCCCTCGCAATCTCCTCTTTTATAAACCTCGACGACCGGCTTTCAATGCTATACTACTATACCTGTGCAGCACTCTTCTTCTTCACCTTCAGCGCAAACACATCCATACTATACGTAAGATTCCTACCACAACTATACCTCATACCCCTCATGTTCGCAGCAATCGGCCTTGCGATCCTGACACAAAAACTCAGAGCAAACTTCCTAGTACCAATCATCGTAGTCTTCCTGATGACCTTCTGGATAGGCACCGGATTCACACCCGATGGAGACGCAACCAAACTGATAGCCTCGATTGACCCCAGTATTGCAGCAAACCTCACAGCGAGCCAGTATATCAGTCACGGACTAACAGACGTACCCAACTGGATAAAATGGAACTACGAAGGCTTGGAGAAAAAACCAGAATACCAAACATTCAAAGACATGACCGACTATTTTCATACCCTTGACCCATCAGGCAGGATAAACGTGGAATACTCGGGAACGTATAACTCAATGGGTACCCCCCGTCTATTTGAAGTATCCCCGGTCTTTTCCCAAAGAAGCGTCATGGAAGGACTCCTCCTCGAATCCTCCCTAACATGCCCATACCTCTATTATCTACAAAAAGAAGTCTCAGAAGACTCCTGGTGGCCCGGCTTTGCCCTGAAGATGCCCAAACGCAACCTAACCCAAGGAGCAGACGACCTAAGACTATTCAACGTCAAATACTACGCCGTAGTATCAGACACAGTCAAACAAGAAATAGCAGAAAACCCAAAATACACCCTACTAAAAACGATAGACCAATTCCAAATATACAGCCTAAACAACGACTCCCAATACATAGAACCTGCAAAAAGAGAGCCAGTCCTCGTCGTAACCAACGACTGGAAAAAATACGCATTCGACTGGATGATCTCAAACCACACAGACGTGCCCCTTGCCTTTGCATCTTCGATCGGAGACTATGAGCTGCAACATTTCAGGATATTCCTACTGGACAAGGACGTCGAAAGGCCGACCGGAAGCAACCTGCGCATATTCAAATCAGACGAACTCTCAGAAGCGCTGCAGGCATCAGAAAAACTAAGCGACTGCAACGTAACCATGACCTCTTTTGAAAACGAAGAATTCTCAGCGAACACCGACTGCATAGGACAACCAGTCTACGTAAAAGTATCCTATTTCCCAAACTGGATGGCAGACGGAGCAGGAAAAGTATACCTGGCAGCACCCTCCCTAATGCTCGTCTTCCCTGAAAAACAACAACTCCATTTCTATTACGGCACAACAATATCAGACTACCTCGGCACATTAGCAACAGCAATCGGCATTATAATCGCGCTCTACATAGTACTCTTGAGAGTACGATCTTTCAGAGAGAACATACATTCCAAGCTCGTGAACCGTCTAGAGAGGTCCGGCATCCCAACATATCTAAGAAACCTGGAAGAAGCAACAGTGAACGGATACAAAAACGCGAAAACATGGCTCAAGAAAAACAAGTTCAAGGTAGCGGCCGCAATAATACTCATTGCAGGAGCATTCATTGCATATACTAATATCTCTGAAAGCGCTCAATGCTCTTCAAAATGCACATCACAGGGTTACACCACAGCTCAGAAATCCTTCTATATCCCCTTAATTACCGACAATGGAAACGTCGTCGACAGCTATCACCTGGGATATTCCCATGCGAGCGAAAACCAGCAGCACAACCTCGTATGCACAGCCCTATGCGACGAAAGCAGAAAAGACCAGGTATTCATCCCCTCGGGTTATGTGGAATTCGATATGAAGGTGGTACCTGGAACAGAGAACACCCTATCCCTCAAACTCTGGGATATGATAAACTGCCTATCAGGCAACTTATACATCGACGACAAATTCTTCACGAACATCCGAGGAAACGGAACATACGGCTGGCATGACTTTGAATTCACTATCCCAGCAGAAATGCTCAAAAACGATAAAATACGCGTAAAACTGCAACACGACGACAACAGCGAATGCTATGGATGGGATTTCTCGGAGGCATACATAACAGTCCCAAGCTGCAGATGCTATAAATAACACGGCGTCTTGCAAAGAAGAAACCAAACAACTATTTTATATGTATCCTCATATCAATCAAGCCGAAGGCATCGACAAACATCGAGTTAATCCTTGTAAGCAGAACAAAAGTCACGCCTGCCGCCTTTGCTTCAACAGAGGGCATCGCAGTAAGCATTAACGTGAAAAGAAGCGCGCTTCCGCCTTCAGTGATCCCCAGGCCGCCAGGCGTGAAAGGCACAAACATCACGGCAGATAAAAGCGGCTGTATCATGAACGCATCCCAATATGTAAGGGACAGACTGAGGGCCTGTGCAAGGAAAAACCACTGTAACCCGGTCAGGAACCACCCCAGGATATTTATCAAAAGAAGCTGTAAAAATATCTTACCTGACACCTCCTTTACCGCCTGCTGCATGTTTGTTACGTATTTAAGCGTCCAGCGCAAAGCACCCACCCTTGCAATCACACGGTTCATTAAATTAGTATATAAAACAACCCCAATCAACACAACAATTACCATCGGCACAAGCGATGCAAGGATCAAATAATCCCGTGACTCATTGTTCGTTAATCTTGCAGAGAGATATATTACTGCGATCAGGCAGGAGAGAACCTTTATGAGAAACATAAGTCCCTGCATAAATGTCAGTATGCCGACATTTTTACTTCTGGACTCCTTGGATTTCTTGGCTAATGCAAAAGCGGTATAGTAATAACCCACGCGGCCAGGAGTAACGGCGCTGTATAACATACCACACATGTGAGAAGGCAGTATCCTGCGCATACGAAGCTTTTTATTCAAGACAATCTTCAATGCATAGGCCGAAAGCACATCGCAGGAAAAATAGGCAACCGCAGCGTAGATAAAAAAATCCGGCCTGACAGCAAACAGCAGCCGGGTTATGTTGCCAACGCCCATGCTCCAAAATAAATAAGCAAGTATCAAGAAGCCAAATGCGAAAGTAACCACTAGGCGCAGTTTTTGTTTCCCTATCATCGAACCTATTTGGTATTATAGATATATGTAATATGTATCCACTACTTCTTCAAATCCCTGCCGATTTCCAGGCACTTTAGGGCGATTTTCAAGGCCTCCAAACCGTCCAAACCAGTTACATCCGGCTCTTCATCTGCTCTAATGGATCTGATGAAGGACACAAGTTCCAAACGCAGGGGCTCTCCTGCCGGGACTGCAAGGTTTCTTACAAGAGTAGGATCCGTCCGCGCTGTATTTACTGTACTCTGTGACCTTCTGGCTTATGAAGTCTCCCTTAATGAATTTCTCTTTTGTAGAAACCATTATTTCACGGACCTTAAAAGGAGTCAGCCAGTCCGTCGAAAGAAGAGCAAGGGTCTTATTCTTCATCCTGAAGGAAACGACGGCGGTGTCCTCTTTATCCGTTATGTTGGAAGATGTAAGGGAATAGATTTTCTCAAACTCCGAACCAGTAAGATGCCTTATCAAGTCGATATCATGCACCCCTAAATCAACCATAACGCCCACATCCTTAACCCTCGGGGGAAGCGGACCAACCCTTTTAATCTCTATCAGTATTACATCCTGTCCATGTATTGCCCTCCTGATAACAGGTATGATCGGATTAAAGCGCTCCACATGGCCGATCATAAGCTTGCATTTGTTTTGTTTTGCCGTGTTTATTATTTTATTTGCATCATCAACATTATCGGATATCGGTTTTTCAAGCAGGACGTTTACGCCTTTTGAAAGCACGTCACATGCCACCTTCCTGTGCATTGTCGTTGGAACGGCAATACTTACGGCGTCCAGACCCTCTTTTAAAAGATCATTATAATCGCTATACCCCTTTGCGGAAAATTTTTCAGCGATTTCTTTAAGATTCGTTGCGCTGCTGTCCGCAACTCCGATGAGTTCTGTTTCCCTCATATCGGAATATATCCTGGCATGGTTTTTTCCCATGCTTCCGACGCCGATGACGCCTACCCTGAGAGTTTCCATGTTCCCTGGTTTAGTTTATGGTAAAGCAAAGATATATCCTAAGACAACGCACTTTCAAATACTATGGATCCGTTATATATTCCTGAGGACAAATAAACTAACGAAAAGTGACCGAAAAAACCTTGGTGAGCGAATGAGAAATATATTGCTTATCGGCTGTGGAGGATATGCAGGTTATAACTTTGTTGCGTCTCTCAGGCTTGCGCCGGAGAAATATAAGGTCATAGGAACCGACATAAACCGGGAACATTTGGAGCTTTCCAACTGCGACGTGAAGTATCTGGTTCCAAGAAACGACGATCCTGCATATATCCAGACCATCAATAAAATAATTAAAAAAGAACGCATAGATTTTGTGCACATACAGCCGGATCCTGAAGTCGGTTTCTGGTCCCGTAACAGAGAAAAGATAGGTGCGCCCCTGGCGCTCCCCTCAAAGGAGGCGATAGAGATATGCCATGATAAAATGCGGTGTAACCAGCGTCTCAAGTCCAAGGGAGTTTCGGTGCCGGAGTCGGTTCATATAAAAAACAAAGAGTCGATAAAATCAGCTTTTAAAGAATTAAAGAAAAAAAACGAAAAGATCTGGGTTAGAGCCATACGCGGCGCAGGTTCGCGGGCAAGTCTGCCGGTTTCTTATGCCAAACATGCCGAAATCTGGATCGACTACTGGAACAAAATGAAGGGAACGGCATATTCCGACTTCATGCTTGCAGAGTATCTCCCTGGAAGGGAATACGCATTCCAAAGCGTCTGGCATGATGGGGAGCTACTGGTTTCCCAGGGCAGGGAGCGAAAAGAATATGTTTTCGGAAGCATTATGCCAAGCGGTCAGTCGTCCTCTCCTACTATAGCAGTAACTGTGAACAATAAAGAAGTCAATAAAAACGCGACAGATGCCATACTTGCAGTAGACGAAAAACCTCACGGCTTATACTGTGTAGACCTAAAAGAAAACGCCTCGGGAGTTCCTTGCATAACGGAGATAAACATTGGAAGGTTCTTTACTACCTGTGATTTCTTTTCAAACGCCGGCTGTAATATGCCCTATTATTTTATTAAACAGGGGCTTGGAGAAAAACCGCCGAAACTCAAAAAATATGACCCCCTCCCTCCGGGAATTTATTGGCTGCGCATAATCGACATGGGTAAAAAACTTGTAAGGGAAGGAGAATGGACATACCGAAAAATATAAAGTGCGTGATATTTGACATGGGCGGAACACTTGCGACATTCCCAATAGATTACCTCCAGATGCGCGGAGACCTTGGTAAATACGTTGCCCAGTACGGCATCTCTTCCGATTTCAAGCCCATGATACAGGATATCCGCAGCATCGCAGAACAGCTGAATAAACCCGAGATAGTAAGAGACCTGTTCGAGATCATTGATGGATATGAGCTAAAAAGCGTCCCAAATTCGTCTCCCGTCGAAAATATCATCCAACTCTACAAAAAAAGCAGCAAGGAGAGGAAAGTTGCAATACTTACAAGAAACGGGGAAAAAATGGTGCACGCCTTCCTAGAAAAATACGGCCTCCCAAAACCAGATGTGATTGTCTCAAGAGATACTTGCGCAAACCTTAAACCCCATCCAGAACAGTTTGAATGCCTA
Organism: Candidatus Altarchaeales archaeon; assembly: GCA_963749405.1. GTDB lineage: Archaea > Altiarchaeota > Altiarchaeia > IMC4 > QMZM01 > CAIYYO01. Next base: position 90,934 of record CAVVMY010000016.1, on the reverse strand, counting down.
AGAAAAATCCTATGCTTTGAAATGGACGAGTATATGCTCGTGGGCGACAGCCACCATGACCGGGACCTTGCCAAAAAAGAGGGGATACTTTTTATGGATGTAAATAAAGCAGGCAAGAAAAGTCGCACCGAGCCCGGCCCATGATGTTATGCAAGAAAAATGACAACCTTAAGCATCATTATTCCGATACATAATGACTCAGAGCAGTTCCTAAAAAATTACCAAGCCCTTATTGAATACGTATCCTCTCTTAAGGGAGTATCTGATTACGAAGTCGTGATCGGTGATAATGGAAGCAGTGATGAAGAGCAGCAAAAAGTCAAAGCGGCCTGTATCAAGAATGAAAAGCTGCGGTATTTCTATACCCCGGTAAAAGGTATAGGTTCCGGGATGCGTCTGGGCCTTTCGAAGGCAAATAACGAAACCATATTTATCTACAGCGTGGATTATCCATTCGGCTTCGGCATAATCGAGGAATCGATAAAAGCCCACAACAAAAACGGCGGCCTGATAATAGGCTCAAAAAAACACAAGGACTCAAAGACCAACATACCCCTCAAAAGAAAGATTCTCTCCTTTTTTTATAACCTCTTCATAAGAGCATTCTTCGGTCTCGATACGAAAGACACGCAGGGAACCATGCTTCTCACAAAAGACATATATGAGAAAACAAAAGAATATCTGACTAGCGACTCCGGGTTCATGCAGGCCCAGCTATGCATATACACGCGGCTCTTGGGCTACAAAGTTACTGAAATACCTGTTCAATACCTCGTTTACCGGAAGGGTTCAAAGATTAACCCGATAAAGGACAGCATACAAATGTTCGGAGACATCCTGGAAGAATACTCGAAATATCTGGCAGTGAAAAAGAATTTAAAAAAGAATAAATCGGGACAAGATAGTTCCTCGTAATTCATTTGCGGTCTGATATAGTGCAGGATTAAATGATCCTGCAAATAAGAATTTAGAAACATATTGTAATTCGGTATGAAAATCCTGATTATGGCTGGGGGGGTAGCTACGCGTATGAGGCCTTATACCGAGCACATACCAAAGTGCCTGGTTGACATAAATGGAAAGCCCCTGATACAGCACCAGCTCGAGCACTACAAAGAAAAAGGCCATATCGATTACGTGTTCTGCATCGGCCACCTCGCAGACAAAGTCAAAGAACACTTCGGCAGCGGGGAAAAATACGGCCTCCACATCTCCTACGTGGAGGAGAAAAAAGACCTCGTGGGAACCGCCGGAGGCGCAAAGCTTGCCGAGCCGATGATAAGCCCCGGAGAAGACTTCATAGTATACTACGGAGACAACCTGACCAGCATCGACCTGGAAAAGTTCATGTCCTTCCACAAAAAGAAGGGAGGAATAGCATCGGTAGCGGTCAGAAAGCTCCCGCCCGGATACAAAAGCTCAAGCCTGATCACCCTTGACAAGGACTCCCGGATCAAGGCATTCAAAGAAAAACCTACGGCCGAGGAGATAGAGAAACTGGCGGGAGAAGAGAGGTACATAAACTGCGGCATATACGCCCTCAACCAGAAGATATTCCGGCACATACCCGAGAACACCAAATATGACTTCACCTTGCAGCTTTTCCCAAGCCTCATAGAAAAAGGCGTCCCGGTCTACGGGTACGTGACCGATGAATTCTTCAGGGAGATAGGCCGGGTGGAGAAATACAACGCCTTCCTGAAAGAAGTCTCTGGAAGGAAGAACATTTTCCCATGAAAAAGGCGGTCTTCCTTGACAGGGACGGGGTGATAAACGAGAACGTCCACGACCTCGTAAGGCCTGAACAAGTCGCCCTGATCCCCGGTGCGGCTGAGGGTATTCGGAAGATAAACGAGTCCGGGTTCCTCGTAGTTGTCATCACGAACCAGCCGGTCATAGCGAAGGGTTTCTGCACCTTCGAGGACGTCGAGATGATACACGACCGGATGCGCGACCTGCTCGCAAAGGAAGGAGCACGCATCGACGCGGTCTACGTATGCCCCCATCACCCGGAGAAGGGCCATCCCGGCGAGGTGCTGGAGCTGAAGATCGACTGCCCGTGCAGGAAGCCTAAGCCCGGATTGTTCCTGCAGGCTGCGAAAGACCTTGGCATAGACCTCGCAAGTTCGTGGGCAGTAGGCGACTCGCCTTCCGACGTCGCGGCAGGCAAGGCTGCCGGGACAAAAACGGTTTACATAACTTCGGGAGGAGGCTCGGGCAGCAGAGAAGAAAAGCGCCTGTCCGGAATAAAGGCCGATTTTACCGCCTCAGACCTGCCGGGTGCTGTCAAGATAATATTATCCCGCAGCTCCCGCGTATAGGCCCTATAAAGGCCGTCTGAACTATATATCCCTATAATCCAAACATTTATACGTATTTACCAGCCTACGATGATAGTCTCCAGAACACCCCTCCGGATCACTGGGCGGAGGAGGAACCGACCTTCCCTTTTATGCCGGCAGACATGGGGGCCTGCTCATAACCGCAGCCATAAACAAGTACATCTACATCATGGTAAACCCGATGCTGCAGAAGACCATCAAGCTGAATTACTCCAAGACCGAGATCGTCGAAAACGTCGACGACATAGAGCATAACCTCATCCGCGAGTGCCTGAGGCTTGCAAACATCCGCGATTCTATCGAGATACATTCGGCCGCAGAGGTCCCGGATAAATCCGGCCTGGGCTCTTCGGCGGCATTCACCGTCGGCGTCCTAAACGCGCTGCACTATCAAAAGGGGGATATCGTTCCAAAATACGCCCTTGCCGAGGATGCTTCATACATAATGATGGATGTCCTGAAGGAGCCGTGCGGAAAACAGGACCAGTATGCATCGGCATTTGGTGGCATAATCCGTATGAGCATAAGCCGGGACGGGAAGGTGACTGTGACTCCGATAAATGTTACTCGGAATAATCTCTCCAAGCTGGAGAACAACCTGATGCTCTTCCATACCCGGATCACGAGGTCGGCAAAAGACATACTCGGGGAGCAGAAAAACAAGGCCGAACAGCGGGACCGGGGCGACATCTTCGAATACTATCACAAAATAAAGAGTATAGGCGAGGAAAGCCTGTCATGCCTCGAGTCCGGAGACCTGACGTCATTCGGCGAGCTTATGAACACCCACTGGGAGCTTAAGAGGGGGATCTCGAAAAACATGTCGAACGGCGACATAGACCGGTGGTACTCGATGGCCCTCGACAACGGCGCCCTCGGCGGAAAAATAATAGGCGCAGGAAGCGGCGGATTCCTCATGGTATACGCGGACGGCTCGCATGCGCGCATAAAAAAGGCGCTGGAAGACGAGGGCCTCGTATACACCCCATTCAAGTTCGATTTCAACGGATCGGTGATCGTATATGACGGCAAGCACTTCTGAGGCGATGAATGCGCAGGCTGCGAAAACGAACCGCGCATACATAGACGAGTACCTGAAAGAGGTTGCGGACATTACGAAGAGCATAGACCGGTCGCAGATAGAGAAAGCGATAGACATACTTTTCGAGGCGTGGAGGAACGGGAACCGGGTCTACCTGATGGGGTGCGGAGGCTCCGCGTCTACGGCGTCGCATTTTGCAGGCGACCTATCCAAGACCGCTATCGTTCCCGGGAAGAGGCGCTTTAAGGCGATCAGCCTTGTCGACAATACGCCGGTCGTCTCGGCGTGGACGAACGACGAAGGTTGGTCTTCCGTGTTCAAGGGGCAGATAGAGAACTTCATGGAGCCCGGTGACGTAGTCATAGGGATCAGCGTGCACGGAGGAAGCGGCAGAGGCAACGCAGGCGAGTGGTCTCAGAACATGACTCGCGCCATGCAGTACGTGAAAGAGAAGGGAGGCAAATGCATAGGCCTCGCAGGATTCGACGGAGGCGCATTCAGGGAACTGTGCGACGCATGCATCATCGTCCCGAAGCCTTCGACGCCCCTCGTGGAAGGCTTTCACGGCGACATACAGCATCTGATAATCTTCAGGCTAAAAGAGCTTATAGCGAACAGCAAATAATCAAATGGGAGGCAAATGAAATGGCAATTTTCCTGGACACCGGAGACATAGGCGAAGTCAAGAAATACCACGAGATGGGACTGATAAGGGGCGTCACTACGAACCCCACGATACTGTGCAAAAGCGGTCTCTCCGGAGGCATGGCAGGCGTAAAAAAGAGATGCATCGAGATAGCAGACCTCATAGCACCGCTCCCACTGTCGATAGAGCTCACCACGAACGATCCCACGAAGATGACAAGCGAAGCGGTCGAATTCTCCAGGTGGGCGAAGAACGCGGTGATCAAGGTGCCCATACACGGCCCTAACGGGGAGCTCGACAACCTCAGGGTGGTGCACGAGCTTGAGAGGAAGCACGACATACGCGTGAACGTTACCGCGATGATGAGCGCCCAGCAGGGCGTCCTCGCGTCCCTGGCGGGCGCGACGTATATCTCTCTGTTCTGCGGCAGGGTTAACAACATGGGATACAACTCCGTAGGCGAAGTAACCCGGCTGAGAAAAGTCCTCGACGACCAGAAGCTCGAGTCGAAGATAATCTGCGCGTCGACAAGGGAGGTACTGAACGTCATAGAATGGCTCGATGCGGGAGCCCACATAGTCACGGTTCTTCCAAACCTCCTTGAAGGCATGATAGTCCACCCCTACAGCAAGGAGACGGTCAAGCAGTTCATAAACGACGCCGTAAAGATGCAGCAGGAACATCATGTACGTCCTTAGAAACAGGAAGGTTCTCGTCACCGGGGGAGCCGGCTTTGTCGGAAGCCACGTGGTAGACAGCCTCCTGGAGAAAAAAAATGCCGTCGTGGTCTACGATAATCTCTCGACGGGCAGCATGAGGTTTCTCGAAGGGGCTGCTGACCGCATCGAATTTATTAAAGGCGACCTCCTCGACGTAAAGGCCCTTTCTTCTTCCCTCGAAGGAGTCGATTACGTGTTCCACATGGCTGCGAACGCGGACATAAAGGACAACCTGAAAGACCCCCTGAAATGCCTTCACCAGAACACTATTGCGACCAGCAACCTTCTTGAGGCGATGAGGAAGAACGACGTAACAGGGATGGCGTTCGCATCGACCGGCAGCGTCTACGGAGAGCCGCAGATACACCCGACCCCGGAGGATGCGCCGTTCCCCATCCAGACCTCCATGTACGGGGCGTCGAAACTCGCATGCGAGGGGCTCATCGAGGCATACTCCGGCGGATACGGCTTCGACGCGTTCATATTCCGGTTCGTCTCCCTGATGGGCGAGAGATACACGCACGGATGCGTCTACGACTTCTACAAAAAGCTTCTGAAAAACGACAGAATCCCTGGAGATACTCGGGAACGGAAAACAGAAGAAGTCGTATCTCCACGTAGACGACTGCATAAGAGCAATGCATAAGGCGATAGAGTCGTCAAAAGACCCTCTGAACATATACAACCTCGGGCACGACGACTACATAGAAGTCACGCCCATAGCGGAGATAGTATGCAAGGAGCTGGGCCTCAACGGCGTAAAGCTCAAATACACCGGGGGAGAAAGGGGATGGGTGGGTGACAGTCCCTTCATACACCTCGACATAAGCAAAATAAAATCCCTCGGATGGAAGCCCGCAAAAACCATACCCGAGTCGATCAAGGAAACCATAAACTGGCTGAAGGACAACCAGTGGGCCCTCGACCTCAGGTAAAAATACTTTCAAGAGGAAAAACGTTTCATGACATGAAACAGGAAAAAAGAAAAGACGGGGACGACCTGATAGATTTGTCCATCATAATCCCCACCTACAACGAGAAGAAGAGGTTCCCGAAGACCCTGGAAGCATACGCCTCGTTCTTCGACGACCTCGGCATCAGATACGAGATAATAATGGCCGACTACTCGAGCGACGGCTCCAAGGACTTGATAAGCGAATACCAGAAAAAGCATTCCAACGTCCGGCTGCTCGACATCAACTCGCGGGGAAAGGGGCTTGCAGTCATCGAAGGATTCAAGGCCGGGCGGGGAAGGCTCCTGTCGTTCACGGACGCGGACAACGCAACGCCCCCGAAGGAATTCTACAAGCTCTACAAAGCAATGGACGGATGCGACGCAGCCATCGGCTCGCGCGGCATGAGGAATTCCAAGGTGGTCAACTATCACCAGTCTCCTTTCAGGAGGCTTGGAAGCTTCGTCCTTGGAGTAGTGTTCGTAAGAATGCTGTTCGGCCTGAAAATACACGATACGCAATGCGGGGCAAAGATATTCAAGAGGGAGAAGATCCTCGAGGTGCTGCCCAAGATGAGGATAACCAACTCCATATTCGACATAGAGTCGTTATGGCGGTTCAATAAGACAGGCACCATAAAAGAGATCCCGGTAAGCTGGGTGGACGACAAATACAGCAATTTCAGATGGAGCGAGACCATCAAGGAATTCGTCTGGCTGCTCCGGGTGAGGTTCGGTCTATGAACGTCTGCGTCATCGGCATGTGGCACCTGGGCAGCGTCACCGCAGGATGCCTTGCAAAGCTTGGAAACCAGGTAGCATGCTTCGACTACGACCGGCAGGCGGTAGACGGCCTGCGTGCGGGAAATCCTCCCGTACATGAGCCCGGGCTAAAAGAATTGTTTACGGAAGGGGTACTCAGAGGAAACATCCGCTACCCGGAAGGCCTGAAAGAAGCAATCAGCGACTCGGACGTAGTATACATCGCCTTCGACACGCCCGTCGACGAAAGCGACAAAATAGACCTGGCCCCGATACATAAAGCAGCCTGCGACGTCATCCCCCTCCTCGGAAAGGATACTCTCCTGGTGATCTCAAGCCAGGTCCCCGTCGGGACATGCGACCGGATACTCGAAAAGATGGAGTCGCAGGGCAGGAAAAACGGGCTGTGCTACACTCCGGAGAACCTGCGCCTCGGCACGGCCATAGAATCATTTATGAAACCGGAACGAATAGTCTGCGGCCTCTCGACTCCCGATATCAAAGAGAAGATCGAACGGCTGTTCTCCGGCATCGACGCCCGCTTCCTGTTCATGAGCCTGCGGAGCGCCGAGATGGCCAAGCACGCCCTAAACTCGTACCTGGCGACCATGATATCCTTTTCCAGCGAGATAAGCGACCTATGCGAGAGGACGGATGCGAATGCGGCAGACGTGATGACTGCCTTAAAGACCGAGAGAAGGGTGAGCCCCTATGCGCCCATAATGCCCGGCCTCGGATTCGGAGGAGGCACCCTTGCAAGAGACGTCCAGGTGCTAAGGGCTCTCGGAGACGAAAAAGACACCCCGACGGACGTGCTCGACTCCGTAATGACGGTGAACGCCCGAAGAATGGACTACGTCAAAAACAGGCTGACAAACCTGCTCGGAACACTCGACGGCAAAAAGATCGCATTCTTCGGCCTCGCATACAAGGCCGGAACAAACACCCTGAGACGGTCCCTCACCCTGCAGGTCATCGGCAGGCTCAAAGACACAGGCGTCAGGATAAGCGCATATGACCCGATGATCAGGGAACGCATAGTCGGATACGAGCACGTCGACGTCTGCAAGACGGCGCCGGATGCCGCAAAAGGGGCCGACGCAGTCGTCATCATGACCGACTGGGAGGAGTTCAAAAACATGGATTACGCGGCGATGGCGAAGGCCATGAAAAACCCGATTCTACTCGACGCCAAGAACATGCTCGACGCAGGCAGGTTCTCCGGCACGAAGATAAGATATTACGGCATAGGCCTTTAACAAAATGGATTACGAAAAAGAACTGGAAGACAAAATAGTCGTCGTCACGGGAGGCGGGCAGGGAATAGGCAGATGCATCGCCGCCGAATACGCGAAAAGAAAAGCCGTAGTCGTCATATGCTCCAGGACCAAACCGGACCTCGACAAGGCTGCGGAAGAGATAAGATCATCCGGCGGACACTGCAAGGCATACGCAGCAGACGTATCCGACGCCCGAAAGCTCAAGCAATTCTTCGACGACGTCATAAAAAAATACGGGAGAATAGACGTCCTCATAAACTGCGCCGGCATCTACGGGCCGATAGGCCCCCTCGAAGAAAACGATATGGGTCAGTGGGAGAAGACGATACAGATCAACCTCCTCGGCACGGTCCACTGCACAAGATACGTCATCCCAGTCATGAAAAAACAGGGGAAGGGAAAGATAATCAACCTGTGCGGAGGAGGAGTAGGCGGCCCGGACCTAAAATCGAACCTGTCGGCATACATAACCTCCAAGGCAGCCATCGCAGGCTACACCGAGGCGATGGCAAACGAGCTCCGTGATTACAACATACAGGTGAACGCGATATCCCCCGGGGCGGTGAACACGCGCCTACTCGACCAGGTACTCGCCGCAGGAGACCTCGCCGGAAAAGACTTCCTGGAGAGATCGAAGAAGCAGAAGTCTGCGGGAGGCACGCCCCCGGAAAAAGCGGCAGACCTTGCGATATTCCTCTCCACGAGCGCTTCGGACCACGTGACAGGCAAGGTGCTGAGCGCCGTATGGGACGACTACAAAAACTTCGGAAAAATCAGGGACAGGCTCAAAGGGTCGCTATACAACCTGAGAAGGATAGACGACTACAAATACAAGGAGATATAAACCGATGGCTGCGGACTACAAGGTAGGGATAATCGGATGCGGGCTGATAAGCGCAAAAAGGGCCGATGCACTGAAGAAGTTCGACAACTCACAGCTGGCGATCGTGGCGGACGTAGACGCCGGCAGGGCCGAAAAATTGGCCGCAGACCACGGCTGCACGCATACGACTGACTGGAGGAGAGTCACGTCAAGCAAAGACGTAGACATAGTGATAGTCTCGACCACGAACAACCTGCTCGCACCGATGACGATAGACGCAATAAAACACGGGAAGCACGTCCTCGTGGAAAAGCCCGCGGCAAGGAACCCGGAAGAGCTTGAAGAGGTCATCAAGGCATACGAACGTAAAGGGGACGTGACGGTAAAGGTCGGCTTCAACCACAGGTTCCACCCGGCATTCGACAAAGCCAGAGAGATAATCCGCACCGAAAACATAGGCGACGTAATGTTCCTGCGCGCAAGATACGGCCACGGAGGAAGGATCGGGTACGACAAGGAATGGCGCGCCTGCCGCGAAATAGCTGGAGGAGGAGAATTGCTCGACCAGGGAAGCCACATAATAGACCTGTCTAGGTATTTCATGGGAGATTTCGAGACGGCGATCGGCTACTGCGATACATTTTATTGGGACATGGAGGTCGAAGACAACTGCTTCGCCCTCCTCAGGACGAAAACGGGACAGGTAGCCCAGCTACATGCGTCATGCACCCAGTGGAAGAACATATTCAGCATGGAGATATTCTGCCGCACAGGCCAGATAAACATAGACGGCCTCGGAAGAAGCTACGGAAAAGAGACCCTGACCTACTACAAGATGAAGCCCGAGATGGGCCCGCCCGACAAATACGTCTACGAATGGGACGGCCCAGACGACTCATGGGAAAAAGAATACCGGAACCTGATTGAATCGATCGAGGAGAATAAGAAACCAAATGGAAATCTTTATGATGCATACGAAAACCTGAAAATTGTTTCCGAAATATACAAATGGAATGAAATACAACAAAAGAATGAATGCCCTGCAAAAACCAAGTCTCACTAAGAACCGTATCCTCCGAAGGCAAACTCGAATGTTTAGCGCATACCACCTAAACTGAAGTCTTATCCAAATAAGAAAACCACCCCAAATCGCCAAATGAACTAAAATCCACTTATAAATCTTCCCAGCAATATAATCTAGGATTATGTCATATACTAAAACACCAACTCATTACATACCCTATTAAAAGGTTCAGCAGAATGTTGTAAAGCCGGTGACTACATAAATGGAGAAAAAAAAGCACGCAGGATTTTTTGTTGTATTTTATGCGGTCGTTCTTGTTCTGATTATATGCCTAGCTATATGCCTAGTATCATACATTTTTTTTAAGCCATATATAGTTTATTCCAATTGGGAGAAATCATATGACGATAAAGGATGGCATGGTCAAGACGTACCTTATTCAGGGTATGAAACCATTACACCTGATTACTACTTCAGATCTGATGCCCTTGTGCCGGAGTCGCTTGTTAACAGTACAATAGATGTACGATTTAGCGGATGCTTATCTGAAGCATTTATCAATGATGCCCTTGTATATTCCAACACATCATGCAGAAAAGAGATTCCTGAGGAGAAAATAATAAGCGTTAAAGGTTTTGTAAAACCCGGTTTAAACAAGGTAAAATTCCATTTTCTTGGAGATGGAGCAACAACCACATTTGAAATGGGCGATGCTAGAGAAGGCAACCTGATTCGTTATTTTTTACTGGTAGTTCTGATAGCTGTCTTTGTTTATGGTGTCATCGGACGTCTTGATTACGTATTTGCTGCTATTTGTTTGTCACTTCTTCCATTACAACTGTTTCCTCAACGTTTTTACTATACCTGGGGCTTTGAAGCCTTAAGCAAGTATCCCCTCCCCGTAAGAATAATATTAAGTGTTGTCAGTATTTTGATTTGTGTTCCTTTTATCTACAAGTTATTTGATTATCTCTCTACAAAACTTTATCGGCTTGTAAGCCGAGTTACCGGGTTATTCCATAAGAAGATTGGCAGCCTGCTCGGGTCTTTTAATAGAACTCATTCAACAATTTATTCAGAAGTCTCGACTTTTTGGAGTTATTTGATGTATCTGCTAATGAGTGTGCTATCCTTTATCATTTTCTGGTCCTTTAGAACGCAGCGAAATGCGGGAGATGCCGGTTTCGTAGGGCAGCTAGCCCTAAATAAGCAATACACATTTATGAGTACAGGCCCTCTTAGTTCCTGGTTTGTAACTTTCAGCTACGACGTGGTGAAGAGTATGGGTGCGCCGTATTCCAGCTATGAAATTGCAGCCGGTCTGTCCTGCTTTTATGGGGCAATTGCCATTCCTATTTTGTGGGTATTATGCAAAGAACTTGCAAAGGATAAATGGAGGAGTTTTGCAATTTTTTCCATCCTCGCAACTTCATATTTCATAATCCTGTTTTTTGGCGATATAGAATACTATTCCACACTAACTCTCGGGATGATACTCTACATATATTCCTCCATCCTCTACCTAAAAGACAAAATTAACAGCATCTTTTTTCCTTCATTATTCTATGCAGTAAACTTTTGTATTTCTTTGTCCTTCTTAATAATGTTACCAACACTTTTTTTGCTTTTCTTCCTAAGGATGCTAAAGAAAAAAGGTACGGGTTTTTTCAAGGAATTTTTTATCATGATCCTATCTGCGTCAATTCCTATAATCTTGTTCATAGGGCATGTTATTTTTGTATACTACAGCGGGTTATATGCTACCGGCTATTGCACCGACTTCAAAAGCTGCCTTGACGGATATTGGAGCAGACTACACGATGGTGATTTAATTCAGCCGGGTCTTTTTACCTCACATCACGTGGAAGAGATGCTTAATGAGCATATACTCATATCACCTGCGTCAATAATCCTGCTTATTTTCCTTCTTTTCAACATAAGGAGGATAAGATTCAAAGATAGTAAACTAATCTTTATAGGTTCCGTAACCTTATTCTTTGCAGCGTATGTGTGGCTTCATAACAGTACGCTCGGTTTTCCCCAGGACTGGAACACCTACGCAGCAGTCGCCCTTCCGTTGACACTGTTTGCCGCATATGTATTAGTAAACAACATTAAAGACAACAAAGAACTAAGGTTCTATGTCGTGGCGGTAATCGTTGTCACTTTTTTGGTTCATACGCTACCTTCAATGATATCTGACATCGGGTTAATGCATTTATTTTTATCGTAATACTCTGCTGCTTGCAGGTGGTCCTGTAATCCGCGGAAATCAAATAGTCTAGACAAGCAAGCATCGGCAAATAAAAATCAGATCAATACTCCTCGTAGGTCGTTTTTTGTCGCATCAACGATTTTTACTTCCATTAACTGGCCCATGATATTTTCTCCTTCTTTCAGTATCACGGGTTTATAGGTGTAATTCCTGGCGCAAAAGTCACCTCTTTTGCCTTTCTCGGAAACCAGGACGCGTCCCTGCCAGCTGATCCATTTCCTGTTGTTTTCCAGGGCGATTGTGTTAAAGGTTTCTGCTATTCTTCTTGACCTCTGGTTCGTTATCCTTCCATGTAGTTGCTTCATCTTCTCTGCGGGAGTTTCGGGCCGCGCCCAGAACCTGGAGATATTCAAGACATCCGGCCTTATCTCTTTTAGGAGGTTGAGGGATTTCTGGAAGGCTTTTTCGTCTTCTGTTGGAAAGCCGGCGATTATGTCTGTTGAGATCGTCAGAGTTGGCATCTTTTTTCGGAACTCTTCGACTATTTTTCTAAAGTCTGCGACAGTGTAGAGGCGATTCATGTCCCTGAGCACGTTGTCGTCGCCTGACTGCACAGGCAGATGCAAGAACTTATACACCTTCGGATTCTTGTATGCCTCGATCAATTCGTCAAGGAATGAAAGCACGTGGTTTGGGTTCATCATGCCTATGCGGAGCATGTATTCGCCTTCGATGTTCGTAATCTGTTGCATCAGGTGTGGTAGATTCGTGCCGCAGTCCCTTCCGTAGGCTCCGCAGTCCTGTGAAGTAAGCCATATCTCGCGGACGCCTTCGGAAAGAGCGCATTTTACGTCTTTCACTATCTCGCCTGCAGGGAAAGATAGCAGGCGGCCGCGGGCCTTCTTCACGGCGCAGTAGCTGCAGTTCCCAAGACAGCCGTGTGAGATTGGGACGATCCCTATCACCGGGTTGTCTCTCTTCCTGGGGCTGCCGCTTACGCATCCTCTGGAATCGATTCTGACGAAACGCCGCCCGTGGATGGCATTATCAACTGCTTCGGTGATGTCTAAGACATTCGTTCCTATGAAAGAAAAAGACATGAAACGGTCTGCAAGGCCCGGGCATGTTCCTGGAAGGCATCCTGCGACAACGGCTTTTTTTCCCTCATCTGCCAGCGATTCAAGCCTTTTGATTATTTTCCTCTCTGTCGGAGTCTTAACTGTGCAGGTATTGATCACGATTACATCATAGGAGTCATCGTCGCATAATTCGTATCCCTTCTCTAAAAGAAGTCCTGCGGCAGCTTCGGATGCCGCCTTGTTCATGGAGCAGCCGTATGTCTCAATTCTAACTCTTTGCATCTTTCAGGCTTGTGAATATGCTCTGGAAAACGCGTACGCAGTCTGCGGCGCTGTTCGCGGAGATGGTAAATGATGGAAACGAGGAGACTTGTTTTTGCGCAGCCTCCAGCGCGTCCCTGGGTGAAACGTCGGCTTTGTTGATTGCGACAAATACCGGAGACTCAAAGCTTGAGGACACCTCCTTCAGAAGAGAAAGCTGGGCAGTGATATCCTGGGTGGGATCCACAATGAAGAGTATGACGTCTGCAAGTTCCTTGATGGCAAGGATTGCCTCCACTTCTATCCTGTTCCTATGCTCCATCGCCCGATCCAATAGTCCGGGGGAGTCTATGATCTGGTATTTCTGGTATTTTATGTTGGTATGGCCTATGAGTATGCTTTGTGTAGTGAATGGGTAGCTTGCTATCTTTACCTCCGAGCCTGTGAGGTTTCTCATGAATGTGCTTTTTCCCACGTTGGGGTAACCGCAGACCACCATTGTCGGAAGGTCTTCTATGACAGGGAATTCCCGTAAAACCTTCTTTATCTCGATGAGTTCGTCAAGGTCTTTTGAGATCTTCTTTACCATGGAAGAAACCCTGCCCTGGAATTCCTTGGATGCCTCGGTGTCCTTGCGGTACTCTTTCAGATGGTTGAGGGTATCCAGTTTAAGCCTGGAAACATTGTCAAGACACCACTGCGCAGCACCCAGGGATTTCTTGTAGCGGTCTTTGTCTATCCTTATCTCCAGAAGCCTTTTATGGAATTCCGGGAGCTGGTCATAGCTTGGAAAACGTTTCACTATCTTGCGCAGGTCCGACTGGATGGAGTTACCGATGGCCTTGACCCGCGCTTCCTCGGATTCCCGCATACGCTCTTTAAAGGGCGCGCGCACAGACCTTCGGGCTTTGGCAACCTTCGCCCCCTGCCGGAAAGCATCGTCAAGGACTTCATCGGCTTTGGGCACATGAGGCAGATTAAAAGACATAGTATCCTATTGGGAAGACAGGTATTTGTCTTGGAAAATCCGCATTTCAGCTATCTCCCCGCAGTCTTTCCGGATGCGATCATCTTATACGCAAGTACTGCGGCACCGTATCCGTTGTCTATGTTGACCACTGCGAGGGGCGTGCAAGAATTCAGCATCGTATACAGCGCGGTTTTGCCTTGTTCCGCGGTTCCGTAGCCTACAGACGTCGGCACAGCTATCACAGGCGCCGCGACAAGCCCTGCCACGACCGAGGGAAGAGCTCCTTCCATTCCTGCGACGACTATGTATGCATTGACTATGCCTACCTTCTCAAGAGCTGAAAAAACCCGGTGGATACCTGCGATGCCTACGTCATATTCTCTTCTGACTGAGCAGCCCAACTCTTCAGCAACAGCAGCCGCCTCCTCAGCTACAGGGATATCAGACGTGCCTGCTGTGATTATGCCTATTACTCCGCCGGCATCGCCGTTTTTGTGGCCTTTTTTCTTGACGACAAGCACCCGGCCCTTATTATTATGCACTATCCTGAGATTTTTTCCCCGGACGCTTTGCAACACCTTCGCAGCCTTTTCATCGTCTATCCGGGTTATTATGACCCTGCCGGAATTATCCAAAAATCTTCGCGCTATCTCGACCAGGTCCTCAGAAGTCTTGCCTGCGCCGTATACCACTTCAGGCACTCCGCAGCGTGTATCCCTGTCTATGTCGTGATTCAATATCTTCATATTCTGCTAAGTATGTCAAAAATCGTATGCATCTCCTCTACGGTAAGCTGCCCGGGAGCAGCCTCGCAGCCCTTCGCAGATGAAGCGAACGTCAGATAAGACCCTAACATAGGGCCAAGTATGCGGGAGATCCGCCCATACTCCCCCATGGAAACAGCTATTATAGGGATACCTATGTCGTTTTCCTTCAATACGCTCATGAGCTTTATAACGTCCCAATAGTCGTTTGCTTGGAACGCAACTTTTGCGATGTCTGCACCCATCCGCTTCTCCTTTTTAAGGATATCCCGTATTCTCTTTACATCCGGGGTCTTTTTATTATCATGGTAGCTGGCTATGATTTTTGCATCCCGGCTCCGTGCCTCATATATTATCCTGTCTCTTAGCTCTTTTTTGGTTGAGAGCTCCAGGCTAACATAGTCTGCATATTTGACAGACTCGAAGAGTAATGCTATCCGCTCTTCCTCGTTTCCCGCATATCCGCCGCCCTCCGATACCGGCATGCAGGTAACTATCAGCGGTTTTGTTATCCGCCGAAGCTTTTCGATGCCCGTATAATTGTCCAAACAGTCCAGCCGTATTTCCACAAGGTCCGCAGAGGAGAAATTAGCCTCATCTACCATGTTTTCGATGACCTGCCCCTTAATAGAGACGCATATCATTTTTTTTGTTGCCTCAGCATGCTTGTTTATTTTATTTTTATACCCATCTAATTAATTATATATAACATGACAAGAATAATAGGCGTTGTCTCAGGAAAAGGAGGAGTCGGCAAGACTACTCTGGTTTCGAATCTAGGTGCCTCTCTTGCAAAGGACGGGTACAACGTCGCAATAGTCGATGCCAACCTTACAGGAGCAAATCTCGGACTGCACTACGGCCTGATATCATATCCGATATCGATCCACGACGTTATGAAGAAAAACGCATCGCTGTCGGATGCTGTATACAAACACCCCTCAGGAGTGGACATAGTGCCAGCATCTCTGTCCTTCGAGGACATACTGGATACGCCGCCCGTAAACATAGGAAAAGAGATAAAGGCGGCATTCTCAGACAAAGACTACGTGCTGGTAGACGCGGCAACAGGACTTGACAGGGAAACCCTGAACGCAATAGACATGTGCGACGAATTCATAATAGTCACCCACCCGGAACTCCCGACAATATCCGACGCGCTCAGGACAAAGAGCATCATAAACAAATACGAAAAAAAGCTCTCAGGAATAGTCCTAAACAGGGTCACAAAAAAAGACGAACTAAAGAAAGACTACATAGCCTCCTTCTTCAAGCTGCCGGTACTCGGAGTAATACCAGAGGACCCCTCCATAAGAAGGTCAATAGAACTGAAAAACCCAATAGTCCTACAGAACCCCAAGCACAAGATAAGCCTGGAGATAAGAAAAATAGCAAACAGCATATCCGGCAAAGAAGCTAAAATCGAGTCATTAAGCGTCTGGGAACAGATATGCCTCACACTAACAGGAAAACCCAAGACAAAAGGTGCAAGTCCTTAACCAGACCCGTGGCAACACAATAAGCGGCGAAGCAAAAGCCGCTAAAACCTTTTTCTCAAGGCTGCGAGGCCTAATGCTCTCAACTCCATCAGACCTAATCCTAATCTCCCCAAAGGAAGGCATAGAATACTCTTCTATACACATGCTTTTCATGCGCTTCCCAATAGACGTCCTATGGCTGGACACCCAAATGAAGGTCGTAGACATCGCCAGAAACATACCACCAGCCAGCCTCCTCAAACCCGGAACATGGAAAATATACCGGCCGAAAAAAGACGCCAAATACGTCATAGAAATAGCCCTAAAACCCCTACCCCCAGTGGAAACAGGCGACATAATAGAGTTCAAACCACCCATATAAATCTAAAAACAGGTTTTGTTCGATTGTCGATGGATTATGTAACTGCAGTCTGATATTTCAATATCCGTTGATTCCTAAAGACAATATACCCCTATAGTGTTTACATTAAGTTTTTTTTGATTTGTTTTAGTGTTATCTGTCCTTTCCTGGTTAAAGCATATATACGGCCAACTTTTTGTTGGGGATTCATACACTCAGCCAAGCCTTTCTCCGTGAACTCTTTAAGGGTTCTACTCACATGAGATATGCTTACATCAAGTTTATCCCCTAACTGGGGTGGGTGTTTTAGGATTTTCCAGGATTAACAAGGTATCCTTTCTCTGTTTTGAACGTACGACAAATGAGTAGTCGTCCCAGTCCATGAAATACTTTAGTTAATCAATGAGAACATGGTTATCTATCAAGTAACTAACAACCTATTAACAAACAGTTACCTACCCCTAAAAACAGTTACCCAGCCCTAAAACGAAAAGTATTTAAACCTAAAAAAACCATACACTACTTAATATACATAATATACATAAAAAAAACAAAAACTCAAAACATGAGGTGAACAGAAAAGATGAAATACTTAGGAAACAAGGGTCAGGGTGCTATGGAGTATCTGATGACCTATGGATGGGCAATACTCGTCGTTATGATAGTTGGTGTAGTCCTATGGCAGCTTGGGGTCTTCAATTCAGGACAGGGAGCCCCGGTAGAGACTGGTTTCGTCAGGTTGAATCCTTTGATGCCGAGCGTTGTGTATAAGACTACGGCCTTTAACGCGACTTTCACGAATAACGTAGGTGCGCCTATAAGACTAATGACTGTGATCATGAATGAGACGATTAACGGCGTTAATTGTACTACCTTAGTAGTTCCCTCAGCCCCTGTTATGGCGGGTGGGGTGTTCAACCTTGCAGGTACGACCTGTCCCTCGGTGATAACCGGTGCTGCATACAATATGATGATTATAATAACCTACAACTCGAGCCTGGCTGGATACACCACAATGCACACAGAAACCGGCTACATAAGGGGCGAAGGTGAATAACGGATAACTATATATTTTATCTGTTATGGGGGTGCGGTATCCCAGCACCCTCCTTTCTTATCTTTTTTCTTTATCTGATTACAAATCGGCGCATGTCTAAGACCAATGGCTTGGCCACGGACATCAGCAGTCTTCTTAGTAAAGACTATGGAGTATCTTAGCATTTTCCTCACCGGAAAGTATTTATATTAGAAAATGTCATACTTTATACATATGTTAAGAAATTAAAAACAAAAAACAGAGGACAGATTTAAAATGGAATATCTAGGAAACAAGGGTCAGGGTGCTATGGAGTATCTGATGACCTATGGATGGGCAATACTCGTCGTTATGATAGTTGGTGTAGTCCTATGGCAGCTTGGGGTCTTCAATTCAGGACAGGGAGCCCCGGTAGGGACTGGTTTCGTCAGGTTGAATCCTTTGATGCCGAGCGTTGTGTATAAGACTACGGCCTTTAACGCGACTTTCACGAATAACGTAGGTGCGCCTATAAGACTAATGACTGTGATCATGAATGAGACGATTAACGGCGTTAATTGTACTACCTTAGTAGTTCCCTCAGCCCCTGTTATGGCGGGTGGGGTGTTCAACCTTGCAGGTACGACCTGTCCCTCGGTGATAACCGGTGCTGCATACAATATGATGATTATAATAACCTACAACTCGAGCCTGGCTGGATACACCACAATGCACACAGAAACCGGCTACATAAGGGGCGAAGGTGAATAACGGATAACTATATATTTTATCTGTTATGGGGGTGCGGTATGCACCTTTTCTTCTTATCCTTTTTTTCTCCAACTATTACCTACTGTCTGTTATATATTTATAGTACCTGAATACAAATTTTTTAATATAGTAAAGATGAGAAATACTTTGGTTGCATTTGCCAATCCATTAATAGACTCAGTCAATCAGGTGATAAACGAGAGTAACAACTTAACTCCAATAGACTTCGCAACTATAGCCGCTGTTTTTTTAGCAGGCTTAATCATACTTCTGATTTTTGCTTTTATCTTGGGTCATGTAAACATGCCTATCTCGTTTTATATGGACAACAGGGGACAGGGGGCAATGGAGTACCTGATGTCTTACGGATGGGCCATACTGGTGGTTATGGTCGTCGGTTTAATTCTCTGGCAGCTTGGCGTCTTCAACGCCGGGCAAGGGGGGCCGGTAGAGACCGGCTTCGTTAGAGTGAATCCTATGATGCCGAGCGTGGCATACAAGGGCACCAACTTTAACGCGACTTTCACAAACGATGCAGGATCGCCTATAAGAGTAATTAGCGTATCCCTGAATGAGACAATCTCCGGCGGTTCTTGTGGTACAGTAACTCCCTCATCATCCAACGTTCTGTCGGGCGAAGTGTTCAGCGTCTCAGGTACGGGCTGTACTTCGGTGCCAACAGGTGCTGTATACAATATGATGGTTGTAATGACCTACAAGGCGACCACGAGTGCAATCACAGCAACACACACAGAAAACGGGTATATAAGGGGCTTGGCGGAATAAGCGGATAGTTATATGTTTATTCGTTCTTGGCGGTATCCACGCCCGTTTCTTATCCCTTTTTTCTTCTCTGATTATCTCAATCCTCTTAAAACTATTTTGGCAGGTTCCAACCACTTAAAAGCATTTAATCGGAATACTATCAAGTAGCCCACGTGGGGTAGCTAGGACATCCTGGGGGATTGCGGATCCCTTGACCCGGGTTCGAATCCCGGCGTGGGCATAGCCTCCCTTAGGGAGGTTATCATCCCAAATGCCGAGGGCATGCCCTGGAAGGGGCAAAAGAAGTGTGGGGTCTTCAGACCCCACTGTTTATGGGGTCGTATTTTAGGATTTGTAAACATTTTTTATAGGCGTAGTTATATAATAGATACAAAATGGCAGGCAAATTGGACGTCGATCGGGCGAAGTGCTGTTATTGTGGTGGCTGTGTTGGCGTTTGTCCGGCGGATGCTTTGGAGTTGCGTGATACGATTCTTTTTGTGGATGAGGGTAAGTGTGTGAAGTGTGGGACGTGTGTGAAGTTTTGTCCTGTGGATGCTTTGCGTTTGATTTAAAGAAAAGATGCGAGATTTGCAGTTTGATGCCGTTGTGGTGGGGGCGGGGCCTGCTGGGAGTATTGCTGCCAGGACCTTGGCTGAGAGAGGCGTGAAGACCCTGGTACTAGATAAGCGTCAGGAGATCGGCTCGCCTAAGAGGTGTGCTGAGGCGATTAATGCTAGTGGTTTGAGGCGTGTTGGTCTTGTGCCTGATCCTCGGTGGGCTGTTCAGAAGATTAATGGTGCTGTTCTTTATGCTCCTGGTGGTAAGTCTTTGGAGCTTGTGTTTGGCGATAGGGTTGGTTATATTTTGGAGAGGAAGGTTTTTGAGAAGTTTTTGGCTTCCGAGGCCGTGAGCCGTGGTGCGAGGTATATGGTGAAGACTTTGGCTTCTGGTGTTATATTGGAGGGTGGGCGGGTGGCTGGTGTTGAGGCTGATTTTATGGGTGAGAGTTATCGTATCCGGTCTCGTTTGGTTATAGCTGCTGATGGTGTGGATTCTATGGTTGCGAAGTCTGCGGGCTTAAGGACTGTGAATTCTCTTACTGATTATCATTCCGGGTTCCAGTATGAGATGGCTGGTTTGAAGATTGATAGAAGTAATCTTTTGCATATCTTTTTTGGCGATGATACTGCTCCTAAGGGTTATGTTTGGATTTTCCCGAAGGGGAATGATATAGCTAATGTGGGGGTTGGCATACTTGGGAAGATGTCCGAGCCCGGGCGGAAGGCGCAGTATTATCTTGACCGTTTTATTGGGAGTCATCCGGAGATATTTGCAGGGGCAAGCCCGATTGAGATAAATAGCGGTGGGATACCGGTTGGTTCGGCTCTTGAGTGTCTTGTCGCGGATGGCTTGATGGTGGTGGGTGATGCGGCTCATCAGGTTAATCCGATACATGGCGGGGGCATTTCTATGGCCATGTATGCTGCGAAGATCGCCGGAGAGGTGGGTGCTAAGGCTTTGTCTGAGGGCGATGTTTCCAGGGGGCGGCTCTTGGAGTATGATACTCTGTGGAGGGCTGGCGATGGCGTGAAGGCGCAGAAGCTTTTGAAATTGCGGTCTTTTATGGAGAAACTGGATGCTAATAACCTGGATACTTTGGCTGATATCCTTAGCAGCGATGACATTGCCCGCATTGTTGAGGGGGAGTATGGTTTCCTTGTGAAGAGATTCATCAAGAAGGCACCTAAGATCCTGCCTTTGGCTAAGAAGTTCCTGGTCTGATAAAATGCTTGACAGAGAAAAGATTCGTAAGGAAGGTGTTGCATTGCTTGAGGAGTTTTCCAAAGAGCTTGAAGGTGTTCCTGAGACCGAGGAGACTCATTATGTCATGGATGTGAGGAACGTTTGCAGGAAGGATGCGCCGGGAGTGCTGAAGGATGCGTTTCCCGGGGATCTGAAGAAGATCGTTCCCAGATGGGAAGACGGCTTTGTGGTTTCGGAGAAAGGCGTGTGAATCGTCTGGAAGCGTTTTAAACTGCTTATAGGGGCTCCGATTTAATTCTTTGAAAAGTAATATAGAATATATTCTTTGTATTTTCTATTCATTTGAGCAAAATGGCGGAGAAAAAAATCGATCTAAGGGTGGCGGAGGCCTTGCATAACGATGTTTCCCGCGGCATCGTCCGCATGGACAGTTCTACTATGGAGGCCCTCGACCTTACCTCCGGGGATATCGTGGAGATAGAAGGTAAAAAGACGACTGCCGCTATTGTGTGGCAGTCTCATCCGCAGGACTTTGGCCTTGACATTATCCGCATGGATGGCCTCATCAGGCAGAACTCGGATTCCTCCTTAGGGGACAAGGTCAAGGTTCGCAAGTCTAAGACGTCCCCTGCAAAAGAGGTCACTATCGCACCCACGATGCATGAGATAAAGTTCGGAGAAGACTTCGCCACCCACGTGAAGCAGAGGATGATCGGAAGACCTCTTGTCAAAGGCGACAAAATATCCATCGGCGTACTTGGGCAGGCCATACCTTTCGTGGTAGCGGCTACGAACCCTAAGGGAATAGTCCAGATACAGGATGTTACAGACCTTGAGATCAAAGGAAAACCCATGGTTGTTCCAGAGGCTCCGGCGGTCAGATACGAGGACATAGGAGGCCTCAAGGATGAACTGGGCAGGGTACGTGAAATGATAGAGCTTCCGATGAAGCATCCTGAGCTCTTTGAGCGGCTTGGGATTAAGCCCCCCAAGGGGGTTCTCTTATTCGGGCCGCCGGGAACCGGGAAGACCCTTATTGCAAAAGCCGTTGCCTCGGAGACGAATGCGCACTTCATCTCCCTTAACGGTCCGGAGATCATGGACAAGTATTACGGGGAGAGCGAGCGAAAGCTTCGGGAGATCTTCAAGGAAGCCGAGGAGAATGCTCCGTCGATTATTTTCATAGACGAGGTAGACTCCATTGCCCCGAAGCGTGAGGAGACACGGGGAGAAGTCGAGCGGCGTGTCGTAGCCCAGCTCCTCGCTTTGATGGATGGGATGGAGGCACGCGGCAACGTCATAGTCATCGCTGCGACGAACCGCGAGGATGCAATAGACCCCGCTCTAAGGAGGCCGGGCAGATTCGACCGGGAGATAGAGATAGGCGTTCCGGACAAAGAAGGAAGAGAAGAGATCCTCCAGATACATACCCGCGGCATGCCCCTTGACAAAGACGTGAACCTAAAAGAGATAGCGAACTCCACACACGGCTTCGTCGGCGCAGACCTGGACGCATTAAGCCGGGAATCAGCCATGAAGGCATTGAAGAAGATACTGCCAAAAATCGATCTGGACAAGGAAGAAATACCCACCTCGGTTCTTGAGACTCTTAAAGTCCGGAAGACAGATTTCGTGGAGGCCCTAAAAGATGTGAGCCCGTCTGCACTGCGTGAAGTTCTCGTGGAAATCCCGGACATCAAATGGAGCGACATAGGCGGCTTGGGCGAAGTAAAGATGCGCCTGCAGGAAGCCGTGGAGTGGCCGCTGAAGCACCCGGAAGCATTCAAGAGGATGGGCATCCGCCCGACAAAGGCCATACTCCTCCAGGGACCGCCAGGCTGCGGAAAGACGCTTCTCGCAAAAGCTGCCGCCAACGAATCCGAAGCAAACTTCATAGCAGTCAAAGGCCCGCAGCTATTATCCATGTGGGTAGGCGAATCCGAGAAAGGAATACGGGAAGTCTTCAAGAAAGCAAAACAAGTAGCACCGACAATAATACTCTTCGACGAAATAGACGCAATCGCGCCCAGGAGGGGAACATACTCCGGCTCACACGTGACCGAGACAGTGGTAAACCAGATACTCACAGAGATGGATGGAATAGAAAGCCTGGAGAACGTCATCGTAATAGGCGCAACAAACCGCATAGACATGATAGACCCATCCCTCCTGCGGCCCGGAAGATTCGACTACCAGCTAATGGTACCCCCGCCGGACAAGGACGCAAGACTGGAAATATTCAAAGTACACACCAGACACATGCCCATAAAAGAAATAGACCTAAACGACCTCGTCAGAAAAACCGAAGGATACAGCGGCGCAGACATAGAAGGCATATGCAGAGAAGCAGCGCTCATAGCCTTAAGAGAAAACCTCAAAGCAGACACTGTAACCGCAGACGACTTCGAAAAAGCACTCAAAAAAATAAAACCCTCAATACCCGAATTCGAAGCCGCAAGCAAAAAAAGACTAAACACACCAGCATATGGATAAATACGACGATCCCGCAGCCCAGGCAAAGCGTACGAAGCTGCTGGACATGAACTGCGCGTACCTTGGCATAACCCGTGAACTGCTCATGGAGAACGCAGGAAAAGAAATAGCCAGAGCATGCGAAGCCTCAGCGAACATTGCAGTCTTCTGCGGCTGCGGAAACAACGGAGGAGACGGCCTCGCAGCCGCAAGACACATATCATCTGCTGGAAAAAAGGTTACAGTGTATGCAGTCTGCGGCAAGAGGACAGATGCAGCACAGAAAAACCTCGAACTCGTAGAGAAACTGCCTTCGATCAAACTGATATACGTAAGCGACTCAAGCCAATCCGAAGAGATAAAAAAAGAGCTCTCGAACTACGATACGCTGGTAGATGCCCTGCTCGGAGTCGGAGCAAAAGGCGAACTAAGAGAGCCTATAAAGAGCCTGGTTACGTCTATGAACTCTGCAAAGGCAAAGAAGATAGCAGTGGACGTACCAACGCCCGGCTGCAAAGCAGACAAGACCATCTCCTTCCAATACCCAAAGACCCCGGATGCGCAAGTAGCCAGCATCGGAATACCAAAGGAAGCCGAAACATACTGCGGCCCGGGAGACGTATACTACGCCATCCCCCCAAGAACCGGCTCGGAGCACAAGGGAGACTTCGGAAGGCTGCTAGTTATCGGAGGAAGCAAAGACTACCTAGGTGCGCCCCTGCTTGCAGCAAAAGCGGCATACAGAACAAGCATCGACCTGGTAACGCTGGCCTGCCCAAGATACGTTGCGGAAAGGATAGAGCAGGACCCAGTCCTGATAGTCCGGCCGACGGCTTCTGAATACTACCTCTCAGGAACCGACGTAGACGCAATCCTCAACCTAAATTACGACTCAGTCGTTTTAGGAAACGGGATAGGCCTACAAGACGAGACACGCTCATTTGTCAGGGAATTCCTTAGAAAAACCGACAAACCAGTAGTGATAGACGCAGACGCATTAAAACTCATAGAACCAAGACACCTAAAACCAAACCACATACTGACCCCGCACATCATCGAATTCAAAACCCTATTCGGAGAAGCAGCCGAGACGACCAGCGAACGCGTCAAAATCGTAGAAGAAAAAGCAAAAAAGACAAAGACAATCATCCTACTAAAAGGGCCGACAGATATCATATCAGACGGCGAAAAGACCAAGCTTAACAGAACTCACAACCCTGGCATGACTGTTGGAGGAACAGGCGACGTCCTCGCAGGCATAACAGGCGCACTCGCAGCAAAAACAGACGCATTCACGGCGGCCTCGGCCGCAGCATTCCTGTCCGGCATCTCAGGAAACCTTTGCATGGACGAAAAAGGCTACTCATTCACAGCCGCAGACGTCCTGGAAAAGATACCGCAAGCCATAAAATACTGCAAAACATTCGAATAAGAGCCCCAGATGGAAAAAATAAAAGAAATAACCGACCTAAACAGCCTAGACCGCTACGTAAGCTCATCAGGCCTGAAATTCCGCGAAGCAATCCTCAGATACTACAAAGAGCTCGGAGAAAAACTGGGCTACACGGTAAGAGAAAACGCATCAATCATAAAAAACGGGATAAACCACGGAAAAATCGACCTCATCTGGCTCGAGCCGAACATCACATTCACAACAGAATTCGGAAACCAGGAAGAAATATACAAACACCTATGGAAAGTCCTGGAATACTCCCCAAAAGAAGCAGTATTCCTCCTATCCTCCAAATCCTCATGCAAAGCCGAAGAAGTAGATAAAATAATAGAAAAATCAAGCATCATAGGAGAAAAAAAGAAAATATTCCTGATAATGGACGTATCGGAGAAAAAAATAATCCGACAGCCAACCGCTTAAAAAAAAATAGGATCAGAGGATGAAAATTCTCTAAAGAATTTTCACTTCTTCGACTTCCACCCGGCTTATAGGCGTTATATTCTTGGAGTTGTGGTATATCTCGGTCCCAAGCTTCCCGAACAAAGTAGCCTGTATAAAGTCGTTAAGAGTGCTGTTCTTATACCCCTCAACGGTCTTACTTATCCTGGCAAGTATCTCCTTCCTCTGAGAAGACTTGGCGTTCTTATGGGTTACGGCCATGATCTTCACGCGCACGCGGCCATCCTGCAAATCTATGAAACCGATATAGTCCACCTTGCTCATACCCTTCCTGACCTTGGAATGCAAGTAACCCTGGTTTGCCTCAAAAATCTTAAACTTGGTATACGCCTTATCATCTTTTACGTCGGTTACTTCCAAGATAACCTTAAGATGCTGCTTAGTCCTATCCTCGGTCAAATCCTTCAAGGATATGTCAACCCTCCTGCCGACCAGATTCTTAGGGTCGCTGGCGAACGTGCTACCCACTTCCCTAGACTCGAAATTCTCCGGGGAAACAATCTTATAAAGCGTCTTCTGCTTCCATGAACTCATCTCTTTAGCCATTTTTTTATTAGTCACCTAACAACTTCTCAGCCGCCATCTGGCAACTTATGAGGTCGTCAAGCGTATTAACCAATGTTTTCAAATTATCCGACTCAATCTCCGTTACTATCCTGCCGCCCGAAATGCCGGACACAATCCTCAAACCATCCAGCCTAATGTTGTCGACATTAAGAGCCCTAGAGACACTGGACGCGTCTTTGGACTCAGTCGTAAGACGGGCAACATATTTCATGTCCTCTATGCCGTCAAGAGCTTCGCAGTCTCAGGATCATATCTCCAAGTCTCAGGAAGCTTACCTGAGTTCCTGTAATACTTGCTCATCCTATGGATCTTCGACTCCACAAGCTGCAAACTCCTCTTATTATGATTATCCTTAACGTTCCCGGCAAGATGCTTTCTCAGCGAGAGCGCCTTCATTATAAGATTCTGCAAATCCTCAGGCAACGGAGGCGCAGCATTATTCTTCTGCAAAAAGAAATAAATCTTCTTACCCGTAACATCTTTCACAGAAGGAATGCCATACTGATCCCGAAGGATGATGCCGATCTTACTCGGAGTATTCTCCTCCTTTGCAAGCTTGACGATTAACTCCTCAATCTCGCCTTGATCATAAGCTACGAAATCCGGTTTACTGGTCCTGGAAGGATGCTTGGACCCGGATTTACCCTTTCTACGCGTGTGCATACGTGCCATTTTACTAATCCGAATATGACTACAATAAACGGTTATTCCCTGGCATGCCGTTGTCCGAAGACTCCGTCATCCGAGAAAAAGACGATATATAAGTTCTAGAATATTGGAATTGGGGTTTAAAAATCGGGGGTAGATATCTTTAACTGAGATGTTTGCTCACTGTTATTTAATAATGGTGTCTGATCAATCTGTCGTCTTTTTGGCCTTTTTAGAGCAATATTATCACGATAATACTGCAACATTATCATGATAATGTTATTTAAGATGTCTTCGAGGGATAACTGTTTCTAATTTTAAGGTTATTCTTCTATTATTTATTGAGTCAATCTCCATATTTATGTATCCACAAATATCCACACAAAATGCAAAACATCCCTTTAAGCGAGTCCGTCGTCAAAGAGGTCATGGATCGCGGCCATTCCGGCACTATCTATTTGCCGAAGGCATGGATCGGCCAACGCGTCGTCGTCCAGCCTTTGAATGTCAGAGAATACATTCTTGGCGTGCTTTCTCCTTATCTGGAGGATGTTTCCGGCGTGTTCCTTTATGGCTCCTATGTCCGGGGCGAGGCGGGCGGGGGGTCGGACATAGACGTTCTGATCGTCTCTGAGAAGGCAATCCCTGTCCACAAGGAGGGTCTGGTGAATATCGAGAGCGGGTCTTTGGAAGAGATTAGGCAGAGGCTAAAGAAGGACCCGGTAGGCTATTACTCCATCGTCCAAGAGTGTATTCCTGTGATCAATGCGCCGCTGCTTAGGGATTTGAAGGCAATCAAGCCCGACGACAGGAACCTTTCCGCCTATTACGAGCTAACTGAAAGCGTCCTGAAGGTATCGGAACATATTTTGAACGTCAAGGACTCTGATCATTCCGGCGCCATCAGGTCTTTGGTGCTCAGGCTTCGGGGGCTTTACATACTCAGGTGCCGGATGCGTAAAGAGCAATATACTTCCAGGGGGCTTAAAGAATATGTTATCGGCAAAGGCATCGATTCGGATGTCTTCGATGAGATATATGCAGTCTACAAAGCGGCCACCGAAGAGCGTCCCATCCCCGTACATAGAATCCCCACGAAGGCCCTCAGGCGGCTGCATGATATTGATTTGCAATTGCTAAATGAGTTGAAGGATGAATCGCAAAAAAAGACTAAAAAAGGGCATTGAATCCCTGGACGAGCAGATAATACTGCACGAATTAAAGAGGGCGCAGGCCCTTGCCGCTAAGAACGACGGGCTTGTCAAATATTATGACGGCGAACTCGAAGACTTGAGGAACTACAAGGCTCGAAAGAAGAGGACGCTGGGCAAATAACTGATTGGTCACTTATTTCGACCAAGTTGCTCCCCTATCCTCCTATCCATATTCGCCAGGAATTCTTCCTTGTTCGCGCGTTTGATCCTCGCCCCTGCTGCGATGTCGTGTCCTCCTCCTTCGCCTCCTGATTTCCTGCTTTCCTCGCGCAGGGCGACTCCGAGGTTCAGGCCTCGTCTTGTCAGGTTGCGGTTCCCGCGGCCCGAGACCTTCATCATTTCTGCGTTGTCTTTGTCGTCTGCGAATGCGAGGACTGGTTTGTCGCCGCGTATGATGCCTGCGCCGTAGGCCATTCCTGCGACTACGCCTACGATGTTTTCTTCTACGTCGCCGCATGCGTCGAAGTAGTAGAGGTTTTCTTTCTCCTGCACCATGCCTTTTTCTTTCAGGGCTCTTATGCCTTTTGCGAGCGCTTCCCTGTAGCTTTTGAGTATGGTTCTTGCCTCGTACCAGTTCTCTCCTCTGTCGCCGAGGCATACCTGTAGCCCGATTTCCGGCCTTTCCTGTCTGCCGCATGCGTTTAGGAGGCTTGCGTATTCTTTTGCGTCGCGAAGCTCGGTTCTTTTTTGTTCGTGCAGTAGGGTGTAGACGTCGCCTATCATTCCCTGTATGATATATTCGGGTATGTTGTAGTCGAGCAGGTGCATGTAAAGGGCTGAGATGAGTTTGTTTCTTTCTGCGCTGCTCAGGTCTACGTAGTTTCTCCAGCGGTCGTCTACGCGCAGGGGAATTTGCAGGCTTTCTATGAATGCTGCGCATGCGGCTTCGTCTCCTGTGAGCCAGGGCAGTACGGGGTCTGATGCGTATGTTAGCATCTGTATCAGTGGACGCGACTGTCTTCCAAAGAGCCGGAGGTCTTTTCTAACCTTCAGGAGGCCCAGTTTTGCTGCGTCCTCCATTATAAGCCTGTTTAAGGATTTCATCTCCCCTTCCGAGTCCTGCATGTCCCCTACTGCTCCTACCATTGCGATGTGGGCCATGCGCGTATCGCCGAGAGATTTTGCGGTAAGGTAGCAAAGGCCTGATGCGCTTATCTCGGATCCTCCGTCGTAGCCGTAGAAGTGCGGGTTTATCTGGTTAACGTATTCACCCTCCGGCGGGTGATGGTCTATTATGTAGAAACCTTCTATTCCGTTATCCCTGAGGATAGATTGCTGTCCTGAGCCCATATCTGTGAAAACGACGGTCTTGCCGGTCCTTTCCTTTACTTTGGCGACTGTGGTGCTGTCTAATTGTTTCAGGATCATGTACTCTGTTTTCTTTCCCATGCTTGTGAGCAGTTCCACAATTATTGCGCATGCTGTGACCCCGTCTGCGTCGTGGTGACTTACAACCAGGAAATCATTTTCATCGGCCAAGTTCCTGGATACTTCGCATATCTTTTCCCAGAATTCGGGTTTTATGTCTGGCATTCTTTTCTCATTTATTATGGAGCGAACAATAAATATAGAATTAGGGACATATAACTTCTGCGAGCAGCGATGAAAATACTATGGTGCGTAACGGGCGCTGGGCAATTCCTGTCGGAATCTCTGGAAGCGATGAATCGGTCTGCTCAGGCAGGTCATGTTACGCTTGTTTTTTCAAGGGCAGGCTACGAAGTCTGCCGCATGTATGGCCTTCTTTCCGAGATAGAGACAAAATACCCGGACATCGTACTCGAAGAGAAGCAGGGGGCAAGCTCTCCTCTTGTGGGAAGGCTTTCCAGGAAAGAATATGACAAAGTGATCGTAGCACCATGCACTGCCAACACATCGGCCAAGATAGCATACGGCATATCCGACTCGCTCGTTTCAAACATCGTGGCACAGGCCGGGAAATGCAAAGTCCCTGTATATGTTCTACCAACGGATGCAGTAAAGAAGCAGAAGACCCATCTTCCGGTAACCCTGGATGCGGAGAAATGCGCAAACTGCAACGCATGCACAGCCATGAGGGTCTGCCCGAACGATGCTATCTACATGTCAGAGGGCATGCACATAGACCTGATGAAATGCGACGCATGCTTAAAATGCATCTCATCATGCGCAAGCAATGCAATAGAATTCGGAAAAGAGATAAGCATACTATGCCGGCCCCTTGACGTCAAGAACGCAGAAAAAATGGCATCAGTCAAGGGCATCACGGTAGTAAAGAGCCCGTCGCAGCTCCTTAAAATGTTTGCAGGAACAAAATGAAGAACATACACATCTCCCTTTTCTTTGCTCTCTTGGCAGCGGTCTGCTGGTATCTCCTGGAAAGTTTTTCTATCAGAAACTACGTGTCATTGATATTCGCGTTCTTTGCTTTGCAGGTGCTGCTAAACGATTTCCTCGAGTCATACCTTGTCTCGAACCTAAAGAGCAAATACTTCAATCTGGTGATAGCGCCTGGAACGATCGTCCACGAAGCCTCGCACGCGCTCATGGCAAAGGTCACGGGGTGCGACATAACCAAGATATCCTTTTTTAATTTCTCCCAGAAGGGCGGCGTCTTGGGATATGTCGAATACGCCCAGCCGGCTGACGGCCATCAGTCTGTAAGAAGCCTGCTCATAGGAATCGCGCCATTCTTTGGATGCGGTATCTTCCTGATAGCCATACTCAACTACTTGGCGCTCACGCATCCCCAGCTGGGGCTCGTGGGCCCGGGAATGGTGGACATAAGCAGCGCAGACAGGATATTGTCCACGATAAATCTGATACTCACGCGCTTCTATGACCAGTTGCTCTTCCTTGACCTTTCCAATCCCGCGATACTCGTGCTGCTCTATCTTGAATTCTCATTCGCATTGGGGAGCGCGCCGAGCCCAAAAGACATAAGCGGAGCATTCGACTCCTTCCTGGAAAACAAACTGGAAGCGTTTAGCATCGCGCTTTTCATACTGTCTGCAATACTGGTCATAGAGTATGCGCCCCAGCTATGGGAGCATGGAAACCAGATAACAGAGCCTGCATTGGCGGGCCTGAAATGGATAATTTTCATACTCATGTTATCCTCGGCCATGCTGCTTGCGGCAATGCCTGTATCGTATATCATAAGCGAGACCGCGGAGATTGGCGGCGTCCTGAAAATAATCCCGCCCATGTTATTCGTATTGGCCTATTTCCTTATGACCCGGTTCCTGGACGTGAGGGTGGAGATAGTGCTTCTGTCCTCTCTTATAGCTTATCTATTGTCTCTTTTTGTTCTGCGGCACCCGGAGTATTTCATCAAGGGTCGGTAAGGTTGAAAAATCTTTTTGCGTTCCTGGTGGTCGCATCTTCCACTGCGGAGTAATCCACGCATTTTATCTCCGCTATCTTTTTGGCTGTCTGCCTGATGTTCACTGGCTCGTTTCTTGTCTTCGGCACGGGAGAAAGGTACGGGGCGTCTGTTTCCAGGACGAGCGAATCGAGCGGAACGGCCTTTGCCACCGACTGCTTTTGTTTTGAATTTTGGAGATTGGCAGGTATAGATATGAGATGGCCTTCTGCCGCGGCCACCGCCGCTTGTTTTGCGTCTCCGCCAAAACAGTGCAGGAGCGCCAGCATGTTTTCTTCTTTCAGGATGTTCAGCAGGTCTTCTTCTGCATCCCTTGAATGGATGACCAGGGGAAGATGCAATTCCTGCGACAGCTCTATGAACCTTTGAAAGTTAACTGCCTCCTGCCTCCTTTTCTCCTCATCCTTCACCCAATAATAATCAAGGCCGACCTCGCCTACTCCTATGATCTTCTCCCTGTTCTGCCTTATGAGCTCTATCGACGCATCGATCTCTTTTTCTCCGAGTTCGGTGGGTGTAAGGCCCAATGTGGCGTAGACGTTGTCGTATTTTTCTGTCAGCTCCAGGGTCTTTCTTATCCCTGTAGTGCCTAACCCTGAGTTTATTATGACGATTCCCTCCGCGTTCGCCCGTTCTACTACTGCGTCTCTGTCTGCGTCAAATTGAGAAAAATCCAGGTGGGCGTGGACGTCTATCAGCATTTTAGCGCTTCTTTGTAATCTATCTTTCCTTCGTACAGCGCTTTTCCGAGGACTGCGCCCCAAGCGCCTATACTCTTCAGGTCCGTTATGTCCTTTGTTGAAGAGATGCCGCCTGAGGCTATCACAGGGTTCTTTGTTGACTTGATGATGCGCTCTGTCCTCTTGAGGTTTATGCCTCTCATCTGCCCTTCGACGTCAACGTCCGTGTAGAGGAAACCCCACACAAGGCTTTCGAATTCCCGCGTCAAAGAGGTTGCGTCGATCTCTGTTTTTTCTTTCCAGCCGTGTGTGACGACTTTGCCTCCTCTGGAGTCCAGGGAGACTATTATGCGCTGCCGTATGCTTTTTGGGTAGTTGTTTATCTCCAGCATCCCGTCTATTTCCCTCTCAAGGTAGTCTTTTATGGCCAGGGTGCCGATTGCTATCCTGTCTATGTCATATTCCTTGATGAGCTTTTCGCAGTATACGTAATCCCGCACCCCGCCGCCGTAGTGTATCGGCACGTTTGCAGCTTTCTTTATCTCAAGGACTTTTTCCAGGTTGTTACCCGTTCCCAACGCAGCGTCCAGGTCTACCACGTGCAATACTTCTGCGCCGAGGGCCACCCATTTATTCGCAGCATCCACAGGGTCTCCGTAGTATTTCGCAGTGTCGGCCACGCCGCCTACGAGCTGAGTGCATTTTCCGTCCTTTATGTCGATCGCAGGGATTATTTTCATGTTTCCTTGGTTAGATTGTTGTATAGATCGCTAAGAGCCGCGTCTGTCTGAAGCGGCTTTCCTTCTTTTCTGATTTTTTCATATGTCTCTTTTGAGAGCAGGTTTATCATTGGAATACCAAGTTCCCTGCATGCGGCTTCGAGTGCCTGGTAGCTTTCTGAGCTGTATTTCAGGAAGCAGATGATGGTCCTGTACTTATTTCTGTGGCAGGTTAAATATCTCTTTATCCGTGTCTTTGTTACCTCTATGTATCTCTTTTTTATCTCCTCTGTCTCCAGTGATTCGTCCCAGTCGTATGCGTTGAAGGGGTAGCAGTCTTCGTATTTCCTTGGGACGAGGCCGGTGTTGCTGATCATCACCTGGTGTATTCTTTGGTATTTGCCCGTCTTCTTTGCGGTTTCTATTATCCCTTGGTGCGTTTTGGAGTGTGAGTATGGTTTTTGGTATGAGCAGGGTAGGAATAATAGTATGTCCTTCTCTTCTGGCGGCGTGTACCATCTTTGCAGGTAGTCCTGCCATACTTCGAAGTGCGGGTGTGTGAGGAAGGCTTCGCCTACACCGTTTAGCCGTTCTTTAAGTTGTTCCGGGAATTTCGGTATGAATCTGAAGGTTTCGGCGTCGAGTTCTATTTTTGGGTTGTCTTTCCAGCTATCAGTTAATTTGTAAAATTCTTCGCGGGATAGAAAATTCCACGTACCTGTCAGCCACATCTTGAATACCGGCGTATTGCCATGGGGCAGCAGGTTTATGAGGACGATTGTATCGGAGCGGATGAGCGCGTATTCTACGGATTTGTCAAGGATCTTTTTTATGTCTTTGGCGTATGGCGGGTTTGCGAGCAGGTATGTGCGCACTTTTGCTCCGCATTTGTGTATCTTTGCCGTGGCCTCATCATAGTCTTTTAGGTGGAATCCTTTGTTTATCTTATCCAGTAATACGTCGTCTGCGACTTCGAGGCCGATCGCTACCGAGAGGTTGATTCCGTCAAAATCTTTTAGTGCGGCTTCGTTTATGTATTCTGGCCTGGATTCTATGAATAGTTTTTCTATGCCTGTGCTGCGGCATTTTTCTATGAAATATGCCCTTGCGTCCAAGGGCACCTGTTTTGTGTCGAGGAAGCTCCCTGAGCCGAATACCTTGACTGTGTCGCCGGCGCGCACGTCATTAAAAAATGCGTCAAAGTCCTTCTTTAGTTTGGCTGTTGTCGGCTCTTTTCCGGGTGTTCTGCCGTATCCGCAGAAGCAGCATTTTGCCCAGCTGCATGATCCGGACTTGAGGACTAGGACTTGCTCTGCCATGTATGATTATAAGAAACGGGGCGGGAAAAATCAGAAATGGGCTTAGTATGAGCCTTTCATCTTCTTCTGTTCTTCGCG
The DNA here is from genome assembly GCA_963749405.1 of Candidatus Altarchaeales archaeon. GTDB lineage: Archaea > Altiarchaeota > Altiarchaeia > IMC4 > QMZM01 > CAIYYO01. The sequence goes on along the minus strand of CAVVMY010000016.1, from coordinate 56,925 downwards.
TATCCTTTCCAGTTCGTTTTTGATTTTTGCGACTTTTTCTTCTTCTTCCAGTTCTTTGAGTCTTCTTATCGCGTCTTTTGTTAGTTCGAGTTCTGTTCCTCCCATGAATTTTGGGTGGACGTTTAGTATTCCTTGGTCTTTCAGTTCGTTTGACCATTGGTTTATGACTTCTTCTGTTACGCCCATTATCTTTGCCGCGGTTTTTACGTTTATTCTTTTGTCTTTCTGCATCAGTTTCAGGAGGTCGTCGTGGCCTTTTTCTGTTCCTTCGGCCTTGGTTTTGTCCATGGCGTCCATCATGGCGTATTCTTTCTGTCTGACGTCTTCTTCCTTATTCTCCTGTGCCGGGGCTTTTTCAGTCGGGTGTTCGGGAGGCATCTCCTTCATTATTTCCACGGTCTTTATTTCGTCTGCCTGCTGGCGCAGGCTCTCTACTTCTTTTTCCTTTGCTTCTTTTTCTGCCTTTAGTTTCCTGATTATTTCGTCTTCTTTGGCGGATTTTTGCGGTGATTCGAAATCTGCTTGGGGCATGGGTTCTTTCACGGTCCGCTTGGGTGTTGGTGGCGGCTCTATGGTTTGTTTGGTTAGTTTCGTAGTTTCTTGGATGGGTGGTTTCTCTTCTATTTTTGTCTTTCTAGGTGTGTCGTCTGTTATTTCTGTTCTGGGCTTGGCTCTGCTTGTTCCCATGAACTTTTCCAGTTCTTCTATTTTTATCTTTAGTTTTTCTTCGTCTTCTTTGAATATGTAGTCGAATTCTTTGGCTTTTTGTTCGAGGCCGTCTTTCATGACCTTGAGCTTTCTTTCTTCGTCTTCTATCTTTATCTTCCTTTCTACAAGGTCTTCTTCAACTACCTGGAGGGCCTTTCTCTTCTTGTCCAGGTCGTCATTCATACGGGCTACCTTGGCCTCCTTCATGGTTAGTTCTTCTTTTCTGGAGTCAAGCTTTTCTTCGGCGTCTTTGAGGTCCTCGCCTATTTTTACATATTTTTCTTTTTCTTCGATTTCCCTGCGCCTCATCTCGACGTCTGTCTTGGCCTTTTCAAAATCTTCGAGATTCTTTTTTAGTTCTCTTTCAAGGCGGCTTACTTCGGCGTCTCTTTTGTCCAGGTCGTCTTTTCTGGAGTTCAGGTTGGATTCTAAATCCTTTAGTATCCTCTCTTTCTCCGTAACTCCTGTCTCCCGTACGGTTAATTGCTGGGTGAGGCTGTCTGCTTCTGTCTTTTTCTTTTCGATGTCTTCAAGGCAGCTTTCAAGCTCTTTTAATGTGTCCTCTTTTTCTTTAAGTGTCTTTTCCTTTTCAGAAACTATCCTCTCCCTCTCGCTTAGGCCTGATGATACCTTGGACACTTCCTGTTCTCTTTTATCAAGGTCTGCTAAAGTTTTTTCCTTGTTTTTCTGGTATTCCTCTTTTTCTGTTATCTTCTTTTCCCGCTCTATTAGTTCTGCCTCTTTTTTTCTCATCTGTTCCCAGTTTTTGACAAGTTCTTCGCTGCGCTTCTTGATGTCTTCCTGTTTGCGCTTCATGGAGAATTCGTCGCCGAAGAACAGTTCGAGGTCTTTTTCCTCGTCCTCCAGCGCCTTTTCCTTGTCCCGCAGAAGCTTTTCTCTGTCGGAAATATTTTCCGGTTCTGCGTCCTTTAACTGGGGGTCTCCGGGCATTTTGTGGGGTTATTTTTTTCAGAAGAATGGTCGGTATAAATCTATATATCTTTGTTAAACTTATTAATAATACGACTTAATAACCTTATGGCTTATGTTCTGCGCCTCCTTGGCCGAATCTGCTCCTGATGGTATCCATTATCTCGTCGGCTTTTGTCCCGCCTATTCCTGCTACATCCATTAGTTCCTTGCGTGACGTGTTCATGATATTATGGACGCTTCCGAAGCGCTCAAGCAGCCTTCTGGCAAGCACAGAGGAAACGTTCGGCAGGGACTCTATGACATAGATCTGTTTTTCTTCAAGGGTGAGTAGCCTCTTTTCGCCGTGCAGTGAAAAAGGCCTATTCTCCTCTTCCTGCTCTCTTTTGGCTATCATGCAAAGGAAAGCTGCAGTATCCTCTTCGTCTCTGGAAAAGATTATTGAGATTCTGAAGTCGAGGGCAAGCGACGTAATTGCGCCTCGTATGGCGTTAGCGTTGATCCCTCTCAGAGCGTATATGTCTTCTTTTCCTTCGATTATCATAACCGGCTTTTCGAAGTTCCGGGAAAGGTCTGAGGCCTGGGAAAAAAGCCTTTTATCTATCAAAGAACTCAGGAAGTCGTTTATAGTCTTTCTTTCCACGCAGACACGGTCGCTTAGGATGTAATCACCCACAGCGAGGGTTTTGACGTCTATTTCCGCATTTTCTCTCAGTATTTTTAATATCTCGGTGCATTTCTCTCGCGCATCAACAAAGATTTTCATTTTCCTTTCTGTTTCGCTTTTTTCCTGGATGCCGTCAACAAAATTTATTAAACTCTGCTGACCAGACTCCCCGGTCGTTGAATTATCGGCCTTATCAAGGCTGTTATCTGGCTTGTCCCTCATATCCTTTACAACCTTTCGCATCTGTTTCTCCTTACGGAAAGCCGCCCAGTAGTATGCCTCATCCCTGGTTTCCTTGGCCATCAAGACCACGACCATGCCTGCCCCGCTCCTGCCGGTACGGCCCCTCCTCTGGATGGAACGGATCTCTGAGGGTATGGGCTCGTAGAATATTACCAGGTCTACTGCTGGAATGTCCAGGCCTTCCTCAGCAACCGACGTTGCTGCAAGGACATTGTATTTGCCTGCCCGGAAGTCTTCCAGCGCCTTTATCTGTTCCTTCTGGCTCATGCCTTTTTTATCGTCTTTCCGGGCTTGGCCTATGAATTCCCTGGCTAATATGTCATTTCCATTGAGCCTTTCTACGATCTTATTCACAGAGTCCCGGTACTGGGTAAATACCATCACCTTCTTTCCGGCATTGGCTTTAACGATTTTGACCAGTTCATCCAGTTTGGGATGGTCGAAGCCCATCACATTCAAGTCGTGCACATTCTTCGAAAGCGCGGTCATCCTCTCATCTGCAAAAAGCCTGCGAATAGCCTTGGACTTCTGCTTCCGCAGCCTCTCCAGGTAGCTGTCAAGCGCCGATATGCCCTGCGTCTCAAGCAATTCAAGTGCATGGTTGATCTTCAAGGCGCTTGCTGCAAGCGAGACCGCGGCAAAGGCATCGTTTCCGTCGGCAGTGCCGGATGTTATGTCTTTCCTTACGGATGCTTGCATCTCCAGAAGGGCTCTCTTATTGACTTTGCCCAGATCGGCGCTTTCCAGGAAGCCTCGGTCTTTGAGCGCGCGTAGGTCTTGTCGTAGGAGGTCTTCGATGGGTGCCCGGATTTTTTTGAATTCCTCTGGCAGCGCCAGTTTGACCCAGGAGACGGTGGTTTCCTGTATGTATGGGGTAACGTCGTTGTCCTGTTCGGTTCTGGCTTCCACTCTGTTGATGTAGAGGTTTTTGCATATCTCTTTGACTGTTTCCTGTTCGCCACCCGGTGAGGCGGTTAGTCCCAGTATAAGTGGATTTGCGGCCTTCTTCATGTATTCGTCGGCGATGAATACGTAGGAATAGTCGCCGACGCAGCGGTGGCATTCGTCGAATATTATAAGTGATACGTCGCTTATGTTTCGGCCCCGCATGATGTCGTTCTCGATGGTCTGGGGCGTTGCGAATATCACTTTGTTGTCCTGCCATAGTTTTTTTCTGTCCTCTACTGCGTCCATGCCTGTCAATGTTACCATGGCTTCCTGGTTCAGTACCTTCTGGAAGGTGTTATGGTGCTGCACTGCGAGAGGCCTCGTAGGCGCAAGGAACAAGACCTTGGAATCCGGGAAAGAATAAAGCCTGTGGGCTGCGAGCATCGCAGCAACTATTGTCTTTCCAAGGCCGGTAGGCAAAACCACCAGGGTGTTTCCGTCGACAGCCCGGGAAAAGATGGTCTCCTGATACTTCCTGAGTATAAGCGTCTCCGGCTTTATCAGGGGATGAGTGACGTGCATTTTTAGGCTGCTATGTGGTATGTATGGGATTTCTTTGGCAATAATACAATCAGAACGAAGGCTGCGAACAAGAAAAAAGATAAAAAAAGAAATAGTCTATCTGTCAGGACGGATTATTTAAAATACGAATCCGCCACTATATAGACTACGTATTGTACGCCCCAGACCATCTTGTTCTCGTCGAAGTTGCTCGAGCTCAGGTCGTCTGCGCAGTTGACACAGTGGTTGCAGTCGTTAGTACCGCTTAGCGTAGTTCCGCATTCGGTGTCGTCTATGGGGTAGATATACTCTTTTCCTGCATTGTAGAAAGAATATGGATCGCTTTCTATGCTGTTGCCGGCTACGTTCAGGTTACAGACTGTCATACCAAGTGTTTTCATGTATGTGCAGGCTTTTGTTGCCGAAGTTGATAGAGATACGCTGGAGCTGGATGTGTAGACTGTCAATCCTTGGTCGTGCGTGTCGCCTAGGCAGTCGATGTTTATCATTGTCGGATTGTTGTCATGGGTGTGGGCGTTCACATAGGCGTGGGATCCCCAGTAGTCTCCGTTGGCTTCTTCGCCGTCGAATGATACGAAGCGGAGCGTGTAACTTTTTATGCTGTCTTTGCAGGCCATAAGCGTCTTGGCCACTTCAAGTATGCCTGCGCTGCCTGCGCCGTTATCAACTGCGCCAGTGCAGTTTGGGGGAACTGCGTCGTGATGTGCTCCGATTACGATTATCGTGGATCCGTTGCCCAGGTCTCCAACAACGTTTATGCCCGTGCCTGTGATAGTACCCGGACCGTAGCGGGAATCGGTGAACGATACCGGGAAAGTCTCAGTATGCACATTGGTCAGGCCGATGGCAGTCATCTGGTTGGCCATGTATGTGGCCATATTTGCATCAGGTGTTGTACAGAATTCCCTAGGTACTGCTATGGCCTGCTCCCAACCGTACATCTCGCTCATGCTGACCGCCTTGGCAAGCGATTCAGGGTCGCAGCTTACTGTCTGAGTTGTCGTAGTTGTCCCGGATGTGGTTGTGGTTGTGGCAAGGGTGGTGGTCGTGAGTTCTGTTGTTGTCGTGCCTATGCTTGTGGTTGTGACAATTGAAGTCGTAGTTGTAACTGATGTCGTCGTTGTAATCGATGTCGTTGTTGTCGTGCCTATGATTGTGGTTGTTGTTGTGGCAAGAGTGGTGGTTGTGACTCCTGTTGTTGTCGTGCCTATGATTGTGGTTGTGACTGCTGTTGTTGTCGTTGTGTTTGAGTTTATGTTGCATTGATTATAGTAGCCGCCGCGGCCGTAGTATCCGGTGCAGATGCATCTGTCTCCTTGGCTGTTCCTGCGCCAGCACTCTGTTCCGTCGCTGCATTGGTCGCACATCAGTTCACATTCGCGGAATTGGCCATAGTGCGACCTTATTCTGCATCCGCATAGTTCATTGTTCTGGTTTGTGTCTCCGCATTGTGTTCCGTCGCTGCATGAGTCGCATTTCATCATGCAGTGCGAATAGCTGCCGTTACGTCTCTTGTCATAGCAGATGCATGCATTCCCGTTTGCGTTGGTCTGACCGCATGCTGTTCCGTCAGGACATGTGTCGCAGGTAGACCATGAACCTACCAGGGTTGAATTGACTTGTTGGTTTGAGGCTTGGAGGAAGCAGTATTCATTGTTGTTGTCGTTATTTATGTCTTTGCAGATGCATGTCTGATTGTATGGGTTATCGTCTCCGCAGGCGGTTCCGTCATAGCACATGTCGCACGTCGGCCAGGTAGGCCGCACAGGCTTCAGGTGGCAGAACTCCGACTGGCCGTCTCCGTCTATGTCTGTGCAGGAGCAAGTCTGGTTCCTGTCATTTGTCCCTCCGCAGGCGGTCCCGTCTGCGCAGGCATCGCATTTTGGAAGGTTGCAGTTGCTGCCTGAACATTTGAGCGCTGACAGGACCTCGTCGGATATCCCGTCGTCTGCTTGGGAAAGCAGGGAAGTTATATCCCCCTGCGAGCAATCTGCATTGGTTATCGTAGACTGGCTCAGATAAAAGTTTAGCATTTTTATCAGGTCTTCCTTTTGTATCAGACTGTTCTGCGGGTTTTCAAAGTAGTTTATCAATGCCTTCTGCAGGACGAATTTGTAATCCGCGTCATAAGGGCAAGTAGCATCATCCGCCAGCACGATAGGGGTTAGCATTGTAAACATCATTAGAAATATCCCCAGAGTCAATGTTTTTGTATCCATTTTCCTTCATTGACAGCATTTGCCGAGGTATTTGCAGCAGTCTTCCAATGATACTATGTCCAGTTCTTTCAATTTTGACTCGCATGTTCCTCCTTGGTCTGCTGAGGTGCATGATTCCTGTTGGATTTCTGTAAGAGGTATCACAGTCTGTTGTCGCGGGCTGTTCCTGTCCGGCTGCAGTAGTTACCGGGCTCTTTGTTTCCGCAGTTGTACCTTTATTCTCCGTGCAAAGAGGGAAAAGAAGCACAGATAACAATAGAATACCCACAATGATTCTTTTATCCATTTTATCATTAACTATTTACCAAGCCAGTATAAATACTTTAGGGAGCTGTGCATGTTCCAGTCGCCGGTGTACAGCAGCATCTCCACTCATTGCAGCAATCTTGTTCATAGTTCGGCCTTAGCACATTGAGGCCTGGGCATAATCCGTCTACCTCCGCCTGGTGGCACCATCCCTGGTCTGTCAGGGTGGTTGTCGTGGTTGAGGATGTTGTAGAAACCGTTGTAGACGTAGATGTAATTGTAGTGCTCGAAGAGGAAGGGGTTCCGCAGGTGGAATCCAGGACAAGAACATAGGCGTTGGTTGGGCTCAGGATGCATTTATAGCCAATGTATGCTGGCGTAACAGAACACTGGCCTTCAGGGGTTCCGTCTACGCAGTATGAAACGATAGTTGTCGTGGTCGTTCCAGGGACTACAGAGCCTCCCATCCAGCAGTTGCATGTTTTTTCGAATGGCACTATCTTTGTGTCAATGATCAGGTAGTCGACTATCGGGCATGCGAGTATGACTAATGCCAGGCCGATGACGGCGTAGATAATCATGTTCTTGGCATTTGATGCTGTGTCGCCGCCGCCTGATGACATGTATTTTAAGCCTGCATATACTATGACCAAGGCCGCAATTGATGAGGCCAGGTATGTTATCACTGTGAAGAAGATGCATGCTACGCCGTTTATTCTCTGCATTATATCGTTTAGAGGGTCGTTACTTATGGAGTTGTTCAATGACAAATCTGCCCAAGCCGTTATAGTGAGGCAGACAATAGATGCTGCTAAGAGTAAAACTGTGAGGTCTTTTTTCATTGCTTACGTATTAGTCGCAGGTTATATATTAGATTTTTTTTAGTAACTGCCCAGCTCTTTCAGGAATGTTGTTTTTTCCTTTAGGGATGCAAGAGCCTTCTTCACGTTTCCGTCTGCGAGAGACCCTTCGAAGTCTATGAAAAAACTGTATTCTCCGAGCTTCTTTTTCGCCGGGCGGGACTCTATTTTTGTCAGGTTTATGCCGTTGTCCGCGAAGTCCTTGAGTGCGCTGTATAGTGCGCCTGGGCGGTCTTTTAATGCGAATATTATGGATGTCTTTTTTCCGGAGCATTCTTTCTTTGAGATGGCGGCAAAGCGCGTCTGGCTGGGCGCATCTTCGATTCCGGTTTGTAATATTTCAAGGCCGTACAATTTTGCAGCAGCTTCAGGGCCGATGGCTGCGACACCCGTGGGTCTCAGATCGGCCAGCTCTTTTATGGCTGCTGTGTTGCTGTTATACCTTTTCAGCGCAGCTTTCGGGTAGTTTCCTTTGAGGAATTTTCTGCATTGGCCGAAGGAATGCGGGTGCGATATTATCGTCTTTATTTCCTCTTTCCTTTTGCCGGGCAGTCCTATCATGCACAGGTGTATGTCCATTACGTACTCTTTGCATATTTTTACGTCATATTCCAGGAGGCAGTCCATAGTGGTGTTTACAGAGCCCTCCAAAGAGTTTTCTACTGCTACTACGCCGTATTCTGTTCCCTTGCTGACTGCTTCGAAGACATCCTCTACGGTGTCGCAGTGTGCAACTTCCATTTCCGGGAAAATCTTTTTTGCCGCTTCCTCGGTAAATGTTCCGGCGGGTCCGAGGACAGCGACGCTATTTCTGCTCTTCATGTTTACAGTAATCGATAATGGAAGAAAAAAGACCCTTTACGAACTTTTGGTCCAATTTGGTGCTCTTCGCGGCATTGTCCAAGACCTCTTTCTCCCTGGCAGGATCGGAAATCGGCAGGTCCTTCTTTTTCTTGAGTGCGCCGATTCTTCCTGCGGTCTCTATCCGTTTCTCGACCGAGGCCAGTATTTCTCTGTCGATTTGGTCTATTTCCTTCCTTAGTTTTTTGAGTTCTTCATCCATTCTCCTACGATGTCGATGTCTTCTCCTCCGACTGCTGTCGTCCTGTGCCTTACCTTGACAGGGACTGAGAGCCGTATAGCTGATCCGGATATTATGGCTTCCCCTCTTGCCAGCGCTGGCAGGTCTTTTACCACGTCCTCTGTAACGCTTTCCACTGATTGTCTTATGTATTCCTGGTCTGCCGGGTTTACTATCTTCATTATTATCTGGGTATTGCACTGCGATAATACGTCGGAGTCGAGTTTGCTCGGCCTCTGGCTTACTATGCACAGGCCTACGCCGAATTTTCTTCCCTCGCGCGCTATCCTTTTCAAAATGCCTCTTGAAATTATCTGTCTTTCCTCTGTTGCGCGCGGGGCGAAGTTGTGCGCCTCTTCCACGATGATGAATGTCGGAGTCCTAAAGCTTCCCTCCCCGTCTTTCACATACTGCTTCCGGGCATCGAAGATCTTACGGCAGAGCACCGCTATGATAGTCTCAGACAGCCTTTCATCCGAGTCGCTCAGGTCTATCACAGTGAGTCTGGTTTACGGACACGATCTCCTCAAGAGGCGTTCCCTCCATCTCAAATACTCCCATCCTGGCCAGGCGATCCAGTCTTCTGATAAGCGCCCCGACCGTGGAGAGGCTTACCTTCTTGGCCAGTTCCTTCAACGTGTTCTCAGGGATCATATCCGTTATGATCTCTCTTCCGTCTTTTACGTCATATACGCATGAGAGGATGTTTTTGACGTTTTCGAAATCGTATTTTTCGTAGAACTTGCCTGCGAGGCTTACCGTCTCATCCAGTAAGTCTCTCTGCGGCTCTGTGAGGTCTGGTATGAGGTTTGCGTAGTCGCCTGTTCTGAGAGATGATGTCTCTATCCTTATCTTGCTTCCTCCCTTGACTCCGTATACCTTGGTGTCCGCACCGTCAACTAATATGTTCTTATATTCGCCGTGGGGGTCAAATACGATAAGTGCGCCCTTCTTTTTCAAAAGTTCTTCTATGAGGACGCCGACTGTGTAGCTTTTCCCTGAACCCGTCATGGCCAGCACGGCGCAATGCCTGGAGATGATGTCGTTGATTGATACATAGACCGGAACGTTCTCCCTTGTAGAAACAGAGCCTATGCAAGCCGATTTATTGTCATCCTGCCAAAGGATTTTCTTAAGCACGTCATCCTCCACAAGCTCAACCGAGGAGCCGGGCTTTATGCCGTGGCGTGGAAGCTCAAGGCCCTCCCCGTCTTCGTAGCCGAGGATCTTAACAGTTGGAACCGGGTACTCCCCCTCATTGAGGACGATGTCGCCTATGCGCAGATCCCGTCCGAATTCGTCAGGCAGAAGCTCGTTACTTATAGTGATCTCTTTTATTATGCCCAGAACTTCGTTTCCCGTGACTGCTTCCTTCACGGACACGAATTCGCCGCGCTTAACATGCTTTTCCATGCCCTCTTTTATGACGAACCTAAAACCCCTAAGCGTCGTAGCCCCTATGACCTGCCCTATCTCCATCCCAATAGATGTATTAAACTTGCGGGCATAAATTATGTAACGACGCCAAAAGAAATGACAACCGCGCTCATAATAGGAAGATTCCAGCCCTTCCATCTGGGGCATCTCCTGCTCCTAGAGGAGGCAGCAAAAGAAGCAGATCACATACTCATAGGGATCGGAAGCTCGCAAGTCTCCCGCAAAAAAGACAACCCATTCACATCGGAAGAAAGAAGGGCGATGATAACGGAGTCCGTAAAAGGCATACGCCGGAAGATTTTGGTATATGATATCCCGGACATAGGGAATAACGACCTCTGGGTGGCTCATGTGGAAAAAATCGTGCCCAAATACGACGTAGTCTATACCAACGGCGAACTGGAGCGGGAGCTCTTCGCAAAAGCAGGCTACAGGGTCCATGCAACCGGCCTGTTCAACAGGGACAAATATTCCGGAACCGAGATCCGGCGAAGGATACTGGCCAATGAAAAGTGGCAGCATCTTGTCCCGGAAGGAACGCGGACGATACTGAAAAAAATCAAAGGAACGGAGAAAATAAGATCCCTTGAATGATCTATGACAGAAATAGACCCCACCATAGCAACCATAGTCGCGGCATTAATTATCTTATCGTTGGCGGATTATCTTATAGTCTCAGGATGCGTCTGGGCGGCATCATGGATTTTCAGATACCGAAAAAAAGACAGAAAAATCCCCAGACAAATCGCGTTATACTCTCTAAAAGTCGGGCTCATCGTCGCAGCCCCCTTCATCCTTGCCATCTACATATCTGCGCCTTCTCTGCAGGATATCCTAAGCAAAGGCCTGCGCCTGCTGCTGCCAATCAGCCTGGTCTTCATAATAAAGACCTCATTCATCCTTCAGAGGATGAAAGCCCTATACGGGGAAAGCATGAAAAAGACACTGTACGGCTTTCTCACAGCAGTATATCTTATAATAGTTGCGTGGTTATTTACAATTATGCTTCTCGCTATGCTGCTTACAGCCTACAGTTTCCTAGCGTCGATGCTAGGCATATACGACCAGAGCGGCGGCCTGCAACTGACCGGATGGTGGGACGTGCAGCCAGTCGATTCCGGAATCTATAATGCCTCCAGCTCCGCATTCTCAGTGAGTTTCAGGAACTGGATGAACGATGCGATAAAAATCGAATCCGTGGAAGCATTGGACCTAAACGCAGGAGCAGACTGCAACATTACTTCGCCCGCTCCGGGAGAGACCGTGGAAGTTAACGGCACGTTCGCGCTGAATGCAGCATGCCCTGCCGCTAACATATCGGCCGGCGATCCATATGAATTCGCGATTGAGATACAATATGCCCCATCAAGCAATCTATCCTCTCTTTTTTTCGAGAACGGCTACGTTTCAGGCAATGCGAGCGCATAAATTTAAAGTCTGAAACATATTGTTAATCGATTAAAAATGAATAACGACATTATTTTCTTGCTGGGCATAGCCTTAGTTGTTTTCGTGATACATGTGCTTTTGAATTCAGCGTTCCTCTGGATTGCATCAAAGCTGCTTAAATTAAAGAAACAGGACTACAAGACAGCGGTTTCCACGGTTCTGGCTTACACAGCCGTGATGTGTTTATTAGTGGTTGCATCATATGTACCCTACTTGATTGGCGTACCTCTTCTCAGCCTTATACTGATGCTCCTCGTGTCCCTGATAGGTATTCTCCTTTACATATACCTGATAAAAAGATTCTATGACGCAGACTGGAAAAACGCCGCATTAGCGTTTGTGATAGTCTTTGCTGCAAATGTGGTGATAGGCGGGATATTATACTTTGGACTCATGGTTTTCGGCGTAGCTCTCTGGCAGCTTGGAATCTTCAACGCAGGACAGACCGGCCAAGTTGTCACAGGATTTGTCAAGATGCAGCCTTTGATTCCGGCCATAGCGTATAGCGGCTCAACATTCACTGCCATGTTTACGAACGCATTAGGTACGACTATTACTATAACCAATGTCAGCGTAAAAGACGCCATCTCCGGAACAGACTGCTCGGTTGAACCATTGAACGAGCAAGTTGTCCGGGCCGGCAACGCCTTCACAGTCCAAGGAGACTGCGGACAGAAAAATGAAGGGGAAACATACGATCTTATCGTCACGATTACATACAATACGACGATTGGCGGCGTTCCCTCGACTCATACTGACACTGGGCATATAAGCGGCCAGGCCGAAACAGGATACACAAGTGACGTAATTCCACCGGAGGACCTGAGTAAGGGTGTCAACGGAGCAAATTATCCGACGACCACAACAGGCTTTGAGAGGCTACAACCCCTTGCGCCGACGATTTACTATGAATCCAATGGAAGCTACGAAATCGCCCTTGACAATGCGGCAGGGGTCGTGATGAACATCACCTCAGTCTCAATCGGCACATCCGATGGCCAAAATTGTCAAGGAATAACTGTCAACGGCAAGGATTTCTCAACCGGCGGCAACCTAAGGTTAAGGTCCGGTGAGGTGATCACGATAACTGCTTCATGTCCGCCTAAGAAAACAGGAGACCCATATGATGTGTCGCTGTCTATAGACTATTCGGCAGCAATGGGTGGTATCGTTACCACGAACAAGGAATCTGGTGAGATCACAGGCGGCGTTGAGTTTTAAGCGCAGTATAAATTGCAAGAGTTGAAATGCCCGACAGCACATAGGACAAAAACGTCCCTGCCACGATCCCGTAAACAGGATAAAGATAATGCACGCTCCAAAGATAGGGGATCACTCCAAAGAGGCCGATGGGTGTGCTCTTTGCAAAGGCCGTGCTGTATTCGCATCCATAGGCTCTGCACAGTATTATGAATGTTGTGAGGAACATGGCAGGGAATGCCGCAAGCGCGCCGCCCCAGAGCGGCCCGAATAAACTGCTGATCACCACTGCTGAGGCGATAAGGGCGCCTGCAAAGATCGCGCGCCACAGCATCTGGGCTTTTGTGTAGCTTATCTTTTCCGGCATCTTCACATCAGTCGTCTGGTGTCCCATATAGAAAAGAGTCACTGCCCAGACTGCCAGGAAAAACAACGTCGCAGTATACATATCCTCGAATCCGAGATATGCGAGGGGCAGCGAGATCATAAGCCAAATCAGGGATGCTGTCAGCAGGGCCTGTTTATATCCTATCTTCCTGCAGAGCATCACATACGCGATAACGAAGATCAGGCTTTCCGCCGACTGCTGCCGGCATGAGAGTTGCGGCTTGGGATGCAGCCTGCGCAGACTGTGCGTATCCTATGAAGAACAAGCCGACAGCTGTCGTGGAAGGAAGGCCTGCGATTATCCCTCCGACTTTTGGCCCATGCTTTTCCGCGGCATACAATGTGATCGTAGTGAAAACTCCCCCTGTCAGGAAAGAGAGGAAGACCTTGAATAAAAAGACAGAGTCGAACATTTTTTTTTTCAGAGGAATTCGTACAGCCTCCTAATCGCGTTAAGCTTTTCTTTTTTGTCTATCTTCGCCTGGGAAAGCGCATCTTTCAGGGTCTCTATCGTCGAATCATACGTGCTCCTGTGCACAGGATACGGGAATCCGTCTTTTCCGCCGTGCGCATAGGAGTATTTCGCAGGGTCTTTCCATGAGGGCTTTGCTCCATAGACAAGCTCTGAAACGAGTGCCAACGCCCGTATTTTCTTTGGCCCCATGCCTTGCAGCGCGACAAGTTCTTCATAGTCCTTGGGCTGCAATTCATATGCTTTCTGCAAAACTTCCATCCCCTTCTTTCCCACGTCGATGTCGAGAACAGGATGATGTGCAGGCAGGGAATAATGTTCTGTGCCATTGTCTGCTCCATACTCGGTCAATGTCCTCTGAGGCCTGCTTCCGATCAAATATTTCTCGATATGCTTTGGGTTGTCTTTGATTAGATCGACGCTTGTCTTCCTGCTCTCTGCGCTTTCTTTTGCAGTCATGTCCAGGACTTGTTCCTCTAATCTGTCGGAAGATATTCCGCTGTGAGGCTCCTCAACGAAGCTCTTTACGCCGTCTGAAAGCCAGTGATACCGCCTTGCATAGCTATTACTCATGCCCTGCTGTACGACCGCCCAATCACCTTTTTCCGTAAGGAAGAAGCAGTGGTGATACAATTGATACCCGTCCTGCACGCATGAATTGTCAACCTTCGCAGACATCCTGCTGGAATACTGAAGCCGCTCGATCCGCTGAGTCGACAAAGAAAAAAGGTCGCCTGCCTTCTCTATTTCTGTGACTGTCTTCCTGGACGCTTTCCCCTTTCCGCCCGCGACCATGATGCCAGTCTCCTCGGGCTTCAGGCCCATCTTCAGCGCGCCGCAGGCAGTCGTCGTTGTCCCAGAGGAATGCCAGTCGAATCCGATCACGCACGAGAAGGCCTGGAACCAGTAGGGATCGGATATGCGGCGAAGGAATTCTTCTTGTCCGTATTCGTAGACAAGGACGTCCGTTAGCGCAGACGAAAGTTTTACCATACGCGCAAAGAGCCACCTGGGTGCTTTGCCGCCGTGGAGCGGGAGGTCGACGGAGCCGGTGCGTTTCATAGGGTTATAGAATACGGTTTTTACGGCAAAAAGGAAAAGATATTAATCGTCTTAATAACCGGGCGAAACTGTGCTTAGGTTATCTCCTAATCTTACGCGTTATGTCTAAAATAAAACGAAACACACGTTTCATGACGCTATTTATAAACCTCTTAAGAAATGGTCTATATTTTAGACATTAATCAAAAATCGATATGCTTAGAAGATACAAAACTATAAATATTGTCTATTTTTGCCATATATATACTCTGAAATCCATAATAACTGCATCAGATAAATAAGAGGTATTAAAAATGGCTGATGAAGCGAAAAAGGAAGACAAAGATGGTTTTAGGGGTGGAAACAAGGATTTTCCACTTATAAAACTGGACAGGGCTATAGAGGTTACCAGAGAAGTATCTAAAATTCGTCCTGCTGCCACCTTAAAAGACTTAGAAATTGCACTGAAGATTAAAGGGGGAGGACTTTCCGGTCAGGTGGCATATGCCAAGCGATATGGTTTAATTACTGGTCGTGGAAACTTGGTAATTACAGATTTAGGAAAGAAAATTTTGTACCCCAACCAAGAAAATGAAGAGTGGAAGGGAAGCGAGAAGCTTTTTTGAATGTCCCAATGTTCAAAGAGTTAGTCGAGCAATATAAAGATCAAGATTTCCCTGCAGACGATATTTTTAAAAACATACTGATTCGTCGTTATTCCACAAGTGAAAGAGATGCTATACGACTAATTAATATAATAAAAGACGCGAAGAATAAGCTTTTTGGCGGACACGAAAATGTTGTGGATAAAGACGGGGCGAAGTCGGGCAAGCAAGGAGTACCTCTCGGATCTGGAAAAACTAAGACACCACCTGCAAAGCAATCTGACGGCAAGAATCAGATTGATGCGGCGTTGTATTCTCTTGTTAAGAATATGGGCTTCCTTGAAGCATTGTCTAAATGCCCATTATCCTCTGAGAATAGGACAGAGGTTAGGAAAAGAATAGATGCTATTTTCGCCCAGTCCAAGCAGTATAAGTCGCTTAACTTGACAGCTAATATGACGTTAAGAGAACTGAGGGCGAGTTCTATCACTGAGGAGCTATGCGTAAGTCGTGTGCCGTTTTTTGACGAGGCTCTGAAGTCTGATTTAAGTATTCAAGAATCGGAAGATGTTCAAGAAGAACAAAAGAGCGCGAACCAGACCGCGTAGTGTCATACTAAGAGAGAATCCCCATGGGGAAGCTCCTTACTTCCCCATGCCCTCTTTTATGACTAGTGGGAGAATAGGAAAGAATTCCTACCTCTTTCCTACCCACTATACATAAAACGATTAATAATACATTCTCAGGCCTTAAATTTCAGTTTACAGCATGCTACTTTAAGAAATTAGAAGAACCCCAGCGCATCATCTATCCGTCCCAGCTCTATCCCAGATGTGCGCAGGCCTGTTATGTATCCGTAGGAATTCGCTATCAGCCCTGATCCTACGAATGGGAATCCGAAGTTGATTGTTCCTTCTTTGCCTGGGACTTTGAGTATTTCTTCGATCTCTTTTAGTTCGTCTTCGTCTGCTTCTGCGTGGGCCAGGAATCCTTTGTTTGTTGCTTTGCAGCAGGCTCCGACTTCTTTGTGTTTGGCGATGTCTCTTTTGACTGCTTCTACGCCGAGCGTATCTTCGAATACTTTGTGGTGTTTGAATTCTGTGCTTATGATCGCGGCTTTGTCGTTTGCGGTTACGAGGTTTCCGAGTGCCGTGTATGTGTCGTCGACTTTTTGTATGTTTATGTCTACGCCATGTTCTTTTAGTTGTTTTTTTATCCAGTGGATCTTTTCTTTTTCCACGAAGTATGGTACCAGTAGTCCGTTACTGTTTCCTGCGCAGAATAGTCCGAGCAGGTTTGTGCCGTATATTGTGGTCTTTATGGCGGGTACTTGCAGCGCTTTTGTGTCTTTGAATCCTGTGGATAGGAGGGCGTATTTGTCTGTGGCGAGGCCTAGGAGGCCGACGAAGTCTTCGCCGTTTACAGATGTTTGTTTGTAGGACATATTTTTATGAGGATTTATTCTTCTTCTGCCAGGGATGCCGTTGCTATGCCTTCTTCTGTTACTACTTTTACTTTTACCTTTCTTGGGGGTTTTTCGCGGCTGTGCTCCCAGACTGCTTCGTTCAGCGAGGCGTCTAGTTTTACCTCATTAGCCTTGGTGTGTTTTGCAACGTATTCTCTGATGATTTTCACTGCTTTGTTTGCCCTCCTTGGCCTGGGTGCCTCGAATGCCTCCCTGAGGGGTATGGTATATACTCTTTCCATTTTTCTTGTTTTATCGCTTTTGTGTATTAAAATTCCTGGTCGACTGCAGCCATCTCTTCTTCCAGCTTCTTTATGGTTTCGTCGGCTTCTTCTGTGTATACGCGTTCGCCGCATTTCTTGCATACAAATGCCGGCACCTGTATGGTCTTCTGGTGCGGGCCGACGGATACTTCGTGGTCTACCTGCTTCATTACCAGTTGTCCTCCGCAGAATGGACAGGAGCCTGTCATTTTATTTATTTATGTGATTTATACTATTCTATTGTATTATGTTTAATTATATGATAGAGGGCTTATCTGATATAGTGTTTGGTGTCGTCTGATATCTTTGTCTCGCTTATTCCCGGTTCTTTTTTGGCCATGGATACTGTGGGCAGGGGTATTGGCACCGGGAGACCCATCTCCTTGGATAGGACTACGGATTCTATTATGCAGCTTGAAAGTATTGCATTGTGGATCCTTTCTGCGATGTCTGTGGGCAGGTTTTTTGCGCCTTTGTCCCATTCCTTCATAGCTCGCTCGATGTTTTCCTCGGAGTCGCGCAGGATGATGTCTCCGTCTATCTTTATAAGGCCTACGCCTGGCTCGAAATTGCATGTGAATGTGAAGTCTATTGACAGTTTTCCTTCTATCTTTGCCACTGCCCTTACGTTACTGTTATTTTGGATGTTGACTGGTCCCTCTATGAAGTTTGTGAATCTTTTAACCTCTAGGTCCCTGAATTTAAGGTCTACTTGGCTGGCCATAGTAAAAAGGATTTAATACTTACCATTTTAATCATATAAATTATTCAAGCAGCATGAAAACCGTTGTTGCCACAGGAGTCTTTGACATACTGCACCCAGGTCATGTGGTTTTCCTGGAGGAGGCAAAGAAGCTTGGGGACCGGCTCGTAGTAATAGTTGCAAGAGACCGTAACGTCGAGAAAAGAAAGAACACCCCGAGGATCCCCGAGAGCCAGAGGCTTGAAGTTGTCAGGGCTCTGAAACCCGTAGATGAAGCAATACTCGGAGATCATGAGGATTATTTCAAGCCGATAAAGGAGATAAACCCTGATATTGTCGCTTTGGGGAAAGACCAGCACTTTGACGTAAACGAACTACGAAAAGAGTTGAGTAAAAGAGGGCTTAAGGCGAAGGTGGTGAGGGTTGACGCCTATCTTGAGGGGGAATTGAATAGCAGCCGGAAAATAATAGCTAAGATAAAGAATTCCTGATTTTATACAATATTCAATTTTTTTACCCTTTTTAAGTATATAGAATATAATAATTAACAAGGGTTCTAAAAAATGAAAGCAAAAATTATTTTTTGGACGATGTCTTTGGCCTTCATATGTGTGATATTATCAAATACAGGAATCGCTGCATCATGCACCTCTTCGGCGTCGAGGAATCTTGTGGCGGGCGACAACGTGGTCAATTTCCAGACTTCTCACAACTATGCGAATAACATGAACTGTTATTCTGCAGTTTATAAATGCCCTGCCGGTTACCTGGCCAAGGTTAATGTGAAATATGATACAGAGTCATCGTATGATTTTTTCTACATCTATGATTATGATTCCGGAAAATACAATCGCTGGTCAGGCACATCAAATGGTTTCGTTTGGCTTACGCCTTCTAACACTGATGATGTCCGATTTAGATTCACTTCAGATGCAAGCATCATAAAATGGGGCGTAGATGTCGATAAAATAAACTGCTACAAACCCACCACAACTACGACCACGGTTAAGCCGACCACTTCCACAACCACTTCTACTGTTCCTCAGACTACGACCACTACTCAGTTATCAGATGACATCTGCTCAACATGCTGCGCAGTAGGATCAACTAGTTGCTACTTGTCCTGTTCGATGATTGATGTGAATGCAGTGGGTGGGACTGTTACGGACTGCTGGACGGATGGGTGGGAGACTCGCGTGGATTATACGAAGAATGGCCATGCCTATGATGTTGAAGGGACCAGCGATTGCTATTGTGGATTCTGAATGTTCCTATATCTTTTTTTTTATTTGACCTCTATCCTATATTGATTTGATGTACCTCAAAATCTTTCGAAGCAAAGGAGAAGAAATAAGGAGAAAACTCATTGAGATGGGAGCATTCGATAGAGACCGGGAAATCGTTAGGCAGGGAGATTATCTGTTAATGCCCATAAAACATGAAATAATCCTCCCAAAAACCGAGATTGTTTTCTTGGAAAATAAAGAATCCAAGCGCAAGCCTGCTTCCCTGAAAGAGGCCTTAGAGGATAAACTGACAAAGGAAGAGACTGCTGATTCTGCCAAAGTCCTTCGACATAATCGGAGATATAGCAGTCATAGAAATACCTGACGAACTGAAGGACAAGAAAAAAACCATCGGCAAAGCGATTCTTTCCACTTTTAAGAACATATTGGTCGTCGCAAACAAAAAAACCAGCGTAGGAACAGAGTACCGGACAAGGGATGTGGAAGTTATCGCAGGCGAGAACCGCACCGAAACCCTGCACAGGGAATACGGCTGCATCTACGAGTTGGACGTAACACGCGCATATTTCTCTCCCAGGCTGGGCACTGAGAGAATGCGCATAGCAAAGCAGGTAAAAGCAGGAGAACGCGTACTGGTCATGTTCGCAGGGATTGGCCCCTACGCAATATTGATGGCAAAGTATGCCCGACCCAAAGAGGTCTATGCGGTAGAGCTTAACCCTGCAGCTGTCGAGTATATGAAGGAAAACATCCGCCGAAATAAGGTGGACGTGAAGGCCATACTCGGAGATGCAGGGATTGAGGCAGGAAAACACGGCATATTCGACCGCATAATCATGCCTTTACCCAAAGACGCAGGAAACTTTTTGGATAAAGCGATTCCAGCAGTGAAGAAGGGAGGCATCATACATTACTATACCTTCACCAGCACGACGGAGGAAGCGGCGCAGGAAGTAAAAGGTATCTGCTCTAAACTGGGGCATGTAATAGAAGTCCTTGACGTAGTTGAATGCGGGACCTATTCTCCGCAGCTTTCAAGGATGTGCGTGGATTTTAAGCTGTTAGAATAAAAAAGAATCCTGGTGAGCCATCAGGCTCACGGCAGGTCTTGGCCTCCGCGCACTCTCAGGGCCGCAAGGGAGATTTATGCAGTCCGTTTCCGGCATATTAACCGCCTCCACATTAATCTTTTCAGCCGGCGAAAGCCGATGAGGCCAGACCTGCCAGGAATATCAGTAGCAACACAAAGGCTGCTCTTCTAGCTAATTTCATTTTCTTTTACCTCACCAAACGCGGTAATCAAAGAATATGCAGAAACTAGTTAAAATACTTTACAACATGGCTTGCAGCCTCCTGAAAGCCGGCAGAAGACCCCCCTAAGGAATATATCTCCTGACTATCCAAAAAATATGCTAAAAGAAAGAAAAAAATAATACCTGTATTATCTGATAATCCCCTAATCCCTTCTCTTCCCTAAAAGCGTAAGCAGACTGATAAACAGGTTGATGAAATCAAGATACAATGCCAAAGCCCCGACTATTGCATACTTGCTATCCCCTCCAGCTTCAGCACCTATCCTCTTAATCCTCTGAACGTCATAAGCCGTAAGACCTGTGAAAATGATAACCCCGGCAACAGACGTGATAAGATCCAGCAAAGAGCTATTCAAAAAGATATTCACAAGCATAGCGAGAACCAAGCCTATCAAAGCCATGAAAAGCATAGCCCCAAGGGCTGAAAGATCCCTCTTTGTGACAAAGCCATATATGCTCATGGCTCCGAACATACCTGCGGTGATAAGGAAAACCACCGCTACAGAGGCTTCAGTATAAGCTAATACGATGGCAAGCAACGTGACCCCTGAGACAAGTGAGTAAACTATGAACAGAAGCATGGCAACGGGCGTTGGAATCTTATTGATAAGCCAGGAAAGCACAACGACAAGCGCAAGCTCTATGACGGCGAGAATGATGTAAGTATTGATTACAAAGGTCTGCAGATCGGGGCTGGCCAATACGAAAAAAGCCGCAGCCGCGGACAACAAAAGGCCGAAAAACATCCAGGCAAAGACGGCTTGCAAAAAACTTGTTCCGTCTCCGTAGGCGAATCTTCTATCAGGCATCATAAAGAAATATATAGGAACGCTGGGATATATTTTAGGACTCACTCCACATAATAATACTCCCCTCTCTCCCTCTGCTCTCTATCCTTCACCGAATCCGGCTTGTTTATCCTCGGTCTCTTTGTCTCGGCGTCGCGGCGGAAGGTCGTGTTCATATCCTTCAAAAACGTGTTCATCCCGCTTCGCAGATCCATCGGCGCAGTCGCATGTCCGCTTTTTCCTCCTTCTCCGGAGAAGACCATGAGCTGATCGGACAAATAATCTATGAGCATTATGTCGTGGTCTACTACGAGTATGCTTTTCCTGTGGTCTTCGATGTATTTTTTCAGATGCTTCGAGAGTTTCAGCCGCTCCTCCACGTCAAGGTACGCAGATGGTTCGTCCAATAGATAGAGGTCTGCGTCTTTGCTGAGGCAGTCGACGATGGCTACTTTCTGCAGTTCCCCGCCTGATAGATCGCTTATGTTCCTGTCCATGAGGTGGCGTATTCGGAACCTTTCCACGAGTTCAGAGTCCGGGTGCAATGATACGACCAGCGCGTCCTGCGCTTCGATGTACTGCGGCTTATATGAGACCTTCAGGTTCAGGTCCAGTTTCGCATTATCCGGTTCGATCACTCCTGCAAGCATCTTGACGAATGTGGTCTTGCCGATCGCGTTCTTTCCAAGTATTCCCAGTATCGCGGGGCCTTCTATTGTGCCGCCGTCCACGTCCAGTTTGAAGCGCTCATAGTGCTTCTTTAATTCCGGATACTCTATTTTCTCTTTGATTTCTTTTCGGTCCTTTGGAGGCCGCACGTCAAAGCGTATCTCCTCCCTGAAACGCACGTTCTCGGACTTCAGATAACCGGAAAGATACTCGTTTATGCCTACGCGCGTGCTCTTAATGTTGGATATCACACCATATGCCCCGGGGGCGCCATATATGACGTGTATGTAATCAGACAGATAATCCAAGACTATAAGGTCGTGCTCTATGACAAAGACATACTTCTTCGTAACTTCGCTTATCTCGCGTATGACCCTTGCCATGTTGATACGCTCCCGTACGTCCAAATAACTGGAAGGCTCGTCGATCAAGTACACGTCGGCTTCCCTTGCCAGGCAGGCGGCCAAGGCCACACGCTGCAACTCTCCGCCGGAAAGTTCTTTCATGTTCGCATCAAGTGCATTCTTTAAATCCAGTTTTTCCACGATATCCTTCATGCGCCCGCTGGTATCCGACTTCTCCAATATGCTGTGAACATTACCCTTCACGTGAACAGGGATCTTATCCACATGCTGAGGCTTATAAACAGCCTTCAACTCCTTACGGGAAAGCTTCTCAAGATAATTCTGGATCTCCTTGCCCCGGAACCTGTCCACAACTTCCACCCAATCAGCACCCTCCTTGCCCAGGTTCGGTTTCAATTCCCCTGAGAGGATTTTCATCATGGTAGTCTTACCGATGCCATTCGCTCCAACAATTCCGACAACCCCTTCTTTAGGGGTAGGCAGATTATACAAACGGAATCCGTTGACGCCATACTGGTGGATCGGCTCGCCAACCTCCTCGACGATGTTGATTATCTGGATAGCGTCAAAAGGGCACTTCTTAACGCAGATGCCGCAGCCGGAACACATATCCTCGACGATTATAGGCTTGCCGCTCTCCTCATCCACGATAACCGTTTCCTTCCCGGTCTTCACCATCGGGCAGCATTTCTTGCACTGCAGGCCACAAATCCTGACCTTGCAACGCTCCCTGTCAATAACAGCAATTCTCATAACACACCGAACCGCAGGGGCTACCGCCCCTTCAGTTCTTTGTAACTCCTGATTCCCCGAAACGAGATTTGTGATGTCGTTGACACCACAGAACGCATTAAACGACTTGTTATCACTTAATAACTATACACTTTTGGGCTAAAATTTAAAAACCATGATTCCAAGGGAATTACAACAGGTTTCTATGAAGGGGTCTATTCCTATTCCACAAACAATTCCTAGTCTTATCTTCTTAGTATTTGCCGGATTATCCTCCTTATAGAGTTTTTCATATGAAAGGACTTGACCTATCGCAGTATATGCTTTGTAATTATTTTTGTCAATGAGGCTGTTTTTTGCCTCTATTATCCAAATCTCATCCCCTTTTTCATATAGCAAATCTATTTTTTTCAGCATACTCCGCTTATATTGATTCATTTCGCTGACATATTTAGCCGTTCTATGAATGCTTAATGCCCCGCTTACGAAGTTTTTACCAACCTCAACCTCTGTTTTGGGTAGTCCATCCACTAGTATTTGCGATGCCATGAATCTTTCAGCAATTCTGTTTCTCCTCTAAATTTTTGGTCGTGGCATGATTTATCACTTAGCATTATCCCCCTAATGCTTGCACTGTGTTCTTTCAGATTCCTTAGTTCCTGTGATTTTTTATAAAATGAAATCTTAATTAACGCCTCTATAGCATCTTTCCCAAAAAAGAGAACTTTATACAAAAACCATGGAACTCCCCAGTCCATATGGCCTCTAAGCTCATACCATACGATTTTACCCTCTATTTTAACAATTAATGACCCCTCTATGCTAACTTTGTTGTTTGCACAAAAATTTCGATAGACATCTTTATCTAAACGAAGAAGATATTGCGCATGCTCTCGCAATTCACCATATGCTTCGCTCTGTAACTCGTAATCTCTTACAATTGCTATGTTCTCAGGATATGCCGGATCATTATCAACGTATCTAATTTTAAAAGGGATATTTTGCTTATCCTTGACTTTCTGAAGAAGCGCCTCAACTTTAGCATCTACCTCGTTCAAATAATCCATTCCATATCTTTGCGACTTATTTGCTAACTCAAAATATTCAAAAACAATATCTCGTGTTTTTATCTCTGCCGTTAAATGCCGGATAAAATCCACATCTCCTTTTTGAGATGTGTCGCTACACTCGTGTATCCTACTATGGCCTTTGCAAAATTCTCGCCCACATTGGGTACAGTGGCAAGGGGCTTCTTTATTACAGACGGGGCATTTAGGCATCTTTCACCTCAACTGATTCCTTTATTATGTCGCTGATTTTTCTTCTAATAGTTACTGTGCCTGCATTTGTCGATTTCACACTAATTGTTATCCCGCCTTCAAGCGCTAGTTTTGCAGGGGGTAACTCCCCAATACTGTCAGCAAAAGGGGAGACTTCGTTTGCATTCTTATCTCTATAGAAAAGACCAACTAATTCGTATTCATCAGGTTCTATACTCACCGTGGTTTTTCCATGGGTGCCATTCCAATTGAGATTTAAAGTGTTTGGCAGGACGTTAGAACATTTCAGCATCCCCCTACAATCCTTGGCATCCTTGTCTGCTTTGAACTTTATAAAAAGGAATCTGTATCCGCTCACAGAAACTTTGAGGAAGTAGCTTGTTTGTCCTTTAAACGTCTTTTTAACAAAACCTTCAAGAGATGGCCGAGGTTTTTTAGCATACTCAGAAGCAACAATTAATGCATATACCCCTGTAAAAATTGCTGTAAATATACCCGTAATAGTTCCAGTTATTGTAAGTATCTCCTTTAATGTAAAGATTTTGTCCATTTTAACTATCCAAAAGACGCCTCATAAATCCCTTCCAGATCATCACCCCCGAAAAGAGGCCCATGTCCCGGATAAACAGTCCCCACACCCCGCTCCCTATGCAGCCTAATGAGCTTCTCAACTGACTTTTTCAAATCAGGGAAACTCCCGCCGGCAAAATCAGTCCTGCCAACGCCATCAGCAAACACAGTATCCCCCGAAAAAAGAGACTTAGAAGCCGGCTCATAAAGGCAGATCCCGCCAGGCGTATGCCCCGGAGTATGGATGACCTCCAAAACCAAACCACCCAGATCGACCAAGTCCCCCTCCTTAAGCTTCCAATCAACTGCGACTTTAGGGCATTTCTGGTCAAAAAGATAAGACAGTACCTGGCTGGTATCGCCCTCCTCCAAAGCAGAAGCATCAGCCTCATGCACAGCTACGACGCCGCCCAGATTATCCTTCAAAAAAGGAAGCCCGGAAACATGATCATGGTGATAATGGGTAGTTAATAAATAATCGATACCAATATCTAACTCCCGAAGCTTCTCAAAAACAAGACGCGGATTACCCGCATCTATAACCACGCATTTTTTGCCATAAACGATATAACAATTACACACATCACCCAAACCCAAAACAGGAACAATCATACAAAAAAATATTCGGAAGACGCGAATATAACGCACTCCTCATTCACAACGCCGAGGCGCAGCCGACCTACGGGTCGGGCGTCTCAGCGTTGTTCATGTTCATTCACAACGCCGAGGTGACGACGAATGTCGGCATCTCGGCACTCACGTTCATTACAGGTGCCGAGGTGGCAGAGCACGGTTTAACGCGCGGGCCTTGAGAGCCCGTTCTCCGCGAGGGGGTCATGAGTTCGAATCTCATCCTCGGCGAGCCTCCCTTCTCAAAGAAGGGATGTCTTCACCCCCAAAGTCCGCAAGGATGCCAGCGCAAGCTGGCAAAAGAAGGTGGCCCTTGTTGGGCCACTGAAGGGGAGGGAATTGGTTGGTTTTGAAGGCTGGGAGTATTTTTAATGACCTAATACATTATAATATTCTTCGAGGTTGAGTCAGTCTTTTTGGGCTGGCGAGGGCGTTTTCCCGTCTGTGGAAGTTTTTTCTATAGAGTGGTGTGATGCGCTGCGCTGGCTTATAAAGACTGAGTACCATAACTTAAGACTCTTTAGAATGGAAAAAAAGGAAGGAGCACCCAAAGTCGACGAGAAGGTAGAAAAGAAGCCAGAGAAGCAGCCGGATAAGAAACCAGTTCACCCCGGGAAGCCCCCTGAGAAGAAGGCCGAGGAAAAGAAGGTTGATTCTAATTTCAGGCAGCTGGTCAGGGTGTCCGGCGTCGTATTGGACGGAAACAAGGAAGTCTACAGGGTTCTGCCCAAGATCCGGGGCATAGGCCAGAATACTACGCAGGCAATGCTGCTCATAATGGGCATAGGAAAAGAGGTGAAGCTTGGAGGCCTCACAGAAGAAGAAATAACGAAAATCGAAGATAACATCATGACTCTCAATAAGAAAATCCCTTACTGGATGACCAACCGGCAGAGGGATTACGTTACCGGAGAAAACCTGCACCTAACCGGTTCCGAGCTGGAAATATCCCAAAGAGAAGACATTACCCGGCAAAAGAGGATAAAATCATACAAGGGCGTAAGACACATACTAGGCTTACCTGTCCGAGGGCAGAGGACAAGAACCTCGTTTAGGACTGGAAGCGCTATAGGCGTCAGCAGGAAGAAAACAGCCCAAGCAGCAGCGGCAGCAGCCGCAGCGCCGAAGGCAGCCGGAGGCGCAGCCAAGACGGCAGCACCCGCAGCGGCGCCGAAAGCAGCACCAGCAGCCGATAAGCCAAAGAAAGAATAAAATCAATGAGGATACAAGATGGGAGACCCAAGAAGACCCCGCAGGAGATATTCAAGGCCAACGCACCCATGGAGAGCTGAGAGGATCACGGAAGAAAACGATCTTGTCAGAAAATACGGCCTCAAGAACAAGCGCGAGATATGGCGTGCAAAGACCGCGCTTAGCGGATACCGCGGACAGGCGAGAGCCCTTCTTGCTTCAAGCGGGGAATCGGTGGAAAAAAACAAGAAAGAACTCCTAGACAAACTAAACACTCTGGGCATACTGGATTCCAGGTCACTGGATGACGTACTTGCACTCACAGTCGAAAACATACTGGACAGAAGACTTCAGACACTGGTTGTCAAGAAAGGACTGGCCAGAACACCAAAACAGGCAAGACAGCTCGTAGTGCACGGACACGTGATCGTAGGAGAAAATGCAATCGCAGTGCCCAAGTACCCGGTGCCAAAGAACCAGGAAGACCTGATAAAGATAAGCGACAAAATAAGCGAAAAAATCAAGGTGATCAACGTTGGAGAAGGAAGCCAAGCAAAAGAAGCCCCGAAAGAAGCAGGATAAGGAAACAGAAGAGGGCAAATCAGATTCAAAAAAGAAGGCAGTAGCCACTACTCAGCCAATAGAAGAATCCAAGGAATCAAAAGAAGACAAGTCAAAAACAAAGAAAAAAGAAAAGACAAAAACAGAAGAAACCGCCGCCTCAGAAGAAGTCAAAACCGAAGAAGCCACAACACCTCAGACAGGAGCGACAACAGAAGTCATTCCCGCAGGGGCGCCTCAGATCAGAAAATTCAAAGAGCTATGGGGCGTACTGCATATCTACTCATCCAAGAATAATACAATCCTGCACGTAACCGATATAACAGGCTCCGAGACTCTGAGCATCAAATCAGGAGGCATGATGGTCAAAGCCCAGAGAGAAGAAGCATCGCCCTACGCAGCAATGCAGGCCGCATTAAGAATAGCAGAAGACATAAAAGACAAAGGAATAACCGGCCTACACATAAAAGTCCGGGCCCCAGGCGGACACAACGGACCAAGATACCCCGGCAAAGGAGCCCAATCAGCGATAAGAGCAATATCCAGAAGCGGCCTAGTCATCGGAAGAATCGAAGACGTAACACCCCTGCCATTCGGCGGATGCAGACCCAAAGGCGGCAAAAGAGGTCGAAGAGTATAAATCCTTTTAACATAATAGCCTCACAGAATGAAATTAAACATAATCGAAGCAACGGAAAACAAGGTAAGGTTCAATGTCTCAGGACTGGACCTGGCCCTGGCAAACGCGCTAAGACGCATCGTCATATCAGAAATACCGACGATGGCAATAGAGTCCGTGACCTACTACGAGAACTCGTCCATACTAAACGACGAAATACTCTCACTACGGCTCGGCCTGACGCCGATAAAAACAGACCTAAAAACCTACAACACCGTAGAAGAATGCACATGCAAAGGCAAAGGATGCGCAAAATGCACAGTCACACTCACCCTAGACATGAAAGGCCCAGGCACAGTATACTCAGGAGAACTAAAATCCACAGACCCGGAAATAACGCCAGTACACGACAAAATACCCATAGCAAAAATCACACCAGAACAAAGCATAAAATTCGAAGCAAGAGCAGAACTAGGCACAGGCAAAAAACACATGAAATGGCAAGCCGGCCTAGCATCATACGAACAAAAAGAAGACGGAAGCTTCGACTACTTCATAGAAACATTCAACCAACTAGAACTACCAGAACTAATAGACAGCGCATTCGACATATTCAACAAAAAAATCGAAGACCTCAAAGAAGCAATAAAAAAATAAATACACACGCGGGGGTGCCCGAGTCTGGCCAAACACAGGCGTCTTAAAAACCCCCTATTCATATTCAAATTGGGACGCGGTGGGCTAAAGGGGCACGATTGAGGGTCGTGTGACGAAGGTCTGCGCGAGTTCGAAGCTCGTCCCCCGCAACCCTTTTTTCTTTCTTGGGAAGAAAGAAAAAAGCGTTGACGGAAAAAAGAAAGAAGTGTGGTCCCCCTGGGACCACTGAACGATAAGTTAAATTTTAGATTCAAGATTTTAGGGAAAAATGCCAAGGACTGTTGAATACGAAGACCCCACAAGGCTGGATTTGATAAGGGAGCTTAAAGAGTCCGCGAACAAGGAAGACGCGGCGATATGGAGGACTCTTGCAGACGAGCTATCAAGGTCCGGCAGGAACAGAAGAGAAGTGAACATGTGGAAGCTATCAAAGTATACCAAAGACGGAGAAACCGTGGTAGTCCCTGGAAAGGTTCTCGGAGACGGAGAACTAGACCACAAAATAAACATAGCAGCCTACAAATTCTCAGAAAAAGCCAAAAAGAAAATAGAGAAAACAGGCGGAAAAATGATGTCCATAAAGGACCTAATGAAAAAGAACCCAAAAGGATCAAATCTCAAATTAATCGGTTAAAAAAATGATAGTCGATGCAGAAGGACTTGTCTTAGGAAGGGTTTGCAGCTTTGTCGCAAAACAAGCCCTATTAGGAGAGAACGTTATAGTAATAAACGCAGAAAAAGCCATGCTATCCGGAGACAAGGAAATGATACTACACAAAGAACTCCAGTGGCTGGAAGTAAGGAACATCGGAAGCCCTCTGAAAGGACCGAACCACGAGAAAAGGCCCGATAAATACGTCAGAAGAGCCATACGCGGAATGGTGCCCTGGCACAAATACCGCGGCAGAGAAGCCTTTGCAAGAATCATGGTCTACATGGGCGTGCCTGCGGAAGAGATAAAGAAAATGCACGGCGTAGACGTAAAAACAGAAAAGATAGAGAGACTCGAAAGCCAGCGCAAGCAAGTTTCCGGGATGACAGTCGCCGAACTATGCAAAGCAATAGGAGGAAAATTCTAAAATATGGAAAAACTAGCCCACTCATCAGGCAAAAGAAAAAGATGCATCGCCAGAGCAACAGTCGCCGAAGGAAAAGGCACCGTCCGGGTCAATTCCATACCACTCGACGTATACCAGCCTCCGATAGCAAGGGAAAAGATACGCCTACCCCTGCTCTTGGCATCAGAATTCCTTGATATAAGCACGATTGACATAAACGCCAACGTAACCGGCGGAGGAGTCATGGGACAATCCGATGCCGTTGCATCTGCCATAGCAAGAGCCCTAGTGGACTACAGCGAAAGCGACGAACTCCTGGCAAGATACCACCAATACGAAAGAACATTAATAGCAGGAGACCACAGGCTGACAGAAACACACAAACCAAGCCAGAGCAGCAAAGGACCCAGACACAGAAGACAGAAATCATACAGATAAAAGAAATCATATTATCCAATATCAATAACAAAAATGATTATTCCAGTAAGATGTTTTACCTGCGGGGCACCCGTGGCACAGCATTGGGAAGAATTCAATACACGAGTTACAAAAAACAAAGAAGACCCAAAAAAAGTTATGGACTCTCTGGGCCTGGAGAGATACTGCTGCAGAAGAATGCTCCTAGCCCACACCGAAGTAGTGGACGAGATAATGAAATTCCGCAGATACTGATAAAAAATCATATCTCCCAAAAAAATGACTCAAAGTTACACAAAATTCGAAGTAGCAAGACTGGTAGGCGCAAGAGCCCTCCAGATAAAGATGGGCGCACCCATACTGGTCAAAGTCCCAAAGACAATGGAAAAACCACTGGAAATAGCAAGACTAGAACTAAAACAAGGCATCCTGCCAATCACAGTCCGGGTAAGAGAGGAGAAAAGAATCCGAAAAGAATCCAAGATAATCCCGGACATACCCATAGACGAAGGCGAAATAGAGGAAGAACCAAAGGAAACCAAAGAAGCGCCTGAAGAAGAATTCGAAGAAGAAGTAATAGTTGAAGAAACCGAGTAAAAATGGCTGACGAACAAGACATGATGGTCGAAGCAGAAGAAGACCTACTGGTACCACTAGACGACTACCTATCAAACGGGATACACGTAGGCCTGAAATACCGGACAAGCGACATGAGACCATTCATCTACAAAATAAGACCAGACAAACTATGCGTCTTCGACGTAAAAAAGATAAACGACAGAATAAAAGTAGCAGCAGCCTTCCTATCAAGATACGACCCAAAAGAAATACTCCTAGTATCAAACAGAGTCTACGGAAGAAAATCCATAAGAAAATACGCAGAATACACAGGCGCAAAAGCATTCACAGACAGATTCGTATCAGGAACCCTGACAAACCCAAACATCGAAACATACACAGAACCAAAACTACTAGTAGTAACAGACCCAAACGCAGACCAACAAGCAATCAAAGAAGCAGCCATCATGGGCATACCAATCCTCGCAATATGCGACACAAACACAAGACTAAAAAACATAGACATAGTCATACCATCAAACAACAAAGGAAAAAACAGCATAGCCCTCATATACTGGATCCTCGCAAGAGAAGTCCTAAAAGCCCAAGGAAAAGAATTCACAGCACCACTAGACGAATTCATATCCCAAGCAGAACCCCAGCCATACCTGCTGGAAATGGCCGAAAGACAAAGACTCAAGAGGATGAAAAGAAGAGGAAAACCGAGAAGATAAAAGCTTCTACTTTTCTTTCATATTATTATCGGTTAATTTATTTAAAGTCTTCTAAAATCGAGTCAAATGTGTTTATGGACTCTGTAAGGTCTTTGGAGTTCCTCAGTTTTCCAGTCTTTATATTTCCTTCTAATTGCGTACTTCTTTGAATAATCGCCTCAATTTCTTTTGCGTGGTCTATATTTTCTGTAATATAAAAACTAAAATAATTCCATTTTCCTTTATGCTTATCTACATAGGCATGGCTTTTCAATCTTTGGATAATGTTGCCTATACCGACGTAATACAGGGTATTTCCATCATACAAAAAATAGAAGCCAGTTTTCTTTCGAAATCTCTTTGATAGGATAATCAACGTCTTTAGTTTTTCAATTGGAATTCTTTCTGCAAATTGATTTACGAAGCTTGAGGATTTTGATTCAAGCGACACACTGTAAATGTTTTTTCATGTTTTAGCAATAAGTTTGTTACTAATCAGTTTACTCAAATAGTTTGAGTATACATTATTTTTGAATTTTTTTTGGTTTTTCTTTGCGATATTGTATTTTATAATCAAGCTTTTATAAAGGTCGTCTCTATGTAATGACCCTTTCTTTTCTATTAGTTCCAGAATATCGTTACTATATTTCCTTTCGTTTATATCCATGTTATTTCATGTTACAAATTATATATGGCAACGGATATATAAGCTCATTTCATTTGGAAAAACTAGATTTTATGCGAACTTTCTTCGCATGAAACATGTCATGGGGTATGTTATGCTCACTTTTTTGTTTGCTACTTACGACCCCTCCATTATCGCAATGCACCTGTTCTTATATTCCGAAAACTCTTTCGTCCCGCAGATCGCCGTATCGTTTATCTCTTCTATTATCTGCGTGTAGCAGTCGTCTTTTAGGTTGATCGCTTTGTATGTTGCCGAGCCTATTCTGTCGCATTTGGCCGGGTCTTTGTCTATGATCCCTGCGCATTGGTCCTGGAGATCTAGGTCGTTTATGTTTTTGCAGAGTGTGGAGTCGTTTTTTGCTTGTGCGATGCAGTATGCTTTTTGGTCTGTGTCTTGGATCTTCTCGCAGATCGATGCGTCTCTTTTTTTGTTGGCCATGTCCAGGTAGCAGGCATCCTTGTTTGTCTGTTCTTCCAGTTCATCGCAGATGCTGGGGTCTGTTTTCTCTGTGCTGGCTTTTCTGTAGCATTCTGTTTTGTAGTCTTCCGCAGTTATTTCTTTGCATATGTCCGCATTTTTTTCGTTTGTGGCCACGTCGTAGAAGCAGCTACTCTTGTAGTCGTTTAGTGCCATGCAGATGGACTCGTCTTTCAGGGTTTTTGCAAGGTCTTTGAAGCAGTATTCCCTTGTCGCATTATCGTTTATCTTTTCGCATACGTATGGGTCGTATGTCAGGTTCGCAACGTCGCTGTAGCAGTAATCTTTTTCATCCTGATTCTCTATGCCGTCGCAGGCGCTTGGCTCTAGTCCTGTTACTGCATCACAGTGGACTCGCAGGTCCGTGTACTCTATGCCTATGCAGACCTTCATGTCCTTTTTGGATACTGCGACGTCGTATCTGCATAGGTTCCTCAGGGAGCTGTCATTGATCCTGGAACAGTATGTCTCATTTGTAACCGCCTTTGCAAGATTGTAGTAGCATAGGTCTGTCGTATTTGTGTTTGCGATGCCTGCGCAGATGGATGGATCTTTCCTGTATTCCACTTGGCTCATGTAACATGCGTCTCTTGTGTCTTTCCTCTCTATCTGGTCGCAGATACTGATGTCCTTCTGTTGTAAACTGATGTAGTAATAACAGGTCTCCTTGTTAGTGAGGTCTGAGATATTCTTGCAGACTGAGTAATCATTTAGATCGATGGCATAGTTGGAATAACAGGTATCCTTTACTTGCGGGTCGGATATTTTTTCGCAGATTTCCGGCTGGTTTACTCCTTCTGCTAGTCCGAGAAAGCAGTCTGTCTTTGTCTGTCTGCGTTGTTATCCTGTCGCAAAAAGAGGTATCATTCGCCTTTTTTCCTGCGTTCCAAAAGCATAGGTCTTTTTCTAGGCTTTTCTCGCATCTGGCGATTGGGTCGTCTCTTGAGCTGTAGGATGCGTTCTGGTTTGTATCTATTTGTATAGTCGCGGACGTGTTTGTGCTTTTGGTTACGTTAGTGCAGCAGCATAATAAAAGCGTCAGGGCTATCGATGCTATCAGTGCTTTTTCCATTATTTTAAGTCGTTCGGATCCGTTATCCTCCCGGTCAATGCCGAGGCTGCGACGACTGCCGGGGATGCTAGGTACACTTTGCTGTCTTTATGTCCCATTCTTCCTATGAAGTTTCTGTTCGTCGATGAGACTGCTGTTTCATCCTTTGCGAGTATCCCCATGTATCCGCCGAGGCATGCTCCGCACGTCGGTCCCGATACGTAGGCTTTGGCGTCCATGAATATCTTTATCAGTCCTTCCTGCATTGCCTGCTCGAATACTCTCTTGGTTGCCGGGACGACGATCATCCTTGTTCCTTCTTTTACTTTTTTGCCTTTCATCAGTTGGGCTGCTATGCGCAGGTCTTCTATTCGGCCGTTTGTGCATGAGCCGAGGTAGGCTTGGTCTATTTCCACGTTCGATAATTCGCTTGCTGGCTTAGTATTGGATGGCAGGCTTGGCTGGGCTACAGTAGGTGGTATGTCTTCCGCAGCGTAGAAGTATTCGTTGGCGTATTCTGCGTCTTTGTCCGAGTATACTGCTTTGTATGCTCCGCGGACCCGCCCTTTAAGGTATTCGTCTGTTTTCTTGTCTGCCGGGATGATCCCTGTTTTTCCTCCTGCTTCTATTGCCATGTTTGATATCGTGAGGCGGTCTGATATTTCCAGGTTCTCTATCGTGTCTCCGCAGAATTCCATGGACTTGTAGAGTGCTCCGTCTACTCCGACGTCGCCTATTATGTGCAGTATGATGTCTTTGCCCATGACGTATCTTCCGAGTTTTCCTTTGACAGTGTATTTCTGGCTTTCCGGGACCTTGAACCACAGCTTTCCAGTGGCGAAAACCGCCGCAGCCTCTGTTGATCCGATTCCTGTCGCAAAGGCCCCCAGTGCGCCGTATGTGCATGTGTGCGAATCTGCGCCTACTATCAGTCTGCCGGGTGCGGCGTATCCTTCTTCTACCATGAGCTGGTGGCATACTCCTCCGCAGCCTACTTCGTAGTAGTTCTTTATCCTGTATTTTTTTGCAAAATCTCTCATAGCCTTGGCCTGGTTTGCAGACGCTACATCCTTGTTTGGCACATAGTGGTCCGGGATAAGCACTATCTTCTCCCGCAGGGGCTCGGCCTTGAACTGCTCGAATACCTCGAATGCCGGAAGACCTGTGACGTCGTTTACCATCACGTAATCCACTTCTGCTTCGACGATTTCTCCCGGCTCGACGGCTTTTTTCCCTGATTTAGCCGCGAGAATTTTTTGTGAAATGGTTGGCATCTTTGGGTGTTGTTATATTATTTGCGTATTACGTGCAAATAATTAAGGAACTCTCAGACGTCTTTGTTGGTCAGGAATGGTGCGTTTAGTAGGGTGTGGCAGATTTAAGTTCTCTTGCGAAGCCTTCAAGCCTTCGCAGCATCTCCTTTTTATTTCCGAGGTTTTCCTCTATTATCTTCTCAAAAGCGCTTCCCACGATTGCGCCTTCTGCTCCTGAGGCTATCACTTCCTTTACGTGTTCCGGTTTGGATATGCCGAATCCCACTGCCAGGGGCAGGTTTCCCGACTGCTTTTTGATTCTTTTGATCAGGGGTTTTACCTGCTCTGAGAGGTCTTTTCTTGCGCCCGTGACTCCTGCTACTGAGACGACGTATAGGAATCCGTCGGCTTCTTTTAGGATTTTTTCGAGCCTGTCGTCCGGTGTCGTGGGGGCTGCGAGGAGGATCAGTGATATCCTGTGCTTTCTGCATGTGTTTTGCAGGGGCTTGGATTCTTCTATTGGCAGGTCTGGTATGACGAGGCCTTCTATTCCGGTGCTTGCGCAGTCTGCGCAGAATTTGTCCAGGCCTCTTTGTAAGACTATATTGTAATATGTGAGAACCGCCTTTGGCATATCATTGATTTTTGCCGCTATTTCGAAGAATTTGTCCGGGTTCATTCCGGCGCGTAGGGCACGGTCTCCTGCTTTCTGTATTACTGGTCCGTCTGCTACCGGGTCTGAGAATGGGAGTCCTAGTTCGAGTATGTCTATTCCTCCTTTTATCATGGCCTGCGCTATCTCAAGTGTGTCCTCTGCCGTCGGGTCTCCGGCCGTTACGAATCCTATTAATGCGCCTTGTTTTTTCTTTTTCAGTTCTGCGAATTTCTCTTTTAGCTTCATAGTTTTACCCCCAGGGCTTCTGCAACCGTGAACACGTCTTTGTCTCCCCTGCCTGAGAGGTTCACGATTATGGTTTCGTTTTTCTTCATCTTGGGTGCCGTCTTTATGGCTTGCGCCACTGCGTGCGCGGATTCCAGCGCCGGCATTATTCCTTCTGTCTTGCTTAGCGTTTTGAATGCGTCGAGTGCTTCCGCGTCAGTTATTGAAACCGGCTTCACCCGTCCTTCGCCTGCCAGGTAAGAGAGCTCCGGTCCGACGCCCGGGTAGTCGAGTCCTGCGGATATCGAGTATGAGACCTTTATCTGTCCGTATCTATCTTGGAGTATCTTTGAGTACATGCCGTGCAGTACTCCGTTCGTTCCCGCGCATAGTGCCGCTCCATGTTCTCCTGTTTCTATTCCCTTGCCTCCGGCTTCCACTCCGCATAGCTCTACTCCTGTATCTTCCTTGAATGCATTGAATATCCCCATCGCGTTGCTTCCTCCGCCTACACAGGCCATGATGACCTCAGGGAGTTTTCCTTCCTTTTCAAGGATTCTGTTTCTTTGTTTCTATGCCTATGACCTTCTGGAACTCCTTGACTATCATGGGATAAGGGTGAGGCCCCATAACGCTTCCTATGAGGTAGTATGTGTCGTCGATGTTTGCTATCCAGTCCCTGAATGCTTCGTTGGTCGCGTCTTTGAGCGTTTTCGAACCCGAATCAACAGGTATTACTCGGGCATCCATGAGGTTCATGCGAAAGACGTTCAGCTTCTGTCTGACGGTATCCTCTGTGCCCATGTAGACCTCGCATTTAAGACCCAACGTGGCCGCAGCAATAGCAGTAGCAACTCCGTGCTGGCCCGCGCCTGTCTCGGCTATGACCCTCTTCTTCCCCATCTTCTTTGCAAGGAGCGCCTGCCCAAGCGTGCTGTTAAGCTTATGCGCGCCGCCGTGGACAAGATCCTCCCTCTTGAGATATATCTTCGCGCCTCCAAGTTTTTCCGAGAGGTTCTTTGCATAATAAAGCGGCGTAGGCCTTCCGGCAAATTCGCGCAGATAGTATGCCAGCTCTTTTTGGAATTCTTCATCCTTTACGTATCTTTTGAATGCGGTTTCCAGTTCAAAGAGCGCAGGCATCAATACCTCAGGAGAAAAGCGTCCGCCGTATACGCCATACTTTCCTCTGTTATCAGGTAATCCCATAAGCCTTCACCTTCTTTATGAAATCATCGATCTTTTTTCGATCCTTTATCCCGGGCGAGATCTCTACGCCGCTTGCAACATCAACAGCGTAAGGCGCCACCCGTCCGATCGCGTCCAGCACGTTTCCGCAATTCAGCCCGCCTGCGAGGATGACTGGCTTCTTTACTCGCTGCGCGATTTCCCTGCTGATTTTCCAGTCATGCAACTGCCCGGTTCCTCCTAAGCCGTCTTTTGTTTTAGTGTCCAGGAGTATTGCGTCGACGATGCCTGCATAGGCCTCAGCTTCCGTGATGCTTTCTTTTCCAGTTACAGCTATCTGTTTTATGAGCCTGAGGCGCGTGCTTTCGCGAATCTCCTTAACGAACATTATGTCCTCATCTCCGTGCAGCTGTATGTACTCTGCGCCGATTCGCTCGATCTCTTTTACATCGCTTATTTTTGTGGGGGATGCGACCAGCACCCTGGAAACGAACGGCGGCATTGCTTTGAATATCTCTCTTGCGGCATATAGTTTTACGTATCTTTTGGATTCCGGCACATTCACTATGCCGACTGCATCAGCCCCGGCAGAGGCTGCGAATAACGCATCATCGGCGTTCGTTAATCCGCATATCTTTACTTTGATCATTTTGTCAGCTCCTTTAGTTTTTTCTCTATGTCAGGCGACGACATAATGCTTGTTCCTATGAGGAAGGCGTCTGCGCCTGCTTTTTTCAGTCTTTTGATGTCTTCTATGGTTTCTATCCCGCTTTCTGCGACGATTATTCTGTCTTTTGGGATTTTGGGTGCGAGGGTTTCTGTTGCGTTTAACTCCAGTTTAAGGGTTCTGAGGTCTCTGTTGTTTATTCCTATTAGTTTGGCGCCTGATGCAACGGCGTAGCCTAGGTCTTCTGCGTTGTGGATTTCTACGAGCGCTTCCATGCCCAGTTCATGGGCTTTGTCTACGTATTCCTTTGTCTTATCTTTTAGCAATGCAGCTATTAGCAGGACTGCGTCTGCGCCGTTTCCCCGGCTTTCATAGAGCTGGAATATGTCAACGATAAAATCCTTGCGCAGAACCGGTATTTTTACTGTTTTTTTGACCTGGCGCAGATAGCATATCTTACCGTTGAAATATTTGTCGGTTAATACCGATATTGCGCAGGCTCCGCCTCTTTCCATGTGGAGGGACGCATCGTCAGGCTCTATCCCATTTATTTTTCCTCTGCTCGGGCTTTTCTTTTTTACTTCTGCGATTATAGGCGTCATTCCTTCCCTTTTGGCCTTTTCTATTGCTCCTATGAGGGACCTCGTCTTTTTTAGGTCCTTTATCTCCTCTTTTTTCTCTGTTTCTATTTTTTCAAAATCGAATTTCATTTCATTACACTTTTCGCAAGGATACTGCGGCCTTTAGGCCGCAGAGGAATTGCGAACTAGATATCGTTCGCTTGCCTTGCTAGTTACCTCCCTGTTTTCTACGCTCGTTCTTAATGGTGGGTGCGCAGCGTAGTTGGCGCACCCACCTTTGGTATTGGTGTTAGCGTGAGCTATGCGAAATTTTTGCGCCGACGGTGAAAAATGAAAGGACTGACATCCCATAGCCACGGAGTAGGGCAAAACGCATTCCATCTTGTATGGAAAGCCAAATATGCAATGGATCCGTTCAAGTTCGCAGTGGTCCGGGGCCATTGCGAGCGTTTTCTGCGGGAAATCGCGCAGGAGAACCGGATGGAGATTTTCGAGTTGCAGGTGCAGGCCGACCATGTGCACCTGTTTGTGGGCCTGCCGCCCACTATGAGCGTCTCGCGTGCGCTCCAGTTGCTGAAGGGCGGAAGCGCCTTCCGCCTTTTCCGCCAGCACCCTTGGCTGCGCAAGCACTTCCGTAAAGGACATTTCTGGAGCCCCGGCAAGTTTTTCCGCACCGTGGGCAACGTCACCGCTGACGTAATCGCCGCATACATTAGCGACACACACCACGGCTGGTATACCCAGCACAACCAAACTACTTTGACACATTTTTAACACACGATACCCCGCCCTTTAGGGCGGGGAGGTTCATTTCCCGCAGTATTTTATATATTCGCGCAGCTTTTCGTATGCTCTGCCATCTTCCAGGACTTCTTCTGCCAGATTGAGGCCTTCGCTTATGTTTTGAGCTTTCCCACCGACCACAATGCCTGCTGCGGCGTTTAGGAGGGCGATGTCCCTCCTTGGTCCGGTGTCTGAACCATTTATTATGTTCTTCAATATCTCTGCGTTTTCCTGGGGTGTTCCTCCCATGAGGTCTTTCATATCCGCTTTCTCCAGGCCGTAATCTTCAGGGCTTATGTAGTAAGTATTTACCTTGTCTTCCTTTAATTCCGAAACCTTTGTCTTACCAACATTTGACAGTTCGTCCAAGCCGGGTGCTCCGTGGACTACCATCGCCCTATCCAGGCCAAGTATCCTGAAGACCTCGGCAAGTTTCTCAGTAAGGCTCGGATCATAGACACCCATAAGCTGGGCTCTGGCATTCGCAGGATTTGTGAGAGGCCCGAGTATGTTGAAAATGGTTCTGTAGCCAAGGGCTTTACGTACTGGCATCACATATTTTGTCGCGGAATGATGCATGGGCGCAAACATGAAGCCGATGCCTACGTCCTCGATGGATTTACATATCTTCTCAGGGCCTATGGAGAGGTCTACGCCGAGTGCTTCCAGGACGTCTGCTGATCCGCATTTGGAAGTCAGGGCCCGGTTTCCGTGCTTTGCTACAGGTATTCCGGCGCCAGCCACGATGAACATCGCAGTGGTCGATATGTTGAATGTATTGGATTTGTCGCCTCCTGTTCCGCACATGTCAACCAATGTCCCTGAGACTTTTGGCTCTATCTTTAAGGCATATTCCCTCATGACTTTGGCGAATGCGGCTATCTCTTCCGGGGTTTCTCCTTTGATTTTGAGTCCTGTGAGGAGCGCGGTTATCTCTATGTCAGTTGATTGTCCGCTCATTATAATCTTTAATGCTTTTTCCGCCTCCTGCGCCGACATATTTTTTCCGCCGACTACGCTGGAAATTATTTCTTTCAATTTTTTATTTACCTCCCAATTAGAATAAAATTTTTTAACAGAGTCATGCCCTCATTTGTGAGGATGGATTCAGGATGGAATTGCACTCCATAGATTGGAAACTCTTTGTGTCTGACGCCCATTATCTCTTTGTCGTCTAGGCTCCTTGCCGTTATTTCGAGGCATTCTGGAAGATTTTTCTCCTCTATTACCAGGGAATGATACCTTGTTGCCTCAAAAGGATTGCTTATATTCCTGAATATTCCTGTTCCGTTATGTTTTATCATCGAGGTCTTGCCGTGCCTGAGCTCTTTTGGCCCTGCGTATCTCTCCGCCGAATACGTAGCCTATGCATTGATGGCCGAGGCAGACGCCCAGGGTAGGTATCTTTGGACCGTATTCCTTGATCACTTTATTGGATATGCCTGCGTCCTTCGGGGATTTTGGCCCGGGAGATATGATGATGTGTGTAATCTTTTCCTTTGCAATTATCTTTTCTACTTCTTTGAAATCTGCATTGTTTTGCAGAACAACCGGGTTTCCGCCTAGGACACCTACGTACTGCACGAGGTTATAGACAAAAGAATCTATGTTGTCGATGACGAGAATTTTTGTGTTTTTCATGAGTCCGCCTCAGCAAGGGCTTTAAGCAGTCCATTAGCCTTATTTAAGCTTTCCTGGAATTCTGTTACAGGATCCGAGTCAGCAACTATCCCAGCACCTGCCTGTATATAAGCCTTATCTTTCTCAAATATTATCGTACGGATAGAAATTGCCATATCCATGTTTTGATTAAAAGAAAAATAGCCAATAGCCCCGGCATAAACCCCTCTGTGGGTCTTCTCAAGTTCCTCTATTATCTCCATTGCCCGCACCTTCGGAGCGCCCGAGACAGTTCCAGCCGGAAAAATGCTTTTAAAGGCATCGAATACACCCATGCCTGTCCGCAAGCGGCCAGTCACCTCAGAAACCATGTGCTGGACATGAGAATACTTCTCAACAGACATAAACTTCGTGACCTTGACCGATCCATAATCAGCTACCCTGCCCACGTCATTTCTGCCCAAATCCACAAGCATCACATGCTCAGAGCGCTCCTTATCATCTGCCAACATCTCCTTTTCCAGCCGCAAGTCATCTTCTGGTGTCTT
This sequence comes from Candidatus Altarchaeales archaeon, assembly GCA_963749405.1. Taxonomy (GTDB): domain Archaea; phylum Altiarchaeota; class Altiarchaeia; order IMC4; family QMZM01; genus CAIYYO01. The sequence continues at coordinate 16,375 of CAVVMY010000016.1, read as the reverse complement.
TCCGCGAGGCCTTGTTCCTGCAATAGGAAAAGTCATAACCTCTTTTTCCTCCACCCGGGCAAGCATTTCAGGACTGGAACCAACGATTTTCCGTTCTCCGAACTCCAAACAATACATATACGGCGAGGGATTAATCCTTTTAAGGGTTTTGTAAACCATGAATACATCGCCCATAAACGGTGTTTCCAGCCTCTGCGAAAGAACTACCTGAAATATATCCCCCGCTCTTATGTACTCCTTTGCCCTGCGCACATTTTCCTCATATTCAGATTGCTTCAGATTAGATGAGAATGTTGACAACTTATGTTGACACGGCTTTTTCAGTATAGCCTCTCTGGCTTTATAATCGCTTTTTAGCAGTTCTTCAGCCGTTTTATTAAGATTTTCCAATGCTTCCAGCATACTACTCCTGGTGAGGTTTTTTTCCAATGAAAAAATTTGCGAAACTAAATACGTTTTACCTACTTTATGATCAAATATCAGGTTATTACCTGAGATAACGAATTCGCAGTCAGGTTCTCCAAGGTCGTCTATTGTGTTCCCTGGCAGATTTATGTAATATCTGATTATATCATATGAGACATAGCCTACCAGGCCGCCGAAAAAACGTGCAGGTGCGGGCTTATTTAGGCGGATTTGTTGCATGAATGCCTTAATAGCCTCTAATGGCGTTGTTTTAGAGATTTCCAGTGCTTTCAGGACGGGATTTTTAGTTTCAACAATTATTTTGCCATTTCTCCCAGTGATCTTTGCAGCCGGGTTGAAACCTATGAAAGAGTATCTGGCTACCTTGTTCCCGCCTTCTGAGGATTCCAGGAGATAGGTGTCCTTCCCTCTAATCCTCATGTACGCTTCCTGAGGGTCCTTTAATTCTATCTCTTTGTAAATCTGGGTAACGTAAGCAATTGCCATGGTAAATATATATGCCTTTTATGCATATAAATATGCATTTATGTATATAAATATACATTTAACCTGTTTATGAACTCTCACGAACTCTCAAATTTACCCCATGAATAGTTACAAACCCAAAAAAACACCTTGAAAAGAAGCTGACGATCTAAGATGAAATTCTAAAAACCGATAAGTTTTTATAGTTGATTGATAAATATCATTACTGTCAACATAATCTGCCAACACAAAACCAGGTACATTCCTGTTGACAAATTAAGTTGACATTGTTGACAAAGAGTTGACGGACAATGTTGACAAAGATGACATTTTTGGTTGACATAAAATGCACAATAAGAGCCTAAAAGAAGCGCTTGGTTGGGATAATAACAAGGACCCATTCACATTAGAACTGATCACAGACGTCGTAGTTGGGCATAAGCGCCTATATACTGACCTGTATGAATACATAAAAAACGGGAAGAGAATGCTTTTAGTAACTGGTCCCTATGGTGCGGGGAAGTCTTTTTCTTTGACCTATCTGAGAAATAAACCTCCGGTGGATACGGTTTTCGTCTACCTGACTGGGGATTATACCCGTGAGGAGGTCGTAAAGAACATCGTAGTTACTATCCACAATCTAAATCCCTATACTACAAAGAAGAAATTCTTCGGCCTCTTAAAAGAGCAGTTGCTTGCAAATGCCCCGCAGATTACCGAAAACATGTTGCCTGAGTATGTCAACAACAAACTTGGAGACAAAAAACTCGTTTTTGTCTGGGACGACATACAACGGGTGAAGAACGCCGACATTGTAGGCCTATGCGTGGTTTTGCTTGAGCACACTGATTCCTTCATAATACTCTGCGGCCTGAAAGAGGGCGTATCCTGGCTTAGGAACGAGGTCTCTTTTCTTAACAGAGGCATGCAGGAACTGGAGCCGGAACCCCTGAGCGGCGAAGACTTGAAGGAACTGATTAAAAAAAGGGTGGAGTGGGTTGGTGGTGAGGGTTTTAAGCCCTTCACAGAGGAGGCCGTTACATATCTTGCTTCGCGTTTTGGCGGGGCAAGAGACCTCCTCAATATATGCGGCGATATATTCATCCAGATGGAGAAAGAGTATACTTTCGGTGAGAGTATCAAAATACCTGTTGCGGATATGGCGTATATCGAGAATTTGTTTAAGGGAAGATTGGAGAAATCCTTGGGTAATACTGAAGTAATCCAAGGGGCAGATATAAGAAAGAAATTTTCAGGATTGGAGATGCAGATATTTGATGCCTTAATCAAGAATGAATCTAAAACGTCTCCGCAGCTTGTTGCCGACCTTAGGAAAGACCGGGGCACTATAGCAAAAACCATAGAACGCATGATGGCTAAATATCCCGGCATGATAATAGCTGAGAAGGTTGAAGGAAAAAGGCGTCCAGAGAACTCCTACCGCATAGTCGAAGACATGAAAAGGATATATGCCGGCAGATAAAAAGCCTCAAAGCGCTCACTTAATATGGTCTACTACTATAAAGACTTAGCCTTTGATACGCATCCTATGATATATGAACCAAAGGAAGACTCAGAACTGCTTGCAGGACATCTCCAGGCCACAAAGGGGGACTATGTCCTGGACATGGGCTGCGGCATAGGTATACAGGCCATACTCGCATCCAGGAAAGCAAAAAAAGTTTTGGCCGTGGACATAAACCCGCAGGCCATAGACACTACAAAGCGGAACGCAGAAAAGAACAAGGCAGAAAATATCAAATACCGTATAAGCAACCTCTTTGAGAACATAAAAGAAGAGGAAAAATTCGACCTGATAATATTCAACCCCCCATACCTTCCCTCAGAAGAAAAAGACATGCAGGCAAGAGCATGGGCTGGGGGCATAATGGGCCGGGAAATAATAGACAAATTCATAGAAGATGCGCCAAAACACCTAACAGACAAGGGCAGGATACAATTGCTCGTCTCCAGCCTAAACGATGTCGACGAAGTCCTTAAGACAATTCAGAAAAAGAGCCTTGAAGCAAAAGTCATCGCAAGCGAAAAGCTATGGTTCGAGGAACTATACGTGATCCTGGCAAAAATCAAGAAAACATGAAAAAGTATTTAAGGAAAGACAATAACAATTAATCAAATATAACCAATCACAAGCAAACATGAAAAACACCTTGTTAAGAGTCTTTGCATTAATCCTCCTACTATCCCTGCCGGCATTCGCAGACATAATAGACACGATAGGCGGGGTTAATACCGTCCTCTACGGCATCGCTGCAGGAATTGCGGCTCTCATGATAACCCTGCATGCCATCAGATGGAAGACGGCTGAAAACCCTTCGGAGCGTGAAGAAGCAAAGAAAGGCATAATCAGCGTCATACTGGCGATAGTGTTGATAATGATAGCAGCAACGCTGGTCAGCTTGCTCTTTTCAAAACCACCCGCTAGTTAATACTCAAGCCCAGATGTGAAAAAGAACCCTAAAAATGACAGATGATAATAAGAAAATACTGGAGGCCGCTTTGTTTGTTTCAGGCAAGATCCTGACCCTAGAAGACATGGCCCGGCTCTGCAGTTCAGGAAACATAGGCGTGATTAGAAAAGCAATAGAGGAACTGCAAAAAGAATATGAATCAAGGGACTCCGGCATAGAGATATACGAGTCTTCCGGGGCATACGGCATGCGCGTCAAGCGGGAATACGAAGACAAGGTAATACACCTGGTGCCGGATACTGACATGGCGCCGGCAGTGCTTAAGACGCTCGCGCTCATAGCTTATACCCAGCCGATAAAGCAGTCAGAGGTCATCAAACTAAGAGGGAACGGTGCATACAGATACATACAGAAACTCAAAGACCAGGAGCTCATAGAGACCCATAAGAGCAGCAGGACCAGAGTAATAACTGTCACAAATAAATTCCGGGAATACTTCCACATACAGGAGGTAAAAGACGCATTCAAAGACGTAAAAGTCCCCAAGGGAGCAGAGAATCTGACCGCCCAGAAACACATCGAAACAGGCGATGCAAAAGAAGAAACAAAAACAGAGGAGGTCAATTTCGAGATGAGCAAATAAGTCAATTATCCTACAAAAATAAAAAATCCAGCCTAAAGGCAGAATCCCCTTTCAGGGGATTATGCCCAAAGAGGGCTTCTCTCTTTCAGGTCCAAGTTTTTGCCCGAAGGCATGCATTCGGCACTTTAAAAAAAGATAAAAAAAAGAAGAGGGAATATCTCACTCCACGTGCACCCTTTTCAGGTCTATGTCCTCGCCCAGCAGGTTTATGAACTGCTCCGCAGAACGCTCTATATCCTTTGACTGGGTTATGTATCGGCCGACTATCAGTATATCCGCTCCTTCTTTTAGTGCTTCAGGCGCGGTATCGGGTTCTATTCCCCCTGCGACTGCTATGTACATATTGGGGTAGTCTTTCTTTATCTTGCTGATCAGTTCGAAGCGGTGTTTTTGCTTGCTTTCCGAGTCCACGCTCCTGTGTAGGATGGTGATCTCTGGCAGTTCCTTTAGGGAGGACAGCATCTTTACCGGGTCTGCGACGTTCATGGTGTCTATTATTGCATAGATGCCCAGTCTTTTAGCCTCGTATATGAATTTGTCTATCACGTCTACTGTGGCAAGGCCGGATACGACGACGGCGTCTGCGGTTTCGTCGAAGGACATGTCGACTTCCAGTTGTCCCACGTCAAGAGTCTTAAGGTCTGCTATGATGAACGCATCTTTTGCTATCTGCCTTAGTTCCGATATTACCTTGACGCCGTATTTCTTTATCAGTGGCGTCCCTGCTTCAAGTATTATCTTATCGCTCTTGGGCAGTTCTTCTAGAACCTTTTTTGTCTTCTCGAGGTCTGGCGCGTCCAGTGCTATCTGGAGATAAGGCGCGTTCCATTTAGGAAGCCTCGGAGCCCTGAAACCCATTATGGGGTGGGTGGCCCGGTCTTTGTCAAACATTATCTTGTCCAGCGTCGGCTGGTCGTTTAGTGCGCGCTTTAGTGCAAGTTTGGTTGCTCCGTAGTTGTATTGGTAGATCTTGCGGAAATCCTTTGCCTGCGGGTGGATGAATACGGAGCATATTATGACCCATTCTTCTATCTTGTCTTTGGGTATTATTCCTTCTTCGACTGCGTCTGCGACTGCTTTTGCAACCGCTGCCTGGGCTGGGCCGAATATCTTTGTTACATCTTCCATCCCTGCCGCGGTGACCTTTGGGACTATGAGCGTATAGGGCTTGCAGGGCAGATTGGGCCTTATAACCGAGAGAAGGGGTGTGTGTCCGTGGGAGAGATTGGTCATGCCGTGTGCGAAAGCCTGGCCTATGACTCCTTCTTTTTCGCCTATCATCAAGTCGATATGAGCTACTTCATTGTCTTTTCCGACGAGCGCTTCACCTATTTTGTACATCTTGACTACCTTTGTTTTTAAAGTAAAATATATGTGGTCTTATGGATTTAAATCACGCCACCTATTCTTCTTTGAACTCTGCCATGACGTCCGGCCTGAACAAATAGAGTAAAGTATAGGCGTATGCAAGGGAATTTAGTATCAGTATTATTGGATTAATCACTTGATATAAGAAAAAAGACGATAGTAAGAAAAAGATTATAAGTATTCTCGCAGCTTTGAGCATGCCTTTTTTTACCTTCCAAAGACTGTAAGATACCAGGGGATGCAGAAAGCCGTATGCTGCCATTAGGATGATCTGAAGCGGCGTAGCCTGGAAGCCAGCCAGGAATATCCCTACCAGCCCCAAGACGCCAGTTGCTACCAGAGCGAGGGTCGACAGCAATAACTCAAAAGGCCTCTTCATATTTTTGCGCGGTATCTCTACCATTGCAGGACCGTGTGTTTAACCCTTTTTCTCTTTGTTTTTCGCCTTCCTGCTTTGCATGAAAACGAATACTGCTAGCAGCACGGCAACCAAAATCCCAACATATACTATGTTGTTCTGCCAGTCCATCGTAGTTGTGCCGGTTTTTTCGCTCTCTTCAGTAGATGCCGTTGATTGTGTCTTCGGTTCAGTGTCCTCGGTTCTGATCGTCGGGGTTTGCACTGGTGTGATTGAAGATGCTTCATCCTGATTCATTGGAATAGCCGGACTCATCTGTACCTGTTGGCCTTGTTTTGCTGCAATTCCGGAGTTCTCCATGGCTTTCTGGGTATCTATGTGGTCTGATCCGCTTATCCACGGTGTCGCCGCATTCTGGGTTTGTGCGGCTGCATATTCTTCAGCCGTCTGTTCTGCGTATGTGGCAATAACCGATAAAGCAACGGTAAATACAAGCAATACTGTTTTGATTACAGTCCCTTGGTTTAGACTCATTTTTTTCATTTTTAATCATCTTCGTATTAGTTGTTATAGCAGCACTCACTGCTGCTTATTTACTCGCATAAGCCCTCGCGGGCGACGAAGTTTTTATCTTGTGGGTTGGTTGTGATACTTGCAGTGGCCGCCTTTTAGGCATACGCATCCACCGGATTAGCTTGCCGTGTTGGTGCAGCAGCAATTTATGTATCCTGAGGGGCATGTTCCTATCGATTCAATGCTGCCTGCCTTGGTGCACGCGCCTGTGGAACAGTACCAGTAACTATATCCCAGGATGCCGCATTTTTGGGCGCACGTTGTGGTGCTTGGTGTCGTTGTTGTCGTGGTCTTTGCGCAGTCTTGTGGGCAGTTTTGTGCTGTTTCTCCGTCTGTGGCGCTGCAGTATCCGTTTCCGCAGTTTGTGCAGCAGCATGTTCCGCTTCCTAGTCCGGAGCATGATCCTGTATTTGTGTGGAAGGGTGCTGAGCATGATGAGTATGCGCAGCTGTAGAATTTGTATCCGCTGCTTCCACAAGTAGAATCGCATGTGGTGACGTGTGGTGTTGTTGTAGTCGTCGTTGCGCAGTCTTGTGGGCAGTTTTGTGCTGTTTCTCCGTCTGTGGCGCTGCAGTATCCGTTTCCGCAGTTTGTGCAGCAGCATGTGCCGCTTCCTAGGCCTGAGCATGATCCTGTGTTTGTGTGGAAGGGTGCTGAGCATGATGAGTATGCGCAGCTGTAGAATTTGTATCCGCTGCTTCCACAGGTATAATCGCATCTGGTGGCTGGTGTGGTTGTTGTTGTCGTTCCAACGTTGCTGCAATAAGCCGCCCCGGTTCCGAGGTCCGTAATGCACCTGTAGCCGCTGCCATATTGGGCTGAACAGTCTGACGCCATAAGTGTTGCAGTTGCCGTTGGCGGTGTTACAGTAAGATTCTACGAGGATATCGGTGCCGCTGCATGTGTCCTTTACCGGTGTGCCGCCGTCGGAGCATATACCTGGCGTCAGATAATTTTTGCCTCCGTCGGAATCATAGCACGTGCCGGGAGGGGTGGTTGTGGTGGTTCCTCCTTGGCATTTGGCACCTACTTGGTAGGCTGGGCTTGAGCAGTAGCTTGTTGAAGTATAGCATACGCATTGTCCTCCTTGGCATTGTCCTATCTGGCATCCGCTGCAGCATCCATACACCCCTTTAGGACAACTAGTCGAGCATGTTTGCGAGCATTGGGAGTGGTCTGTGCAGGTGGTGGATGGTGCTGTGGTGGTTGTCCATCCGTTGTTGCAGCAGCAGGTGGGGTATCCTGTGGGGCAGGTACCTATTGATTGTACGTCTCCTGAGTAGCATGATCCGGCGGCGCAGTATGAGTAGCTGTATCCTAGGATGGTGCATTTCTGGTTACAGGTTGTGGTGGATTGAGTTGTGGTTGTTGTTCCTCCTGAGGTTGTCGTTGTGGTTCCGCCGGAGGTGCAGTATCCTGTTGTTGGGTCGCATATCTTGTTGGGCCAGCAGAATCCCGGCCAGTTCGTTGAGTCGTGGCAGCATGTTTCGCCGTCTATGTCGGTTGTCATGTAGCATCCGCTTCCTCCTCCTAAGGTCGTCGTTGTAGTCTGATTGGAGCTTTCGCAGTATCCTGTCGTTATGTCGCATATTTTGCCCGCGTAGCAGTATCCGGGCCAATTGGTGTCGTCGTGGCAGCACGAGTTTCCATCCACGTCTGTCCACATGTAGCAGTTTCCTCCACTGCCTCCCCTGACAGTCCCAAAGTTTGCGCCAGCTCTCGTTAATATATCCCCTATGATCTCGTTTGATTTAGATCCTGTTGTGTACAGTTTGCCTGACAGGTCCTTTTCGTCATTGTTTGATTTGGAATACTCGAGTATGTCTGACAATTCATCGTCCGTGAATTTAGTTCCATTTGCTATTCTATCCTGGTATATAATAAAATATATTCTATTATACTCTTCGACCGAGATGGTCTTATTCTTGAAGTATGCCGCATCGTCGTTATCGGATGGCGTAATTCCTTTGCAGTCCTGGCATGTTTCCGGTGTTTCCGTTGGTGGATCGCATTTTCCGTCGTTGTTGCATGTGCAGTCGCCTGGGCAGTTTTGGATTGTTTCTCCGTATGCGGGGTTGCACCATCCGTCGTTGTTGCATCCGTATGGTTGTGTTGTGGGGGTTGTTCCTCCCGTGCAGCATGGGTCGTTTATGATTTTAGCCAGGCTTGGGCTGCCTAATGGTCCTTCTATGCATCTTAGTCCTGGGCTGTTCTTGGAGCATTGCCCGATCGGTGTTCCGTCGCTGCATGGGCCCTGCGATCCTTTGTACACACATTTGTTCCTCACGCAGTCGAAGTTTGCGCCTTGGACGTTTACGCAGTCCACTTGGCCGCTGCAGCGTATCAGGCTCCCGTTTTCATCGCATTGATAATGGTTATTGCTATTATTCGTTCCTGAGTCGCTGTCTGGAACTAGTGCGCCAAGAGTAGTCAGGGAAAGAACAAAGGCGGTTGTTATAATCCAAAATACAATCTGGAGTTTTTTCATTTTAGCTTTTTAAAATAAGGTACAATATCAGTAATATTATCAGTAATAATAGTATAAAAACTTATATAATTGGGGCTCTGTAGAATTCCTAGTTATTTGAGTATTGCCTGATAAAGAAAAAGAAGAAATCAAAAAATTTTACTTTCCAAGACTGTAAGCCAGCAGGGGAAGTAAAATATCCCTATCAGCCCCAAGACGCCGGTCGCTATCCGGGCGGTTACCGTATCAATAACTCAGCGGCTTGTGAGTATTCACTTCTTACGCAGTATCTCTACCGCGGGCAGCTTATATCCTGCGAGCAGGCTGATGGATGCGCCTCCTCCGCTGCTTATGTGGGTTATCTTGTCTTCAAGGTTTAAGTCTCTTGCAGCGGCTACGAGGTGTCCTCCGCCTACGATGGCATGGGCCTTGGAATCCCCGAGCGCCTTCATCACCTCTATCGTACCAATTGCGAAATTCTTGTCTTCGAAGAGGCCTAGCGCGCCTTTCGCATAGATTGTTCCGCAGCCCTTTATCAATTCCTTATATTTCTCTATGGTCTGGCTGCCGATGTCCTTTATCGCGAATCTCGTTGGTAGGCTGCTTACAAGGATCTCTGTTCTGACGCCGTTCTGGTCAACTGCCAGGTCTATTGGCAGTATTATCCTGTTTTCGTATTTGGCCAAAAGCGCCCTGGCAACGTCTATCTGTTCTATCATCTTCTTTCCGCGGATGAACTCTATGTTTGGGTCTCCTATCCTGTAGTTCTTCGCAGCAAGGAAGATATTTGCTACAAGCCCTCCGGTCAGTATGTAGTCTATTCCGTTGTCAAGGGCTTTCTCGATGGCCTTGAGCGAGTCGTCTGCCTTTGTTCCTCCGAGGATGAATGCCACCGGCTTCTTAGGATTCTTCAATACGTCGTCTATGGTCCTTATCTCTTTTTCCATAAGCCTTCCGGCAACAGACGGCATGACAACCGGGAATCCGACCAGTGTGGGCTGGCTCCTATGCGCTGTTGAGAATGCATCGCTTACGTAAACATCTCCGACAGATTTCAGTCTCTGCACAAGTATCGTCGTCGCCTGGGCATCGGCTGGCCGGTCCATGTTCTCCTCAGAATAGAAGCGAACGTTCTCAAGAAGTATTATCTCTCCCAGATTCAATTTCTTTATTTCCGCGAGCGCATAAGAACTGAAGATGCTGTCGACGTATTTGACATTGTAACCCGTTATCTCGGAAAGCTTCTTCGCATGCTTTTCCAAAGGCGTAAAATCCGGGTCACCCGGCCTGCCCTGATGGGCCATGATAACAATCCTTGCCTTCTTTTTCACCAATTCATCGATGGTGTCCTTGTGCGAGCGGAATCTCCGATCATCCAGGAGCTCGCCTGTTTTCGGGTCCATCGGCGTGTTTACGTCAATCCTTAAAAGCGCAGTCTTTCCCTTAAAATCATAATCATTCATTGTCGGAATGTCTTTCAGCATTTTCTATCCTCTCCTGTTTATCTTTTATGTTTTATTGGATAATTATTTAGTACATCCTGTAATTAATATGTTAAATCTGGAAGAAGTTTTCCTGCGTAAAAGGTCCCAGCGCCAGGTGGCCGAGTTCCTGCTGCGCAAGGGCATAAGAGTCTCTGCTGATGGCCGGTTCTTTTTCGGCGACATCGAAGTCTCAAGCGCGGCATTGGCCCGCTCATTGGACCTGGACCGCAGAGTCGTTACAGGAGCGGCGGACACGATAGCCAATAATCCCTCCCTTATGAGAATATTTTCAAAACTAAGCTCTACCCTGATGCTGAAAGACGTTGCGCCTGAGATGGGATTCGGCGCAATAGAGATAACGGTAGGCGATCCCTCGTCAAAAGGCATAATAGCGGGCGTGGCCAAGATAATGGCAGACGCTGATGTGAGTATAAGGCAGATAACTACGAGCGATCCGATGTTTTCTAATGTGATGACTGTTGTGACTGAGAAGCCTATTCCTAGAGTGCTTATCGATAGGATTCTGGCGTTGCCGGAAGTGGAAAAAGTGATAATAATAAGCTGATAAAAGAAAAAAACAAAATTTATATTTTATATCAGCAGCATTTCTTCAGGTATTTGCAGCAGTCCTCTTTTGTTACTAGGCCTACGAGTTTTGGCAGCCTTGTCAGGCAGGTCTGGGCCTTGTCTGCGGCGTTGCAGGCCGTTATCTGCAGGTCTGAGAGAGGGATGTTTGCAGGGAGCTCTTCTGTGGTTTCTGTGGGATTTGTGGAAATAGTCGTCGGTGTTCCCTCGGCACTGGTCGTTGTCGTGAATGTTGGTGTCCCATTAGGCTTCATGTTATTCAGGGCAAAGAAACCCACCAAGACTACTGCTACAACCAATACTATGGCAATATTCTTGTTTTCCATTTTTTTGGACTTTTCTATCTCCTAAATTATATGATGTTTTCTACTATTTAAAAGCTTTTATCTGCTGTTTTTTTTATCAGCAATACGTGGTGTCTGTTGCGAGTACGGCGCCGCCGTATGGTCCGTCCATGCATCTCTGCTGGACGCTGTTGCACTGGCCTACCCTTGTACCGTCCGTACAGGCTGTATTGTTTCCGTAATAAGTGCAGTACTGTGCCGCATAACAGGTCCAATGGGGGCCATATATGTTCGTGCAATCAATATCGGTAGCGCATTCAACCGGCGTATTACAGCATCCTGTTGCAGTGTTGCATGTAACCCCTCCGGCTTTCCCGAACCTGATGGTGCAGTCGCTGTCATTTACGCACTGGTTGTTTTGCGGCGTGCACGTTGACCCAAATGCGGGGCATATATAGCAAGCCCCGTTCTCAGCGACGCATTGTCTGTCCGAGCGGCAGCCGGATAGTGTCGTCGTCGTGGTCGTGCTTGTCGTAGTTGTAGTTACCTGCGGCGGTACGCAGCACTTGAAGGATGGGCTGCATATCCAGTCTGAGGCATATTTGGCGCAGTCGGAGTCTACACTGCACTGATTGGCCTCATAGGTGCAGTTTTGGCCGGCTTTTTCGCATGCCTGGCATGGCCCTTTTGTCAGATAGCATTGCTTGTTCGAGAAGCAGTTTTGTGTCGGCTCCTCTCCGCAGCAATAATCGCCGCAGCAGCCGTTGGCACATCCCGTGGTGGATTTCCATTGCTTCGGCAGCCCTGCCTGCACTGTGTCGCAGACGCCCTGCACCGTATGGCAGCAGCAGACGTCACCAGTCTCGTTGCATGCAGTGTTTACGTCGCACACACATGGAGCATTGGCCAGGTCCAGTATCGTCCTAATCTGCTTACCGGAGTGGGTCCCAGTCTGCCATAAGAAGTCCGAGAGCGAGGCCCGGGTGGTGAGATAGTACTCTATCAGGTCAAGTACGTCGTTCTTGGCATCTGTGACCTCTGCACTGCCATTATTGGCGTTCAGATATGTCTTAAACATGGTAAAATATGCGTTGATGTAATCGCTTTCAGTTATAGAGTAGATACCTGCAAAACAATTCACAGACAACGTTAAGAATATTGACACCAGAACAAATACCCTGATCTTTCCTGTTTTCATTTTTTTAGCCTCTTATTTTTTTAACAACATTTCCCCAAGTATTTGCAGCATTCCTCCGGGGTTATGAGATTAAGTTTTGGCAGCTTTGTCCTGCATGTGTCGCTTCTGTCCGCGGCATTGCATGCAGTCACCTGGAAATCAGACAAGGTCGTGGTTTCCTTGTTTAGCGCCGTTTCTTTGATACTCTGATTCAGGAAGACATAATAAGAGAATATAACTACTAAAGCGCCTACGACGATTATCACAACAGCCACTTTCTTGTTATTCATTTTCTTCTTCTCATTAAATATTGCATTCCTTAAATATTAAGTTCAGCAGCACTTGGGGTATCCATTAACACAGCAGCAATGGGCGAAACCCACACCAAGATAGTCGTCAAGGTCTGGTATACCGTTTCCGCCTACCGGGTAATAGTCCGTTTTGCACTGATCCACATCAGACGCCCTCCGGCATGAGTTGACTGATCCATAAATGGAATATTTGCTGGTGGGGTCCAGGCATAGGCCTCCAAGCGTGGTTGAAGTGGTGGTCGTACTGGTTGTCACTATCGTAGTGGAAGTTCCATTCGTGCTGGTCGTCGGTCCTGACGTCGGAGGCTCTGACGTAGTCGTTGTCGCCGGAGGCTGTGTCGTAGTGGGGAAGAGGCCATTACATGAATTAATGTCAAAAGCCTCTATGCTGCTCCCAGCTACCAGATAATTGACTACCTGCGCGGTGACTGCTATGATCATCAGGATACATAAGACCCGGATGATCATGCTCTTGGATTCCTCTCTTGTGTCTACGTCTTCCGAGGTCATGTACTTTAGGCCTGCGACCATTATTATCAGTACTGCGATGCCTACGGACACCATTTGGAGGATGTGCATTGCGATGCATATGACGTGGTTCCATTCTGTCTTTGTCTGTTCTGGTTGTGATTGCTGGGCTGTGGCTGATGTCAATGCGACTGCTATTAGGAGGATAAGGATAATCTCTGCTTTTTTTCTCATTACAAACACGCAAGATACTTCGGCCTTTAGGCCGAGATTCTTGCGTTTACACCTCTTTGAATGATTATCATTATGCGTGTTTGTATATCACATACCACGCCCTTTAGGGCGTGGTTGTTGATTTTTAGGGGCATGTTTGATAAGTGTGCCCTGGGACTTCTATCAGTGGGCATTCGTATATGTCTCTTAGCTGTGGGAAGCTTCTGCAGCCTGTCTCATTCGTTCCTTTGGCGGGATAGGACCAGCAGGGTATGGCGCCTCCTCCTCCGCATGGCGATTTTGTCGAATCCGGTTCTATTTTTCAGAACACTGTCGTAAACGGTTTTCCCGTCTCCGACGAGTGCATCGACCTCTGCGTAGAAGAGGTTCTTCTGGATTATGCAGTAATGGCAGCCTCCGTCGGAGTAGAAAATGCCTTTAGAGTTTATGCAGGCGACGAGATTCTCTGCGGTCAATAGTTCTGACGCAGGTATTGTGGTGGTCGTAGTGGTGCTGCTTAATGTGGTCCCGCCGCTGGAGCTTGTAGTGGTCCCATTGGAAATCGTGGTTGTTGTCGTTCCCCCAGTCGTGGTAGTGCTTCCGTTTCCGCCTCCTGAGTAGAAGAAGCATTTGCATGATTTCTCGAATGGGACTATGTTGGTATTCGAAACAAGGTAATCTACGAGGGGGCAGGCTATTGCTACCATTAAGAGTCCTATGAATGCGTAGCTTACCATCTTCTTAGCGTCGTCTGCCTGGCCGGGATTCTCTCCAGCGGTAGTGTACTTTAAGCCTGCGATTATTATCATCAGAGCAGCTATTCCTCCTGCAACCATAACGACCACGTTGAACAAAGTGCAAACGACTTCGTTCACTCTTTTTTCTATTCCCTTCCCCGGGTCTGTCGAGTTGATAGTAGTAGTGGGGCCGATGATGGTGGTCGTAGTCGGGTTAGGATTGGTTGTTGTAGTGGATATGGCTGAGGTCGTAGAGGTCGTAGAAGCAACTGTTGTCGTCGTTGATTTTCCTGCGCATATGACCCCAGGGCAATCCTTTTCGCAGCAGCATGGGCCGTTGGGGTTGTCCTCATCCATCCATGTATAATTTTCAATTGCAGCAGTCTTGACGCATGAGCCGTCGCCGCATGTAAAAAGCGGGATGGGCGTCCCTACAATCGGGTCTACGCATTCAAACTTGCACACAACTCCGGGGCAATCCTGTGCACAACAGCAGGGGCTGTAAGGCTTATTTTCGCTGAAAGGCACTCCTGGGCCGGAAGTCTTTATGTCACAAACGCCATTACCGCACACGACATCTGAGAGGACCCCTCCTGGAATGGCACAACCGCCGGCAGCCGAAGTGGTTGTAACTCCAAAGGCCAACAAGATTATGATTAGTTGCGAAATAATCACCCAAGTCATACTCAGCCGCCTTTTTCTTGTTTCCATCTCAGGAATTCCTCTCTCTCCTTTTCAATCTTCCGCTCTACGCCCTTTTTGTATCCAGCGAACCCTATTACGGCAACAACCACCAGACCCAATACTACATAAGGAAGATACGACATTACATCTCCTTTGCCGCAGTCAGAATCTTCTCCCGCAACGCAGTCTGGATCGCATCTGCCGTCTGCTATTCCGTCGCAATAGCCGTCTGCAGACCCGGAGGGGCAGTCCGCAGGGCAGTTTTTGTAGTTCTCTATTCCTTTTTCGCATACTCCGTCGTGGTTGCAGGCACAGTCTGCGTCTTGTGTCCTATTACAGTCAGGGTCGCATATGCCGTCTGTTAAGCCGTCGCAGTAGCCGTCTTTTCCGCCGGAGGCGCAGTCCTGCGGGCAGTTCTGATAGTTCTCTCCTGAATCGCATGAGCCATCTCCGCATACTACTTTGGCAGGTTCCTTGACTTGGATGAGGGGTATATCTTGGGTAGTTATTACGTTACCGCTTTCATCCATCAATTCGACCTGTGCCCCGGTCTGAACTGGAAATTCCGCCTCTGACACGATAGAGCCAACAAACGTTTGGCCCGGCGCCACTGTTACCTTCTTCATTATGCAGCCAGGAGTCTTACTCGTAGGCGGGTCATAAGTCAGCATACACTTATACGTCTTTGTCTCATTGGTGGGATTATTTATCTCGTAGTTGAGGGTCAGATTCTCTCCCGGTGCGTAATTCTGCTTGGACATTGACACATTGAACCGCACATCCTCAGCAAGTACAGGAATAGAAGCCGAGGCCAGGGTAATTGACAGCATTAAAAACGCCAGCCATTTTACCTCTTTTTCCATCTATGAAAACACCTTTTTTATTTTATTATGATTCATTGTTTTTATTCTCCTCTCTGCCTCTTTTCTGTGGCTTATTAACCATTCATCTATCCGCGCTCTTTTCTTTTCAGGAATTTCTTGGCGCATTACGTGTTATTCGTTTGTTTTAAGGGTTACATAACCTCAGTCATTTTCGCGACCTCTAAATCACGGGTCAGAAAAAGTTCGAGGCTCTTGCTCTTCCCTTTTTGTTCTTGCGTAAGATTGATATTGCGTTCCTCTTGTGAGCATCCAATAAACCGATACCGTCGACTCTCTTGCAACCGCAACTATTGCCTTGTTTTTTCCTTTCTTTTCCAGTCGGAGGTATAAATCCCGGGGTTTCCCAGGCACCTTCACCGCCTTTTTGGCGGCCTGCACCATCGCATACTTCATAAGGCGCCTACCGGGTATTACTCTTCCGTGCCGGGCCGTATTCCCCGACTGATACGTCGAAGGCACCAGTCCAGCATAAGAGCACAGCTTCCCTGGCGTAGGGAATCTCTTTATATCCCCTATCTCACTTAACAATATAATCGCGTAAGTGATCCCTATGCCCGGCATGGTTTTCAATAGCTGTATCTCCGGATAATTCCGGGTCCTGCTCTCCATCTCCTCATCAACCTTCTTGATTCTGTGGTTCAATTCGTCTATGAGTTCCAGGTCCTGGTCCACTATCAGGCGGCTGCCTTCCCGGAGTTCCATAGAGGATAGCGTCTCTCTTCCTTTCTTGCCGAAGAGGTCGCTGTATTCGTTTGTTATTCCTTCTTTTACCAGGACTGCGTGTATCCGGTTCTTGAGCGCGGTTCTCTGATGCAC